>CAKOUU010000001.1 GCA_934120675.1 uncultured Clostridia bacterium
TTTTTCCATATTTGCATTACAGGATTTATATCATTTTTTTCAAATTTTCTTATCATTTATTTCTCCTATAACTTGTAATTTGTGGCTAACCTATTAATTCAATTTTTCTTTTTTCTATATGTTCCTTTATAGCTTCTGCAATAATTTTGTGTCCTTTTTCATTTGGGTGTATTCCATCATCACATAGTAGATTTGAGTAATTGTTTATTTCATTCCATCCATTTTAATATATTATCAGCATTTAATTTTTTACTTATATAATCAAAATATTTAGTTGAATCTATTGGTGGTAATGATAATAATACAGGTTCTTTTCCTATTCTTTTTAATTCATCTATAAAATACGAATATATTTCAATGAACTGTGTTATTGAACTTTTGGAATAATGTTCTTTGTCTGGATTTTCTGATATTTCTCTCCAATTATAATCACTGTCATTTTCCAAAAATTCCATTACGACATATTTACTTTTTGTTTCCTTAATCAATTCGATATTTTTGAATATTATATTTTTTCCAATATTTATTGTACTCCCAAATTTTGCTTTGTTTTCTATTGACACTCCTAATATATCCTCACATATATTAGAAAATCTATTTTGAGATACTTTATAAACTATTATTTTCGTATATAACTCCTTTTAAAACAGAATCTCCAAATACACTAATATCTGACATTTTTATTCCTCATCGTATAATATTACCATTTGTTCTAATGTTTTTAAATCTTCTTTATTTGGATGTGATAATGCTTTATCAAAGTTAGAAATTAATTTCTCAATGTTAAGTGAAATATTATTTTGTTCTCTCATTTTTTCATATCTTTCTCTAACTGATAATGGCATTTTACCTTGACACATAAAAGTACCTATTATTGTATTGCTACTATCAATATTCTTTTTTACATTATTAATAATACCCTCAAAATATTTTTCACTTTCGCCATATCCTGCTGTCCCAAATAAAAATATTTTTTTGTTTTTTAATTTATTTAAAAAATCTATTGTTAGATGATCAGCATTTCCTTTTTCTGTCCAAAAACCAATATAAATTACATTACTTAATACATCATCAATTTTATCCACTGTACCATAATAATCACACTTATTTTGAGGTAAAGTATTATAGATTGCCTCTGCAAGTTTTTTTGTATTTCCTGTTTTACTACTATAAATTATTGAATATCTTTCTCTTTTCATAATACATAATCTCCTTTTTCTTTATTATCAAAATTGTAATTTATCTCTATTGATTATCTTTTTTATTTTTGTCAATAGCACTAAACATTAAAGCACCTGATAGTGTAAATGAACTTCCTAATGCAATACCAATACCAATTCCAGCCATACTATTCATAACATTTACAAATACAACACTAAATATTATTGCCATACTTATTCCAAAAATTATCCCAAACAATAAACTTTTTTTCATTATTTACCCTCCTCACAAATTACTAGTTATCTTTCACTTTTTATATTTTAAACGATAGTTCACTCCTGTACTATTTCAATTTTTTAATGTCTTCGCCCATTATTTCTAAATAATCTTTTTCTGCTTGTGTTAAATGACTTTTCATATATTTATCATATTCTTTATGAGCTTTTTCTAATGCTTTTTCATGAGATATTGTTCCTGCTCCTTCTAATATATCTTTATGAGTCATAGTTAAAAATCCATCTAGTTCTTTTACCCATTCTTTCATCGTCATTGCATGCATATTTAAAGCATTAATCTCTGCAACATCCAAATATGCTGACACCATTCTATTTAATAAATCTAATTCTTTTTCACTTAAATAATTTTTAGCAATTTCTGTTTCTGCTCTAGTAGGCATGTTTCCCTTGAAATTTGTTAATCCTATATTATCCTTTTCACTATCTACTCTATTAAATATTACTTCTGCTGCTGTATTGCCATGAACAGCATAATGCATTTTGTTTTGAACCGTTTTAAAAAATTCTCTTGTTTGTTCATTTTTCGCATCATAATCTACACTGGTTGCATAAATATCTAGTATTTTTCTCCAAAATACTTTTTCAGATGAACGGATATCTCTAATTTTTTCTAATACTTCTTCAAAATATGTTCCTCCACCATTATTTTTGAATCTTTTAACATTAATGTTATACCCTTTTATTAGATATTCTTTTATCAATTTATTTGCCCATATTCTAAATTGTGTACCTCGAAGTGATCGTACTCTATATCCAACTGATATAATTAAATCCAAATTATAAAATTTTGTTTTATAATTTTTTCGATCTTTAGCAGTTGTCAAGCATTCCTTGACAACTGAATTTTCTTCTAGTTCTTTTTCTTCAAATATATTCTTTATATGTAAACTTATGTTTTGTTTCGTAGTATCAAATAATTCAGCCATTGAGTTTTGAGTAAGCCATACATTTTCATCTTCTAATCTTACTTCAATATCAACTTGTCCATCATCTGTTGTATACATTATAAAATTATTTTGTTCATTTAATTTATTATCCATTATGCATAACTCCCTTCAAAGTTTATTTTCTATCTGATTACCATTTAAATATCTATCATAATTTTACGCAAAACACTTGTTTTTGTCAATAGTTAAAAATAAATTTCAAAGTTTTTTTAGAACTCTGAAATTTAAACAATTGTATTGATTAAACAATTTTAATTTTTTATACAAAAAGTAGCATACAATGGTATTGATTTAATATCATTTGTTTAACCTCTATTGGAATGATTCTATCATCATTGTATATAATAAAATCAACTTCTGCAGCATTTCAAGATTTTTAATACATTAACATTTCTTCACGTTTTTCATAGATGTTTTTTGAAAAATTTCACGTTTTTCATAGATGTTTTTTGAAAATTTTCACGTTTTTCATAGATGTTTTTTGAAAAATTTCACGTTTTTCATACGTGTTTTCAGTAAAATCTTCACGTTTTTTATAGATAGCTCTATGAAAAATTTCACGTTTTTTATATTTTTATTGTTTTCTATAAATAAAAATTTAAAAATTACAAAACAAAAAAACTAATATTACTGTTTTTACAATAATACTAGTTTTTATTAATTTTAAATTATTTTACATCTCTTAATCCATTATATCTGAAATATGCAAATGTTCCCATTCCTGCTAAAGCTAATATACTTATTATTAATCCTATTCCAGCTCCTGTATATGGTAAACTTCCTTTTGCAGTTGTTGGATCTTGATTTTCTTCTGGATCTTTTTTTCCTTCTGTTTTTTTATTGTCACCATCATCTGAATTTTGTTTATCATTTGGTGATTGATTATTGTTTGAATCTGGTGTCTCTGGATTAGTTATTGTACCATTTGCATATATAACTCTTGAAAAATATGGTACTACTACTTTAGGACAAGATAATACTGCCTTATTACCTGCTAAATCTGTTATATCCCCGCCTGTTAAATCTACAGTACTCATAATTCCTAAATCTGAACTTTTTATAGTATATACATATTTTATACTAGATCCCGAAATTGCTCCATCTTTTATTTCAATGTTTTGACCATCACCAAATTTTATTATTAATGTTGGTATTGTTCCTTTTATTTCCTCATTAAATTTAACATTTATTGTTAATTTTGCATTTGCAGGAACAACGTATTGATCATTATTACTATATTTGCTAACACTAGAATATGGCACTTCTATTGCTGTTACTGTTGGTGCTGTTACATCTGTTCCAGAAGTTTGTTTATTCCAATTTGATATATAATCAAATTTTATACTATTGTCTTCTGCATATTTTTTTGCAACTGAACCATCATTACCATATATAGTAAGATTATCACATCCACTAAATGCATTTTTGTCAATACTAACAACAGAATCTGGTATTTTAATCTTTTTCAAGTTTGTACATCCTTCAAATGCGCCCCAGACATTAGTTGCTATCGAAGTAATAGAATATGGTAATATAACACTTGTTAAACCAGAACAGTTTCTAAAAGTACTGGCATTAATTTTAGTTAAATTTTCAGAAAGAGTTATTTCTTTTAATCCGCTACATCCTCTAAAAACCCCATCTCCTAATGTTGTTAAGCTATCTGGAAGTACAATTTTTGTTAATCCAGAGCAATCTTCAAATGCATAATTATCAATCATAGAAATATTCTTTGAAAACGTAACATTTGTTAAACCAACACAACCATTAAAAGCATAATACCCTATCTTAGTTACACTATCTGGAATTATTACACTTTTTAATCCTGTACAGCCGTTAAATGCATACTCTCCAATTTCTATTATAGTATTTGGAATTTCCACCCCTGTTAAACCAGTACAATCTTTAAATACACCATCAGTCTTATAGCTCCCATTATAATCCACTCCTCCATTTAAGGATATAACAGTCTTTCCATTTATTGTTGATGGTATTTTTACTGTTCCACTTACAATTGAAGTATTACAATTTAAATTAATTATATTTCCACTACTATCTAATTCATAACACCAATCTATATTTTGTGCCGTATCTTTCCATGTTTCAGAAGTTGCTTTTACAACATTAGGAACCATAAAAATTACAGCCACTGCCAATAATGCCAAAATTAAATATTTAGTCTTTTTCATAAGTTTCCCTTCTTTCGTTATTCATCTATTTTTTTACCGAATATTGATTTTGCAATATTTCCAACAACAGGTAATTCTGGATCTTCTTCATTATTTGCCTTAACAATTCCTATAATAATTAAAACCATATAAAGTCCATAAGTTAATGTTGAAGAAAATGGTATTTTTACAGGAATAAATTTTAAGACTGCAACAATAATCATGTATCCAATTCCTATAACAATTGCTTGAGCGGCATGAATTTTTGTGTTTCTTGTATTATCTTTCATTCCAAATAACACAATTAAACCACCTATCCATGTAAAAATATATGCTAAAATTGCTTTACCCTTTTCTGTCATTTTTAAACACCTCCTCTTTAAAAATAAATTTATACCAACTATATAAATACATCCATACCGTTAATGGAAATACAATTACTACATTATGATTTAACCTATATGCTGTTTCAAAATCAAAATGCAATATTGATAAAAATGCTCTTGTCATTCCACAATTCCAACACGGTCTTTTTAATACAAATTTTATTAGACAAATATTATTTAATAATTCAAAGTCTCTTGGAATATTATATAGTAATATTAATAACAATAAATTTAAAATTATAAATATTAATATTTTAGTTGTTCTTGATAGCATATCCATCTTTATCTGAAAAACTTCCTGTTACAATCATAATTAAGTCAATTAAACTCCAAATTCCACATCCACCTAATGTTATTAATTGTAATATTCCTGTTCCAGTCTTTCCTACATAAAATCTATGAATTCCTAATCCTCCTAAAAACAAACATAATAATAATGTTGTTAACCAATCTTTATCACTTTTCATAACCAATTCCTCCTTTAATTTTTAAAATCCTACTACATTTCCTTTTTCGATTCTATACTTATCAAGATAAATTTCATTTTCTTGAACACTACATATTAAATATACATTATATTCATATTTTCCATCTGTATATACCGCCACCACATTTAATTTAGAATTAGAATATGATGTTATATTAATTCTTCTAAAATCCATCATTTTCATTTTATCTAATTTAGCATCTGTCTGCATTTTTTCACAAACATTTTGACTAAATTGTTCCACTGAAGTTCTACTAAAAATTTGAATTGTATATTGTTTTAACAATTCTTTTAGAGACTTCTCTGTAAAATTAGGATAATCTATTAAAAATCTTTGTATATACTTTTGTTCAAAAGAACCTGTAATTCCCGCTGATATATCTGATGAACTTATTCCTGAATTTTTTAAAATGTGTTGCTTTGCTCTATATTTTAAATCACCTATTTTTACATTTATAAAAATAAATAATGCTATAACTGCAACAATAATTAAAAATATTAATACACTCATTATTACACCCCCTTTTCTTTTGATTTACACTACATAATTGTCACATTATATTCACAATATACCATTACTGTCGAAAATTGTAAATACTTTTTTAATAGTTTTCTTATATTTTTTCTAAGTACGCTATTATATTTTTAAAAGTATAATTAGAAAAATTATAAGAAATCATTATATTTTATCATAGTTTTCTATTAAAAATCACAAGATTACTTTGTTTACTTTTTGTTCATTTAACCTATAATTAAAATAATTGGAGGTGCACTTATTGGAAAAGAACGAAGAAGAAAAAAGAAGAATAGAAATTGCTAAAGACCTTGGCAAAAATATACTTAAATTTAGAAAAGAAAAAGGATACACCAGAGAAGAATTGGCAGAAAAAAGTAACCTTTCTGCAAACTACATATATGGTTTAGAAATAGGTACTTACCTACCTGGTTGCATAGCATTAATCGATTTGTCTAATGCTCTTGATATAACCATTTCTCAATTATTGGCTAAGTATTTAAATAATGATAGAAAAGATACTATAGATAAAATTTCAACACAGATTACAAAATTGTCTGATAGAGATTTAGAATTAATTATTAATATTATTGATTTTTTAGAAAGCAAAAACATATAGTACCTGATGTGTAGCATTTTACTTATTAGTAATTTTTATAATATTACATATAAATAATAAAAGCCAACAGATATTGCATATTATACAATATCTGTTGACTTTTATTATTTTATTTATTCATCTTCACCTTTTAATCTTTCTGCTCTATCTGCAGCAATTAGATTATCAACCATTTCATCAATATCACCATTCAAGAAATTTTCCATTTGATAAATACTCATACCAATTCTATGGTCTGTAATTCTACCTTGAGGATAATTATAAGTTCTAATTTTCTCACTTCTATCACCAGAACCAACTTGAGATTTTCTAGCACTAGAAATCTCACTATCTTGTTTTTGTTTTTCCATCTCATATAATTTAGTTCTAAGCATTCTCATAGCATTATCCCTATTTTGGAATTGAGATCTTTCAGTTTGACACTCAACAACGATACCTGTTGGTTCATGTATAAGTCTTACTGCAGATGATGTTTTGTTTATATGTTGTCCACCAGCACCTGAAGAACGGAAAACTTCCATTTTAATGTCTGCTGGGTTTATTTCAATTTCAACATCCTCAACAACTGGAAGTACTGCAACAGTTGCAGTTGATGTATGAATTCTACCACTGCTTTCTGTATCTGGAACTCTTTGTACTCTGTGAACTCCACTTTCAAATTTAAGTCTACTATAAACACCTTTTCCAGTAACCATAAATGTTATTTCTTTATAGCCACCAAGTCCTGTTTCGTTTTCGTTTAAAACTTCCATTTTCCAGTGTTTTCTTTCTGCATACATTGTGTACATTCTAAATAATGTTCCAGCAAATAATGCGGCTTCTTCTCCACCTGCTCCTGCTCTTATTTCACAAATGATGTTTTTGTCATCGTCTGGATCTTTTGGAATTAATAAGAATTTTAATTCTTCTTCTAATTTTGGTAATTTTTCTTTATTATCATAGTATTCCATTTCTGCTAATTCTTTTAACTCTTTGTCTTCCATCATTTCTTTTGCTTCATCCATTGCTTGCTTTGCTTTTTTGTATTCTCTAAATTTTAAAACTATATCTTCTATACTTGCATGTTCTTTCATTAATTTTTGCCATTCTGATTGGTTTGATATTACTTCTGGGTCACTAATCATTTTTGTTAATTCTTCATATCTTTTTTCTACTGCTTCTAATTTTTCAAACATAAATATTCTCCCTTCACTGTGTTTTGCTCTGTTCGTCGACAGACAAATCTTGGATTTTTCCGTGAATCACTATCCAAAATTTTATCAGACAAATCTTTGGCTTTTCCGTGCATCTCCATATAAAATTTTTTCAAGTTTTATACCCTTTTGGTATTATACTACAAATTTAGGAATTTTACAACTCTATATAGTTATAATCAATATTTTTATTTTCAAAAATACTTTTTTCACGATTTGTACATGTAAAAATAATAATTTGTCTATTACTAAATTTAGAGTTTAAATAATCCAAAATATTTTTTAATCTTTCATCATCATAAAATGCAAAAGCCTCATCCAAAAAAATTGGAACAGTCTCATCAGAAAGTTCATTAATCATAGAAAGTCTTAATGATAAATATAATTGGTCAATAGTTCCAATGCTAAATCTATTTACCGGAATATAATCCCCATTTTGTAATTCAACAATTAAACCTTCTTCTTCATTAAACATTACTTTGTTATATTTACCATCTGTTATGCTAGAAATATTATAAGATAAATTCTCTGTAAACTTAGGGGTTACTGAATTCTTCATTTTTTCATATGAATTGCTTAAAATGTTTTTTGCTAAATTCATACTCATATTTAATTTTTGCAAGGTTAACATTTTTTCATTATTGTTAACTAATTCTTCTTCAATTTTTGATAAATTATCTAACTGTGGTTCTATATTTTTTTTGTCTAAATTTAAAGTATGCAATTTTAATTTTTTATTATTTATTTCATTTTGAATTTTTTCAATTTCAAAATTTATTTTTTCTAAATTATTTAAATCCAAAAAAATATTTATTTTATTTTTTTCTATTTTATTTAAATATTTATTTTTTATTTTTTCTTTTTCTAAATTATTTTTTAAATTTAAATTATTTTTTATTTTATTTAATTCTTCACTATTATTTTTTTGATTATTTTCTATTAATTTTTTTTCATTTTCTAAATTAATTAATTGTAAATTAATTTCATTAAATTTATTTTTTTCTATTTTTTCATTATTTTTTATTTTATTTTTTTCTTTATTTATTAAAAATATGTAAAAAATTAAAAACGTTGGTACTGTAAGAAGAAAAATATATTTAAAAATATTATTTTTAATAAAAATAAATTGTAAAATATTAATTAAAATTAATAAAATAAAAATAATATTTAATTTTTTAATTAATTTATTTTTATTTATTTTTTTATTTTTATTTTTTAAATTATTTTCCAAATTATTATTTAAATATTTTTCTAAAATATTTTTATTATTTATTTTTAATTCATTTATTTTTTTATTTACAGAATTTATTTTTTCTAAATTTTCATTTTCAATATTTTCTTTTATTTTTATTTTTTCATTTTCAATTTTTTCATTTTCTTTTTGCAACTTAATTTCTTTTAGAAAATTATTTTCATTTTCCAAATTTAAAATTTGATCTTTTAAATCATTTTCCTGGTCTTCATATTCATATTTAAAATTTTTAAATTTTTCTAGATTTTCCTTTTCTGCATTTAATTCTTGTAATTTTCTTGTAACTATGTTAATTGGCTTTTCCCTAGACCTTTCAGTTCCTACCTCATCTAATTGCCTTCTATTTATTCTGTCAATTACCCTTTTAAAAGATATACTATCATCACCAGTCTGTGCCAAATTAGCAATTTTTTGAATTAAAAAGTTTTGAGCCTGATTTTCTAATTTAACTTCACTTTGATTAATTGCAAGTGTTGACAAAAATAAATCTTCATCTATTTTTGTTTGTTCATAAAAGAATTCATTCCCTTTATTTTTATCAATATTAAATTCTTTAGAAATATCTTCCATATTTTCATTAAATATTTTTGGATTTTTTTTACTAAAATCTCTATATATTTCATATTTTTCTTTATTATCTAATTCATATTCCAATTTTCCAGAAAATTCTTCTCCAGACCAAGGTTTATATTTATCAAAATCTGAAACTTCTTTTCCTTTTTTATTTTTTGAAATTCCATATAAAGAATTAGTAATAAATTTAATTAATGTAGATTTTCCTGCTTCATTTTGTCCATATATTAAATTTATTCCGTCTTTAAAATTTATTTCTTTTTCTTTTAATTTTCCATAAGAATTTATTTTTATTTTATTTATTTTCAATCTATTGCCTCCATTCCAATTTCAACTGCTTTTTCTATTATTTCTTTTTGCTCTTCAGGAATATTTTCTTCATTTAATTTTACCAGCATTTCTTTAGCAAATAAACCTTTTAAAGTAGTATCATTTGATAATTTTTCTAAATCATAATTTATTTTTGTTTTATCTTTTATTTTAATCACTTTATCATTTGAAATTAATTTATATAATTCATATCTGTCAATTTCAAAATTTCTTTTTCCTGTTAAAATAATTTCAATTAAATTATTTTCTTCAAAATTTATTTCATTTATTTTTTCAATTAATTCTTCTTTTGAAATTATCTCTGTAACATCCAAATCAAATAATTTAAATTCAGTTTCATCTAATGGAACAAATTCTAAATTTATTTTTTCTTTTTCCAATTCTCCAACTATCATTCCATGTTTACCAAGTTCGTCAAATCCTAATGATGCTGTTGAGCCTGGATATACAATATTTTGATTTTCTTCTTGATTATAATCTAGTTTATGAATATGTCCTAAAGCAACATAGTCAAATCCTTTTTCTTTCAACATCTTTGAAGATAAAGGATTATATTCACTATTTTCAATTGCACCGCCATCTAATGTTCCATGAATTACTAATATATTCAATTTATTTCTATCTTCTAATTCAACATTTTCTATTCCGCAGTTTTTACAATAAAAATCATCAAATCCATACCCATAAATATTTGCATCTTCACATTCAATTTTTTCTATTTTTGATGTGAATATTTTTACATTTTCATTCCAATAAAACTTATTATAATACGAATTTTTTGTATATGGGTCGTGATTTCCTGGTGATATAAATATTCTTGTTTCTGGAATTTCTTTAAATAAATTATTTATATATTCTATTGTTGATTTTTTTATATATTTTTGTTCATATAAATCCCCTGAAATAAATAAGTATTTTATATTATTTTCTTTTATATATTCTGTTACTTTTTTGAATACTTTTCTTTGTTCTAGTCTTCTTAAATCTCCTAGTCCATCTTTGTCTGAAAGGTTTACAAATGGACTGTCAAAGTGCATATCAGCTATGTGTACAAATTTCATCTTTATTTCTCCTTACTAATTTACATTTAAATATAACACATACTATATAACAATTAATTACAAAAAACAAGCGAACATCACAAAATTTCATAAAAACTTTTGTTCACACAAAAACAAAACAAAAAAAAGATAAAGCCATTCATTAAACCACTTTATCTCTTTAATTTATAAAATTTAATCATCTTCCAATGGACCAAATAACTCATCAAACTTAGCCTCTAATTCCTTTTGTAAATCATATGTATCCTCTTCATCATCTTGAGGAAGCATAGGTGCATTATCATCATTTTGCATATTTAAATCTAAGAAATCATCCAACGAATTTGTTATTTTTTCTGATTTTTTCTCATCTTTAGGCACATTTAAATTATTTTTAATATTATTATTTTCTTCTTTTACATTATCATCTTCAAACAAGTCATCCAAAGACTCAATATTTAAATTTTCAACTGATTTTTCATCTTTTTCCTCAACATAAGGATTATATGGATTATATTTTCTCCATATTCCTCTATCAATTTCTCCAATATCATTATGACTGATTTCACATTTTGCCATATCTTTAGCCATAGGATGTTTAAAATAATAATATTTATTAGCTTTAACTGGTTTTAAACCTTTTTCAAAAATAATACACAAATCATTATCTAATCTTCTTAATTCATCTGGCGTCATAAGTGCTCTAGCCATAATTTGATCAGATACACTCTTACCAGTTCTATGATTTTGTTTATCCTTATTTATTGAAATGCTATCTCTATCTATAGTCTTTTCACCTAGTTGTTTTGAAAAATATTCAACTGTTTTAAATGAGTTACTTCCTAAAAATACATGTGTATCACAGTTACCCATTATTGTCTCATAAGATTTTTCATATACAGCTTCTAATTGGTCAATATTTTGTAAAATAACACTAAATGAGATTCCTCTACTTCTTGATGTTGATATCTTTTTATCAAAGTCAGGTATTTTTCCTATATTTGCAAACTCATCTAATATAAAATATGTTCTTTCTTGAAGTTTACCACCATTTTGGTCTGCATAATCATATAATTGTTGTATCATTTGCGAGAAGAATATTGTTAATAAAAAGTCGTATGCTGTATGAGTATCTGATGATATTACATATACCGCAGTTTTTTTGCTTCCTATTTCTTCAAAATTTATAGTATCTGTTGATGTTAATTCAGCTATTTCTTTTGAGTCAAATTTACCAAGTTTTGACTGCAAAGAACTTAATATAGAACCATATGTTTTTTCTGGCGCTATTTCTATTGATTTGTAATACATTCTTGCTGGATGGTCATATGGTAATTGACTCATTAAATCTGAAAGCAAGTTACTTCCACCATTTTTATTTGCTGCTCTTACCAATTCTGCACAACTTGCTAAATTTTGTTCTTCTTCTGGTCTTGTTGCTATTAAATAATATATTAATGCTTTTAGCAACATTTCTGCCATATCATCCCAATATGGGTCTGAACCACTATCAGTTTTTTGTCCTTTTACTATTGTATTTGCAATAACATCAACATCTAATTCTGATGATATATGCATTAGCGGATTATATCCATCACTATATTGTGGTCTTACTAAGTTTAGTACTTTAATATCATAACCTTGTTCTTTTAAATATCCCGCTGTTCTATCATAAAGCTCACCTTTTGGGTCAGTAAACACATATGAACCCAAACATTGATAAGCATTTGGTATTGAATATGATGCAGATTTACCAGAACCTGAACCGTCCAACTACCAAAACGTTTACATTTCCACGTTTATCTAGTGGTAAATAATTATCTTCAGCAAGTATAATTCCTTTATTTTTGCTTAATATTTGATATTGTTCTCCTCGTTGACTCCAGTCACTTGAACCATGCTCAATATCTGTATATCTATTTTTTGGTGCTGACTTAGCAAATCCAATAAAAAATATAACTAAATATATAACAGAAAATCCAAGTAATGTTGATATAAAATTATGTGTTGCTCCTTGTGCAAATATTCCACCCAATGTTCCAAATGGATTTGAAATATTAGTTGGAAGTTGCTCTATAAATGTTTCTAGCGATACTTTCCCCAATTCGTTTGTTGCTTGAAACAAACTATATGAAAAAGGCGCAACAAATACTATGACTAATAAAAGCCATAGTATTGCACATATTATAAAACTTTTTTTATTCTTTCTTATTGCTCCCTCTATTTTGTAATTCATTAAAAATCACCTACTATTCTTTAGTATACTACATTGCTCTATCTGCATCCATATCTTTGCTTTTTTCTTTTAAATATTTTGCAAGTTTTGGATTATTTTTTAATTGTTGTTTTCTTGTTTCAAAATCAATAACAGTATCATCTACAGCTTTAATAGTCATATTCTCTGTTAATTCAGTACTTAAAACTTCAATTTTTACACCTTTTTGAGCTGTTTTCATTTCAAATTTATCTTTTTCTATAATGTTACTAAATTCAATTCCATTAACAGAAATTTTATCATTATTTCCTGCCGGAATAGTTTTTACATCCTTTGATTTAATTGCCATTTGGGCTTCTCCTCCTTATTCTTCGTCTCTTATCTCAAATGCAAAATAAGATTTATACGGTTTTAATTTACATTTCCCTTTTACTTCATTTGATTTCTCATCAAAATAAAGTGTTGGTTTTATCTCTTCTGTTGTTTCTGGGTCTATAATTGAAATTGGTCTCTTCAAATTTGGCGTATATTTAAATTCTTTATATTCTGAATCTTCTTCTGAATATAATGTAGTAAATTTAAATGGTGTTGGTTTTTTTGTTATTTTAACCTCATCATTCATCAATATACCTGTATTAATAACAACTCTATCATCACCAAAAGATAAAATTACCAATCTGTTTCCATCCTTAGATGGATTTTCAACATAAAAAGTCTTTTTATTAAAATCTCCTCTTAATTCCTCTGTGTGGTCAAGTCTTTCAACAGTATATTTAGGATATTCTTTTAAAAATTCTTTTTCAGTTTTATTAACTTGATATATAACAGTATTTACTCCTTTTGGATCTGTTATACTAAAATGTTTTCCTTGTATATTGTCCATTTCTACACCTCATTTCTATGTACAATCCATAGTTCATCTTTTGTTACATCACTACCTACAATTATAGCCAATTTCAAGGCTCTTGTCAATAGTTTTATTTAATTATGTAAAGTTTTTCTATGTTTTGACATATTTTAATCATTTCTTGGATTAAATGTTGACATTTCTTTAAGCTTTTCAAACATTTCCTGTTCATCAAGTTCCAGTTTTTTTGGAACCATTATTTTAACCTCTGCAACTAAATCTCCTCGTCCACCTTTTCCATCTTTATAACCTTTACTTGGAATTCTTACTTTTTCACCGCTTTGTATTCCTTGTGGTACATACACTCTTGTTTCTCCATCAATTGTTTTAACATCAACTCTTGTACCTAACGCTGCTTCCCATGGTGTTAATTTTAAATCTGTACACAAATCACTTCCATATAACCTAAACATTTTATTATCTTCTATATTTATTTTAATAAGCAAGTCTCCATTTTTTCCACCATTAACACCTTTTTTTCCTTGACCTATAAGTCTTATTTTTTCTCCATTGCGTATTCCCTCTGGTATTTTAACTTCAAATGTTTTCATCTTTCCTTCTACAGTTCTTAGAGAAATCTTCTTTTCCAAACCATAAAAAGCATCTTCTAAGCTTACTCTAATTTCTGTATCAATATTCTCACCTTTTACAGGATTTTTCTTTGATACTTTTTCTTCAGCATCTTTTCCTATATCACCTAAAAACATACTAAAAATATTTTTTCCTTTAAAATTTTGATAATTTTTAGCATTATTTCTAGAATTCCATATTCTATCATATTTTCTCTTTGAAGCTGGTATTGACAGTGTTCTATATGCTTCGTTTATATCTTTTATTTTTTCTTCAGCTAAGCTATCTCCCACATTTAAATCAGGATGATTTTTCTTTACTGCCATTCTATATGCTGTTTTTATATCTTCTATTGAAACTCGGCTTGTTTCAAGCCCTAATATTTTATAATAATCTTTGTATTTCATTTAACATCCTCCCTAAAAATCAGGTAGGTACATTATATCATAATTTGAAAAAAAATCCATAGATTTTATGGACTTTTTTCATATATTTTTTGTTTATTGTTACAATCCACAGCATAAGAAAATTTTTTAAAGCTGTAAATTGTAACATTTATTCAAAAGCTAATTCTATAACCTCATCCAACAACTCAGAATATTTAATTCCAACCTGTTCAAAAAGCTTTGGATACATACTAATATTAGTAAAACCAGGCAAAGTATTAATTTCATTTATATATACTTTTTCAGTACCATTTTCTATAAAGAAATCAACCCTAGACAAACCTTTACCATCAATTGATTTAAAAGCCTTTACTGCCAATTTTCTAATTTCTTCTGATTTTTCCTCTGAAATTTCTGCAGGTATTAATGTCTTTGATTCTTGATTTTTATATTTTGCATCATAACTATAAAATTCATCAGCAGCCCTAATCTCACCTACACATGAACTTTGAACATCTTCATTTCCAAGAACTGCACATTCAACCTCTCTACCATTTATACCTTCTTCAACTAATATTTTTTTATCATATCTTGATGCCTCAATTATTGAATCCCTCAATTCTTTTTCATTATTTACCTTACTAATTCCTACACTTGAGCCTGAATTTGATGGCTTTACAAACATTGGAAATTTTAATTTTTTTACAGTCAATTTAGAAATTTCTTCTAAATTAACTATTTCTTCATTAAAGTTATTATCTACATAAATAAATTTATCATTATATTTTCTTATATAGACATATTTAGTTTGATTAATTCCTGCTTTGTCAAAAATTATTTTTGTATAAACTTTATCCATTCCAACACTTGAAGACAATACTCCACAACCAACATAAGGAATTTTTAATAATTCAAATAAACCTTGTATTGTTCCATCCTCTCCATATAAACCATGTAACACTGGAAAAACAACATCCATTTGTTTTAAATAATCAAATACATTTTCAATTTGTTCTTTATCTTCAATTTTTATTTGACCTTCTTGTGGCATTTGAATTTTAAACCATTTTCCATTTTCATCTATAAATATAGGAAAAATTTCATATTTTCCTTTATTTAAATTTTTAATTACTGAAGCACCTGAAACACAAGATACCTTATTTTCAGTTGACATTCCTCCAAAGATAACACCTAATTTTTTCATAATTGATACTATTCCTTATATAATATATTTAGGTTTTTTAATGGATTTACCCATAAACCATCTAATTAAAATTACACCTTCTATATAAATCTTAACTCTATTTTACTCTTTTAAGTACACAATAAAATTAAATTTTAAATACATTACTTTAACAAATTCTCTACAATATTAAAAAATTTCATACCATTAGAAGCCTTAAACAAAACACTATCTCCACTTTGCCAATTTTCTCTTATAAATTTTTCAACTTGCTCTCTATTTTCAAAATAATTAACATTTTCTTTTAACATGCCATTTTTTTCTGCACTTTCCACTATATATTTAGCATTTTCGCCACAACAAACAAGCATATCTATGTTATTTTTAGCAACTTCTACTCCAACTTTTTCATGCAATTCTTTTGAATATTCTCCAAGTTCAAACATATCACCCAAAACTGCAATTTTTCTTTTTGAATTTAAACCATGCAAATATTTTAAAGAAGCTTGCATCGACTCAAAACTTGCATTATAACTATCATTTATAATTGTAACACCATTTTTTAATTCAGTTATGTCCATTCTTTTTTTAGTCAATTCAAAAGTTTCAATTCCTCTTTTTATTTGTTCATTGCTTAACCCCATTAACATTCCAACAGTTGCAGCACACAAAGCATTATACACAAAATGAATCCCTCCAACAGGAACATTAACCTTAAATTTATCGCCTTTTATATTGCAAATAAATTCACTATCATTTTCATTTAAAACAATATCTTCTGCTTTAACTTCCGAATCATTTTCAATTCCATATGTATGTATTTCTACATCTTTATTTTCCATAAAAAATTTATGTAATAAATCATTGTCATTATTTATAACCAAAACTTTTTTATCCATTCCTTCTAGAATTTCAAGTTTTGCCTTTAAAATATTTTCTCTTGAACCTAAATTTCCAATATGAGATGTTCCAATGTTTGTAATTACTGATATTGTTGGTTTCGCAATTTTTGTTAATTTACTTATTTCTCCAAAATGGTTCATCCCCATTTCAATAACTGCTGATTCTTGGTCTTTCAAATTAAACATTGTAAATGGCAAACCTATTTCATTATTGTTATTTCCCTGTGTTTTTAATGTTTTATATTTTTGAGATATAACATTTGCAACAATATCTTTTGTACTTGTTTTTCCAACACTTCCTGTAACTCCAACCATTTTGAAGTTTTTTCCCATTGATTCTCTTTTATATGTTGCAATATCTGCTAAAGCTTTTATTGTATCCTCAACTTCTATTATATTTTTATTTTGATATTTTTCTAAATCTTCTTTTGAAAAATCTATCCCTTGTACAATTACTATGTCTGCTCCTGCTTCAAATGCTTTTTGCCACAATATATTCCCGTCAAAATTTTCACCTTTTATGCCTATATATGCATCACCTGGTTTTATTATTCGTGTATCTTTACAAAACTCTTTTATTTCCGTTTCTTCATTTCCTTGTATTAACTTCCCATTTGTTGCTTGTATAATTTCTTTTATTTTCATATAATCTCAACCTTTCTTTATCTGCAACTTAAATTAGAAAAGAATTAAAATTTTAAACCTTTTACTTGTTTTTTCTTGATAGATTATATGCTTTTTTTATTGTTTTTGCAATTGTTTTTATATAATTTTAGGTCATATATTTTCATGATTTCGACATAAATAATAAAAAGCCATACAATTTTTAATATCATATGACTCATTTTTTCATTTTATATTTTATTATTTATTCATTATAATTTTCACTAGTATCATATAAACTATCTGCACACATATCTATGTTTTCGCCCCAAGAAATAGTTCCATATTTAATTTCAACTGTATTAAAAAAATTTATATTATTTAATTTTTTAAATACACCTTTATCTAAATATGGTTTCATATCTTTTATCTTTTTTTCATTATTATTGAATGTCAATAATAATTTGTAATCTTTTAATGGTTCTACTTTAATAACTTCTTTCATAAACAAATCTCCTTAATTTAGCTTAGAGGATTTATATTATATAGTATTTCACTATTCTTTGCTAGTTGCCAATTTGCTATTAATTCTTCTTTATGGATAAGTGTCCATGCAATAATAAGTTTTTTCTTACTACTTGGCATTGTCCCTTCAATTATCTCGCCATCAAAGCTAAAAATTGCTTTATAATCTCCATAAAAAGCATGAAAATGTGGTGGATTATGGTCATCATAATACATTCTGATTATAACACCATAAAACATACTTATTGTAGGCATAAATTTCCTCCTCTCTTATTATAACATTTTATTTATATTTTTTCACCTCTTTTTTTATTTTTATTTTACAATTTTTTAACAATTAGCACTATAAAAAATGTACCTCCTTTCTTGCCTCATTTTCCAATACTTTTGGGTATTTTCGATTTAAATTTTGAACTTAATTTTTAATCTTAAAATTTTGAAATAATAAATTAGATTAAATTAATTAAAATATTTTTGTCTTTCCAAAGTTACTAGATTTAATTTTTATTTTAAAATTCAATTTTATTTTTAAAAAATTTGACTATGCAATTGTCAAATAAATTGCATAGCCATATATTACCATGATTTTCTTGAAAAATCAAGAAAAATCGTTCGTCAAAATTCGACACTCTCTTTAATTTATCCTTTTTGGAATTAATGTCAATACACTTAAATCGCCAAGACGGTAGCCATCTCCAACTCCATGTAACTGTCCATTATTATCAAGCATACAACTATCATATTGTCCCGCAGATATTTGCATAAATTGTGTTCCATTTTTTATCTGTACTGGATTTATTCTATTTGTTGTTGTTCCATCTCCTAATTGTCCCTTATCATTTTCTCCCCATGTCCATAAGTTTCCCTCAATGTCTATTGCTAAACTATGATAGCCTCCAGCTACAATTTGCGTAAATTCTGTTCCATTTTTTATTTTTATTGGACTTGGTCTATCTGTTGTTGTTCCATTTCCTAATTGTCCATAACCATTATCTCCCCATGTCCACAGATTTCCTTCAATATCTATAGACATACTATGCCAAGAACCTGCTGATACCAACTTAAACTTTGTTCCTACTTTTATTTGTACTGGATTTGTCCTAAATGTTGTTGTCCCATCTCCTAATCTTCCATCTTGATTATTTCCCCATGTCCATAAGTTTCCGGTACTATCTATTGCCATACTATGAAAAGCCCCCGCAGATATTTGAGTAAATTTTGTTCCTGGTTTTATTTGTACTGGACTTGTTCTATTTGCTGTTGTTCCATCCCCTAATTGTCCATAACTATTATATCCCCATGTCCATAAATTTCCTTCACTATCTATTGCTAAACTATGATAATTTCCTGCCGATACTTGTTTGAATTTTGTTTCTGTTTTTATTTGTACTGGACTTGTTCTATTTGTTGTTGTTTCATCCCCTAATTGTCCATAACGATTATATCCCCATGTCCATAAGTTTCCGTCACTGTCTATTGCTAAACTATGACTACCTCCTGCTGATATTTGCTTAAATTTAATCTCTGTTTTTATTTTTACCGGATTTATTCTATTTGTTGTTGTTCCATCTCCTAATTGACCATAACTATTGTATCCCCATGTCCATAAGTTTCCTTCATTATCTATTGCTAAGTTATGATCAGATTTCAAAGAAATTCGTGTTAAAGAATTATCTGTTTTTATTTGTCCTAACCAAACTTTATTTGATGTCACTCCATTTCCTAAATGTCCATAATCATTTAATCCCCATGTCCATAAATTTCCTTCACAATCTATCGCCATACTATGATAATCTCCGGCTGCAATTTGCATAAATTTTGTCTTATCTGTTATTTTTACAGGATTTGTCCTATCTGTTATTGTTCCATCACCTAATTGTCCTGAATAATTTTTTCCCCATGTCCATAAATTTCCTTCACTATCTATTGCCATACTATGTTCACTGCCTGCGGACACTTGTTTAAATTTTATCTCATTCTTGATTTGTACTGGACTTTGTTTATCTATTGTCGTCCCATCTCCTAACTGACCATAATCGTTATGTCCCCATGTCCACAAATTTCCTTCGCTATCTATTGCCATACTATAATAAGCTCCAGCTACAATTTGTATAAATTTTGTCCCGTCTTTTATTTTTTCAAGATTTGCTTTATCTATTGTTGTTCCATCTCCCAATTGTCCATAACTATTGTATCCACATGCCCATAAGTTTCCCTCACTGTCTATTGCTAAACTATGTGCACTTCCTGCGGATACTTGTATAAATTTTTTTTCATTTTTTATCTGTACTGGATTTGTTCTATCTGTTGTTGTTCCATCTCCTAATCCACCATGACCATTCAATCCCCAAGCCCATAAATTTCCATCACTATCTATTGCCATACTATATTCATGACCTGCTGACACTTGTTTGAATTTTGTTCCTTTTTGTATTTGCACCGGGTTTGTTCTATTTATCTTACTTCCATCTCCTAATTGTCCATCACCATTATATCCCCATGTCCATAGATTTCCTTCTCTATCTAATGCCAAACCATGTCTATACCCTGCTGATACTTGAGTAAACTTTGTTCCTTTTTTTATTTGTACTGGATTTGTTCTATTTGTTGTTGTTCCATCTCCTAGTTGTCCACTTGCATTACTACCACATCCCCACAAATTCCCATCACCATCTATAAACAAAGTATGTCGATTTCCGCCTGATACAGCATTTATACTTCCCATAATATATATTTGAACTGTATTTGATTTCTTAGAATTCCCTGCCCTGTCATATGCTATAGCATATATATTATATGTTCCCACAAGTCCTTCTGTTGATATCTCTTTTTCTATATATGTTTTTATATTATTTGACTCGTCTACAAAACAGTATTCATAATGATCCATTCCACTTTTTGTACTTTCTTCTGTTGCTTCACCATCTTGAGCCTCTCCTGATATTATTACTTTATCATCACTTTTACTTGCACTTATTGTAAAATCAAGTGGTTCTATTCTATCTATCAAATCAATATAAATATCTTTAGAAACCTCATTTCCATCAACATCTTCAACTTTCAAAATATAATGACCATTTTTTGTAACAGTAAATTCAATTCCTGCGGTTGTTCTATCTTGTGGCAATATTTTATCAGTTTCACCCGGTTTTAATATAGATTTTATCCCTTTAGGATTTGTTATTTTGACTAAAATCTTAATATTATTTTGATTTGTATATCCTTCTGGTTCTGTTGTATATGTTATAATTGTTTCATTTGCCTCACCCACATATGTAACCTTAAAATTACTATCCACTTCAAATTTGTAGTTTTTGTATATTACTTCTACTGGAAAATTTGTTGTATCTCGTACATCTATCTCGTCACTATTCATTTTAGGTAAATCTTCCTTAGTTAACTCCTCACCTTTTCCATTCTGTTCTATTTGCAAATTAGTTATTTCCAGTTCCAACTTCTCCTTCGCTTCTGAAATTGCATATCTTTCTTTTCCTAATTTTACCTTTTTAAATAATCCATTTTCTCCACCTAATGTAGCTATTGCTATTCCAGCTAAAATCAACAATATCACAATAGTCACAATAAGTGCAACCAAAGTTATTCCATTAAAATTCCTTAATCTTTTGTTCATAATATTTCCCCTTTGCAAATTTATATTTATAAAATTCTCAATATGTGAATTTAAATTAATTATATTTTTGATTTGTGAATTTGTCAATATAAAATCCATTTTTTGTGAAAAAATTGAAATAACCCCTAGGTTAATCGAAAAAAAATAATAAATTTCATATATATTTGCATTTTTTTAATAATATGTTTAACCTATAAATTATAAAAAATTATCGAGGTGAAATTATGGAATTATACGAAAAAATAAGAAATATAAGAGAGGATAAAGATATAAAACAAAAAGATATGGCAAAATATCTTCATATGCAACCAACAACTTATAATGCATATGAAAAAGGAAAGCGAACAATATCAGCAGACTTACTTAAAAGTATATGTATTTACCTAAATTTAAGTTCAGATGAATTACTTGGATTAAAAATAATTAACCCATACAACACTTTAAATAGAGAAAATACAAAAATTATAGAAAAAATCAAAAAAGGATTATTAACTTTACAAAAAGAACAAGACAAAAATAATAATAATCAAACACATTAAAATATATTATAATTTAAATTTCATCATAAAAAGGCCAGTATTCGCTGACCTTTTAACATACCATGTGTTACATCACTAAAATTCAATTAAAATTAGCTACTTATTCTCTACTGAACGATTGGCTATCTCAATAGCCTTAGTAACTATATTTCCACAATCTCTAGAAGAAACGCTTGCCCAACTTCCACCATCTTGTTTTACCTGGTCATAAACTCCAAGCTCTTTTGCAATTTCTTCTCTTAAATTTTCAGATATTAATTTACTATTTCTAGACATAACATCCTCCTTACTAATAAAACCAAATTAAGTTTTATCAATATTATTATTTGCAAAAACACAAAAAATATATTAGAAAATTTTTGATTTTTTTTAATCTGAAACAGTAGTAAATTTATTTTTATCATGATATACTATATTATATGGCAAAAAAAGGAGATATATATGGAAACAAAGGAAACAAAAAACGAAACAACCTTTAAACCTCTTGATGAAACAAAACAAATCACTACAAATAAATCAGATGTATGGATAATTTTTGGAATTTTATGTACAATTTTCATATTAATTTCAATAATTATATTTTGCACATTTTCATTAGCAATTATACAAAGTACAACAATTGCAAAAGGAGTATATATAAAAGGAATTGATGTATCTGGGCTCACAAAAGAAGATGCAAAACAAAAAATTACAAGCTATATAAGTTCTTCAATTCCAGAAGAAATAACATTAAAACATAACGATTTTGAAGCTTCACTTTCAACAACACAATTATCAATATATTTTAATACCAACGAAGCTGTTGATATGGCTTATAATATCGGAAAAAGTGGAAATATCATTCAAAAAAATTTAACAATAATAGAAACTCTTTTTTCTAATGTCAATATAGACCCTGGATTTTCTATTGATACTGACCAATTAAAAGCAGACCTACAGGATATTTCTAATAAATTACCTGATAAAGTAATTGAAAGTAGCTATTATATAGATGGCAACAATCTGATACTAACCAAAGGTCAAGCTGGCCAAGTAATAAAAGTTGATGAAACCGCAAATACAATAATAACACAGGTTAATAACCTTAATATCCAGAATAATTATATAGAATTAATTACTGAAAACGCTTATCCTAATGAACTAAATCTTGACTCAATATATAACGAAATACATAAAGATTCAGTTGATGCATATTATACTCAAAATCCATTTGTTATACATCCAAGTGAAAACGGTGTAGATTTTGCAATTTCTTTAGACGAAGCAAAAAATTCATTAAACGAGTCACAAGACGAATGCGTAATTCCATTAAAAGTATTATACCCACGTGTAACAACAAATATGATAGGAACAGAAGCTTTTCCAGATTTATTGTCTGAGTTCTCAACAAAATATGCAGCAAGTAACAAAAATCGTACAACAAATTTAATGTTAGCAGCAAACAAAATCAATGGAACTGTTTTAATGCCTGGCGAAACTTTCTCTTATAATAAAGTCGTTGGTGCAAGAACAATTCAAGCTGGTTACAAAGAAGCTCCTATTTATGTATCAGGAAGAGTTGAAGATGGAATCGGTGGTGGAATCTGCCAAATAACTACAACATTATATAATGCTGTA
This sequence comes from uncultured Clostridia bacterium, assembly GCA_934120675.1. GTDB lineage: Bacteria > Bacillota > Clostridia > TANB77 > CAG-508 > CAG-269. The sequence goes on from CAKOUU010000001.1 coordinate 24,045, forward strand.
GTATATGCAAATTTAGATATTGTAGAAAGAAGTAACCATCAATTTGTACCATCTTATGCTGGTGCAAGTAGAGATGCAACCATTGTATATGGTGCAATTGATTTTAAATTTAAAAATAATAGAGATTATCCTATAAAAATCACTTGCTCTGTTGCAAATGGAGTTGCAAATTTTAAAATTTTTGGTTTAAGATCTGATAATGATTACGAAGTTCAAATAACTTCAAGAATAACTGGGAAAACAGCTACCGCAATTTATTCAGAAGCTTACAAAACTTTAAAGAAAAATGGAAATGTTGTAAGTACGTCATTATTATCAAAAGACACTTACAAAAGACATTAGAAAAAGAGGGATTTTAAGGAACATCCCCCTTTTCCATTTTTACATAGTCAAAGTTCCATTAGGAGTATTTGTAATAATCAAAATATCCTCTTCTCTACCACTCTCTGCATTTACATATACCAAAAATTCCCTATCATCAACTTTCCCTTTAAATTCATAACACAAAATTTCTGTTTGAAATTCTGTAGGAATTATAGCCAACCCTTCAGATTCAATTTCCAAATCTTTATTTAAGGATTTCTTTGCATTTTCCTTACTAATCTTAACATTAGAAATATCCCTTTGAGTATGATTATTCAAGTAACCTGTAGTTTCAATTCCAAGAATTTCGCCATTATCCAAAGCAACCTTAACCTTTATTAAATCAGAATATACAACAACATCACCTTGGCAATAAGCGTAATTTATTGTAACAATTCCATCTTGTTTCAAATAATAAGTTTCTTTCATATTATAAATTCCATGATTATTTAAAAAATCTTTGCCCTTTTGGTTTGCCTCATCTTGAGATATTAACTCAGCATTAACATTTCTGTTTGAATTCATATATACAATATGTCCACCTTTTTTGGAAATTGATATATTAATACTATCTTCTGAATTTGTTTTTATTGAAAAATTATATTCTGGTATTGTTGCATTTTCTGAAAATCCTAAACTTTCAATACTTTGAACATTATCTTTCCCTATAAAATCTATTGCTTTTTGTTTTGCTGTTTCTTCATCAATATCATCACCTGTTAAGCCTTTTTTCTCGCCATTTGTTAGGTGCTCAGAAAAAGCACCATCATATATTAAACCTGAATATTGATGAAAATTTTCTTCTAAGTTGCTAAATCCATCCATAGAACTTGTACTTACTTGTTGAGCAAATGCCACATTTCCTTTATTAGTAAGTTCTCCCCATTTTATTCTACCAGAATTTATATCTTCAGATAACTGATTTAAAGTATTTTCTAATTCAACACTATAGTTATGCAAATCTTTTAAATTTTTTAAATCTTCATCTGATAATTTTTCATTATAAATATTCTTTCTAGATAAAGAATAGCTATAATCACTAACTTGATTTAAAAACTTTTCAGTGTTTTCTAATTCTTGACTTTCAACCGGCAATTGTGAAAGATATGCCTGTGCCAAATTTGCCTCTCTCCATACATTTGTTAAAGTCTCTGCTCCATGTTCTGGAGTACTTGAAATTAATGATTTTGCTAAATATGTTTCAACATTCTGAACATAATCAACAACTTGATAAAAAGCCATATTGTAAGTATTTTCAGATGCAGTTTTTGCCTCTTTATTATTATTTACAATCACAGCAATTAAGCTTCCTATAACAACCACAAATACAATAATTGAAGCTATTATATATGCCTTATTAACTTGAATTTTTTTTATTTCTACCTTTTTCATAAACTCAACCTTTCTTTTTCTATTTACAAAATCTGTGTTTTCCAATAGTTTTTACCAATGGTCTAGACCAAATCCACTTATTTGTTGCAGTTGATGGATTAAAATAGTATACACATCCACTCGTTGGGTCCCAACCATTTATTGCATCCTGAGCTGCTTTATATACTGTAGAACCTTCACTTATTGTTACATTAATTTGACCATCTGATACTGCAGTAAATGCACCTGGTTGATATATTACCCCAGCAATACTATTAGGAAATCTCGAGTCCTTTACCCTATTTAAAATAACAGCACCAACAGCAACTTGCCCTTCGTACGGTTCTCCCCTTGCTTCTCCATTTATTGCTCTTGCCATCAATTGAACGTCTGATGTATTTGTTGTTTTTGCTAATGAAACATTATTTGTTTTACCTTTATCCACAATAAATATACAAATTGTGGATAACACTAACAAAAATATTATTAAAATTAGTTTTAAAAATTTTTTCACACTATCACCTTTTTTATAAAATTTTCATTTATATTTTTTACAAAATTTCTAATATTATACATTACAATTTACAGCAGTTTATGAAAAATATAAATTTTTATATTTTTCATAAACCATTGTAAACTATATTATAAAATTTTAAAAAAGAATATTTTGCAAAAAACATTGCTAATTGAATGAAATTTATGCTAAAATTAATACATAAAAACAAGCAATAACTACATAAAAATATTTAAAACAAAAATCAAGGAGTAATAAATGAAAAAAATTTTAATATTTTACGCATCATACGGAGGCGGTCACTTAAATGCCGCAAAATCTATAAAAGAATGCATTGACAACAATTATAAAAACTGTGAAACAGAACTAATAGACTGTATGAAATATGTAAATAAGCCAATTGAAATAGTCACAACAGCCGCATACAGAGAAATGGCAAAAAAAATGCCATGGGCTTGGGGTAAAATATATGCCGACTCGCAAAAAGGTCCATTAGCACACATATCATCAAAATCAAATCAATTATTAGCAATAAAACTTTTAAAATTATTACGAGAAAAACAACCAGATTTAATAATTTCAACACATCCATTTGGCAGTCAAATGTGTGCATACTTAAAAAGAAAAGGTAAAATAACTGCCCAGATTGCAACAATAATGACAGACTTTTCACCACATGACCAATGGCTTGTTGGAAACGAAACAACAGATTATTTTTTCGTTGCAAATGATAAAATGAAAAATTATCTTGTCGCAAAAAACATTCCTGATAACAAAGTATTCGTAACTGGAATACCTATATCTTCTAGATTTTTACAAAACTATAATAGAGAAGAAATTTTAAAAGAATTTGATTTAAAAGATAATAAAAAAAATATTTTATTTTTTGGTGGTGGCGAATTTGGTCTTGGAAAAGCCAGAACCGTTGAAATCTTTAATAATTTAGTTAAAAATTTCGATAATATTCAAGTCATTGCAATTGCTGGAAAAAATGAAAAAATGAAATCCGAATTTGAAAAAATTGTTGAAGAAAACAATAAACAAGAATCTGTAAAAGTTTTAGCATTTACAAATAAAGTACCTGAATTAATGTCAATTTCTGACCTAGTAATTTCAAAACCTGGTGGATTAACTACTTCTGAAAGTTTGGCATCAAATTTGCCTATGATAATTATTAATCCTATCCCTGGCCAAGAAGAAGAAAATGCTGAATTTTTAGAAAGTAAAGGTACTGGTATTTGGCTAAGAAAAGATAATTCTTCTCGTGAAGTTCTAAAAAGTGTAATTGATAATCCTGAAAAATTAAATACAATGAAGAAAAATACTGAGATTTTGGCAAAAAAACATTCTACTAAAAATATTTGCAAAATTCTCTTAGAAAATTAAAAAAGAGCTTTGTTGAGAATTTACAACAAAGCTCCCTTTTTTTAATATGGTACTATTCGTACGAAGCCCTTTCCTCTACAGGTTGTACACCATCTAAGATCAGTTCCATCAGTTCCATAATACTCACCCTTTCCATTACAGTCAGGACAAATATAAGCTCCTGCAGATGCTTCTTCGAACTTATGCTCAAGCATATGTTTTTCATATACATCTTTGGAAAAAAACTCCTTTTTACATTTTTCGCATACGTATTTTACCATACCTTTTCCTCCTGGCAATGCCAAAAAAATATTATTAAAAAGCGACATTGCAATTATATCACCCCTTCTAATTTATGTCAACACAAATTTTCACAGTGATTTTTTAGCCGCAATAATAGCAAGATTATCAGCAAATGCAGTAAAAAAAGCAGCCAATATAGCTAGTTCATCAGCATCCATTTCTTCTCCAACGCTAATTGCCAAAGAACTTGCTAAACCAATTAAGTTACAACTAGAAAAATCAGAAAAACACATATAATACACCTCTAAAGTATTATATGTGCTTTATTTTGATATGTTAAATTTCTCTTCTACCCTCTAACGCTTTAGTTAAAGTAATTTCATCTGTATACTCTAAGTCTCCACCAACAGGAATACCATGTGCAATTCTAGTAACTTTAACGCCTAAAGGTTTAATAAGTTTAGACAAATACATCGCAGTTGCTTCACCTTCAACTCTAGGATTTGTAGCAAGTATAACTTCTTTTACACTTCCATCCATAAGTCTTGCAAGTAATTCTTTAATTTTTATATCATCAGGTCCAACTCCATTCATAGGCGAAATAGAACCATGTAAAACATGATACACACCTTTAAATTCATGCGTTTTTTCCATAGCAACAATGTCCCTAACATCTTCTACAACACATATAGAAGATTGGTCTCTTTTAGGACTTGCACATATTGGGCATGGGTCTGTATCTGAAATATTAAAACACTTGCTACAATATTTTAAATTATGTTTTGCATCTTGTATCGATTTTATAAATTCATTTGATTCTTCTTCTGAACAATTTAATATATAAAACGCAAGTCTTGCAGCTGTTTTGTGTCCTATACTAGGTAGCTTTTCAAAACTTTCTATTAATTTCTCGATTGATGGTGAATATAATGACATCCTTTTACTCCTTATTTTACTACATTAATCCTGGAATATTAAATTTTCCAAACTCTTGACTTTGAGCACTATCAACTTTTCTTAATGCTTCATTAACACATGTTAAAATTAAATCTTCTAACATTTCAACATCTTCTGGATCAACAACATCAGGCTTGATTTTTATTTCTTTTATAACTTTCTCACCCGTAACTTTTACACTAATTGCTCCTCCACCTGCTGTTGCATCAAACTCCTTACTTGATAACTCCTCTTGTGATTTTTGCATTTCTTCTTGCATTTTTTTGGCTTGTTTCATTAAATTATTCATATTCATTCCGCCAAATCCTCCCATACCTCCTGGGAATCCACCTCTTTTTGCCATTTTAAACTCCTCCTTTTTATCATTTCTACATCATATTAAATGGAATATTAGACTCACTCGCTAACCTCTGAATATCATCTTCAGGATTATGCACAACAACTGAATTTTGAGCATCATTTATATATTTAATCTGCATATCCTTACCACAAGCTAACGAAACCAAACTAGAAATTTCCTTAATATTTTCCTGTTTATCTAGAACAGCTTTACCAAAAGCCGTCATTCCTTTTTTAAACTTAATACCAACAGTATTATCATTTATCTGTTCAGCACTAGTATTCATTAAGTTTGTGTATAGTACTATTTTACCATTTTGTTTTAAATCATTTACAATTTTAGGCCAACTCTTACTCAAATCACTTGAATATGTCCTGCTCATTGGCTGTCTACTTACATTATTAGAAGTACCTTGAGTATTATCCATTTTAGGTGACATACTATTTCTAACAGCATTATTACCAACTACTGGATTTGAATTACTATATGTTGCCATATTATTAGAAGCAACGCCTGATGTCACATTTGATGCCACAGTATTTGTAACTGCAACCTTTCCAGACTTCAAATAATTTTCTATTTTTTCAAGTCTTTCTTCAACATCTCCGCCAGTACCAACTTCTTTACTACATAGCTTAATAATACCAGCTTGAAACATAATTGTTTTTTGTGTAGACCATTTCATATCATTTTCTAAATTTGATAATTCATAAATCAAATTAACTAGCTTTTCTTTTGTAACTTTATCTGATAAAGCTTTGATATTTGTGACTTCTTCTTCACTATATAATTCTGCTTTTCCAGAAGACTTATAAATTAAGACATCTTTTACATATTTAATAATTTCCCATAAAAAATTATTTAAATCCTTGCCTTGATTTAAAATTTCATCCATACTAGCTAAAGCCTTATCAATATCATATTCAACAATTGCATCAACTATACTATGTACAAATGTAATTTTAGGAATTCCAACTAAATCTTTAATTTTATCTTCATCAATTTTATTTTCTCCATCTTGAACACATCTTTCCAAAATTGACAAAGCATCTCTCATTGCGCCTTCAGCTAAAACTGAAATAATTTTTAAAGCTCCATCTGTAACTTCTATATTACTTTCTTTACAAACAATTTCAAGTCTTTTTATAATATCTTCATTTGAAATTCTTTTAAAATCAAATCTTTGACATCTTGAAAGTATTGTTGCAGGTAGCTTTTGAGGTTCTGTCGTTGCCAAAATAAATTTAACATGTTCTGGTGGCTCTTCCAAAGTCTTTAATAATGCATTAAAAGCCCCTGGTGATAACATATGAACCTCATCTATAATATATACTCTATATTTTGCCTTTGTTGGCAAAAAATTAACTTCTTCACGAATACTTCTAATATCTTCAACACTATTATTTGAAGCAGCATCCATTTCAACAATATCTGTAAGAGAACCATTTAATGCCCCTTTACAAATTTCACACTCATTACAAGGTTCCCCATCTTTTGGATTTAAGCAATTTATTGCTCTTGCCAAAATTTTTGCAGATGATGTCTTACCTGTTCCACGTCCACCGTTAAACAAATAAGCATGTCCCACTCTATCTGCCATAATCTGATTTCTTAATGTACGTGTAATGTGTTCTTGACCAACAAGTTCTGAAAAAGTTATTGGTCTAAACTTTCTATAAAGAGCTGTGTACCCCATAATTTCACATCCTTTATAATTTTAGAATTTACTATAATAGGAAAATCAAAAATTATCTTATTATAGTATAAAATTTAATCCCTCTATAGAGAGTACTCCACATAAAGATTTTCTACTTATTGCTGCTTCCTTCCGGACCTGACAAGGTTCATAGGTCTCTATTGGATTACCCTCTATACAAAGATTAAATTTCATACCTTTGTATTATATACTGACTTTAAAAAATTATCAAGTACTTTTTTAATTCTTTTATGTTCTTTTAAAAATAATATCTTTTAAGTCAGTATTTTCAGTACTTTGCATTCCATTATCTACAACATTTCCTGTTGGCAAATCTAAATTCATGCTAGCTTTATAACTTTTTTTAGAATCTAAATTCACAATAATATCAAATGAAACACTAAATTTAATATCATCATTATTTATTGCCAATTTTTTTAACAAATCATTATGATTTATCTGCTCATCATCATTTGAAGTATAATTTCCTATATCCTCAATAGCATATCTAAAGACCACTAATCCACCCTGATTTGAAATTTTCATTTCTTTTATGCTTGAATCAATATCCCCCTTATACTCTATTCTATCAACTTCATTTTCTGAACTATTTTTAAAAATGACACTATCAATATTTGCATCTGGTTTTAATAATTTTATTTTTCCAACTTTAAGTTCTTGATTAATTTTAAAATTATCTAAAACAACACTTGAAATTGTCTCTGTATATTTGTAATCTGAATTTTTCTTTATATACAAATAAATATCATTATTTTGGTTTACTGCCAAATTCCATTTATTTTGTTCGTCATTTGCATCTGTTCCTTCAACATTACTTATTATTGATATTTTTGATAAAGTAAATGGTGGATTGCCTTCACCTTCTACATTATATTTCAAAGAGATTAATGCTACAACAAATATTATCAATAATATTATGCTCATTACCATACACATATGAAATTGTCTCGTTTCCGTTATTTGTTTTATTTTTTCTTTCAAATTCTTTCCTCACTCTTATAAAAAATTAAAACCATATAATTCATAGTGTTTTCAATGATTACATGGTTTTTTTATTACTGGTGTGCCTAGAGGGACTCGAACCCCCATCTGCCGCTTAGGAGGCGGCTACTCTATCCTGCTGAGCTATAAGCACATTAAAAACCATATATACTATACCAAATTTTCTAAAAAATTTCAAGTAGTTTTATATATTAGAAAAGTTGTATAACTTTCCTAATGTTACAGTTCAAAGAAAAAGAATTGCAGTTTAAAACCACAATTCTTTGTCCACATAAGAAAATTTATATAATAAATTTTCTGTACCATATTAATCTACATATTATGAAAGTTATTTAATCTTTCTAATCTAAATAAAATTTTAAGTTACAAAACAAATTTCTTTATTATTACAACTCCTCCTGCAATAACAATTAAACATGAAATTCCAATAATATAGTAAATAACATGGTTATCACTACCCGTTGGTGGAACTATAGTAAGTGTCGCACGACTTATATGATCATATCCATTATCATCGCTTTCATGTGTATCATTTGTCAAATCATAGTTACCAGGTGTATAATTCTTCCAACTTCCATTAATCTCTTCACCATAGAATCTACCAACATCACTTGTACTACTCAAAATTTCAGTATAATTTTCATACAAGTTATCGTCTGAAGCAGATACAATTTTACTTGCTTCTACCTTCAAATATTGAGTTTCATTCTGTCGTATTTCTTTATTCCACTCATTCAATAATATGTTTTTTCTATTCTTTATTACATCATATGCTTTTTGAGAAAGTGAATTCTTAATATTAACCCCCTCTTTTAATTTCCAATCTGGACTACTTTCATTATATGGACTTATTAAGCCCTCATCCATATAGTCAACTATTGAATTTACCGTCAATGAGACAGGTGTATTTCCTGGTGTTCCATATTTGTAATAACTTTCTGTATTATAATCTGTTTCTGATTTGTTTTTTACGCTTATCGTATATTCAACCTGTAATGTTGAACCTTGAATCAAATTATTATCCGCCTCTACTTTTAGTATACCATTTTGTGGATATGTAACATAATTCATAGTAGTTGTTCGAGGATCCCCCTCTACTAGAACCGTTCCATTTTGTAATGTCAATTTAATATAACTGATTTCTTTATTTACTTCTAAGCTTTGTCTTGGTCTTTCAACTATACCAAATTTAATGTTATAAATACGAGATGGTTCTACATAATCATAATTTGTTGTTTGATCTTTTTTGTCTTCTATTGGGAATGTCATTTTTCCTGTAGTAGCTATCATATAATGATTACTTTCGGCATCTGAATTATTATCATAGTTATCTTTAACAGTATAAGAATTATATTTCAAATTCTGATTTATTGCACTTCTTCTATTCCAATCGTCAAGCGCAGAAGAGCAATTTTCCAACTCGGTATCTTGGTACCAGTATTCTGACCTATTTTGTACTGCTTGTTTAAATTTATCATTTGTTATTATTGTAGACTTATAATCTTGTGTTGTTACATTTTTAGTTATAATCTTACTTTGCATATCACCTTTTTTACCATATGTATATTTTGTAACATATTCCCCAGGAATTATTCCAACAAACTCAAATCTTCCATCACTTGTTGTCTTAGTGTCTGCCGGAGTTTTTATAACATTTCCGCCGTCACCTAGTGTATATAGTGTAATTACATTAGCATCACTATAATCACTACCATTATCAAAATTAACAAGTTCTACCTTAACATCATTAACGCCATTGTTTCCTTGCTCATATTTTCCATCACCTATACGTTCTTTTGTAAGTGTCAAGTTTGCTTCATCTTCAAATACTAAACCAGAAATTGACTTTGGAGTTTTTCTTTTAATATGTAAATCAGGTGTACTATCTGTATCGTCCTCATATGTAGAAATATCTCCATATGATATATTTTCTGGGGCTGAATCAGTATCTATTCCTGCATATGCATTTTTGTTTGAATCATATGAAGAATAGGCTGTTATTTCTGTTGTATTGCCAACTACATATACCTCTCCACCATTTGCTTGTAAATCTGCCAAACTAATAATTGCATTTGTATTTAGTTCATATGTTAAATATACAGTTGCCATTTTTCCCGGTTCAATAAATGTATCTACTTCCCCTGACTGCCATATATTACGTACCGAATCATTTGTAGTTCCAACTTTACTCCATGTAACCTTTTTGTCAGTATTTGTTCCATCTTCTATATAAGAATCTATAAATTCAAGTTGTGAATCTGAATAGTTTCTTAATCCTTTAACTTTTACAAATGGTATAGAACTTTCATTTTTTAATGAAATTTGGTATGTTAAGTAAATTTTTAATCTAGCTTCATCATCTGGGTTGTCCTTTGTAAATGCAATATATGAGTCATATATTCCTCTTGAATATGTAACATCTCTGTAGTTTCCTTGATTATTTTTTACAGATACATTAAATCCATCTAGCAAAGAATCATATGCACTATTTAGTTCATTATTTGGTAAACCTGCATTTATATACTTAGCTCTTTGTCCAAAATTATATGTATGCTCATAACCATTTATTGTCATATGCATATTGTTTAAATCAGTTGCAATTGCTATATCAGGTTGATTTCTTAATGCGATTCCTAAGTTAACATCTTTTATTTCTGTAACTCCAGCTTTCCACTTATCTAATGAATATTCTGCATCTTTAGTATTTGCTTTTATTGAGGCCCCTGTTGAACCATCTTGTGGAATAACAGAATTTTTTGTGCTTCCAGCTGTGTATGCTGTATTAGGCACTAAAGATGAACTGTATGTTCCATTTGTATATACTAATGAATTTGTAATATTTCCATTTTGGTCCAATGAATATCCCTTTGTTCCACTACTATTTTTTTCGTTTCCTCCTGATATAGTAGAATATGAATTATTAAAATCTGTTCTTAAAGTTGTATTTTCAACTGCCTTTGAACCATTATCTTTATCAAGTTTTTTTGTTACATTTTGGTATTTTAAACCATTATATTCAAATTCGATATAATAATCAGATAATTCATCTATTTTTACTTTTCTAAACATGTATTCACCTTGTGAACCTGTCGTTGTTGTTTGAAGTGTTTCTGATTTTGTATTTTTTAGTCTAACCGTAATACCATTAATTAAAGTTTCATTTCTATCTGCATCATATAAATCGTTTCTTGTTGATTGCTTATTTTTATCAATGGTATCTTCCCATACATAACCTGAAACATCTAAATAAATTTGCTTGTTTTTAATGTCTTTTGTTTGTGTCGTTCCATTTACAAGTTGAATTGTATCTGGATCTGTTTTTATTTTATAGTATTCCGATAAATTGTCTGGTAAAGCATATTCTTCAATATAATATGTAATTTTATTTTTTCCTTCATATACAGGTAAATTATCAACTTCAAATTGTGCATTACTATCTGTTGTTAATGTCTTTGCTTTATTTTTATCTGTTTCACTAAAGTCACTATAACTGTATTTATTAGGTGATGTTTCTTTTAAATAATATTTTGTGTTATTTTTTAATACATATAGCTTAAACTGTACTCCACTCAGTTTTATTTCTCCTAATGAAGTATTCCCTGTATCTTCGTCTTTCTTTATTACCTTTAGGTTTCCATATTGTTTGTTTTTTAATTCTGTTTTTTCTGTTTTTCCAGCAGTAACAGTTATATCTTTTTTCTTATCTGAATCATCTTGCAATCCTAAATTATAACCACTTGGAGTACTTATTTCTTCCACCTTGTATTTTCCAGCTAACAGATTTGAAAAAGTTACCTTTCCACTACCATCTGTTAATTTTTCTTCTGTTCCCCCTCCTGGTTTCGTTAATCTAATTTTAGCATTATTGAGAACAGCCCCTGTATCTTTATCTTTTTTTATTACTTCTATTTGTCCAACCAAATCTTTCGAACCAAAATTTGTAGAGGTTGATCCCGCTGAAGTCCAACTATTACTATATGTTCCATTAATTCTCATCCTTTGGCAAGCAAAACTAGTTCCTTTTAAAGTATAATCTGCTCCTCCATCTGTTTCTTTACAACTTCTTCCATTATGTGTCTTTTTCCCTCCAGCAGCAACTGAACTACAATAATATGTTGTCGCTGTTGTACCCCATTCAGAATATCCATATACACCATCTACATCCACAGTAACCTTAACATCATTAATCTTTGTTGTTGAATTATCTACATATACATAAAATGAATATGTACCATTATCAGCAACATTAAAATAATTAATCTTTTCAATTCCACTTGTAACAATATTACCACTTTGAGTATTATCGCTTCCACCTGCAAAGAAATCATATTTTGTTCCATCTGTCTTTGTTGCCGAACCACTTATAGATATTTTACCACCATAATTCACACTAACTTTATATGGTCCAACTCTACAATATCCGTTACTTTGCTGTGATATAGATATGTTATTTGAATCTTGAGTCGAAATTGATATCGACTTTTGTAATGTAGGTCCGCTAGATCCTGTTTTATTTGAACTTGATCTAAGATATGTATAATAATGAGCCGCTTTACCACACTGTGGATGTCCCGAATCTATACAATAATATCTGTGTGCATGGTTCTCTTCTCCATCATCAGCATGAAAATTTCTAGTTTTATCAGTAATACAACACACCCTAATATCCAAAGCCAAAACCTGATTAAATATACATCCAGATCCCATTATAAGTACGAATAAAAACATTATTGTACCTTTAAATTTATATTTTTTTACCATATATACAGAAAATAATATAACTAATAAAATAATTATAAATATTAAAATATTTCTTACAATACCTGTTTTAACAGAAATTATAACTTGAGCTTGAGAAAAATCATCCTCACTCTCATTTTTATTTCCTTCAGTTGAATCTATATCCTTAGTTCCGTTAACACTAATGCACTTATTTATTTCTGTTTTATTTGTTAATGTCCCTATAGTATTAGACGTTAAACTTCTTGTTAAATATAATATAATTTTCTTGCTTTCTCCTGTTTTTATAACAATTCCAGAAATTCCATTATATATAACCATATTAGTTCCTTTTTTAGTCCACCCACTATTTTTGCTACTATCAAAAGTAAATCCTTCAGGAATATAGTCTACAATTTCATTAACATATCCATCTGCATTACCTTCATTTTTAATTTCCAATTGATACTCTACTTCAATACTTGCTCCATCTATCTTTTTAGCCGGTATTTCTACTTTTACTAATTTACTTTCATTGTAATTATATTCTTTTTCTGTTCCATCATAAGTAAGTTTTAAATTCAATATACTTTTATTTAGTGACATATCAAATTCTTCTTTTTCTACAAGTCCCAAATCAATATTTTCAATATTAGAATTTTTTACACTTAGTTTATCTGTTAAACCAACACTTTTTTCTTCACCATCAATAGCAACACTTTTTAAAATTGCGTCTGAATTTATTTCTTCTCTAACTCCATTTTTCTTATAATCAGTTATTGCGTATTTTCCAGTATCAAATTCAAATAAAACCAAATAATTTCCTTTTTTAACATTAGTAAAGTCATATTTACCATTTGAATTTGTTTTTATAATTGTATTAGTTCCATCTTTCTTTTTTACAATAGCATTTGAATCTGCATCATATAATTTTATGATTACATCCGATAGCAACTGTTCTCCACTATCTCTTTGACCATTTTTATTTGAATCAACCCAAACCGTTCCACTAATATCATATGTTTTATCATCTCCTGGTGTTGGGTTCGGATTATCAGGATTGTCTGGGCTATCTGGATTATCCGGATTATCTGGATTATTCGGATTATCCGGGTCTGGTGTTGAATCTTCATCATTTGCAAGCACATATACTTTTATTATATTAGATGTTTTTGATGTAATATAATCTCCATAAACAGTTGCAAAGTTTGAAACTTCTTTTGTTTCGGTCACAAATCCTGCTTTTGCCTTAATAACAAAATTTAATGTCTTTCCTGCAGGAATTAATACCGTTGAATCAAATCCAGTTTTGCCATTAACTTGATATTGTAAATTTATCGTCTCCTTTACTCTATCACATTGTAAATTTTCTTCTTCATTTATATCATATTCTGTATATACATGATTACTCTCTTTTAAGACATATTTATCATATTCAGCTGATATTCCTTCCAAACCATCTGGTAAATAATCTTGAACATTAACATATACTCTAGTTTTACTCTCATTCTTTACATTAACTTTATATTCAATTTCTTCACCATATTTAAGTTTTTCTCCTTCTTTTTCACAGCTTTGAGTAATTGTCACATATTGTGGATATGCTGTTCTTATATTCTCATTTGACCAATATTTTTTTGTATTTTCTGCTTGTGCAATCATAGACATTTTAACAATTTGTTCATTTATATTTTCATCAAAATTACCTAATGTTAAATTAAATTTAATATTAGCTGTAGCTCCGACAGATAAAGAATCTAACTTGAATTTTAAAATACGATCATTGTAAGATTTTTCTATTAGTTTTGAATTATCATCGGTTCCCAAATACTCAATATTATAATTCATTTCTTTTTGAAATTCTATGCTATTTACCTCAATATTTTTTAATTCATGATCACTCATATTCTTTATAAAAACATCATAATAAAATGAATCTGGTTGATCTCTACCTATATAAGATTTTACTTCAATATTTAATTCTGCCTTTTTTACAACATTGTTCAAAGTATCTTCTTGAATTTTATTATTATTTACAACAGTCTTAATTTTATTGCTAATATTATTTTCTATTGTTCCTCCTTCAAGATTTTTTACAACAACTTCATAACTTTCTTCTTTTGTTTCCCCAGCTTTCAAATCTGTAATACTATTAAATACATATTCTTTAACATTTTCGTTTTTTACATATTCATAGTTTTCCCCCCAATAAGTTCCTCTATCTATTGTGGCGTATGCTGTTCCATCAGGTACCTCACCTGAAATTTTTATTCCTGTAACATCTTTTTGAGTATTGTTTGTTACTTTAACAGTGTATTTTATTACCTGTTCCTCATATACAGTATCACCATCATTCAATATTTGACTTCCAACTTGTGCCTTTGAATTAATTGATATATCAACATTTTCTTCTTCAGCACTTTGTGATAAAACATTTCTTGTATTATCGTTTGTAATTGAATTAATTTTTACTTGTCCTTCTCTTGTTTCTATTTCTTTTCCATTATTATAATATGTTAAACCAACTGGTACATCATTTGTTTCAGCATCTTTGCTTATAATTACTGTTGCCGGTATAACAACATTAGCCCCAGCTACAATAGAATTCAAGCAATATTTGTTTTGTGTTCCATTTAATTCAATATTTAAAATTTTATAGCCTTTTTGCTCAATAACTTTTGCATTTTTTATATTTAAGCTATTGCCATATAATAATGCTACATCTCCTAAAATTACTTTTTCAACTTCCTGTGGTAATTTTATTTGAATTACAGGGTTACTAAACAATTCATATTCTGGACCATTTGTAACTAATGTTGCTGTAAAAGTAACATCATTTTGAACATTATTAGTCCAATTAGCATTATCAACAGATAATTCTACATCTGACTTAGCATCTTTAACATCTGCTAAATTGCTATTTTCAAAATTATAAAATTCTACCTGTTTTACTGTTTCAACATCTTTTGATTCTCCAGTACTTTCATCAATAACCTTTTCAGTCTTTTTAACATTATTTATGCAAGAAATCTGATTTTTTGTTTCAACTTTTGTAACATCAGCATCTTTCATCGTTTCTTTGATTTGTTTAACATTTTGAACATTAATTTCACCAATTTTTTCAGGTTTGCTCAATTTAAATGTTAACTCTGTTAATTCATTTTCATAATTAACTGTAACATATCCATTTTCATCAGTTTCAGAATCCTTATTAATTTCTGTTAAACAATTGCCATCTTTATCGAAAATTTGTAAAGTTCCATTTTCACCAAGTTCATTTAAAACCTCGTCTTTACTAATTTTTGTACTTTTGTACACTATCTCTTCTGTTTCTATTTCTTTATCTTTATTATTTACAAATAAATTTTTTGTATTTATTTTAACTTCATCAGCAATTTCTTTGTAACTAACTTGAATGTTTAAATTTTCTGTATATTCAGTTCTATATGTTGTATTATTTTTGACATTTGAACGAATATATCCATTATAAATATCACTTGTTGTAACATTTGTAGAAATTAACCCTGATACATTTTCTGTAACTTCAAATTTTTGAGAAATATCTTGAGTTTTAATCGTTTTATTATCATCTTTCTTTAAACCAATATATAGTTTTCCAGAAAAATCTAATTCACGTTTTTCATTTTTATCATTATAGCAATTTGAACTATAATATAAATTTATTTGATATTCATCTCTTGCATCTGCAACGTTTTCAGAATATACATTTCCATTTTCATCTGCTTTATTTTCAGTAATTAATTTAATTTCTCCATTGTCTTTGTTATAAGAACAATTAAAATCTTTTCCCTTTTCATCTCCATTTGTTAATTTTGTTGATTTTACAACAACTTCAACTTTTTCTGGATATTCTTCATTGACCTTAGGAGTTTTTAAAATAACATTTGTTGCTTCTATTGGTACATGTTCTTGTCCATCTTGATATTCAATTCCAGTTTTCAAATTAGCTTGAACCATTAATCCAGGAGTATCTCCAACTTTGTAATTAACATACTTCTCTAGATTTAATTCATATATTGCATTAATTTTTGACTCATCTATAATACTTTGCACTGCATCTATTGCTGTAGATATTACAAGCATTAATGAACTATTAATTAGCATCATCATTATAACTAAAATTGAAATTATTTTTGCAATTAGATTTTTCATATAAATCTCATTCCCTCCTAAGGCTTTTATTTACACTTTTCGACATTTTGCCTTATTATAATTGTAAATAAATTTTTTTCTTTATTCAATAGGCTTTTTAGAGGCTTAAATTTATATTACAAAAAGGTACTTCCACCTTACTAGGGAAGCACCTTTTCGCAGTTTTTTTCTTACTATTTTAAGTTTTTATTACATTTTTGTTACAATACAATTTTAAGGCCTAAATTATATATTTTCAAACCTAAATCTTATTTCCAGTCTGGCAAATTTCTCTTTATTGCTCCAAATAAATTTGCTCTAATCATAGGAATTTCTTTTTGAAGAGAAAAAATCATCTGTTTCATATCTTCTCTTTTAGAAGTTCCATCCATTGGACAAACCTTAGGCATAACTTTCAAATTATTTTTTTTCACAAATCTTCTTGTTTCTTTTTCTGGTGTATATATTAATGGCCTTATTAATGTTATTCCTGTCCTATCCATATAACTAACTGGAGAAAATGTTCCAATACTTCCTGTATAAAACAAATTAAGCAAAAAAGTTTCTAAAACATCATCTTCGTTATGCCCTAATGCAATCTTATTACATCCCTCGCGCACAGCAATTGAATTTATTACTCCTCTACGCAAATTAGCGCATAAAGAACATGGATTTTTTTCTTTTCTTATTTCAAATACAATTTCCTGTGCATGACTATTTTCTATAAATAATGGTATTTCCAATTTGTCACACATTTCTTGTAATAAGCTTGTATCAAAAAATTCAAATCCAGGATTTATACTTATTGCTATTATATCAAATTTTTTTGGATAAAATCTTTGTAAGGCTTTAAATGCATGTAACATTGTTATTGAATCTTTTCCACCTGAAAGACAAATTGCTATTTTGTCATTTTCTTCTATCATATTATAATCTTCTATTGCTTTTCTCATATGACTTAATATTCTTTGCATAATCTTTAATTTCCTTTAACTAATTTTACCATTGCATCTTTTAAATTCTCTAAACTATTTGTTGCATCTTCTTCACCTTTACCTTTAACACCAAAATACAATTTGATTTTTGGCTCTGTTCCAGATGGACGAACACAACACCATGCATTATTTTCCAATTGATAATATAAAACATTTGATTTAGGTAATCCTGTTTTACTTTCTGCACCTGTAATCATATCTTTTATGTAATCTTTTTCAACATCTTTAAATGTTAAAACTCTGTAGTCTCCAATATTTTCAACATCTCTATTTCTCATTTCTGTCATCATTTCTTTTATTTTTTCAGCACCCTCAGCACCTTCCAAAACAATTGAAACTTGATCTTCTTTGTAGAATCCATATTTTTTATAAATGTTGTTCATTTGATCCCATAATGTTTCATTGTTTGCTCTGTAGTAACATGCAGCTTCACATAGTGCCATTACAGCAGCAATACCATCTTTATCTCTTGCATAGTCACCTATTAAGCAACCATAACTTTCTTCAAATCCAAATACATATTTATCTCCATCTGTTTTTTCTTCTTCTCTTTTCATGATAGCACCAATATTTTTAAATCCTGTTAAAACTTCAAAACATTCTAATTCGTAGTTTGAAGCAATTGCTTTAGCTAAATCTGAAGAAACTATTGTTGTAATAAACATTCCTTTTTTAGGTAAAATTTCTTTTTCTTTCATTTGAGAAATTCTATATTCAGCAATTAATAACGCAGACATATTTCCTGTATATGTCATATATTCACCAGTTTTTGTATCTTTAGCATAAATTCCTAATCTATCTGCATCAGGATCTGTTGCTAAAACTACATCTGCATCTACTTTTTTAGCCAATTCAAGTGCTAATTTAAATGCTTTTTTATCTTCTGGGTTTGGATAATCAACAGTTGGGAAATTACCATCTGGTTCTTTTTGTTCTGGAACAACATATAAATTTTGTATTCCTATTTCTTTTAAAAGTCTTTCTGCAACTGTATTTCCTGTTCCATGTAATGGTGTATAAACAACTTTTAAGTCCTTACCTTGTTCTTTTACAATTTCAGGATTTAATATTAAAGATTTTAAAGTATTAATATATTTGTCATCCATTTCTGTTCCAACAACATTAAATAAACCTTTTTCAATTGCTTCTTCTTTTGAAATTTCTTTAATTTCACTATATTCTGTAACGGCTCTTACTTTTGCAATTATATCTTTATCTCTTGGAGCAACTATTTGCGCACCATCATCCCAGTAAACTTTGTATCCATTGTATTTTGGAGGATTATGACTTGCTGTAATCATAACACCTGCTGTACATTTTAATTCTCTAACTGCAAATGATAATTCTGGTACAGGTCTTAAATTTTCAAATAGATATGTTTTTATTCCATTTGCATTTAAAATTAATGCTGTTTGTAAACTAAATTCTTTTGACATTCTTCTTGAATCATAGCTTATAGCAACTCCTTTATCTTGTGTTCCTTGTTCTATTATGTAATTTGCAAGTCCTTGTGTTGCCTTTCCAACTGTATATTTATTCATTCTATTTGTTCCAGCTCCAATTACACCTCTTAATCCTGCTGTTCCAAATTCTAGTTCTTTGTAAAATCTGTCTTCTATTTCTTTTTCGTCATCTTTTATTCCTAATAATTCTTTTTTTGTTTCTTCGTCAAAATCTGGACTTTCGCACCATTTTTTGTATTCTTCTAAATAATTTTTCATTTTATCAATCCTTTCTTTTCTGTCATTAGGGACGCCCCTTTTTGACAAATTTTTTTGATATGCTTATAATAACACTATTTATAAAATAAATAAAGAGTTTTTAGAAAAATATTTGACAAGTAAAAAAAATAGAGCAAGTCATTTACTAACCTACTCTTCTATTTTATCTCAAATGATGAAAATCTTCATATAATTTTCTAGCAGTGCTTGGGCAATCAACTCCAGCACTATCAGCATTTTTAACAGGCGCAAATTCTTCTTCTCTCTTAACTCTAAGAATTGCCATATCATCAACCTCACCAAAAGCATCAAATAAGAAAGCCTCAAATTTATATGCATTTGGAGAATCAGGAACTACCAAATTTCCATCTTTACCAATATATTTAGCCTTTTTAAAAGCACTATGGTATGGTAATGGTGTTTGACCCATTCTTTCCACTGCATCAATACTAAACAAATTACAAAGAATATGTGATTCACCATATAAAAGTTCACCATTTTCATCTGTTGCTTCTGCCATATCATCAGTAATTTCTGAATATTCTATAACACCTGGTTTTCCATTTCTTTTGCAGAAAACACCAACTTTTTCATGCGGATTTGCTTTAACAATTGATTTACAAGCAACTGTAACACCTTTATCAATAGCAATACCCATAAGTACTGGGTCTACCATTTTTACAAGGCAGTTATCAACTCCACCTATAAATACCCATTCTACGCCAAGTTGTCTCATTTTTTCTGTCATACCACTTTTTACTAATGATTCATAAATTCCACCATGTCCATCAGCGGCTTGTTTTATTAAACCATCTTCACCAATTAATATTTTTCCTTCTGTATCTACCATTGGTAGTTCACCTTGAATAAAGAAAAATATATTTTTATCTTTTTGATATCCAAAGAATTTATTTTTTTCAAAGAAGTCAACTGTCTCTTCATTATTTTCTCTACTTGTCATTATAAACCATGGTATAGTAACATCATATTTTTTTCCTGCTTCTTTTAAGCCATCACTTAATAATTCAAACAATGACTTATGTGAGTCTAAACCAATATCATAAGTACCTTTTGGTCCATTATGTCCAAGTCTTGTACCTTGTCCACCAGCCATAGTAACTGCTGCAAGTTTTCCTTCTTGAATAGCATGTTTTCCTATATTCTCATAATATTTATAATTATCATATAATTTATTTTTATCCAAATATTCCATTGGTTCAATTACATCATTATTTTCTGAATCACCTTTTGTTGTATTATCATAAAGGCTTTTTATTAATTCAAAATCAATATTCAAAATTTGTTCTAATAATTGTTCTTTCTTTTTTTCTTCTAAATTATCATAACCATTTAATAAATGTTCTTGATTATATTTTTTTAATATAGCTTTTGCTTCTTCTAATGCATTTTCCATAACTTTTCTTCCTTTCAATAGCACTATTAATATTACAATTTATTCTGTAATCTATACTTTATACTATTTAAATAAATTAATCAAGTATTTTTTAAAATTTTATATCATTTTTTCCACTCCAGAAGAAAATAAAACATTATCATATTGTTTTGCTATTTCTCCAGCATTATTCTGTACTTCATTAATATCGTAGCAATCAACTATTTCTACATTTTTTAAATTTGTCCAATTCTCAATATTTTTATTCATATTATTTATATAATTTTCTCTTCCTTTTACAAATATTAATAACTCTTTTCCATCTTTGTCAGCATTTTTTACTTCTTTAAATTTATTTAACTCGTCATTTTTCCAGTCTATTTTATTTAATCTGTTTTTTTCTTCTTCATTTAAATTTATACTTGATATTACTTTATTCACACTATTTCCTAAATCATTTTCTGTCATTATTACTACATCTTTATTTTTCTTTAAGTTTTCATTAATATAAGGTAAACTTATCATTTCAAAATGATAATCACTTGCAAAAAACAAGCATAATTTTTCTTCTCTTTTGTTTTCTTTCATCATAAGAATATCAACCCTTTCATTTCTATAAAGATTTTTTCTTTAGAGTAATCCCACTTCTGGGTACTGGTAAATTTTACCATTTATTTTTTTAGATGTCAACAATATTTCAAAAATATTTCAAAAATATTTCAATTATATTTCAAAATTTGCATTTCAAATATAATTAAATTTAGTAGTAAATTTTTTGATTAATACTAAAATATTTAAATTTTCAAAAAATGTATAAATTTATCTAAAATGTAAACAATTAAATTAAAGAATATTTTACAAAAAAAGTTTATTGGAGGTAACATATGAAAAAATTTTTAAACAATATCAAAAATTCCAAAATTGGAATATCAATTACATTAATATTACTTTTATTTATATATACAACAATAAATGCTATCTCATATGTAGAAGCAGTATCAACAGACATAAGCGATAGTGTTTTCAGATTACATGTAATTGCAAATAGTGATAGTAACGAAGACCAAGCTTTAAAATATAAAGTAAGAGATAACCTATTAAAATATATGAATAATATATGTAGAAATTGTGCTTCAAAACAAGAAGCTATAAACCTAGTAACAGAACATCAAGAAGAATTCAAACAAGTTGCATTAGATACTATTAAAAAAGAAGGATATTCTTATAACGTAAAAATAAATATAGGAAATTTCGAATTCCCTACAAAGCAATATGGTGATATTTCACTCCCTGCTGGTTATTATGATGCTTTACGAGTAGAAATTGGAGAAGCAAAAGGTAGAAATTGGTGGTGTGTAATGTTCCCTTCATTATGTTTCATAGATGTTTCTTCAGGAATTGTTCCAGAAGAGTCTAAAGAAGAATTGCAAAATATTTTATCAGATGAAGAATATTCTATAATATCAGATAATTCTGACAATGGAATTAAGTTTAAATTTAAATTAATTGAATTCTTTGCAAATAATGGCTTACTTACAGCTAAAAATTAAACTAATATTCTCATTATAAAATATTGATTTATCTGTACAAATATTATTCTAATACTTGCAATACTTTGCTCTTTATGTTATATTTTAAGCATACAAAATATATTCATATTCAGGGGGAATTAATTTGGAAAAATTAGTAATAACAGGACCAACACCTTTAAAAGGCGAAGTAGAAATAAGTGGAGCAAAGAATGCAGCAGTAGCAATATTACCAGCTACTTTATTAATAGATGGAATTTGTACTATAAACAATGTTCCAAATATAAGTGATGTCCAAATTTTATGCAAAATTCTTGAACAAATGGGAGCAAAAATTAATTGGACAGATAAAAATGAATTAACAATTGATACAAGAAATATAACTACAACACAAGCACCTTTAGATTTAACTAGCAAATTTAGAGCTTCTTATTATTTAATAGGAGCAATGCTTGGTAGAACTGGAGATATCGAAGTAGGTATGCCAGGTGGTTGTAATTTAGGAGCAAGACCTATAGACCAACATATAAAAGGTTTCGAATTATTAGGAGCAAATGTTGAAGTCGGAAAAGGAACAATTACAGCAAAAGCAAAATGTCTAAATGGTGCACATATTTATATGGATGTTGTTTCAGTTGGAGCAACTATAAATATAATGTTAGCAAGTGTTCTAGCAAATGGAACTACAACTATAGATAATGCTGCAAAAGAGCCTCATATAGTTGATGTTGCAAACTTCTTAAACACTATGGGTGCAGACATAAGAGGTGCAGGAACAGATGTAATAAAAATAAATGGTGTAGAAAAGTTACATGGAGACGCAACATACTCTGTTGTTCCAGACCAAATAGAAGCTGGTACATTTATGTTAGCAGCAATGGCTTCAAAAGGAGATTTACTTATAAAAAATTGTATAACAAAACATTTAGAGCCATTAACAGCAAAAATTCTAGAAATTGGTGGAAATGTTGAAGATAATGGAGATAGCATTAGAGTTTGGTACAGTAAAAGACCTAACAAAGCAACTATAAAAACATTACCTTACCCAGGATTTCCAACAGATTTACAACCTCAAATGGGCGTTGTTTTATCAACAGCAAATGGTACAAGTATTATAAATGAAAGTATCTGGGAGTCAAGATTCCAATATACAGCTGAATTAAATAAAATGGGAGCAAAAATAACAGCTCAAGGCAAAACAGCTATATTCGAAGGTGTTGATGAATTGTTTGGAGCTCCAGTATATTCAACAGATTTAAGAGCAGGAGCAGCATTAATAATTGCTGGCATATCTGCAAATGGTATAACAGAAGTTTATAACTTAAAACATATCGATAGAGGATATGAAAACATAGAAGAAAAATTCAGAAAAATTGGTGCAAATATCCAAAGAGTAAATGAATAATTTTTAAAAAATATTGATTTGTTATAAATGTTGATATATTAATATATCAACATTTATAATATATTATTTAAAAGCAAAAGAAATAGAAAGAAGAATACATTATGTTTAATTTTTGTAGCCTATATAGTGGAAGCAGTGGAAATAGCTTATTTGTAGAAACAGAAAATACAAAATTATTAATAGACGCTGGTGTTAGTAGCAAAAAAATAGAAACAGCACTAACAAACCTTGAAGTTGACCCATCAACTATTAATGGAATATTAATTACACACGAACATTCTGACCATATTCAAGGTTTAGGAACATTTGCAAAAAAATTTGATTTGCCTGTATATGTAAATCAAAAAACATTAGATGCAATGCCTAAACAAAAAGAGAAAATCGCAGAAAAAAATATTAAAACTATAAAAATTGAAGAGAAATTTGAAATTGGAGATATACAAATAAAACCATTTGCTATACCACATGATGCAGCAAATCCTTGTGGTTTTAATCTATTCAAAGATAACCAAAAAATTAGTATTGCAACAGATATTGGACATATGACAAATGGAATATTAAAAAATTTAGAAGATAGTATTTTTGTACTTCTTGAATCAAATTATGATCCAGAAGTTCTTAAATTTTCCAGATATCCATACATACTAAAATCAAGAATAGCAGGTCCAAATGGACATTTACCAAACGAAATGGCTGGAAAAACAATAGCACATCTATTACAGTCAGGCCTTAAACAGGCTATGCTTGGTCACTTAAGCAAAGAAAGTAATTTTCCAGAACTTGCTTATAAAACAGTAATTGACGAAATCATATCAAATAGCAATTATAATGAAAACTCTTTAAAATTAAGTGTTGCAAGCCGTGATATACCTGGATCCAAAATGTCATTTTAGGAAGAAATTATCTGCTCGAGCAAAGTGATTTACAGATAACTTAAGTTATAGCTCTGTTCTGTTTGAGGCATCAATTCCAAATGAGACATTAATCATAAAAATGAAAGAGGAAAAAATGTTAACAATAAATATAATATGTGTAGGAAAACTAAAAGAAAAATTTTTTAAAGATGCAATAGATGAATATTCAAAAAGATTATCTAAATATTGCAAATTAAATATTATAGAACTTCCAGACAAAAAAATACCAGAAAAAACAAATCCAAATATAGAAAATGAAATCAAAACAAAAGAATGTAATAATATTATAAATCATATAAAAAAAGATTCTTATGTTATTAGTCTTGATTTAACTGGAAAACAACTTTCATCTGAAGAGTTCTCAAAAAATATTGAAAATATATCTATGCAGTCTAGCCAAATTACATTTATAATTGGTGGTTCATTAGGTTTAACAGATAAAGTTTTAAGTATGTCTAATCAAAAAATCTGCTTTTCTAAAATGACATTTCCACATCAATTAATTCGTGTATTTTTATTAGAGCAAATTTTTAGAGCATTTAAAATATCAAATGGTGAAACCTATCATAGATAATTAATTTTTATACATAACTGTAGGGAAAATATACGTAATAACTTTGGAAGGAAATTATGTGGGACAACAATAAAAAAACTTTCAAAATTATGCCAAAAATATATATGGGGGAATATGATTGAAGTGATATCTTCCCTACAAGATTAAAAACTATTTATAATTTACTGATTTATTTTTTTTAGAATTATGATTGCTAATATTTTAGTAACCATTTTTTTGACTATAAAAAAAATCGATATAAATAAAATTAATTTAAAAATAATAAGACCTCCTAAAAAATATTTTGATTAAAATAAATTTAAATTAATTAAAGTTTTTGGTAAAATTCAAAAAAACATTTTGATTAAAATCTTTTGCAAAATTATTCTACAACAGTTTTCATAAAAAGTCAACAAGAAAATTACGACAAAAATCGACAAAAGTGGTTCAACACCGCTATTTAAAGCCTATTTTTATTATCTAAAATATCCATTTTAATATTAAAAAATATATTTACACACAATTACACTTGTTATTATCCCAACAAAATCAGCAATTAATGCTGCCCACAAAACAAATCTTGTTTTTTTTATTCCAACACTACTTGTATATACAGCAATAGTATATACTGTTGTTTCAGTAGAACCCATTATAACAGAAGCAACAAGACCTATATTAGAATCAACACCAAAATTTTTCATTATATCTGTTGCAACAGCTATTGAACTACTACCAGAAATTGGTCTTATTAGCGCTAAAGGCAATATTTCAGTTGGAAAATTTATAAAATTCAAAAATGGAGTTAAAAAATTAACTGTTAAATCTATAATTCCAGAACTTCTTAAAGCCCCTATGGCAACAAATAAACCTACTAATGTAGGAAAAATATTAAAAACAACACCTATCCCCTCTTTTGCACCATCTAAAAAAATATCAAAAACTTTTTTTCTTTCTATAACACCATATAAAACAATAATAATTATCATTAACGGCATAGCAATATTAGAAAAAAACTCTATAAATTTCATTTTTATACCAGCCTCCATAAATCCAAAATCTTATTTTTAATAATTTATTTACAACAATTCTTTTATTTAGAGATTACAATATTATTTTCCCATTTTTATAAAAATTTTTGTTGCAGTAATTCCAGCAATTGCAGCACAAATAGTTGCTATCCAAACAGGGACTATTATAGCTGTAGGATTTATTGATCCCATAGAATTTCTTATAGCAATAACAGTAGTTGGTATAATTTGTATTGAAGCAGTATTTAATACAATAAATGTAGCCATTTCATTTGTCAAAATTTTCTTATCGCTATTTTTCTCTTGCATGGATTTCATTGCTTTTATTCCGCAACGGTGTAGCAGCATTCCCCAATCCCAAAATATTTGCAACCATATTCATAGAAATTTCTTCGTAAACATTAGAATCATTTTTTATATTTGGAAATAATAATTTCATAATCGGCTTTAAAAAATTTGTAATTTTTTTCATTACAGATGTTTTGCTTGCAATTTGCATTATTCCATTCCACAAACACATTGTCCCCAATAAAGTAATACACAAGCTGACTGCTAGTTCAGTACTTTCAAATATTGAACTATTTAATTCTTTAATATTTCCTGATAAAATAGCAAAAATAACAGATACTATAATAAACGCAGGCCATAATATATTCAACATAAAAATCACCTAATCAATTTTATTATTAAATTAAAATATTTATTACTTTTTACTTTTTTGTCGCTTTTTAATTGACCTCCTACACGATTTATGTTATATTAATGTAAAAGAACAAAAGCGACATTAATGACATTTAAAATATTAAATTCATTTAAGAAATAAGCTTAGTTTATGTATAAAATTTACCTTTGCAAATTTTAAACAAAATGTTTTTATTATAAAAAGTTAAAACTTTACTA
Source organism: uncultured Clostridia bacterium (assembly GCA_934120675.1). Taxonomy (GTDB): domain Bacteria; phylum Bacillota; class Clostridia; order TANB77; family CAG-508; genus CAG-269. The sequence continues at coordinate 51,226 of CAKOUU010000001.1, forward strand.
TAATATAACCATGGGAATTGTAAAAAGTAACATTAAGGAGGGTTAACATGAAAGCTACTGGAATTATAAGAAGAGTTGATGAATTAGGAAGAGTTGTTATTCCTATTGAAATTAGAAATCAATTTAATATTGTCGAAAAAGATCCAATTGAAATCTATGTAAACGATTCTTCAATCATATTAAAAAAATATGAACCAAATTGTATTTTTTGCGGAACTACAGAAGATTTAGTAGAATATAAAGATAAATTAGTTTGTAAAAATTGTTCTAAAGAACTAAATATTTTACATGAAAAAGAATAAATAGAAAAAGATGTGTCAAAAGTCTTATCAACTTTTAATACATCTTTTTTTATTTATAAACAAAAATAAAATATTAATTAAATAAATTTTTGATATACATCATTTTTATTCATATTTCTATCTTTAGCAATCTTTTTTATAATATCTTTTTTACTAAAACCTTGATTTTCATAAATTTTATAATGTTCCTCCATAGTAAGATTATTTAAAGAATTTTCCTCTTCTATTTCATTATTTCCTTCTATTATTAAAACAATCTCCCCTTTTAAATTTGCAGATTTTTGCAATATTTCATCTATATTTCCCCTAATAAATTCTTCATGTATTTTTGTTATTTCTCTAGCTAAAGTAATATTTCTATTTTTTGATAATATTTTTTGTAAATCTTTTAAAGTTGTATCTAATTTATGTGGAGCTTCATAAATTATTATAGTTTTATTAGATTTTTCAATCTCTTCTAATTTCTTTTTTCTTAATTTTTTATTTAATGGCAAAAAACCTAAAAAAGTAAATTCTTTTGTATCAATCCCTGAACAAATTAAAGAGTTTATCATTGCACAAGCTCCTGGAATTGGAACAATATTTATTCCCAATTCTATGCATTTTTTTATAATTTCTTCCCCCGGATCACATATACCTGGTGTTCCAGCATCTGATACTAAAGCTATATTTTGCCCTTCTTGCAATTTTTCAATTAATACATCTGATTTTGTTTCTTCATTGTGTCTATGATAACTTATCATTGGTTTTGATATCTCCAAATGATTTAATAATTTTAATGTATGTCTTGTGTCTTCTGCTGCTATCAAATCTGCATCTTTCAACGTTTTTATTGCTCTTAATGTTATATCTTCCAAATTTCCTATTGGTGTTGCTACTATATATAAAGTTCCTTTTTCCATTATTTTTTCCTTTCTTTTATTATTTCTTTTATTTAAATTATTTATTTATTTATTTATTTTTTTATTTATTTTTTTTATTATATATTTTATAAATTTCCTCTGTATAATTTCCATCTTTTTTATAAATATATAAATCTTCCTTAACTTTCAAAAAAGGCTTTGCATTTTTTACACCTTTAATTAGCACCAATTTAGGTGATTCATTTATATGTGAACATACAAATCTTATTTCTTTTGGTTCAATTTTATATTGTCTCATATGTGAAATAATATCAACCAATCTTTCCGGCCTGTGAACCATATAAAATTCTCCTTTATCTTTTAACAATTTATTAGATACTTTTATATAATCTTCTAACTTTGCTAATACCTCATGTCTTGAAATTAATTTTTTTTCTTCTTCGTTTACTATTCCTGTATTTTCTTTTTTATATGGTGGATTTGTAACTATAACATCAAAAGAATTTTTTTCATATATTTTATCCAAATTAATAATATTTTCATTTATTATTTCAAATTTATTTTCTAAATTATTTAATTTTGAACTTCTTTTTGCCATATCTGCGACTTCTTTTTGAACCTCTACCCCTATAATTTTTTCTAAATTTGTTTTTCCACATAATAAAATTGATATTATTCCTGTACCTGTTCCTAAATCTAATACTTTTGCATTTTTCTTTATATTTTTTGAAAAGTCTGATAACAATACTGCATCAATTCCAAAACAAAAGCCTTTTGTATTTTGTATTATTTTTAAACCTTTAAATTCCAAGTCATCTATTCTTTCATTCTCTTTTAATTCTATTTCCATATTTTTCTCTTTCTTTTTTATTTTATATTAAAATGTTACAACAATTTTAGATAAAAAACAAGTATTTATTATAATTTAATTTTTACAAATTAGTATATATTTATTTACTATTGACAATAAATAAATTTTATATTAATATTAAATCGCCGACTTGCTTAGTGACAGGAAGGAGGTTATCTTTTGAAACCATTCACAAAATTGCTAGCATTATATATAGTTTACTTAATTGTAAAACATTTTGATGATTAGCATAAAAAAAGACTAGGATTTGTTTAGCGACACCTAGTCTTTTTTAATTATCTTTGAAACCATTTATTGCAATTGCTAAATACATATTAGCACATAATTTATTATATGTCAAATTTTTCAACTTATTCATCCAAATACATATTCACCATTTTTCCATTTATTTAATAATATAGTATAAATATTTTAATAAAAGAAAGAAGTGTTTCTATGCCAACTTTATATAGATGTGAAAAAAAAAATAATAATACTTGCAAATGCCGTCTGCCTCCTCCTCCACACAAAATTTTAGCACCACCGCCATCACCTCCTCCAAAACCACCACCAAAAAAGCCATCTCCCCTTAAAAAGAAAAAACTTAATTTTAAAACTTGCAAAAAAAATACAATTAATTCTTTAAATGAAGTTGAACATTTTTTAAATGATTTTCAAGGTTTTTGGGATTATGTTAAATTATATAAAAATGTTTCAAATATTTTTAATAGAAAAAGAAAAGACTAGGATTGCTTTGGTAGGCTCCTAGTCTTTTTTGTTATTTTTTTGCACGATTATTTTTTAATTGCTAAATATATATTAACACATACTTTACCATATGTCAAATTTTTAAAACTATTTTCTCACATAAAACTCCTCAAAATCACTAGATGCCTGACCATTAACCAAGAATTTAACCTTATTAACCTCATTTAACTCAGTAACAGTATTAACAATTGAATAAATTAAATTATTTTTAAGCATACTATCATCTTTATTATAATTCAAAATCTCAGAAGAAAAATCCAAAGTTAAACATTCTTTATCTAATGAAACATTTAAAAGTTTAGTATTTTCAGGAATAACAACTTTCAATTTATCATTTTTAGGACCAGAAATTAAAAGCTCAACCAAAGTATTATAAGGTGATTTTATTAAATCTTTTACATTTACAAGTCTTGCTTCTGGTTTTAAAAGCCCTGTTTCTTTATCTGCAAAATATAAGCTTACAATTGTTTCCCTTGACTGATCATCCGATATTTCTTCCTGTGGTATATATTCACGTTGAATTTCATTATTTTTCTTTTGTTTGACAATTTTAATTGCGAAATATCCTATAACTACAATTAAAATTACTGAAATTATAAATAAAATTAAAATCCTTTTATTTTTCATAGCGTCCTCCCTATTTTTAATATTTATACTTAATACTATTATTTGTTTGTCCAAAATATACTAAAAATTTTTAAGCTAAATATTTATTATATAGTTGACTTTTACAAATAAATATTATACTATATTCATACCGACTTACTCTAGTGGGTAGGAAGGAGGTACTAAGTGAAAGAACTACTAAAAGTGTTGAAACTTTATTTAATTTACTTAATTGTAAAGAACTTAAAGGATTAGACAAAAGAAAAAGACTAGGAAAAGTTTTCAGAGACTTCCTAGTCTTTTTTTGATACTTCGTTTCAGAACTACTTTTTTGACGTCTGAATATATTATAACTCATATTTTATTATATGTCAAATAAAATTTTTTAGTCCTATTTCCATTTTTTTACATTTGACAAATGGTCATTTTCCGTATAAAATTAGGGTGTATAAATTATTTAAAAAACCTCATAGCCCTAACAAAAAACAGTAATTTATACATGGGATGTTTAAACGAGCGAGAGGAGAAATGAATTATGGAAAAAGTTTTACATGTAGGATTAGACGTAGGCTCAACAACCGTAAAAATAATAGTAATGGATGAAAATCAAAACACAATATATAAAGACTATCAAAGACACTTTTCAGACACGAAAAACACAGTATGTAATGTACTAGAAAACTTAGCAAAAATGTATCCAGAAAATACATTTACAATAGCACTAACAGGGTCTGGAGCAATGTCTGCAAGCAAGTTCTTAGGCGTAGAATTCATACAAGAAGTTGTATCATGCAAAAGGTCTGTTGAAAAATATATTCCACAAACTGATGTAGTAATCGAACTTGGTGGAGAAGATGCAAAAATCATATATTTTGGAAAATCAATTGAACAAAGAATGAACGGAACTTGTGCCGGCGGAACTGGAGCATTCCTAGATCAAATGGCATCACTTTTACACACAGATACTGCAGGTTTAAATGAATTAGCAAAAGACTACAAAACAATATACCCAATTGCATCTAGATGCGGTGTTTTCGCAAAAACAGATATACAACCTTTAATAAATGAAGGTGCAGCAAAAGAAGACATTGCAGCATCAATTTTCCAAGCAGTTGTTAATCAAACAATTAGCGGACTAGCCTGTGGAAGACCAATTAGAGGGAATGTAGCATTTTTAGGTGGCCCATTAAGTTACTTACCAGAACTAAGAAAAAGATTTATAGAAACACTTAATTTAACACCTGAAGAAGTAATTGTGCCTGAAGAAGCTCATTTATTAGTAGCTAAAGGGGCAGCCCTTGATTCCCTAAATACAAAGGCAATAACTGTTGAAGAATTGAAACAAAAAATAGAAAATTTAAGAAATTCACAAGATAATACAACACATCCAATTGAACCTTTATTCAAAAATAAAGAAGATTACGAAAAATTTAAAGAAAGACACGACAAAGCAAAAGTTGCAAGAACTGAACTTTCTACATATGAAGGTGACTGTTACATTGGAATTGACGCAGGTTCAACAACTACAAAATTGGTATTAATTGATAAAGATGGAAACTTGCTATATTCATTATATGGTAGCAATGAGGGTAACCCTCTAAAAAGTGTTATGAATATGCTTAAAAATTTATATGAAGTCCTACCAGAGAAAGCGATCCTTAGGTATAGTGGAGTTACAGGATATGGTGAAAAACTAATTCAAACAGCTCTAAATGTTGATTTAAATGAAATAGAAACAATTGCACATTACACTGCTGCAAAACAATTTGAACCTGATGTAACTGCAATAATCGATATTGGTGGACAAGATATGAAATACATCAAAATGAAAAATGGTGCAATAGACAATATTATGCTAAATGAAGCATGTTCATCTGGATGTGGTTCATTTATAGAAACATTTGCAAAGAGCCTAAACTTAGAAATTTCACAATTTGTTAAAGAGGCAATTGAAGCCAAAAGACCTGTTGATTTGGGTTCAAGATGTACAGTATTTATGAACTCTAAAATAAAACAAGCTCAAAAAGAAGGCTATACAGTAGGAGATATTTCAAGTGGACTTTCATATTCAGTTATCAAAAATGCTATTCAAAAAGTTATGAAAGTTAGGGATACGGCCACTTTGGGAGACCACATTGTAGTTCAAGGCGGAACATTCTACAATGATGCAGTTTTAAGAGCATTTGAAAAAATAGTTGGAAAAGATGTTGTAAGACCAGACATTGCAGGTTTAATGGGTGCATATGGAATGGCTTTACTTTCTAAAGAACAATATGAATCAAACCTAGATATGGAATACACATCAACTATTTTAAAAGCAGATGAATTAGATAAATTAGAAATTAAAGTAACTCATGCAAGATGTAACAATTGTGAAAATCATTGTAAATTGACAATAAATAAATTTAGCAATGGTTCAATACATGTTTCTGGTAACCGTTGCGAAAAAGGTGCCGGTATTACTACAAATAAAAAGAATTTACCAAACTTAGTACAATACAAATATCAAAGAATATTTGATTATAAACCACTTGAAGAACAATACGCAACTAGAGGAACTATAGGAATTCCAAGAGTTTTAAATATGTATGAAGATTATCCATTCTGGTTCACATTCCTTACAAGCCTAGGCTTTAGGGTAATAATATCAGATAAAAGTACAAGAAAAACATATGAAAAAGGTATGGAATCAATGCCTTCTGAATCAGTATGTTATCCAGCAAAAATCTCTCATGGACATATTGAAAATTTAATTGAAAAAGGAATAAAAACTATTTTCTACCCTTGTATGCCTTATTCAAGAAAAGAATATGAAAAAGCAGACAACCACTACAATTGTCCAATAGTAATTTCATATTCAGAAGTACTAAAAAATAATGTTGAAGATTTAAAAACACATAATATAAAATTCATGAATCCATTCTTACCATTTGAAACTAAAAATCTAGTTAAAAAGATAATGGAATTAGATGAATTCAAAGAATATAACTTTACTAAAAAAGAATTACTAGAAGCCGCAGAAAAGGCAGAAGCAGAATATCAAAAATGTAAAAAGGATATACGTGACAAAGGTTCTGAAACCGTAAGATATATTGAAGAAAACAACCTAAGAGGAATTGTTTTAGCAGGAAGACCATATCACATCGACCCAGAAATAAACCATGGTATAGATACTTTAATTACATCATTAGGACTATGTGTTCTAACAGAAGACAGCGTATCTGACAAAACAGAAGCAAAACGTCCAATAAGAGTTGTTGACCAATGGGTATTCCACGCAAGACTTTACGCAGCAGCAGACTTCGTTGGTAAACACGATAATCTAGAACTAGTACAATTAAATTCATTTGGATGTGGTGTTGACGCAGTAACAACAGACCAAGTTGAAGAAATTTTATCAAGTTATGATAAAATGTACACACTAATAAAAATAGATGAAGTTAATAACTTAGGAGCTGTAAGAATTCGTATTCGTTCACTTCTAGCAAGTATGAATAAACGTATGGCAAAAAAACAAGAAGAAAAAGCCGATGGTGACTACGGATTAAAGAAAAAAATCTTTACGAAAGAAATGAAAAAAGATTACACAATCTTAATTCCACAAATGGCACCAGTACACTTTGACTTGTTAGAGTCTGCCGTACAAGCCGCAGGTTACAACGCAGTATTACTAAGAGAATGCACTCAACATACAGTAGAAACAGGATTAAAATATGTAAATAACGATGCTTGTTACCCATCAATTTTAGTAACAGGACAAATGATTGAAGCTCTTGAATCTGGAAAATATGATTTAAATAAAACTGCATTAATCATGTCACAAACAGGTGGTGGATGTAGAGCAACAAACTATATAGGTTTTATAAGAAAAGCTCTTAAAGACGCAGGATTTAGCAATGTACCAGTAATATCATTCAATGTTGTTGGTATGGAAAAAATGCCAGGCTTTAAAATAACACCAAAATTAATTGAAGGATTAATAAAATCTGTTGTTTATGGTGATTTATTACAAAAAATGCTTACAAAAAACAGAGCATATGAAGTAAACAAAGGCGAAACTCAAAAACTATATGACGAGTGGATGGCTAAATGTAAACAAATGGTTAAAAAGTCAACAAATAAACAATTTAAACAAAGTATTTATGATATTGTAAATGATTTTGAAAAAATTGAATTAGATACATCTGTTAAAAAACCTAAAGTAGGAATCGTTGGAGAAGTATTAATTAAATACCATCCATTTGGAAATAACTACGCAGCAGAAATGCTTGAAAAAGAAGGAGCAGAAGTTATTTTACCAGACTTTATGGGATTTGTTAAATTTATGGCAACACATAAAATTACATTTAATAGTTTATTAAATATAAATAAAACATCTGCAAAAATAAGTAAAATAGCAATAAAATTAATTGATATATTAGAAAAAGATGAAAAGATCGCATTAGCAAATTCTAAAAAAGGATATTTACAACCATGTGATATTTGGCACTTAGAAGATAAAGTAAAAGACGTTTTATCTATCGGAAATCAAACTGGTGAAGGTTGGTTCTTAACTGCAGAAATGATTGAATATATGGAACATGATATTCCAAATATCATATGTGTTCAACCTTTTGCTTGTCTACCAAATCACGTTGTTGGTAAAGGTGTTATCAAAACAATTAGAGAAAAATATCCAGAAGCTAATATTTCTCCTGTTGATTATGACCCAGGTGCTAGTGAGACTAACCAGGCGAATAGAATTAAATTATTGATGACTGTTGCTAAGGATAATTTACAACGTCAGGAAAATGAGAAAAAGGCTTTGGAGATTGAAAATAAAGATGTAGAAAAAAATATTGAAACTACTGAAAAAGCCTAAATTAAAACTTATTTATGAAATTTTTTGATATTATGAATTTTTTCGTAAATATTGACATATAATAAAATATGTAGTATACTACAAGTAGCTTAAGCAAAATATAAAAAATTCTTAATGTCTTTCATATAATAAAAAGAACAGGATGGCGGTCCTGTTCTTTTTAAACTTCAATCACTTTCCAAAAACTCTAGAAGTTTTAATATTAAAATGATTTTTAGTAGTTCCTTAATGTCCTTCATTCGTTCACCTCCTTTCGAAGGCAAACCAATTATATAATAAATATTTACTTATTACAACTATTATTTAAAATTTTGAAGAATAAATTTCTTCGCTTCCCTATACCCCAACTTATAAAAATAATCCATTTTACTCATATCCAAAAGAGAAATCTTTTTACTTTTTATTTTAATTAAATAATCAGCACCACTAAGCTCATGTTTTGAAAGTTCCTTACCCATTAATGCAAAAGAACGAACAGCAACATCAACTAAGTTTTTACAACAACTATCATCAACTTCATTTTCAAAAACAACACTTATAACCTTATCAACACCCAAAAATCTAAGTTCTCTCCAAGGCACATTTTCCCTAATGCCACCATCAACTAATTTTCTATTATTAAAATCACATGGAGAAAAAACAGATGGAAAACTGCAACTAGCCTGAACACAATTTCCAATATTAGCTTCATTTACAAAAATTGTATTATCAGAAAAAGCTCTAATTTTAGAAGACGTAAAACAAATAACATCACCAGTATTCATATCAACACTCGGAATTGCAAGTGGTATTTTAATATCAGAAATATTACTAATATTTTTTTCACCACATATTTTATTAATTAATTTTTTTATTGATTTTCCAGAATTTAAACCATCAATTATTATTGTCCCTGTTAAAGTAATTCCAAAAAATAATTTAAAAATATTTTTTAATTCCACATATTTTATTTTTTTACAGTATTTTTTAAAAATAAAATAAATATCATCAGCTGTATATCCAGCTGCATATAAAGTTGCTACTATACTTCCTGATGATGTTCCTCCTATATAATCTATTTTTATTTTTTCTTCTTCAAAAGCCTTTAATACTCCAATATGTGCAGCTCCCTTTGCCCCACCACCTGCTAATGCTAAACCTAAACTCATAATAATCACCTTATATTATTTTATTATTTTTTAATTTTTTTGCTATTAATTTTTTAAAATTAATTTAATTAAAATATTGAAAATAAATTAAAATTAATTTATTAAATATAATTTATTTTTTTTAATTTTTATGTTATATTAATAAAGAAGGGATTGATTTAATTGGAAGAAAACTATTATGAAATATTAGAAGTAAATAAAAATGCATCACCAGAAATAATTGAAAAAGCATATAAAACACTAGTAAAAAAATATCATCCAGATTTACAAAAAGAAAATGAAAAAAATAAATACGAAGAAAAAATAAAAAAAATAAATGAAGCTTATGATATTTTATCTAATTCAGAAAAAAGAAAAAATTATGATTTAAATTTAAAAAATACAGAAATTTCAATAAATGATTATAATATATTATATCAAGAAAATATTAATTTAAAAAATAATTTAAATATATTAAAACAAAAATTAAATTATTTAAATAATATTCAAAATACTTATAAAAATATTAATTATGATAAAAATAATTATACAGAAAATAATAATATTAATTTAAAAAATAATAAAAATAATTATTCGAAAAATATTAATAATAATTCAGAAAAAAATAATTATAATAATTTTAATTTAAATAATTTTTATTCTAATTTTTTTATAAATATTAAAAATAAATTTAAAAATTTATTAGCATTAATTATCACCATTTTAATTATTATTTTTATTTTTTTTATTTTATGGAATATTCCATTTACAAAAAATTATTTAATTAATTTATATAATGAAAATACCATTTTACAATTTTTTGTTAATTTAATTTTTAAAATTTAGATTAATTTAAGCACAATAAAATTAATTTTTATTGTGCTTATAATTTTTTAATATATTTCAAACGAGATTTTAATTATATTACAATTTTTTTATTTCTTCCTCTGTAAGTCCAGTTACTTCACTTATTAAATTAATTTTTATTCCCTGTTGTAATAATTTTTTTGCAACATCTTTTTTCCCGATTTATTTCACCATCTTTTAATCCTTTTTTTATTCCTTCTTTTATTCCTTTATTATATCCGGCACTTTCAATTGATTTTTGGTCCAATATATATTTTTCCCTTAATTCTGCCAAATATCTTTCGTGTTTATCATTACTAATTTTCTCTAACTCTTTTTTAGCCTTTTTTAGCTCCTCATTTCCATCCATTTTTATCACCTCTGGATTTTCTATAAATTTCAACCAAGAATTCATTTCATTTTTTCTATTTTCTTTATATTTTATGAACTTTGGTAACTCAATTATATATAATTCCATAACATCTGTCAATATTATTTGGTGATATTCTTCTTCTCTTATTTGCCATTTTGTTTGATATTTAGGTACTTCTTTAAGAGATTCTAATTCATAATCTGATATTAATATTACAATTGTTTTTTCTAATTCGGAATAGTCTTTTCCAGCATTTATACTTTTACTATACATTTTACTCCAATAAAACAATATCCTTTTTTCGATATTACTATGATCTACGACTTGCATCTCTATATTACAATTTATATTATTATCTATTTTAGCCCTTATATCCAAAATGCCAACTTTGTCATCAAATAAATCTTTTTCCAATATTGTATTATTGTCCAATTCTACATTTGTTATTTTCTTTTCTATTATCGAACCTATTAATGAAGCTGTGATGTCCTCATTCCCTATATGTCCAAATATTCTCTTAAACACATAATCATTTTTTGGATTTAATAATTTTTCTATAATACATTCCTTCTTTCTTTCTTTAATTTAATTTTTAATTTTCTGAATTTTAGGCCGAACTGCCTTAATTTTGAATTAATAAAATATCGTCTGAAATATAACAGCAATATATTAACATAAAAAGTTTAAATATGCAATACATATTTAAACTTTTTATTAATATAATTTATTTTATATTATTTTTGAATAATTTCTAATTAATTTCTTATTTATTTTTTATTTATTTTAATTATTTATTTTTTCAAATAATTTATTAATATTTATTTTAATTATTTTATTTATAATAAATATTAATAAAACAAAAATTAAAATAATTAAAAAACAAGAAATATTCAAATTTAAATCCTTAAAAATTTTATTAAAATAAACTAAAATTAAAATAATAAAAATAGTTAAAACATATTGGAATAATTTATTATCATTTTTTACAGTTTCATATTCAGTCTTCCATTTTAAATTAGGTTTATAAAAATCAACCAAAACCATTAATTCACTATTTATTATATTTAATAAATTAGAAATAATAAAAATAAAAAATAAATAAATAAAATTAAATTCAACAAAAATTAATTTAATTAAAATTAAAATAATAATACTAAAAAACATATTAATAATAATTTGCGGAATTGATTTATATATAAATTGCTTATAAAAATCAATAGGGATAAACTTCATATAATTAGCAGAATTTCCCTCCCTTGATAAAGCTGTTATTGAAATATTTGACATTGTAAAAACAAATTGAATAATTCCCAACACCAAACAAATAACACCTAAATCTACGGAAAAAGCTATCGTATTACCAAATATATCTGATGTCAAAAGTAACCTTAAATTTGGCAAAGCAACTATAACTATAATCAATATTGAAACCATTAATATAAACATTGGAAAAATACATTGCATAAAAAACATAGGATTTTTAAACAATATTTTAAACTCTTTATTTATATATGAATGGCATATATTTTTTTTCTTTAATTTTTTTTCAATTTTATTTTTCGATATTTTATTTAAATAATAATTATTATTATTTTTTAAAATATTTTTTAAATAATATTTTTTTCCAATCAAAATAAATAAAATAAAAAATATTAAATCAATAAATATTATTTCAAATAAATAAAATAAAGAATTTATTTTATTTGAATTTTTTAAAATATTAATTGTTGGATTTATTTCTAAAAAATAATTATATGTTTTATTTAAATTATTATTAAATTCATTAATTGCCTCTACAATATTTTCTGTTTGTATATTTGAATTATTATCTATTTTCTTTATAAGCATATTTCCAATTTTAAATTCCAAAATAAATACTATTATAATACAAAATAATGTAAATATTATTTGAAAAATATCTTTATTTTTTATAAATTTTGATAATTTTATAAAAAACATCATTATTAAACTAATAAATAATGTAGGTAAAATAGGAAAAATTATTAAAATTAAAAATAAATAAAAATAATAAATAATTCCTGCATATGTACAAATGCCATAAACAATTAATGGAAAAAGTACAAATATTAATTCAGAAAAATATAAATTAATTAATATAGTATTAAATTTAGAAATTAATAATTCATCCGTTTTTATTGGCAACGGCAGTAAAATTTCAAAATCTTTAGAAAAGAAATACACATTTGTACTTGCCAAAATTATCTGAAATATCATAATCATCATTACTATCAAGAAAAATACATTTAAAAATATTCCAGGTTGCCCAACTCTTGCTAACTCACTTATAATTTCATAACTTAAATATGTAATAGCAATTGATAAAATAATCAATAACCATACAAAAACGGATTTTTTATTTATTTTATTTGTTTTGGGATCAATTATATATTGATTTTGAAACGAATTCAAAAAAAGAATTTTTGTTAAATTAAACATATTTCTTACTTTACTCATTTTCAACTATCTCCATAAATAATTCTTCTAATGATTTATTTTCTTTTAATTCTTTTTTTAATTCATCGTATGTTCCAACAAATAACAATTTTCCCTTATCTATAATCCCAATTCTATCACATAATCTTTCTGCAACGTCTAAAATATGTGTTGAAAAAAATACCGTATTATGTTTGTCAGCATGTTCTCTCATCATGTTTTTTAACTCATATGACGATTTAGGGTCAAGCCCTGTCATTGGCTCATCTAAAATCCAATTTTTAGGATTATGTAACAATACTCCAATTATTATTAATTTTTGCCTCATTCCATGAGAATAACTTTCAATTTTATTATTTAATACATTAATTATTTCAAATTTTTCAGCTAGTTCTTTTATTCTTTTTATCCTATCTTCTGTTGACACGCCATATATATCTGCCATAAAATTTAAATATTCAATTCCTTTTAATTTTAAAAATACATCTGGATTATCTGGTACTAAACCCATTTGTTTTTTTGCTTCTATTGGCTCTTTTTTTATGCTTTTTCCATCTATTAAAATGTCTCCTTCATCTATTTCTAATATTCCTGTTATCATTTTTATTGTGGTTGTTTTTCCGGCTCCATTTGGTCCTAGAAATCCAAATATTTCCCCGTCTTTTATTTCTAAATTAACATCGTTTATTACTTTTTTATTTTTTTTGTATTCTTTTGATATGTTTTTTATTTCTATCATTGGCATCACTCCTTATCCATATTCTAACATAGCAAAAATAAAAATACAATAAATCATATAATTTATTGCATTTTTACTAAAAAAATTTTTATATATAACATTTTAACTATAACTAAATTAATATTCATTATTCCATTTCAAATGATATTTCAAAATCTGCATTATCATTCAATTTCATAATTAAATTAATATTTCTTAATTCTCCAGCAGAACTAAGTCCCTCTTTATAATTAACATTAACTAAATAAAATGTTCCTTTATTTTCTGAAGTTATATTTCCTACATAATTATAATCAAAAAATCTTTCATTAATAAATTTTTCAAAATCAGTATAATTACTAAAATAATTATTTTTAAATTCACTATTTAAATAATTATCATATATATCTTTATATTCTTTATTGTTTAACATTTTAAACAATTTATCAACATTTGTTGTGATTTTTATCTTATCAGATGAACTATTATATTTTTCATTAAACTCTTCTGAATTAATAGTATAATTATCTAATAACATTGAAAAATCCATAATTCCTTTTTCCTTAATTATATAATAATTATTATTGTTATCCTCAATTGTATATTGCTTATATTCAGATAAATTGTCAATAGAATACTTTGTCGCATTTAAATTAATAATATTATTTCTATTATTATTTATATATTCTTTAAAACTATTGATATCTGCAAATTTTTTATTCTTATAATCTTCATCTAAATAATTATTATAAAATAACTCAGGATTTGATAAAGCTATTTTTTTGTAATAGTCCATATATGTTCTAATTATATATTCATCATTTACACTTAAATATGAAAATTTATTGTTTGGTTCTAATTTTTCTTTATCATCTACTATTTCTATATCATCTAAATCATCATATTTTCCATCCAATAATTTTACTGAATATATTTTATTAAATGAATCTAATTTAACTAAATAATAAACATATTGACAATTTTCATAATTTTTATCCATTACAATGCCATATACAGAATACAAATCTAAATCTGTTCCTTCTTTCCAATTCATTTTTAATGGAACAAAATAATAATTATCTCCTATTGATTCAGAAATACATCCAGCAACAGTAAAAAATTTTTCATTATCAGTTACTTTTAAAATTTCATCTGTATTGTTTTCTTCAGAATCATTATTATTCGTAGACATATTTACATTCGCAGTTTTATTTTTTCCCCTACTAACCAAAAATAAAATAGAGATAATGATAATAATAATTATCATTATTAAAATTAATAATAACCTAACGCCTTTTATAAAATCATTATTCATGAATATTCTCCTTTTTAATACACAATAAATTCACATACTTCAGTTTGTAAATTTACTTTAGCTATTAATCTAGATTCCTTTGAATCATTCAATTTAAATTTAATAGTAATTATATTATCATCTAATTCATAACTTATATACTTAGCTTCACTACAATCTACATTTCCATTTTTATATAAGAATTCTTTCATACTATTCTTAAATTTAGAAATATCTTTAATATAATTAATAACTTCTTCATTCATATTTACAATACTAAAATTAAAATTACTCAAGTGATCAGAATTAAATTCTTCACCACCTTCTGATACACTTGAAATATCAGTTACTTCATTTTTTTGTTTTTCACTTTTAATACTAAATATTATTAATGCTACAATAACAATAATTAATATAATTGCTAATAATGTATATAAAATTTTATTGTTCATAACCATTTCTTATAATCAATTAATTAGAAATATCAAAATTTCTAATTAATTGACTTCCTTTCTACTTAATTAAAAATCCAATAACCTTTTGCAGCTTGATTAATTTCTGATGATGTAAAAGTTCTATTATTATAGCCCTTAGTTACAGCATTATTTTTATTTGGATCCTTTACAGTAATGTTACCACTCGAATCTATTCCAGATAACACAATAAAATGTCCTCCAGAAGTAAATAATCCTGGTGCTTGAGAAGAAATTACATATTTGCCTTGTTTTAACGCTGTAATTACATCATTAATACTACTTGTTTGATTTACTGTAACACCTAGTCCAAAATGTGATGCAGCAGCTGCAAAATAACTCCAGCTAGTACCACTACCACTTATATAATAACTATTTCCACACCATGCAATAGCATCTGCAGGTGTTATAGTTTTTCCAGTTAATGTAGATGCTATCATCGCAAAAGATGTTGGTCCACATCCGCTTTTAGCCAAGTTACTTGAGCCATATGGAACACTTGCATAATCACCTTGGTAATATTGTACAAAAGAACCTGATGTTAATGAACTTACCGTAATTCCAGCAGCATTATAAAAATTATTTATATATGATAATGTATTCTTTACCCAATCATCACCTTGAGTAGGATACGCTGGACTATTAGGACAATAAACATGTCCAATGTCTGAAACAGTATACTTTCCTTGAGTAAAATAATAACTACCATTAGCTATATTGCTACCAAAATTGTCAACAGATGCCCCTACTGAACTATAAATTTTATAATGACTTGTACCTTCTCCATTATATACTAATCCATATACAGAGTCCTTTCCAGCCTTTATATTAAACCAGTTATTCCAACAAGTTCCAATAGTCGCTCCAACAGAGTTTGAAGAAGTTGCTGTTTTTATAGCATTTCCAGCTGTTCCTGCACCAGTTTCTGTTATTGAAACTGCTGCTGCAAAAAGAGCATTTACTTTATATTTATTCTGCATATCTAAAAACTCTTGTGCATGTTCTACTAACTTAGAAGAGTTTGAATATCCACTAAAAGCTTTCTTTAATGTTTCAACATCCTTTATAAAATTACTTTCATCGTTTACATTAATATCACCAGTTACAAAGCTGCTCCAAGAACCATTAGCTGCAGAACTTGCGCCATATAAACTATCTAAAAAATTATCTTCAAATTTTCCAAATTTATCAGTTCCTGTAACTTTATTAAATAAAAACTTCGTTAATTCAACCATATTTATAGTATCAGGATTCGTTTCCAACAATTCAAATAACCAACTTGTAATCTCCGATGTCAACATATATTTAGCATTTCCATGGTATCCATCACATAAAATGCTAACAAAATTAAGTTGCCCTTCACCTTTCTCAATCTTATAATTATTCGTTGGAGTTTGTGCAACATACTTTTGTTCAGAAATTGTATTAGTTGTTGTTTGCTTTCTGTTTATCCTATGCTTATATACATTACATTCAACATATTGTGGCAAAACAACATCTTCAATTACAGCTTCAGTAGATGAATTTGAATCTACTACTAATTTATTATTTTGTATTTTAATACTAGGTCCATTACCTTTGGCATCAGATAAACTAACATTTTTACTAGATGTTTGTCCATCCTGTGGCTTATTTTTTTCAATATACTCCTTCGCTTTCTTTGCTAATTCTTGTGCATGACTATTGTTTAATAATGCCGAATTACCATTTGATGTCTCAGAGGCATTTTCATCTTTAACATATTCTGTTGGATCCAAATCTTTTGAATTGCTCTCATCAGAAGTGGTTTGCGCACTTTGATATGTATATTCTTTACTATAATTTGTTATCCAAACATCTGCCTTAGTCATATCAACCATTGGAGTATCAGTTTCATATATTGTTTTATGTGTAATTGTATATTCTGTATCATCTGTTGAAAAATCAGCATCTCTTCTTATATCTTTAGTTGCAGCATTTAATTCTTGAATTTGTTTTAAAGGCATCCAATATCCTTTAGTAGGAATGTTCTTTAATCCATATGTATTTGATACTGATACCTCTGCATATGTATCTGTTCTTGTTTCCTTATTATAAGTATATTCATCAACATTTGTATTTTTTGTAATATTATCATAAATTGATATAACAATTTCACTATTTTCAACCAAATCAGCAAGTTCTAAAACAAAATCCTTATCTTCTCCGATTACCAATAAAGACCATAAATATTGAAATGGCATCGTATACTTCTTAACAAAATTCTTATAATTAATTTTTTGCTCAGATACAATTTTTGTTACTTTTTTATAATTTCCATCACTATCTTTATCATCTTCTGTTAATTCATCTGTTATTTCACTAACTTTAAATTCATCATCATTTGATGTAACAATATCTGTAGTTGTATTTATTATTGCAACAACTGCATTACCATCGCCATCTAAAGAAAAATAATTTATTGCTTCTGTATTATTATTTTGTACATAACCAGAAAAAGTATTGTAATCCACGTATGTTAAGAATGTAGATGTTCCATCCTCTTTATGTCTTTCAAATTGAATAACTCCATCTAATTTAGCATCATCTTTCCCTGTTTTAGGATACTGCGTAACAATTTCTGCATTCATTAATTTTTCTAATTCTTCAGGTTTATCCAAATAATTTTTTATATTATTATTTTTCTTTACCATTTCATCCCAAAGATCTTGGGCACTGGTATCTGATGTAATTCCATTTTCCCCAACCTTAACGCCAGATGTATAAGTTGATGCAACAAATGGAGTACTTTCCCAGTCATCTTCCTTATATGTTCCATCATCTATAGTAATATAATAAACACTTGCTGGAAGAATTATCATTAATAAAATAACTATAATAAGAATTATAACTAAAATCCTTTTGATTTTAAGTATTTCCATTATTTTCTTTATATTATCCATTATTATTTCCTTTTATATTAAACATTAATTTCAAATTTTTCAATATCATTATATTGTGTTTTATCTTCAGTTTTACTATATTCTTCATAATTAAGTATTACATTTGAAAAAACTATTTTCTTTATTGTTCTACTTGATGAATATGAATTATTAAATTTTATTTTTATTGTATTTTTGTATTTCCCTTGTATCTTAAATTTTTCTTTTATTATTTCATTATTATAAAAATAATATTTCATCTTTTTACTATCTAACAAATATACAGATTTAGTACTATCTCCTGTATCAAGTAATACAGTATTATCCGTATTATTTTCTACTTGTATATTATAAGTTTGATAATCCATATATGTATCTATACTTTGGATTGTAAATTTAATATTTTTAGTTTCTGTAACTTTATTTACAGACTTTCTTCCAATATAATTATTTATATTTATCTTATATGTTTTATCTTTTTCTAATACTGTAATATAATCCTGTTTTGTTTCATTTTTATCTAATCTTCCAGTTGCCAAACTATCTTCCGTTATATTTACCTGATATGTATCTTCCATCCAATTTTCAATTGTATATGATTTCTTTTTTCCTCCAAATGTATTGTCATAATATATTTTTTTAAAATCATCTATTGTTGGATACATTTCATCTTTACATTCATCTGTTAAAATATTATATGCCTCGTTTAAGTTCCCCTCATTGCAATAATTTAAAAATTTATTAATAATTTCCGAATCATTCTTTAATTGTTTTTCTGATACACCATCTCCTGTAACAGCCGATTTATCAGAAATAACTTCTTTTCCATAAATAACATTATTAATATTTTCATTATTAATAGATTTTTCACTTCTATTATCTCTTTTGGAAAAATAATTTAATAACTGTATAATTGCAATTATAAAGACTATAATCAATATAATCTTAATAATCTTCCTTCTATTTTGATTGTAAAATCTTATTAATTTATACATAATTATAGTCCTCCTAATTTTTATCCTTTTTTCAATTTATTAAATTTATCAATTCGTTGCATTGTTTTTTTAGCAATAGCATCCGCCTCTTTGCTATCTTTAACTCTACCATTTTTCTCAAATTCAGAAGCAAAAGTATTCTTCCATTTATCTTTCTCCGGATCATTCATACTTGTTGTATCAGATCCTATTCTTGCAGCATATTTTGCAGTTGCACCAGCCATTGATCTATTTTCTACTACATTTGTTTTTTCTAATTCATATGCTGCTATAATATCATCCATATTACCTAGACCCATATCAAAATAATCTGGAACAACTTCTTTCATAATTCTTTTAGCATCTTTTCCATATCTATTCTCTAATTTTAAAATATTCTTGTCATCTCTTAAAAAGCGCTTTTTGTTTTGTTCATGTATTACTTCATCAAATTCATCACCATAAAGATCTCTATTAGCCTGTTCTTTCAAATCTTCATTAATAGGCTTTATCTCAATAGATGAAAGATTTTCTCCAGCAGTCCATCCTCCAATTGCACCTGTAGCTGCATATTGTAAAGTTTTTCCAAGGCCTTCTCCATCAGCCTCTCCTAAAAAGAATCCTGTTCCTGTTCCCAATATTGTTGTAGCAGCTTTAATGGCTCCTCCCTCAAACTTTTTAGCACCAGCTATCCAAGTTTCCGGTTTTTTCAACTTACTACCATAATATCTCATAGCAGTACCTAGACCAGATTTTGTTGCACGTAATACTCGTCTTACTTTACTTTGTTTTTTGTTTCTATTCTTTTGACTATCTTCTTGTAATCTTACAGTATTTTGATTATTCTGACCTTCTTGAGGTGTTTGGCTATTCTGGTCACCCATCAAAGCTTGTTGTGCTGCAGCCTCAGCTGCATTTTTGCCCATTTCTAATGTTGCTTCTCCTGCATTCGATATTGTTTCTCCACCTTTAACAATTGCTTTCTTTCCAAGTTCCTTTGCTAAATCTTTTCCTGTTAAGCCTTCGCCTGTTTCACTTTCATTAGTTTCTTCTCCAAATGCTTTACTTCCATTATCCTCTATACCAGACCCTATCATAGCATCTTCTTTGCCATCCCAATTCATTCTTGGTTTTTTACCGGCATCATTATCATCTTTATCTTCAGATGATCCACTTTTTCCACCAGGACCAATTTTACCTGGTTTTGGACCTTTAAATAATTTATTCATACCAGTCATCATAAGAGCTGCACCTGCAGGACCACCAAGTAATCCAGGTGTTTGTGCTTTTTCAAATCCAAAGAATTTACGTAATAGTTTTTCTGCAGGAATCATAAAGTTCAATGCCACAATTACATATAATAAATTTTGGCTAGCAAAATTCATTGCAGATGTAACCAATATTGTATACAAAATTAAATGCATTGGTTGTATTAAAAGATTAAATATATATTCTTTAAACCACATATTAAAAGCTTGTGCTTTTCCATCATTCATTTTGTCTATAGGATATGTCATTGCAACTAATGGTGCAATGATTGTTAAAAAAGTCATATATATAAGTCTTTTTAGATATGTAACTATAAAAATAAGAGTATCAACTACTAATATAACATATATCATTTTCCAACCAATTGAAACAAAAGTTTCCTCATCGTCATCTAATAATTGTAACTTTATTCTAGCCTGCTGTACAAAATTTTCTGCTGGCCATAAAAGTCTTGTAGAATCTGACCCAGCCGTATTTCCACTATCATCCAAGAAAAATGAATAATATGGGCTATCTTCTTCTGAAGATATATCTCCATTTTCAGCAGGTTTTTCTACTAAAGTTTCATATGCCTTATCCACAAAATCAGAATCCGTTATTTCAAACATTTCGGGTTCTTTTACATCTGTGTCTTTTTCTTTTACATTTATTTGAGTCGAATCAACTATATTTATAATTTTTTCAACTAACATATTCGAAAAAGACATAATATAATGCATTATAAATAACAAACACACAGCAACTACCCAGTCCACCAACAATTGCTTGTACTTAGCTTTATCTGACGATGTCGTTGATATAATTATTCTTATCCCTACATACACCAAAATAGATAATAATGCAACTACAGCTATATCTCTTAATATTAAATACCAATTTGCTACAGTATCTCTTAATTGATAAGCAGTAGATTCCATAGTTGTCCCATCTTCCAAATCAATTGAATCTGTTGGATTAAAGAAATCCACATCTAATAACGGTATTTTATTAGAAAATATCTCTTGCGGTGTAATTGAATATAATGGCAAATACATTGAATCCGGCAACATTCCCTCAACTAAAGAAGTCGTAATAGGAAATGTTATTGTAGTAATTGCCCCAGAAACTAAAACTATCTTTATTACACCTAAAGCAACAGCTGCAGCTCCACCTCCGGTAATTACACAAGCTGCTATTGAAATCGCTACTAACACCACAGCCGCAACAATTACTATAACTTTAGACCAAATACTAGCAGAAGTATCTATATGTATAAGTGCATTATCAGAATGAAAAATTATACTATGTAGTATAGCCATTATTCCATCTCCAAGTCCTACAAAAAAAGACATAATTGGATTTAACAATTTTCCACCAATACCATCTTCTGCCCTAACTCCTTTTGGCACACAAAAACTAAAAATCAAAATTATTAAAAATATAATCATTAACTTTTTAAACAATTTTTTATTTTGAAAAATTTTCATAAAGTTTAAACCTCCTGACTTACTCTATGCATTATTTCTTTTTGCAATTTGATTCAAGTTTGTCTCAACAAACTCAAACTCTTTTTTAGTCGGCATAATTTTCAAAATAGCCGAATCAGCGCCAACTTTAAGTAATCCCTCACCCTTTTGGCAAGTAACCAAAAAGTTAGCCTCACCTTCTGAAAGTTTAAACACCTCTTTCAAGTATTGTATTTCAGATTTATCTTGTGCTAAAAATAGTTTTGTATCAGAAGAAGTAAGAACTGCTTGAGCCTCAGGTTTCTCATAGAAATCTTGAAATCTTTGAGAAACAATAGCCAAAGAAACATTTCTTTTTCTTGCACGTCTAGCCATCTTATTCAAAAAGTCAACAGCCTCTGGATAAGGTAGTAACATCCAAGCCTCATCAACTAAAACTCTCTTTTGTGTAGCCTTCTTTCTATCTTCACTATTTTTCTTAACGAATTTTTCCCAAATCCAAGAAAGTAAAATTTGTTGTGCAAGAGGTCTTGCAAATCTTTCCTCTAATTGAGAAATATCCAAGTTTATAAATGGAGCACCCTCTAACAACTCAAAAGTTGACTGTCCATCGAAATAAGCCATTTGCCCATCATATTCTCTTATGTATTGTTTCATAACTTTTAATAAATAACTGTAATGATATTGATAATCTGAGTTAGTATTTTCTCTAGCCTTTCCTTGAATTCTTCTATACCATGAACCAATTGTAGGCATATCTTTCTTCTCTCTAGAAAGGATATTACCCCTCATAACTCCTGCAGATTGTTTATACAAACTTTCTGGATTACTATTAATACCAAGAGCTGCATATTCTTCTGCAACAGACTCTGCAATTATTTGCTTTGTCAATTCATTTACTTCATCAGAACGAGTACTACCTCTGGCCATAGTAAGTAAAGCCTGTGTAACATCCTCTACCTTATTTTCTATATTTAAAGTTACTCTTTCTTTACCTGTTATTTCATCTTTTATAGTCTCAGTTTCAACATCAAATAAATTGATAATTGTTTTTGATGTTGGACTTATTACAACATTAATTCCACCCAAGCTCTCGGCCACAATTGTATATTCGCCTTCAGCATCAAGTGCTAAACTTTCTATTCCCATTAAAACAGATGATCTTGAAATTAATGTTTTCATTGTTACAGATTTACCAGCACCTGACTTAGCAAATATAACCATATTATAATTCGTAAGTGATGAATGGAAATTATCAAATAATATCGGTGTACCAGTTTGTTTATTAAATCCTAACGGAACACCTGTAGGATGTCCAACTTCTGAAGTTGTAAATGGAAATACAGTTCCCATGGAATTTCTATCAAAAGTATGTGTTTTATGTATTTTATCATTCATAAATGGTAAATTTGATTTAAACGCATCTTCTTGCATTCCCCATGCAGTTTTTATTCCAACTAAAGTTTTTGACATTTCAGAAGATAATAATTTTGTATATCTATCCAAATCATCTAAACTGTACGCAAAAAGGGTTGAGATTATTGAAGCTTCATATAGTTTATTAAAACCTGCAGCTATTTCATCTCTTAATTGTTCTGCTTCCAATCTTTTTTGTGAAATTGTACTTTCCCTATTTATGTTTCCTTTATCTGCCGCAACGATTCTTTCTGTTTCTAGTTCATTTATAACCCTATTTAAATCATTTTGAGATTTATCTTCTTTTATAGGATTTATAAATATTGATGTATTTGTATCTCCAAACATATATAAATCTCTAAATAATTCTGGAAATGTACACATCCTAGGAAGAGATGATACAAAAAAGCTACGTGCATATCTTTTTGTATTAGATATTATTTCTAAATGGTCTATATTTGATGCATCTATTCCTGATGGTGCTATTAATTCTTTTATTGATTTTTTCTTTAATATTGCAACATCTTCTTCTCTATATTCTCTAAATTGCTCTTGTAGATTTTCTTCTTGTTGTTTTTGTTTTTTTGCCATCTTCTTCTCCTCCTTCTTTTTCCTTTGTTCTCTTTTTACTATCATTGTCTATTTTTTCTATAGCAGCTTCTGCAACATCAGCTCCAACAGATCTTTTATTTTCTTCTATTAATGCTTTAGCCATTTGATCTATTAACCTGT
The DNA here is from genome assembly GCA_934120675.1 of uncultured Clostridia bacterium. GTDB lineage: Bacteria > Bacillota > Clostridia > TANB77 > CAG-508 > CAG-269. The sequence goes on from CAKOUU010000001.1 coordinate 75,497, forward strand.
CTAATTCATCTTCTTTTTGTTTTACCCTTCTTTGTTTTTCATTTTCTTCCATAACATCATATACAGTCTCATTTGCCTTCTTTATTGCATCTTGTTCTATTTTTATATCAAGTTCTTTCATTCTCTTGTCTAAAACATCTGGAGCAGTAGAATATAAATCCTCATAACCTGCATTAAAAGCTTTTCTTAAGTTAAACATTTCAGACTCGTCTCTATTATATGCCACATACAAAAGCTCTGCTAACTCTGTTGAATCTAAAATTTTACTATTTATTCCACATACTGAAAGAGAACTAATAATTGATTGTGATTTTGTATAAAGTTCTGAAAATGCCAAACTTGTTATTTCATCTTGTTGATATTCTCCATTTGATGCTTCTTCAGGATAATATGGAATTATAATATAATAATGTTTACTTAATATGTTTTTGTTTAAGCTCATTCTTTCTGTATTACGAATTATATCAACACCATATTCATACAGATTTCTTTGTCTAATTAATTCGTATTTTTCTTTGCTTAAATCTGATTCTGTAAATTGACCTGAACGTAATTTTTGGTTATATTCCATTTGTTTAGTCGCATATTCTTTAGATATATTATCAACTCTTTCTTTATATGTATTTATACTACTTCCCAAATTTACCGTTCTTGTTTGTACATAAATTTGAATTGGATATCTTAATGTATTTAAAAATTGTAAAAATCCTTGTTCAACACTATTTTTTTCTAAACCAGACATTAGGTCATAATTTACACCTTGACATTCTATAACCATTAAGAATCTTTTTCCGCCTTTTTGTAAAATCATATTGTCATCTATTTTATCAAATTCCATAAATTTAAATATTGATTCTTTTGTATAATTTTGCGTTGTTAATGTTTTAGCTTTTAACTTAACATCTTCTCCTTGTTGTTTTATTGCCTTTTTTTCTTTGTGTTCTCTACTTTTAATTTTTAAAACTAAAAATACTACACATAATATACATAAAATGCCTATCATTATTCCTAATAAAATTGTTAACATATTGATTAATTGATTATTTTCCATCTTTTGTTTCCTCCTCCGGTTTATAAACATATATTTTGTTGCCATTCTTTTTAAATTTAATCCATCGCATTATTACATCATCTATATTTTCTCCACCAGTTTTTTTTGTAATTTCTAGATTAGCTGTCTCAGGTACTTTGAGTGTTCCTATTGCAAATCCTATTGCTGCAAATATTATAGTAATAAAAAGTCCTATCATACTAAACCCCAAAATTTTAAAAATTACATAAAAAATTAATCCAATTCCAGCTCCAACACACGTAAATATTAGTCCTTTTGTAGAAAATATATATAATATTCTACCTTCTCCTTTATAATTTCTTGGTATTTCATAGGTTTGCATATTTTTTCCTCCGTATCTTAATAATATAATTTTACAATATATATTATATCATAAAGCTGTGGATAATTGTATAGTTTTTATCAAAAAAAGTGGAAATTTAATATATTTGTAACAATTTTGTAATATCAATATTTACACAAAAAATAAAAAACCTTTACGGATGTAAAGGTTTTTATTTTTTTATCTATTAATTTGTAAGTGTTGATGCAAATCCATAAATCATTGAAGCTAAGTTTGAAGCAGCAAAAATTAAAATTGCACCTACTAAATATGGTATCATAGTCTTTTTATATTCAGCTTTTTCTTCTGCACTACCCATCATATATTTAACACCTAATATTACTAATACAAGAACTGATACAATTGATCCTATAGCTTGAACCATACCAATTATTCTTTTACCAATATTATCAAAAGATGTTGTATCTGTTCCTTTTAATGAAGATGGATTTGTTACAGCAAAAACTGGTGTTAATACTGATAATATCATTATAATTGCTATCATTACAGGTATTAATTTAACTAATTTTTTCATATTTTTTCCTCCTTTTTATTTTATATTTATTTATATCATATTCTTATTTATAATAAGAAATATTAATAACTTTATAAAGAACTTAATGCTGTTACTAGTACTTTCCATATTCCAAAAGCTCCGTATACAACAATACATCCAATAAAAAATATTACTAGAGATTCCTTTGCCTTTGCCTTTTCGTCTACTCCTGCCATCATAAACTTCATTCCTAATATTATCCCAACAACTGCAACAACTATAAATGAAATCATTAATAAAATGTTATAAACACTCTTTGACGTTTGTGATAATTTTGAAGAATCAATTTCAATATCACCCTTACTACTATCAACAAAGCCTTTCCCTCCTGATATAACATCTCCAAGGTCACCAGCATATGTATTTGTAACATTTATGGCAAAAATCAATAGTATAAATATTATAAAAATAACTACTATTTTTTTGTTCATAATATCAACCCTCTTAATTATTTAAAGTTTGTGCAAAATTATAAATAATTGCTGAAATATTACTTATAGCAAAAACCAATATTGCACCAACTATATAATATATCATAGTTTCTTTATATTCTGCCTTTTCTTCTATACTACCTGTCATATATTTAATTCCAATTAAAACTAATGCCAATACAGAGACAATACTTCCTAAAGCTTGGAAAATACCTATTATCTTATTTGCAAAATTAATTGTATCTGTATCTTCTGACAAATCAGATGGTTTATAATCGCTTACATTAATTGATAATCCCTTTCCACTAGTAGTCTTTGCTGCATTACTTGTTGTTTTAAAAAAAGAAAACATATTGGCAATTATAAAAATGGTTAAAATCAATATATTTATTTTTTTTAGTTTGTTCACCTTCTCACCATCTTTCCGTATATAATAAATTATACATTATTTTTTTAATTTTTTCAACTTTTTTCAACATTTTTTTGTTTTTTATAAAAATAATCAGCTTTAGATTTTATTGCAAAAAGTAGCATTAGAAAAACTAATGCTACTTTTTTTGGCGGAGATGAGAGGGTTCGAACCTCCGCGCCGTGTTACCGACCTAACTGTTTAGCAAACAGTCCCCTTCACCACTTGGGTACATCTCCATATAAAAATAAAGATATATAACTATAAAATATAATGATTATAATTTTATGGTCTTATATCCTTATTAACATTGGCGGAGAGGGTGGGATTCGAACCCACGGTAGGCTATTAACCTACGCCAATTTTCAAGACTGGTGCCATAAACCAACTCGACCACCTCTCCATATAGTAGACAAAAATTTTTAAAATTGCCTAATGACAGTATTTATCTTAGCATTTTTAAAAACATTTGTCAATACATTTTTTAATATTTTTTAATTTTACTGAATTGTAACATTTTACTCTAATATCATAATACACTTCATTGCCATTTTTTACTAGTCTTTTTATTTTTAAAATCATTTTATTGTTTGATAAATTAATAAATCTCTTATATTTCCAACATAATTCAAGTTTTCTTTTATATAATTTATTACTTTATCAGATTCCTGATATACTTTTTTATCTTTATTTATGATAATCTGTGTATTTTCCATTTCAGATATTTCTTTTATAACACCATCTTCTCCATCTTTTCCAAAATTGCCTAATAACGGTTCATCTAAATTTCCATTACTTCTATTTAATGGCATCATATATAATGCCGCCTCTGTAGAATATACAATTACATTCTCATCACTATTATTAATATATTCTGTTACTTCTTTAATTTTTTCTTTTAAATCATCCTTTAATAATGAACCAAAATACAAATTACTATACTCATAACTATTTATTACTTTACTAAAATAAATTCCAATTCGTATTACAGCAATACTTATCAACAGTATTATTAATGTCTTTGTAACTTTGTATATTAATTTTTTATCACATAATAGCTCGTAAAATAAATTATATATTATATACACTAATAACAAATACATATAAAACAATGCAAAATCAATATGTGATACATTAAATATAGGGTATGCAACCATCAATTGTAAAAAAGCTAATATTGATATTATATTAATATTTTTAATTATTTCTTCCTTAAATAATTTATTTTTATTAATTACACACACAAATGTAATATTTATAATAAATATTGAAATTAATTTAATTATATGACCGTCAACAGCAAAATTCTTTTCTGAAAATTCTTTAATCCCCAAAATAGCATAACTAATAAATCCATTTAAATTATCATTTTTATACAAAATGACTACAAATATTAAAATTAAATTAACGTCAATACTTAATATTTTTAAAATATTCTTCCACTTATCTTCTTTTTCAAACAATAAATTATAAATTGCAACAAATCCAAAATAAATCATTCCTACATTTTGTTTTGTTAAAAATACCAAATATATTATTATAGCCTCAAATAATACAAACTTATTATTTGAAATTTTATTTCTATTTATAGTAATTAATAATCCATATGTAGTAAACAACAAGCACAAATTATTATAATTAACTGTATTATGGTATATATTTATTTGTGCAAAAAATAATACTATAGAAAAAAATAATGATAATATTTTAGAAATACCTAAACTCTTCTGTATTTTATAAATTCCAAATATTATCATTGTATTAATTACTACACCATATAGTTTAAATATAAAGAAATTTGCTCCAAATAATTTTAAAAAAATTACTCCTATATAATGAAATAATGGAGTAGTTATAACATTTGCATCTACATATATTTTATATCCATTATACATTTTATATATATTTTGAAAATTCCAAACTTCATCTGTTGGCTCAGTCTCTAAATACATATTTATTCCAAAAATAATAACAAAAAATAACAATATAAAAAATGGTTCATCATATTTTATAATAGTTCTTTTTAATTTTTCCATTTTATGTTCCATACTCTATAAATCCTTCTCAAAATATAAGATTGGTTAGAAAAAATTAAAATTTAATAAAATCAAATTTATAATTTCTTCTAACCATTTTATCTAATTTTATATAAATTATTAGAATTAATTGCTCTATCTATAGCTTGTAATTCTTCATTTGATAATGTATATTTAGAATTTCCCTTTTCTACTGGTTTTGCATAAATATTAGACATTTCTCTAGAATAAATACCGTTAAACACAACACCGTCATTATTTTCGTCTAGTAACGCAACAGCAAAGCTCAAATCACTACCAGTATCTTTAAAAGCACTATATCTTACTATTCCAACTTTTTGAATACATTTAGATAAATCCTCATCTAAGCCTTTACAAAAATTCATTATTTCTGCATTTTGTTTTTCAACTCTATCTACTTTATACATAATGTTTTCAAGGTCTTCTTCTATATTTTTACCATTACCTAATTTTTTCATAAAATTTTTGTATTTATTATTCATTTTTACATTATTTACCAATAAAATGATAAATCCCACAAATAATATTATAATCATAGTTGTTAATAATATTAAGCAACTATCTGTTCTTAAAAATTCAATTATTTCTTGCATTTAATCAAACCTTTCTATTTCATCAAATTTAATATTCTCTCTAAATCATCATTTGATGCATATTCTATAACGATCTTTCCTTTTTTCTTTCCAGGATTTAATTTAACTTTTGTTCCAAAAAATCCTTGGAATGTATTTTCTATGTCTTTATATAAAATGCTTACTCTTTTTAGTTCTTCTTTTGACACTTCTTTTTGATTTATTTTTTTATTTCTTTGTTCTATTTCTCTAACAGTTGAACCTCTTTCTATCATATCAACCGCAGTCATATACTGCTTTTCAGGGTCTGTAATAGCAAGCAATCCTCTGCAATGCCCTTCTGTTAATTTACCTTGTTTGGCAAATTCAATAACTCTTGGGTCTAAATTTAAAATTCTTACCGTATTTGCTATTGTACTTCTGCTTTTTCCTAATTTTTTTGATACTTCTTCTTGTGTTAGGCCATATGTATCTATTAAGTTTTTTATTCCTAATGCTTTTTCATATGGGTTTAAATCTTCTCTTTGTATATTTTCTATTAAGGCTATTTCGTTATTTTTCTTGTCGTCATCTTCTCTAACAATTGCTGGTATTTCTTCTAAACCTGCCAATTTACAAGCTCTCCATCTTCTTTCACCAGCTATTATGCAATAATATCCATCTTTTTCTGTTACTATTATTGGTTGTATTAATCCATATTCTTTTATTGATTCTGCAAGTTCTTCTAGTGCTTCTTGATTAAAATTTTTTCTTGGTTGATTTCTATTTGGTTCTACTTCAGTTATCTTTAAATTTTTTAATACATCTGTTTCTTTTAATTGTTCTTCCTCAGGTGCAGGTCCAAATAACGCATCTAGGCCCTTTCCTAATCCAGTTTTCTTAGGCATTTTTATCACTTTCCTCTCTTTTACATACTATGTTTTCCTTTTCTTTCTGTCTCATTTATCTTTAAAAATTCTTTTGCCAATTTTTCATACATTTTTGCTCCCTTTGATCTAGGATCATATTCTGTTATTGGCATTCCGTAACTTGGTGCTTCACTAAGTCTTACATTTCTTGGTATTACTGTCTTATACACTTTATCGTTAAAATATTTTTTTACTTCTTTTACTACTTGATTTGATAAATTTGTTCTTGCATCGTACATTGTAAGAAGTGCTCCTTCTATTTCTAATGTTTTATTTAGATGTTTTTTTACTAAATTTATTGTGTTTATAAGTTGTCCTAATCCTTCCAATGCATAGTATTCGCATTGTACTGGTATTAAAACACTGTCTGATGCTGTAAAAGCATTTAGTGTAATTAATCCTAATGATGGTGGACAGTCAATAAAAATATAGTCAAATTCGTTTTTTATATTTTCAAGTTTTTCTTTAAGTCTTTGTTCTCTTGACATCATAGACACCAATTCTACCTCAGCTCCTGCCAAGTTTATATTTGATGGACATACTAAAAGATTTTTTATCACAGTTTTTTCAAGTGTTTCTTCTATTTCTGTGTCTGCAACTAATATGTCGTATGTTGATAATTCTACATCTTTTTCTGCTCCAACTCCACTAGTTGCATTTCCTTGTGGATCTGCATCTATTAATAGTACTTTTTTTCCTTTTTTTGCAAGCATTGTACTTAAGTTTATTGTCGTTGTTGTTTTTCCTACTCCACCTTTTTGGTTTGCTACTGATATTACTTTTCCCACTTTATTGCCTCCATTCATTATCGTAAACATTTACTTATTGATTTGTTTTGTTTCTATATTTATGATATACAATTATTTATAAAAAGTCAATATTTTTTTGACATTTTTATTATATTTTTTTCTTTTTTATTTTCAAAAAAAGAGTCGTTATTTTAACGGCTCTTTTGCTGGTATTCCAGCCTTTCTAGGATATTTAGCTGGTGTATTTTTAAATTTTTTAATTATAATTACATTTCTTATTATGTCTGATTTTGGCAACTTAAATTCTTCTATTTTTTTAATTTTTCCTCCTAAAATTTTTATTGCATTTTTTGATATATCTACTTCTTCTTCTACATTACTTCCTTTCATGCAAATACATTGTCCATCAATTTTTGCAATAGGAATCAAATATTCTGATAAAACAGATAAATTTGCAACTGCTCTTGCTGTAGTATAATCAAATTTTTCTCTATATTCCTTACTTTTTCCAAAATCTTCAATTCTACTATGTATAGTCTTGATTTCTTTTAAGTTCAATTCTTTTATAACTTCATTCAAGAAGTTAATTCTTTTATTCAAAGAATCCACTAAAGTAATTTTCAAATCATTTCTATATATCTTTAAAGCAATTCCAGGAAAACCAGCTCCAGTACCTACATCTGCTAGCGTCTTATTATTATCTATATATTTACTTATTGTTAATGAATCTATAAAATGTTTTAAAATTACCTCTTCCGGTTCTGTAATTGCTGTTAAATTAATCTTTTCATTCCATTCTAATAATAAATTCATATATTTAAAAAATTTATCTAATTGTTCCTCAGTAAACTCTAATCCAATTTCATTACCGTAAAAATTCATTAATCTTTTAAAGTCCTCAATATTCATATATTCTCCTTTTATTTTTATAATATATTATAAAAATTTAAAATTAATTATTAGCATTCTTATTAACTTGCAAATAAATCAAAAGCACAGAAATATCAGCAGGTGAAACCCCTGAAATTCTAGAAGCCTGTCCAATAGAACGAGGTCTAAACTTATCAAGTTTTTGTCTAGCTTCCAAGCACAAACCATTAATAGAGCTATAATCAATATCTTCAGGTAATAATTTAGTCTCCATCTTTTTAAACTTTTCAACTTGTTCTTCTTGCATTTTAATGTAACCCTCATATTTAACCTGAATTTCAACTTCCTCTTTTTCCTGTAAACTCAATTCTGGTCTATCTGGATCAATTGAAGCTAATTTATTATAATCAAGTTCCGTTCTTTTTAAAAGTTCATTCATTTTTGTGCCAGTTGTAAGTGGTGATGTTCCACAATTTATCAACAATTCATTCACTTCTTGAGTTGGTTTTACAATTGTACTCTTTAATCTTGCAATTTCTTTCTCAATATTTGCTTTTTTTGTTAAAAACTTTTGATATCTTTCTTCAGAAATTAAACCAACTTCATGTCCTATCTCTGTTAATCTTAAATCAGCATTATCTTGTCTTAAAAGTAGCCTATATTCAGCTCTAGAAGTCATCATTCTATATGGTTCATTAGTTCCTTTAGTAACGATATCATCAATTAAAACACCTATATAACCCTGTGTTCTGTCTAATATTACAGGTTCTTTACCTTTTATTTTTTGTGCAGCATTTATTCCTGCAATTAGACCTTGACATGCAGCTTCTTCATATCCAGATGTACCATTAGTTTGTCCAGCCATGAATAGGCCTTCAATTCCTTTATATTCTAGTGAAAGTTTTAAATTTGATGGGTCTATACAGTCATATTCAATAGCATATGCAGACCTTGTAAATTCCGCATTTTCTAGCCCAGCTATTGTGTGATATAAAGCTATTTGAACATCTTCTGGTAAAGACGAACTTAAACCTTGTATATACATCTCATCTGTATCCATTCCAACAGGTTCAACAAAAGCCTGATGTCTAGGTTTATCACTAAATCTAACAACTTTATCTTCTATAGATGGACAGTATCTTGGACCTGTTCCCTTTATTTCTCCAGCATATAATGGTGATCTATGTAAATTATCTCTGATTATTTGATGTGTTTTTTCATTAGTATATGTTAAATAGCAATCCACTTGTTTTAAATCCTTTATTTCGTCTTCAAAAGAAAATGGAACTATATTTTCATCACCTTTTTGAACTTCCATTTTACTAAAATCAATACTTCTTTTATTAATTCTGGCAGGTGTACCTGTCTTAAACCTTACTAAATCAACACCTATATGTTTTAATGATTCAGATAGCTTATTTGCTGCAGCTACACCGTCAGGTCCGCTTTCTTGTGAAAATTCGCCCATAAATATTTTACCTCTAAGGTAAGTACCTGTAGCAACTATAACAGCTTTTACACCATATATAGCCCCAACCGCTGTTTCTATCCCTACAACCTTGCCATTTTCAACTTTAATATCCACAATTTCTCCCTGTTTTAAAAACAGATTCTCTTGTTTCTCTAAAGTATGTTTCATTTCTGCATGATATTTTTTTCTATCTGCCTGTGCTCTTAAAGAATGAACAGCTGGTCCTTTAGATGTATTTAACATTTTAATTTGAATCATAGTTTTGTCTATGTTTTTCCCCATTTCACCCCCAAGTGCATCTATTTCTCTTACTAAATGTCCCTTTGAGCTTCCTCCTATATGTGGATTACAAGGCATATTTGCAACCGCCTCTAAACTTATAGAAAACACTAAAGTTTTCATTCCTAATCTTGCTGCAGCAAGTCCTGCTTCGCAACCTGCATGACCTGCTCCAATAACTGCTACATCGTAGTCTCCTGCGTAATAACTCATTTTAATACCCTTTCCTTATGAAACAGAAATCAGTGTTTTTTTACTTTTAAAAATAACATTTACATTACAGTAAAAGTGCGTTGTGATTTTAAGTTTTAAAACGCCTATGTTTCATATATTTTGTTTATTTTAGTATATATTTACTTTAAAATCAATTTGTTATTTTTCACCTTAAATAATTATGTTTACTTTGTTCGTTTGTTCGCCACAAAAATTTTGTGAAACAATTAGAATTTGTTAGTACAGAAAATTTATTAAATAAATTTTCTGTGCAGTATAATTTTAAATATTAAATCATTTTTCAAAATTTATTTACGATTATTTTCGTTTTTAATCATTTTTAGTCCTTTATGTATAAAATTACATATTTAATATATAAAAATCGTTTCATTTTGGATTTTCGTGTCAATTTTTCATACTATTTACCTAAACAGAATTTAGAAAAAATTTCATTTATAATATCATCTGTTACAAATTCACCTGTAATATTTCCTAAATCTTCCAAAATATTTTTTATAAATATAGCAACAATATCTACAGGCATATTTTCTTCTATTGTTTTTCTTGCTTCTTTCACATTTTCTATTGCTTTAGAAATTAAGTTTTTATGTCGTATATTTGTAATTATTACATCATTATCCAAATTAATTTCATTTAAACTAAACATTTTTGCAATTAATTCGTATAATTCTTCTAATCCATTCCCCTCTAAAGCAGAAATTTTTAAAACATTATCTGAAATATTTGTAAATCTTTCATCATTTTCTTTTAAAATACAATTTAAATCTGATTTATTTAATAAAATAATTGATTTTTTATTTTTTATAATATCCAATATTTCTTTATCTTCTGCTGTTAATTCCTTTGAACTATCAAAAATTGCTATAATCAAATCTGCTTCTTTAGCTATTTCTTTGGACTTTGCAATTCCAATTTTTTCAACCTCATCTTTTGCATCCCTTATTCCAGCAGTATCTACCAATTTTAAAGGTACACCTTCTATATTAACAAATTCCTCAATAGTATCCCTTGTAGTTCCCTCATATTCAGTAACAATAGCTCTATCTTCCTTTAATATTGCATTTAATAATGACGATTTTCCTGCATTTGGCTTACCAATTATTGCTGTTTTTATACCTTCTTTTATTATTTTTCCATTATCAAAGCTTTTTTCTAATTTTTCAAGTTTCTCTTGAACACTATTAAGCATATTTAAAACTTGATTATCCGTAACTTCTTCAACATCATACTCTGGATAATCAATACTTACATCGACATTTACCATTACATCCATAATTTCTTGCTTAATCTCTTTTATTTTTTTTGATAAAATCCCTTCAAGTTGTTTAATTCCAGTCTTTAGCTCTCTTTCTGACTTGCTATTTATTACATCAATAACAGATTCTGCTTGTAATAAATCTATCCTTCCATTTAAAAAAGCTCTTTTTGTAAATTCCCCTGGTTCCGCAAGATTTGCCCCATTTTTTAAACATAATTCTAATATTTTTTTAACTACAATATTTCCACCATGTGTATTTATTTCACACATATTTTCTGTTGTATAGCTTCTAGGTGCTTTAAAATATGAAACTAAAACTTCGTCTACTATCTCTTCATTTTCAACAATATTTCCATATTTTAAAGTATATCCTTTTATATCTTCTATTTTTTCTTGTTTTTTTGGCTTAAATATTTTTTCTAAAACATTAAAACACTCTTTTCCACTCATTCTAACAATACCAATTCCACCAACTCCGCGGAGCCGTAGATATTGACGCTATTACACTCATTTCTATTTCTCCTTATTTTTTACAATTTTCTACACCATTCTACCACATTATGTTACTTTTTAAAAGCTTTTTTTAATAAAATCCAAAAAAAATCAAAGATAAAATAATACTTTTTTATTATAAAAAGTAAAATCTGACCTTTGACCTCTGATTTTATTTATTAAAATATTTATTTTCTTTTTAATTCAACTACAATTCTTCTTCTTGGTTCTTCACCTATGCTTCTTGTCTCTACCTTTTCACTATTTTGTAGTTTTGTATGAATTATTTTTCTTTCATATGCTTGCATTGGTTCTAATGTTACTGATTTTCTAGTTTTTATAACTGTTTTTTCTATCTTTTCAGCTAATTCTTCTAGTGCTTTTTCTCTTTTTGCCTTATATCCCTCTATATCAAGAATAACTCTAACTTTTTGCTCAATTCCTTTATTAGCAACAGCTGACAATATATTTTGAAACGCATATAATGTTTCTCCCCTATATCCTATTAAAAATCCAATTTCTTGACTTTCTATATCCACATATACAGTAGATTTTGAAATTTTAACATTAAATTTTGCATTTTCCTCTGTTTTTTCTAAAAATTCAGTCATAAATTTACTAATGTTATCAATTACAATTTTCTCTTCTTTATCGCTTAGTTCAGCCTCTTTTTTTTCTTTTTTAATATGTTCATTGTGATTTTTCTCTTCTTTTATTGTTAATTGAACCTTTACAACTCTTGGAGATAAGATACTAAAAAAACTTCTTTTTTCAGAATTTTCTAGTACTTTTATATCTACCATATTTTTTGAAACTTTTAATCGTTCCAAACCTTTTTCTATTGCTTCATTTGTAGTTTTACCCTCTGAAATAATACTTTTTTCCATTTTTAACATTCCTTTCGGTTTGTAATTTTTTATTTTACTAATCTTTTATCATTTTGTTTAAAATTAATCTCTCACCAATCATTAAAATGTTATTTACTAACCAATATAAAGCAAGTCCTAAAGGAGCTACAAGAGATATTGAAACAGACATAATTGGCATCATCCATGACATCATTTTATTAGACTGTGCCATTGCATCTTCCATTTCATTTTTTTCTTCTTCTTTCTTTTCTGTAATATCTATAACATCATCTTTTGATTTTGTCTTATCTTGCATTGCCGTAGTAATTCTCATTGATATAAATGTTGAAATTATATATAAAATTGGTATTATATAAACTGTCCAATCCCCTAGGTTTTGTTGTGGTATTTTACCTAAATCTAAACCGAAAAATTGCATATTTAAATTAATTTTGTTTAAATTCTCATCCTCTGGAAATTTATCTTTTAAATAATTAATTTCTCTAACTATATCAATTTCAGAATATGCTTGGCTTACTGCCATTCCATCATCTTTCATTTGTTGTACATAAGTATCTAATTGATTTTTATCAATTTTTTCCATATATGTTAATGGAAATCTAACCATATAGAAAATTGAAATTAACAAAATAAACTGAACTATAGTACTTAAACAACCACTAAATGGACTCATATTTTCTTTTTTATATAAATCCATCATTTCTCTATTTAATTTTTCTGGATCATTTTTATATTTAAATTGCAAAATTTTCACTTGTTCTTGAATTTTTGCACTTTTCTTCATTGTTTTTTGCTGTTTTATAGACAATGGCAACATTAAAATTTTTATAATTACAGTAAATAATATAATTGCTAAACCATAATTTCCAACAAAATCATTAATAATATTTAATAAATATCCAAAAATGTTTGCAAAAAATTGAAACATTTATATTCCTCCTACTCATTTCAGTGGATCATATCCTCCTTTTGAAAAAGGATTACATCTTAAAACTCTATATATGCCTAAAATTAAACCTTTTAAAGCTCCATATTTCTCAATCGCTTGCCTTGTGTATTCAGAGCATGTAGGATAAAATTTACACTTTATATTTTTACTTTCTAACCATAAAGAAATATTTTTTTTATAAAAATCTATTAATTTCAATAAAATTTTTTTCATTCTTATATCCCTTTATTCTTTATATCTGCTTTGTCAAAAATAAAATTCATATCATTTTTTACATTTTCAAAAGTTGCATTTCTAACATCTACACCTTTTTTCCACAAAAAAACTATACTTTTTCCACTTTTAATTTCCGGCTCTAAAATCTTATAATTTTCTCTAATTAGCCTTTTTATGTGATTTCTTTTAACTGCTTTTGCAGTTTTTACACTTATAGCTAGTCCTAAAAAATTATAATTTTTGTTATTTTCTTTTATGAAAGCCTCAATATTTTTACCTGAAAAATATTTTCCCTTTGACAAAACTTTTCTAAATTCATAATTTTTTTTTAACATTTTTGTTTTTTTCATTATTTTTCTTCCCTTCTACTGGTAGAATTCAATGAAAAAAAATCATTTTAAGTTTTTTAATTATATTTAAAAGGCAAGAATAATTTTTAATAAACTTGCCCCACTAAGTATATAAATCACTTTATAATCTAGTAACAATATAATATTTAAGCACTTAATTTTTTTCTACCTTTAGCTCTTCTTGCTTTTAAAACGTTTCTTCCTGCTCTTGTTTTCATTCTTTTCATAAATCCGTGTTCTTTTTTTTCTTGTCTTGTTTTTGGTTGAAATGTTCTTTTCATTTATAGCACCTCCTAATTAGCTTTGTTATTATCAAATTCCATTTCTGGAAATTTATACAAAATATCAAGTATATCGATTATACAGTACTAATTTATGTTTTGTCAAGGGTTTTTTAAAAAAAGTAAAAAAGAACTATGTAAACTTTTATAGCTTTTTTATCAGATTTTTGTAATATTTTTGTAACATAATTGAATTATCCACAGTTTTTTAACAGATTTTCCACAATTAAAAATTTTTTTCCACAATTCTATTGACTTATTTATATTTTTTTTGTTATTATATGAATTACAAAAAAAACAAGCTTTTTTATTGAAACATCAACAAAAATATTGTTCGTATTTTTTTGTGTTTTTTTACTAAAATATTACAAACTTATCAACAGTTGTGGATAACTATGTGGATAAGTTTTGTTAGAAAGGATGAATAAAATGACTGTAGACAAAGATGAACTTTTAGGCAAATTAAAAGAATTACTAAAAGATGAAGTTTCAACAATATCTTATGATACCTGGATTGCTCCTCTTGGTATTGACAGTATAAATGATGATAATATTGTTTTTACAGCTACATCTGATTTTCAAAAAGATTTTATCGAAAACAAATTTAATAGTCTTATTTTTAACACCTTAAGATATATCACAAATAGAGAATGGACTTTTTCTGTAATTGATATTTCTAGTAACGAATCGTCAGACGCATCTATAATTACAAATAAGAATTCAAATGTATCAGATACCGAACTAGAAAATAATCATCAAACATTAAATCCAAAATATACTTTTGAAACTTTCGTTGTTGGTAATAATAACAGATTTGCACACGCAGCAGCATTAGCAGTAGGAAAAGAACCTGGAAAATCATATAATCCTTTATTTTTATATGGTGGCGTTGGTTTAGGAAAAACTCACTTAATGCAAGCTATTGGTAACAGAATATTAGAGGATAATCCAAAATCTAATGTTTTATATGTTACTTCAGAAAAATTTACAAATCAACTTATAAATGCCATCAAAGACAGCAAAACAGAAATTTTTAGAAATAAGTACAGAAATATTGATGTTTTACTAATCGATGATATACAATTTATAGCCGGTAAAGACAGAATACAAGAAGAATTCTTCCATACCTTCAATACTTTAAGGGAAAATGGAAAACAAATTATATTATCTAGTGATAAACCACCTAGAGATATTGAATTTCTAGAAGATAGATTAAAATCAAGATTTGAATGGGGACTATTAGCTGATATTTCTTGTCCAGATTATGAAACACGTTTAGCAATATTAAGAAAAAAAGCTCAAGATGAAAACATTGTAATAGATGATTCTATTTTATCAGATATCGCTACAAAAATTGATTCAAATATCAGGGAACTAGAAGGTGTATTTAATAAAATAGTTGCAAGAGCATCATTAACACATAGTCCAATAACAATTGAACTTGCAGAAAATATAATAAATGAATTTAAATACGAAAGTCAAAAAGTAATATCATGTGACTTTATAAAAGAAACAGTATCAAAATATTTTAGCATAGATAAAGATGATTTAGCTGGAAGTAAAAGATCAAATGATATAGCTTTTCCAAGACAAATTGCTATGTATTTATGCAGAGAAATTGCTAATATGTCTTTTCCACAAATAGGTGTAGAGTTTGGTAATAGAGACCATTCAACAGTAATGCACGGTTACAATAAAATTGCAAAAGAAATAAAAGAAAAAAATAATACTAAGCTAATTGTGGAAAGTGTGAAAAACATAATTACGGATGAAAAAAAATAGTATATTTCAACAAAAAAGGTAGTATTTTGAAATCTGTGTTTGTAAAAATAATTGTTTGTGCAAACAAATTCCAAATTCTTCTTACGGAAGCAATACATTTGATATCCACAGGTACCTGTGTAAAACGTGTTGATAAAACTGTGGATAATGTTTTATCCCCAAATAATTTTATATGCTGTGGATAAATTTTGACTTTATCCACCAAATTATGCACAGGTTTTTTACTAGGGATATAAACTTTCAACATAGTTTTCCACAGTTTCCACAAGACCTAATACTAATACTACTAAAAATATTTATTATAATAATATATAATTATAGGGAGGACGAAAAATGAAAATAGTATGTTACAAAGACAAAATCTTAAAAGCTATCAATTCCGTAGTTAAAGGAGTAGCTTCTAAAACAACAATGCCTATACTAGAAGGTATCTTAATTCAAACAAATGACAATGAAATAAAATTAACAACTTACGATTTAGAAATCGGTATAGAATATGTGATGGAATGTGATGTAAAAGAACAAGGTAGTACAGTAGTAAATGCAATAATGTTTAGTGAAATAATAAGAAAACTACCAGATACAGAAATTAATTTGACATTAAATGATAAAAATTTATTAGAAATTGAATGTGAAGGATCTTTATATAAATTAGCAACAATGAATCCAGAAGAATTTCCTGAACTTCCAAAAATAGAAGTAGAAAATTCAATAGAAGTAGAACAAAATACTTTAAAAAATATGATTAGAAAAACAATATTTGCAGTAAGCTCTGAAGAAAATAGACCAATTTTCACAGGATGTCTATTTGAAGTAAAACAAAATAAACTAAATATCGTTGCAGTAGACGGATTTAGATTAGCATTAAGAAGTATATTTTTAAATAAACAAACAAATGACTTTAATGCAGTAATACCAGGAAAAACACTAAATGAAGTCAATAAAATTTTATTAGATTCTTTTGAACCTGTTAAAATAGGAGTTTCAAAGAATCAAGCATTATTTGAAATGGATAATTGTAAAATCGTAACAAGAATTCTTGATGGTGAATTTTTAAATTATAAAAGTGTTATTCCAGAAAACTGGGAAACAAGAATTGAAGTAAATAAAAATAATTTACAAAATAGTTTTGAAAGAATTAGCTTAATTTCTGCATCATCTGTAGAAAAGGAGAAAAAATATCCTGTAAAAATAAATGTTGATATAGGAAAAGTTATAATTTCTTGTACAAACCAAACAGGAGATGCAAAAGAGGAATTATTTGTTTCTACAGAAGGAAAAAATCTTGAAGCAGGATTTAACCCAAAATATTTTCTTGATAGCTTAAAGGCTATAGATGACGAAAATGTTTATGTTGAATTTGGAACAAGTATTTCTCCTTGTCTAATAAAATCAACTGAAAATAAAGATTACGTTTATATGATTTTACCAATTAGACTTAAAGAAGATTAATAGAGTAAATTGAAAAGTAAGATATTTTCTTACTTTTTAATATTTTTTTTATATATTAAGAAAGTTATGCAACTTTTCTAATATATAAAATTACATTGCACAGAAAATTTATTTATAATATGTTGGAACCAAAATAAAAAAAGTTTTCCACAAATTATTAATTGATTGTGGAAAAGTTATAAAAATTATTATTATTTATTTGAAATTATAAAATAGAATAAATTCAAAAAAATTAGAATAAAATAGAATAAATTAGAAAAAAATAGATAAAATAGTTTATAAAATGTGGAAAAATAATTTGATAAATACATAAAAAGAGGAAAATAAAATAAATTATTTAAAAATTCAAAAAAAATAGAATAAATTAGAATTAAATAGTAAAAAAAAGAAAAAAATATTTTATTAAATATAAAATACTGAAATTATTTATAAAATTATTCAAAAATAAATTTATTAAAATAAAAATTATTAATAAATTTATTTAAATAAATAAAAAAAAATTAAAAATAAAAATAATTTTAAAAAATAAAATAAAAATCATAAATAATAAAAAATAAAATAAAAAATTACAATTAATTATTAATAATAAATAAAAAATAAAATTAATAAATTAAATTAAATTAAAAATAATTAGAAAAAAATAGAATAAATTAGAAAAAAATCAAAAAAAATAGATAAATAATAAAAAAACAACGCGTGAAAATCAAAAATAAGACGTTTTAAAAAAATAAAAATATAATTTAATTATAAAAAATAAAATAAATTAAAATTGAAAATAATAAAAAATAGAAAAAATTAGTAAAAAAAAGAATAAATTAGAAAAAAATAGATAAAAATAGTTTATAAATTGTGGAAAACTAATTTTAAAAGTGAAAAATAAAAGAAAATAAATTAATAAAAATATTTATTGGAGAAAAAAATGTGGATAAAAAAAATAAAAATAAAAAATTTTAGGAATTATGAAAAAGAAGAAATTAATTTAGAAAAAAATATAAATATTTTTTATGGACAAAACGCACAAGGAAAAACAAATATAATAGAATCCATTTTTTTATGTAGTTTAGGAAAATCATTTAGAGCAAAAAAAGATAATGAAATGATAAAATTAAATGAACAAAATGCAATGGTTGAAATTGAATATGAAAAATCAGATAGAGAAGGAAAAATAAAAATAGAAATTGGAAATAAAAAAAATATTTATTTAAATGGAATAAAAATAAAAAAATTAAGTGAATTATTAGGAAATTTGAATATTGTAATTTTTACACCAGATGATATTAATATTTTAAAAGGTGGGCCACAAAATAGAAGAAGATTTTTAGATATTATGATAAGTCAATTAAGACCAAATTATATGCATATTTTAAATTTGTATATAAAAACAATGGAACAAAGAAATATATATTTAAGACAAATTAAAGAAGAACATAAAGATGAAAATTTATTAGATATATGGGACGAAAAACTATCAGAATATGCAATAAAAATATATGAATATAGAAAAGAATTTATTAAAAAAATAATTAAAAAATTAGATATAATTCATAAAAATATAACAAATAATGCAGAACAAATAGAATTAGATTATATAACAGAATGCGATAGCAAAGAAAAATATTTAAAATTGTTAAAAGAAAGAAGAAAATTAGATATTATTAAAGGATTTACAACAAAGGGTGTACATAGAGACGATTTTATGATATATATAAATAAGAAAGATATAAAAATATTTGGTTCACAAGGCCAAAATAGAACAGCAATGCTTTCTTTAAAATTAGCAGAACTTCAAGTTATATATGACGAAATAGGGGAGTACCCAATATTGTTATTAGATGATTTCATGTCAGAGTTAGATAAAACAAGAAGAAAAAATTTTTTAGAAAATATTGAAGGAACACAAGTAATTATTACGGGAACTGAAAAATTAGATATTGAAAATTTAGAATATTTGGAATATAATGTGTCTAACGGAAAAGTTCTAAAATAAAGAAATAGGAGGAAGACAAATGGAAAAGTACAATCATAAATATGGAGCAGAACAAATTCAAGTATTAGAAGGACTAGAGGCTGTAAGAAAAAGACCAGGTATGTACATAGGAAGTACATCAGTTAGGGGATTACATCATATGGTATACGAAATAGTAGACAACGGTGTTGATGAAGCTTTAGCAGGATATTGTACAGAAATAAATGTAACAATAGAACCAGGTAATGTAATTGCAGTCCAAGATAATGGTAGAGGAATCCCAGTAGAAATACATCCAAAAACACATATATCTACTGCGGAAACTGTATATACAGTACTTCATGCCGGTGGAAAATTTGGAGGAGATAGTGGATACAAAGTGTCTGGAGGACTTCATGGCGTAGGTGCTTCAGTTGTAAATGCTCTATCCGCATGGACAGAGGTCACAATTGAAAGAGATGGCGGAATTTATAATATGAAATTCGAAAAAGGAAAGACAACACAAAAACTTGAAAAAGTAGGAGAATCTAAGAAAACGGGAACATTAGTAAGATTTTTAGCAGATGATACTATTTTCGAAAGTCTAAATTATGAATATGAAGTTCTAGAAAAAAGATTAAGAGAAATTGCATTTTTAACAAAAGGATTAAAAATCACTTTGGAAGATACTAGAGATTCTGAAAATATTAAAAAATCAGAGTTCTGTTATGAAGGTGGATTAATTTCATTTGTAGAATTTTTAAATAAAAACAAAGAAAAAATACATCCAACACCAATTTACATAGAAAGAGCTGGGGAAGTGCCAGTAGAAATAGCAATTCAATATACAACAGCATATAATGAAAATATTTATACATTCGTAAACAACATAAATACAGTTGAAGGTGGAACACACCTAGAAGGTTTCAAAAGAGCGTTAACCAAAGTATTTAATGATTACGCAAGAAGCCATAACATAATAAAAGAAAAAGAATCAAACCTACAAGGTGAAGACATAAGAGAAGGTATAACAGCAGTTGTATCAGTTAAAGTAAAAGAACCACAATTTGAAGGACAAACTAAAACAAAATTAGGAAACAGTGAAGTAACAGGTGTAGTACAAAGTATGGTAAATGATGCGTTAGCAACATTCTTAGAAGAAAATCCAAAAGTTGCAAAAGCAATATTAGAAAAATGTGTAAGTGCATCAAGAGCTAGGGAAGCAGCAAGAAAAGCTAGGGAATTAGTAAGGAAAAAAGCATCAACAGAAACAGCAACATTACCAGGAAAACTAGCAGATTGTAGTAGCAAAAACCCAGAAGAATGCGAAGTATATATAGTCGAAGGAGACTCAGCTGGAGGAAGTGCAAAACAAGGAAGAGACAGAAAATTCCAAGCAATCCTACCACTTTGGGGAAAAATGCTTAACGTAGAAAAAGCAAGAGCAGATAAAATTTATGGAAATGATAAGTTAAATCCAGTAATTTTAGCCGTTGGAGCAGGAATTGGACCAGACTTTGACATTACAAAAATAAGATATGGAAAAGTTATAATAATGGCCGATGCCGATGTCGATGGTGCACACATTAGAACATTATTATTAACATTCTTCTTCAGATATATGAGACCATTAATAGAAAATGGAAATGTATTTTTAGCACAACCACCACTATACAAATTATCTAAAAAAGGTATGGAAGATGTATATTGCTATACTGACGAAGATTTACCAAAAGCATATGAAGAATTAGAGAAAAAGGGAATTTCTAGAGACCAATTAGCATTACAAAGATACAAAGGTCTAGGAGAAATGAATCCAGAACAATTATGGGAAACAACAATGAACCCAGAAACAAGAATTCTTGTTAAAGTAACTATGGATGATGCAATTAAAGCAGATGAAACATTTACTTTATTAATGGGAGATGAGGTTGAACCAAGAAGAGAATTTATTCAACAAAATGCAAAATATGTTCAAAATCTAGATATATAAAAAATAAGAAAGTTATCATTAGAAAAAATGATAACTTTTTTTAATAATTTATAATAATATAAAAAAATTTTTTTTATATTATGAATTGTAGTAAATTTTAATAATTAAAAAATATTCAAATAAAAATCAAAAATAAAATATTTAAATTTTTTATTAATATAATTTAATTAAAAAAAATAAAAATTAAAATAATAGGAAAATAAGAATAAATTAGAAAAAAATCAAAAAAAATAGAAAAAATTAGAAAAAATTAGTTAATAATATGTGGAAAGTATATTAATATATAAATAAGAAAAGTGGAAAATAAAATAAAAATAAAAATTTAAAATAAAAAATTTAATATTATATTATTTATTCTATAAAAAAATTTAATGACAGGTAATAAATAAACCTGCCATTAATTATAAAGCTAATAATAATCTCTACTAAAACTAATATATATAATACTTCAACCTAATATATATTGCTATATAAATAAGCTTAATACCACACATATTAATTATTCGCTCGACTATAGATACACCATAAGTAACTATATTCATCCAAACGAGGGACTAATAATAACCACTACTAAAGTTTTAGATATAAAAATAACCTTAGCTCGAGTATATTACATATAATTTGACCACATATTAATGAATAGAAAAAATAAATATAGCCTGCATACATATAATATATTCTTATCGCCGACATATAATAATATATAAAAATACTATTATATATCTTTGCTCAAATATTAATAAAATAAATTATTCTATTAATACTCTTTGCTCAACTATTATTAACTTTATAATAGTATTATGTTCAAAATGCAAAAAAATATACAAAATTAAAAAGTTTTTTTAAAATTTTTTTAATAACAAATCTGAAAATTTCCAATTTTCAGTATTAACTCTACTTTATATCATACTCTAAAAAATTGAAATTTTTAGTAAATTTATAATAAATAAAATAAAAAATAATTTGTAAAAAAAATTATAATTTAAAAATAAAATAATAAAAAATAAAATAATAAAAAATAAAATAATAAAAAATAAAATAATAAAAAATAAAATAATAAATAATAAAAAAATAAATAAAAAAACATTAAAATTCAAAAATAAAACAATTTAATTTTTTCATAATATAATTTAATTAATATAAATAAAAATTAAATAAATTGGAAAATAAGGATAAATTAGAAAAAAATCAAAAAAAAAGAAAAAAAGAGCTAATAATATGTGGATAATAAAAATTAAAATTTTAAAAAATGTGGAAAATTAAAATAAAAAAATATAATAAATTTAAAATAAAATAAAAATTGTTAATAAATAATAAAATAAAAAATATATAAAAAAAATTATAATCAAAAGTAATGTCAAAATTTGTCGAAAAGTTTTTGTTGACAAATAACAAAAAACAGAGTAAAATAGAAAAACAAATGGAGGTGAGAAGAATAAAGAATATATCAGTTCAGCAGTGGTTACCACTAGAAGAAATATTAGAAAATGGAATTATAAAAATTAATAAGAATAAGTATATTAAAATTTTAAAAATAATTCCAATAAATTATAATTTAAAATCAGATTTAGAAAAAAAGACAATATTAAATTCATATAAGATTTTATTAAAGACATGTAATTTTAATATTCAAATATTAATTCAAAGTAATAAAGAAGATTTAAGTCAACATATTTCAAATATAGAAAAAAATATTGATAAAAAAGAAAATAAATATTTAAAAGAAATATCAGAAAATTATATAAAATTTATTCAAAATTTAAATTATTCAAGAAGTTCAGCTTCAAAAGATTTTTATCTAATTATATCAAACGAAAATTTAGAAAATTTTGATTCAATAGAAATAATAGAAAATGACTTAAAAGAAAAGTATTTTAAAATCAAAGAATGTTTATCAAGATGTGGAAATGATGTTATAGAGTTAAATAATAAAAAAATAATATTAAAGATTTTTTATTCATTATTAAATACCAGAAAATTTTTAAAAAATTAAAAAATAAAAAATAAAAAATAATAAAAATTAATTATTAAAAATTAAAGCTATTAAAATCAAAAATAAAGCAATAAAATTATTAAAAAATATAATTTAATTATTAAAATAAAAAATAAATAAAATAAGAAAATAAGAATAAATTAGAAAAAAATCAAAAAAATTAGAAAAAAAAAGAAAAAAATAGTTAATAATATGTGGATAAGTAATTTTAAAATAAAATTAAAAGTGGAAAGGATGTAATAAAAATAAAAAAATATAAAAAAAAAACAAAAATTAATAATTTTTTATCCGGAATTTTTTCAAATAAAGATTTGATATCTCCAGCATATATAAATAATCAAAATCCAAAATACCTAGAAATTGATAATTTATATTATTCATCATTAATTGTTGTAAATTATTATAGAGAACAAACAGACTTAGTATTAAAAAATTTAATAGAGACAAATATAAACATGAATATTTCAATTTTTTATGAAAAACAAGATAGTTATAAAACAATAAAAGATTTAACATATCATATTGGAAATGTAGGGGTAGAGCTAAAAGAGGCAAATGAAAATAGACAGGATATCGACATTGCTGCATATACATATAGCGATGCAAAATATATAAGAAAAGAAATACAAGTAAATAATGAAGAATTATATTTTTTATATATTTACATAAATCTTTATTCAGACAATATAAAAGAATTAGAATATAATTTAAATAAAATAGAAGGTATAACACAAAGCAAAGGGATGCAAACAAGAAGAGCAAATTTTAGACAAGAGGAATGTTTTTTTGCAGGACTACCTATAATGGAAAATAAAGAAATAATTAAAGAGTCAGCAAAAAGAAATATTTTAACATCAGGACTTTTAGCAACATACCCATTTATATCATCAACAATTTTTGATAAAAATGGAATATTTATAGGTACTAATATTTATAATAATTCATTAGTTTTTATAGATCGATATGATACAAGTAAATATAAAAATGCTAACATTTGCATTTTTGGAACAAGTGGAGCAGGAAAATCATTTTATACAAAATTATTAATTTTGAGATATAAATTATTAGGAATAAAGCAATATATAATTGACCCAGATAGAGAATATAATAAAATTTGTGAAAAATTAAAAGGTGTAGAAATAAAATTAGGTCCCACATCTAATACATATATAAATATTTTAGAAATTAGAAAAGAAAGTATTGAAGATGGAGAAAGTGGTTATCTTGCAATAAAAATAAGTAAGTTAATTGGATTTTTTAATTTAATATTTGGAGAAATGGATGAAGAAGAAAAAGCATTATTAGAAGAAAAATTAATAAAAGTATATAAATTAAAAAATATAAATTTTGATGATAAAAGTTTGTACAATGAAAATGGAGAATTTAAAAATGAAAAACAAATGCCAATATTACAAGATTTATTTAATATTTTAGGAAAAGATGAAAGAACAAAAAAATTTAAAATAAAATTAATTCCATTTGTGGAAGGATCAATGAAATTTTTTAATAATTATACAAATATAAAATTAGATAATGAATTAATAGTTGCAGACATATATGATTTAGGAGAAGAAAATTTAAAATATGGAATGTATATTTTAATTGATATTTTTTGGGATGCTGTAAAAAAAGATAGAAAAGAAAAAAAGGCAATTTACTTAGATGAAATATGGAGGCTAATAGGAGTAACATCAAATAAATATGTAGCAAGTTTTATTTATAAAATTTTTAAGACAATAAGAAAATATGGGGGAAGTGGAGTTGCTATTACACAAGATATTTCTGATATATTTAGTTTGGATAATGGAACATACGGTAGAAGCATTTTAAATAATTCTAGCATAAAAACGTTTTTTGCCTTAGAAGAAGAAAATATAAAAATATTGTGTGAATATACAAATTTATCGGAAAAAGAGAAAATAGAAATTAAATCATTAAAAAGAGGAGAATGTTTAATGTTTGTAGGTGAAGATCATATATTAACAAAAATACAATCATCGGAAAAAGAAAAGGAAATAATAGAAGGTGAAAAAATAAATAATGAAAATAATTACAGCTTTAAATAATGCAAAATTAAATGAAGAATTAAAAAATGAAAAAAATATAAATTTAATTTGTAAAAATATTTTTTATAAAGAAGGAATATTAGAAATTTTAGAAAATGAAATTAATATTGATTATATTATATTAAATAATAAATTACCGGGTGAAATTAAATTAAATAATTTAATTGAAAAAATAATTGAAAAAAATGAAAAAATAAAAATAATTATTTTAATAAAAAAAGAAAATAAAAATAAGTTCTATAAAATAAAAAAAGAAAAAATAAATGATAATATTGAAATAATGAAAGATATAAAAAACAAAAATATAATTAGAATTTTTTATACAGGAGAAATAAATTTAAATAAATTGAAAAATTATAATATTCAAGACATTAATTATAAAAATATGTTAAACGAAAGAAATAAAAAGGATAAGGAATTTAAAAATAATGTAATTTTATTCTTAGGGGAAAGGCAGGTTGGAAAGAGTAGTGCTATTGTAGAAATTTTAAAAACTATAAAAGATAAAAATGCTAAAATACTAATTATGGAAACAAACAAGCAAGATTCAGATATAAAAAATTTATTTAAAAAAAGTAACAAACATTTAAAAAAATTTATTAATAATAAAAAATTAAAAAATAAATATAAAAAAATTTATAAAAAATATATTTGTAAAAAAAATAATTTAAAAATATTTAAAAATTTAATTAAAAAAATAAATAAAAATATTGATTTAATTTCCTATAATAAATTAATTAATTTAAATATAATAAAAAAATTAGAAAAAAATTATAATTATATTTTTATAGAAATTAATTTAGAAAAAAATAATAAAATATTAAATCAAATAAATGAAAAAATATTAATAATAAAACCAGATATTTTAGGAATAAAAAATGCAAAAAAAATAATAGAAAAAAATAAAATAAATAATTATAAATTAATAATAAATAATTATAATAAATATTCATTAGACGAAAAAATAATAAAAAATATTTTTAATAAAAAAATTTTAAGAATAATTAAAACTAATAAATAAATATTGACAAATGGTAATAAAAAAATTATAATTAAGGAGGTAGAAAATGGAAATATTTACATATAACGACTTCTTTAGATATGAAGATATATTAACATCAGAAATAAATAATTATATTATGGATGAAAATTCAGAATATTTATATGAAGCGAAAAAAAAGAATATTAATAATAGGCATGACAAAACATTTAGAAAAATATTAGATAATAAAAAAGAATTCATAATATTTATAAATAATATTTTTAAATTAGAAAATAAAATAAATGAAAATGATATAGAAAAATATAATAGTAGTTTTATAAGTGAAGAATTTAAAAATCAAGAAGCAGATATTGTATATAAAATAAAAAATAAAGAAATATATATTTTAGTTGAACATCAAACAAAAATAGATTATTCAATGCCACTTAGAATTTTAAAATATGAAATTGCCATTATAAGAAGCAGTATAATAAAAAATATAAATGATAAAATTGTATATCCAGCTGTAATTCCAATAGTATTATATACAGGCAGAAAAAAATGGGATGCAAGTATTAACTTAGAAGTAGAAAATACTGAACTTTCAAAATATAGAGGATTAAAAAAAGTTAAATATAATTTAGTAGATATAAATTATTATTCAATAAGAAAATTATTAAATGAAAAAAGTATATTAACAAAAATAATGCTTATAGAAAAATCAAAGAATAATAAAGAATTAAAAATTAATATTGAAAAAATAGTAAATATTGTTTGTAAAAAAAATGACATATATGATAATGCACAAAAATCTTTATTATTTAATATTCTTGACTATACATTAGACAACATTTTAGATAGAAATGATTTAAGTAAATATAAATTAAAATTGAAAGGAGAAAAAGATATGTTAGCAGTATTCGATATGATAGAGGAAGAAAAAAGAAATAGTTACATTGATGGTGTTAGAGAAGGAAAAAAGGAAGGAAAAAAAGAGGGAAAAAAAGAGGGTAAGAAAGAAGGTAAAAGTGAAGGTATAAAAATGTTAGCTAAAAGAATGTTGGCAATGAAAATGGATATAGATAAGATTGTAAAAATAACAGGTTTAGAAGAAAAAGAAGTAAGAAAAATTAAATAAAAAAGGAGATTCTATGGATAATAATTTAAATAATAATTTAGAAATTAATAATAAAGTTGAATTAGAAAGTCAACAAAAGAATTTTTTAGAGACAACATTAGGAAAAACAATTAATACTGGAATTGATATAGGGATAAGGGCTGTATTGCCAGATTATATCGAAGACCAAATTATAGATTTAAAAGATAATTTAATAAAATATGGCCTAAAAGATGGAATAAAAAAGAGTATTGATGATGCAATTAATTTAGGGAAAAGTGCAATAGGAATAGTAAGTGGAAATTTTGAAAATATTTCTCAAATGCAAGAAGCAATAAAAAGTGGAGGAATTATAGATAATGTATCAAGCTTATTAGATAGTGTAATAAATAATGTATATTCTCATGGCTTAATAAATTCAACTGTTGCAAAAAACATAAGACAAGGAAAAAATTCAATTTTAAATAATGTAGAAAAAAACATAGAAAATACATTTAATAATCAAATAAAATCATTAAGCTATACAGAAAAATATATAAATAATTGGAAAAGTTATTTTGAAAATAAAGATTTTAATGGCATGGAAAAAGAATATAAAAAAATAGAAAAAGAAATTAATAATTTGGCACCAATAGAGAAAATGTTAAATGAAGCACGAACTGTAGAAAATTTACACAATTTAATAAAAAATAATGGACAAGATTTTAATTTAACTCAAGATCAGATAGAATTAGCAGAAAAATTACAATAAAGATTTAAAAAAATACATAAAAAAATATGTAATAAAATTTGATAAAAGTTATAATAAAAAACGATAGAAATCCCTAGGAAAAAAGCAAATTTTTTAATAAAATCACTTGCAAAATAAAGGTTTGTTTAGTATAATACAAATGTAGAAAAAGAAGATTTTCTAAACAACGAAAAACGAAAAGAGGGAAAACATATGGAAGAAACACCACAAAGAAGAGACGGAAAAATAATCGAAAGAGACATCGACAAAGAAATGAGAACAGCATACATAGATTATGCTATGAGTGTTATAGTATCACGTGCACTTCCAGACGCAAGAGATGGTTTAAAACCAGTACATAGAAGAATATTATATGCAATGCACGAAGATGGAATTACATCAGATAAAGCCTACCGTAAATGTGCAAATACTGTAGGATCAGTTTTAGGACGTTACCATCCACATGGAGATAGTTCAGTATATGACGCAATGGTTAGACTTGCGCAAGATTTCACAATGAGATATCCACTAATAGATGGACATGGTAACTTTGGTTCAGTAGATGGTGATAGCCCTGCAGCTATGAGGTACACAGAAGCCAGAATGTCAAAAATTTCTGAGCTTATGCTAACAGATATTGAAAAAAATACAGTTGACTTTATGCCAAACTATGACGATAGATTACAAGAACCAACTGTTTTACCAGCAAGAATACCAGCTTTATTAGTAAATGGATCATCTGGTATAGCCGTAGGTATGGCAACAAATATACCACCACATAATTTATCAGAAGTAATAGACGGAATTATAAAAGTGATTGATAACCCAGAAACAACAATAGAAGAATTAATGGAAATTATAAAAGGTCCAGACTTCCCAACAGGTGCAACAATATTAGGTAAAGAAGGAATTAAAGAGGCATATACAACAGGTAGAGGAAAAATTACAATGAGAGCCGAAGCCGAAATCGAAGAGATGAGCGGAAATAGACAAAGAATAATAATTACATCTTTACCATATCAAGTAAATAAAGCAAAACTTGTAAAAACAATTGCTGATTTATCAAAAGAGAAAAAGATAGAGGGGATCTCAGAAGTAAGAGACGAATCAGACAGAAAAGAAAAAACAAGAGTTGTTGTTGAACTAAAAAGAGATGCACGTCCACAAGTAATTTTAAATCAATTATACAAACATACACAAATGCAAGAAACATTTGGTGCAATAATGCTAGCTCTAGTAGATGGAGTTCCAAAAATACTAACATTAAGAGAATGTTTAGATAGCTTTATAGGACATAGAAAAGAAGTAATTTTAAGACGTACAAAATTTGAATTAGACAAAGCCCTAGCAAGAGCTCACATTTTAGAGGGATTAAAAATTGCATTAGACAATATAGATGAAGTAATAAACATTATACGTTCTTCATATGATAATCCAAAGGAAAGATTAATGGAAAGATTTGGTTTATCTGATGTACAAGCTCAAGCTATTCTAGATATGAGATTAAAAACATTATCAGGATTGCAAAGAGAAAAAATTGAAGAAGAATATAATGAATTAATGAAATTAATTGCACATTTAAAAGATATTTTATCAAGTGCAACATTAGTTTATGACATAATAAAAGAAGAACTATTAGAAATAAAAGACAAATATGGAGATGACAGATTAACAAAAATAGTTCCAGCCGCAGGAGAATTTAATGCAGAAGATTTAATAAAAGAAGAGCAAACAGTAGTAGCTTTAACACACTTTGGATATATAAAAAGAATGCCAATAGACATTTATAGAAGCCAAAGAAGAGGTGGAAAAGGAATAACAGGTATTGCAACAAGAGAAGAAGACTTTGTAAAACAAATATTTACTGCTTCAACTCATGATACAATCCTATTCTTCTCAAATAAAGGTAAATTATATAAATTAAGAGGATTTGAAATTCCAGAAGCAGGAAGAACTGCAAGGGGAACAGCAATTGTTAATTTATTAAACCTAGATGCAGGAGAAAAAATATCAGCTGTTATACCAATTCAAAACTTTGCTGAAGGTAAATACTTATTAATGGCAACAAAGAATGGATTAATCAAGAAAACAGCGCTTACAGAATATAATTCTGCAAGAAGAACAGGATTACAAGGAATAACACTTAAAGAAGACGATGAGCTTATTACCGTAAGACTTACAGACGGCGAAGACAATGTTGTACTTGTAACTCGTGAAGGTATGTGTATAACATTTGATGAAAAAGAAGTACGTCCAATTGGTAGAGTTTCTCAAGGTGTAATCGGTATAAGACTAGACGAAGGTGACGAAGTAATTGGTATGGAATCTGTAATAGCTGGAGGAAAAGGAGCAACACTTCTTGCTATAACTGAAAATGGATTTGGTAAGAGAACGGAATTAGACGAATACAGAGTTCAAATAAGAGGTGGAAAAGGTGTTATTACATATAAAATTACACCAAAAACTGGAAAACTAGTAGGAGCAAGAATTGCTACCGAAGAAGACGATGTAATGCTAATTACAGATACGGGTACAATTATTAGACTTAATGTTAAAGATATTAGTGTTCTTGGTAGATCTACTCAAGGTGTTACTTTAATGAGAACTAATGATGGTGGAAAAGTTGTAAGTATTGAAACTTTAACTCCAGAAATAAATGATGTAGAATAAAAAATAGGGATTTGGGGACGGGTCTTCAATCCCTATTTTTTATATATTAGGAAAGTTATGCAACTTTCCTAATATATAAAATTACATTGCACAGAAAATTTATTTCATAAATTTTCGCGCACGAACAAATTTACTGAAAATTTCAATTTTATTGAATATGATAAAAAGTAGAGTTAAGACTAAAAATTGAAAATTTTCAGATTTGTTCTTACAAAATATTGATTCAAAGATTTTTATATTTAATTTCTAAAAAAATAGGGATTGAAGACCCGTCCCCAAATCCCTATTTTTTAAATCTTAAATCTTCTCCAAAGAAATAATAAATATCATAATTACCAGCAATTCTAGAACCAATACGTTCTTCATAATTTCTAAAAATATCATTAATATTAAGATTTGTAGAAATAATAGTTTTAGTAATTTTATTATTTAAATTTAAAATTCTTGTATTTAAAATAGTAAATAATTCACTTAATTTCATGCTATTAATACTTTCAGTTCCTAAATCATCAATAATCAATAAATCACAATCAAGAATTGACTGATAAAAATCATTATTAATATTTTTTTGTCTATTCATTTTAAAATCTATTACGCTTTCAAGCAATACAGGAGCTGTTTGATAAATAACAGTTTTACCTTTTTTTAATAATTCAGCAGCAATACAATTTGACATAAAACTCTTACCGTAAACCAGTAGACCCAACAAATAATAAATTTTTATAATCTGGATTATCAAAATTATTAACAAATTCTATAGATTTATTTTTTATATTTAAAATATTTCGTCTTGGAGATATATTAAATCTATATTTTGATAAATCAACCTCATCAGAAAAAAGCAAATCATTAAAATTATTAAAATTTTCTTTATCAATATTAGAAATATTAGATTTATTAAAAGAAATATTTAATAATTTTTGTTTTAAACAATTACACATAGTTGTTTTATAATTTTTATCTAAAATAAAACCTGTATCATTACAAAGTTTGCATTCATAAAAAGGTTTTAAATAATCAAGACTATATCCATTTTGTAATAAAATAGATTCTTTTTCTTTTTTTAAATTTATAATTTTTAATTTTAAATTATCAACACTATCAGGTTTAGAAATATTATTTAAAATATTTTTTGCAGTATTAATTCCTAATGTACTAAGTTCAGTGTCTATTTGTTCTAAGCGTGGAATTAATTTATATAAATTTTGTTTTCTTTTTTCTAAATCTAATTCAGCATTTAATTTTTTTTGTTCATATTCTTTTAATAAAGAATTCAAAGTAGTATTTGACATTAATTATCTCCCTTAATTTTTATTATCAATATTATCACTTATACTATTTGCATATAAAAAGTCCAAATTGTCGTAATTCCTTTGTTCATAATTAGCTTTTGAAACCTTAGATTTCATTTCTTTTAAATCTTTATTTTGTTTTTTACGTTGTTCCAAAAATGCTTCAACTTGATCAGGGGTTTTTAAATTTCTATCATGCCAATCAGTAATTATACTATTTATATATTCAAAAGTAGGATTTTGTTTATAAGTAGTTCTTTTTAATGCAATTTCAATAATATTCATATCATAGCCAAAATCTAAAACCCAATTTTCTATATAAGCCTCTTCATATTGGGTTAGTCCACTATGTTTACCAAGTTTTTTTGCAATTATTTTTTTGATATTTTTCATTTTTTCTTGTTTTTGATCATAAGCGTCTAAATCGTTCCAAGTATGAATTTTATTTGCACCCCAAGCCTCTGCAACAGCTTGTACATAATTTTTGTGTAATGCTGAACGATTATAACAGTAATCAAATAATGTAATCATAACTTGCTCATCAAAGTTGTATTTTCTAAACCATAAATCAATATCATTATACCAAGATGGTCCCATAATTCCTTGAAAATACATATTATTAATATGTTCAATTGCTTTTGCTCTTGCTTGGTTTTTAGCCACATTTTCAACAGTTTCTTTTGATTGAGTAAGATTTGGTTTATATAGATTATTTAAGGTGACCTCTTGTAAGTCTATAACTATAAATCCAGTTGTCTTTTTTAAAATTAATTTTGATTCTTCCAAAAATTTTAAGCCATCACTTATAGCTTTTACAGGCAAAGATAGTTTTTTTGATAAATCATTTATTTTTATATCCTTTTTATATTTAGAAAGAAATACTAAGTATAGATATATCTTTAAATAATCTCCAGGTAATGCTGGTAAATAATCAGTAAAAAAGATATCTGGTATTTGTGTTTCTGAAAATAATAATTGTTTATCGTTTTGCTCTAGTTTCATTTTATATCCCCCATTAAAATAAATGATTTGCAAATTTTTAATTTGTATAATAGATTATAACTTTTTTAGACAAAAATTTCAAGGAGATTTTTTAAATAAATACAATTTCTGCTTTATTAAAAAATTAAAAATATATTTTATAACATAAACAATACTTTCTCCATTAAAACCAGAAATACTAAATAATAATAAAGGAAAACAAAAAATAAAAAATAAAAATATTTTTAGATTTAAATTATTAAATAAATTAATAAAAATAAATACAAATAAATCCCATATTAAATTCAAAAAAATAGTACTATATTCAATAAAACCAAATAATTTATTTTTAAAGTTATAATTTTGCGGAAAAATAAATTTCATAAAACCTCCTTAATAAAATAATAAATAATAAAAAATAAAAAATAAAAAATAAAAAATATAGAAAATTAAATAATAAATAATTAAATAAAAATAATAATAAAAATAAAAATAATAATAAAAATTATAATAAAAATAAGATTTATTTTAAAAATTTAGAAAAGTTACCCACATTTTGTGAAAAATCTGTGGAAACACCACCTAGAAATTCTCTTACAAATGAATTTGCTTTTATTAATGCATATAGTCCACCAATATAAATAAATTTAGAAAATAAATTTGAAGAAGAATAATCTATTGAAAATAAAATTAATAAAATAATAGATACAATAATTTGTATAAATAATAATGAAAATAAATTTCTAAACCATGATTTGAAAAACCAAGAAGTAGAATCTAAAGAATTTGATAATATTGCAAAGGGAGCAATTAATACAAAAACTTTAATTAATACATATCGCAAAGAATATGAGAAAACTAAATTCAATAATGAAAAAGAAATTATTCCTTTTATTAAGCCATCTAAAGAAAAAACATCTATAGAAGATACATTAATTGAAATATTATTATTTATATCTAAAATTAGTTCTGAAAAACATATATTTTTATTAAAAAGATTTTCCCCTAAGTTTCTTATAGCCAAAGATATATTAGAAAAAATATCTAAATATTGAGTTAATAAAAAATATGAGCAATTCATACAAATTCCGCAAATAATTAATTTAATTAAAAAACTATGGGGACTTTCTATTTTTGAATATGTAAAATGAGATAATAAATATCGAATTGCAAAATAAAGAATAATCCCTAAAAGCAATGAATTTGCAATTAATAATATACCATTAGAAGTAGAAGTTCCAAAAATATTCTCAAAGTTTTTATCATGTAGAATATTTGAATTTACAAATGTTATATCATCTAATAAATTATATAAATTATTATCTATAGAACTAAATAAGTTCCCTAAAATGGTATTTATTGTATCTATAATTATTTGAGTAATATTTGACTGTTCCAAAAAACCTCCTTATATAATAAAATTAAAAAATAAAATAAATAAAAAATAAAAAATAAAATAAATAAAAAATAAAATAAATAAAAAATAATAAAATAAATAAAATAATAAAATAAATAAAAATAAAATAATAATAAATAATAAAATTAGAATATAATTAAATAATAATTTTTATTATTAACTAATTAAAGATTTTATTGCAGATAAAATCAAATCAATTGCAAGAATAAAAGCATAAGAAAACAATGAACTTTTTATAATTTTCTTTCCCATTCTTATTCTTTCTTCATCGCCAAAGCTAAATTTTTTCATAAAAACACCAGTTCCTACAGCTACTGCAGCCGCAGGAGTTGAAAGCTTTAAAAGCCAACTTTCTATATTTTCAAAAGCTGAATTTATCTTTGAAACTAATTTTGGTTCACCTAAAGCAAAACTAAAATTTTCAAAAATAAAAAATAGTATAATAGAAAATATAAAAATAAATAAAATATAAAATAAAATTTTTTTAAATTTAATCATAAGAATCTCCTTTCAAAATAAAAATAAAATAATTAAAATAAACAAATAAAATTAAATAAATAAAATTAAATAAATAAAATTAAATAAATAAAAATAAATAAAAAATAATTAAATAAAAAATATTAATTTAAATAAATTAAAAATAATAAAAATTATTTTTTAAAATATGGTAACATTTCTAATTTTTTTGGTTCAATAATTTTATTTCCATCAGATAAAAAAGTAAGAGCAGTAAAAGTTTCTAAATTTCTCGTAAAAAAATTTGTATCATAAATATAATCATTTTGATAATAAGAATTATAAGACTCAGAAATATTAGAATTTATAGAATTCAAAGTATTCGTAATATAACTAAAATTAGTCTCTTTTGCACTTTCAGAAACAGTTTTTGAAATTTTTCTTTTCTCTTCTTTCCCTAGCTGTTTTTGGGCTTCTTCTATAGTAAAAATATCATCAGTTCTGAACCAAATTTTATTAATTAAATTTTGAGTAATTACCTTAACAGAAGTTTCATCTTTAATAGTATTTTTTAAAGAAGAATAACTTTGAGTACTAACAATATTAATACATTTAGATTCTCTACTTAAAGAAAAAAAGTCACCATCTGTTTTTGTACAATATTTATCATATTCATCACAAATAAAAGCAGTTTTTTTAATATGATTAGCAGATAAGGAAGAGAGAATTTCAGTTTGAAAGTCTAATTTTAAATAAGTAGCAATAATTTTGGCAAGTAAACTATATTCAGAAATATTCATATTTAAAACAACAATTTTTCCTGATTTTATTACATCATGAAATCCTAAAAAATTTAATTTATTTTTTTCAGGAGAAAAAGTTGAAAAAACATCATAATCCGAAATAAACGTATTTGTTATACGGGTAATTTCTGAAATTAAAATTCCCTTAGTTCTAGAATCTAAATTTTCAAATTCTTTTTGAAAAAAATTTAAACATTCATTAAGTTCATAAATTTGTTTTTTATTTAATTTTGAAGCAATAAATAAATCTTTTAAAATATTTATTTTTTCTTTGTAGTAATTTGGAATAGTTATTAATTTGTGCAGTTCGGAAAAAGTAACGTAATTGTTATTGTATAACCTACACAATTTTATTGATTCTGCTAAAATTTGTTCAGCTTTATCTAACCAATATGATTCTGAATTATTTTCAGAAAAAAGAGTTAAAATAGTTTTAAGTCTATTAGCAAGTACAATTGGTTTTAAATTTGGTTTATGCAATGGATTATAATATATACCAGAATTTAAACCAATAACTAGAAAATCATCGTGTAAATTATAAAAATTAACATAATTTTTTACTTGGTTATAGTAATTTCCTTTAACATCTAAAATAAGCATTCCTATTTTATCCGTAGGATTTTCACTATTATATTTAATTAATTGTTCAGTAAATGGATACATTGCTGAAGAAGTTTTTCCTGAACCAATAGTACCTGTAATCAAAAAATTTTGATAAAGTCCTTTTTCAGGAATATAAATTTTTTGTCCATTATTTTTTCCAATTAATAAATTTAATTTAGAAGAATCATTAAAATTATTTTTAATAATATTTTTATTTTTTAATTTATTATTATTTTTAAAAGGTAGATAATGATAAATTTGATTAAAAATAATATTCGAAAAAATAAAATTCGAAAAAATATAAGTAAAAATAAAAATAATTTTAATATATTTCCAAAGTAAAGGATTTTTTTGACAAATGTCAAAAGGATGTATTCCATAAGTTATTATAATTTCTTCGGAAATAAAAATTTGATAAAATGTTTTTAATGCTACTACACAAGAAATAAATACAAAAAATATGCAAAAAATAATTTTACGTTTTAAAATTATAAGTCCTCCTTTTTTATTTTTAATTTTGAACCTTGAAGAGTATGAAAAATTTTTAATTCAAAAAAAGTATAAATTGAATATAAAGTAACAAAAAGATTAATAATAAATATGATAAAAAATATATTAATTAATCGAGAAATAATATCACCGCCTTACTTCTATAAAAATATACAACATTTTTTTCAATTTGTCTATACTTTTTTGAAAAAATATGGTAAAATTATTTTGTAAACTAATTTAAGGAGGAAAACAATGGAATTTAATAAAGATACAACAATAGGTGAAATTTTAGAAAAAGCACCAGAAAAAGCAGAAATTTTATTAGAAATAGGAATGCATTGCTTAGGATGTCCAGCATCCCAAATGGAAACATTAGAAGAAGCTTGTGATGTTCATGGAATAGATGTAGAAGAAGTTATAAAAAAATTAAATGCTTAAATTTAAAGATATATCAAATAATAAGAGATATAAAAAACTATAAAAAAGACTCAAATTATCAATACATTTGTCAAAAAAAGCAGAAAAAATAAAAAATTTTAAATTTTTTTTAAAAATTTTGATAAATGTATTGACATATTAAAAAAAATATAGTAATATATAAAAGCGTTCCGGGTAGATAACGGAAAAAATGGTGACGGGCTATTAGCTCAGGTGGTAGAGCACTTGACTTTTAATCAAGTTGTCCCGCGTTCGAGTCGCGGATAGCTCACCAA
>CAKOUU010000002.1 GCA_934120675.1 uncultured Clostridia bacterium
GAAGATGGACTAGAAGTGATTCCAACAAGAGTATTAGCAGGAACAAATATAACAGAAATAAAAATACCTTCAAGCGTAAAAACAATAGATTCACAAGCATTTTATAGTTGTAAATCATTAAAAAAAGTAGATTTAGGAAGTGTTGAAAAGATAAAAACAGCAGCATTTGCAAATTGTACAGGATTAACAAGTATAAAAATACCAAAAACATTAAAAAGTGGACCAACAATAATTGACGAATATGTATTCAAAAATTGCACAAATTTAACAACAATAACATTGGAAGATGGACTAGAAGTGATTCCAACAAGAGTATTAGCAGGAACAAATATAACAGAAATAAAAATACCTTCAAGCGTTAAAAAAATAGAACAGGATGCATTTTCAAATTGTAAAGGATTAACTAAAATTGAAATTTATGATGGGGTAAAAGATATTTATGGATTAGATAGCAAGGAAGATAAAGTCTTTACAAATCATAATGATAATTTGACAATTTATTGCTATAAAGATTCAATGGCTGCTAGATATGCTATAAATCATAATATAAAATATGTTTATCTAACAAAAAACGAAGAAGATAAAAATAATACAGTTAATAACACTACTACAAGCAATACAACATCAAAAGATAATACTATAGCAAATACTTCAAATAAAACAAATACTGTTAATGATACAACAATAAAAGGTGGAGTATTACCCAAAACAGGTATTGGATTTGGATTAATAATTACAATAATTACTTTAGTTGGTGGAGGAATATATACATTTTTCAAATACAACAATTTAAAAGATATTAAATAATGAAAAACAATAAACGAAAATCAAAGTTTATATGTTTTAGGAGAAGCATTTAGAGTTGGGGATACTATACATATAGGAAAAACACAAGATTCTAAAAAACCATTTATAGTTACAACAAAATCAGAAGAAGATTTTGTAAATAAATCATATCAAAATGTAAAATTTGCTTTAATTGGTGGAATTGTTGCAAATATAGTGGGAATAATATTTCTTGTTAAAAATTTTATGTAATTAAGAATAAAAATTAAAGGCTAAGAAGATAATCAAAAAAGAATTTACAATTTATTTTGTAAATTCTTTTTTCGACAAATTTTTCAAGACATGTTCTAATGGATATGTTATAATAATAGTAGTTTTGGTTCATATATTTAAAAATTATAAACTATCTTAATATATAAATTAATTTTTGGAATATTTTTTTATTTAGTGAATATTATATCTTATAGAAATGGAGGTGCCCATGTTTTTTATTATTTCAATAGTTTTTTTTATCATATCTTTTTTATTCTTGTGGATGTTATTGATATCTACGAAAAATTCTAGAACAATTGAAGAACAGTATATTGAGGATAATTTGCAAATGCAATTTTTGAAAAATTATAAAAAATAAAATAATTTTAACGTAAATATTGATTTCCGTAAAAATTAATTGTATAATTCTATACGTAGGTGAGATATGGTAATTTCCTTATTTGTAGCATTATTTGTTATAATAAGAAAAGATCAATAATTTAGAGGAAAAAAGATGGAAGAAAAATTTATGAAAGAAGCTTTAAAAGAAGCAAAAAAAGCATATGATAAATTAGAAGTGCCAGTTGGAGCAGTAATAGTGAAAGATGGAAAAATTATTGCTAGGGCACATAATTTAAAAGAAACAAAATATGATACAACAAAACATGCTGAAATTTTAGCAATTCAGAAAGCAAGTAAAAAGTTAAATTCGTGGAGGTTAATAGACTGCGAAATGTATGTAACATTAGAACCATGTTCAATGTGTGCAGGAGCGTTGATAAATTCAAGAATAAAAAAAGTGTATATTGGGGCAAGTGATAAAAAAACTGGAGCAGTTGGTTCTGTATTTAATCTATTAGAGGATTATATTTTTAATCATAAAGTTGAATATGAAAAAGGTGTTATGCAAGATGAATGTGAAAAGATTTTAAAAGAATTTTTTAAAGAATTGAGAAAAATAAAAAAGTAATTATATAAAGAATGTATAGATTTTAATTCATAAAATTTATACATTTTTAAAATCACAATTTAAAAATGTATAAAAATAAAATAAAAAAGTATTCTAAAAACTTGAAATTTAGAATACTTTTATTATATAATAAGACAAATCCTCGAAATATAATTATATTTTGAGTTACCTAAAAAAGGGTTCGCAATGAAATTAAAAAATAAAGGAATATTTGAACTGAAAACTCCCAAATATGATTAAAAAATATTTTAAAATTTCAAAAAGAAAGACATAAAGAAAGCGAACGGAAAGGTAGTATTATGAAAAAATTTTTATCAAATTACAAATCAACAATTATACTTCTAGTTGCGATAATTGTTGGAAGCATCATAGGAATAATCTTTAAAGAAAAAGCAACTATATTAAGCCCATTGGGTGATTTATTCTTAAATCTATTATTAGTTATAATTATCCCACTAATATTTTTAAACATAACCACCGCAATATCAAAAATGAAACAACCAAAGAGACTAGGAAAAATAATAGGCTCAATATTACTAGTATTTGTTTTAACATCAGTTGTAGCAGTATTAATAGGATTTGCGAGTACATATTTTGTAAAACTAATAAATACTGAAGATGGAGAGCAAATAAAAGCAACACTAGAAAGCACAGAAGATGCGACAGATACTGAAAGTTCCGAAGAAGATGATATGACAATTGCAGATAGAACTGTAAAATTACTTACAGTAAATGACTTTTCAAAGTTATTTTCAAAAGACAATATAATTGCATTATTAGTATTTTCAATAATAGTAGGAATTGCAATAAATATGTCAGGAGAAAAAGGAGAACCATTCAGAAAAGTATTAGAATCAGCCAATAGTGTAATGGAAAACATAGTAAAAATAATAATGTACTATGCTCCAATTGGACTTGGATGTTATATGGCTTCATTTATAGGAAGTTTTGGAACATCAATTGCAGTTGGATATTTAAAAACATTTTTAGTATATTTAATTGTTGCTGTTTTATACTATTTTGTAATGTATAGTGTTTATGCATTTATAGCAAACGGAAAAAATGGAGTAAAAGCCTTTTGGAAACATGTTATACCTGCAACTGTTACAGCAATGGGAACATGTTCAAGTGCTGCATGTATTCCAATAAATATAGAATCAACAAAGAAAATGGGAGTTCCAGACGATATTGCCGAAACAACAATACCTTTAGGAACAAGTTTCCACAAAGATGGTTCTATAATAGGTTCAGTATTTAAAATTATGTTTTTAGTAGGTTTATTTGGAACAAGTTTAGCAACAACAGGTGATGTTTTAGGAGTTTTAGGTGTTGCGTTACTTGCAAATTTACTAATAACAGCAGTTCCAATAGGTGGGGGAACTATTTCAGAAATGTTAATTATAACTATGTTGGGTTATCCAGTTGCTGCTTTGCCAATTTTGACAGTAATTGCAACTATAATAGATATGCCTGCAACTGTTTTAAATGTTGTTGGAGATGATGTTTCTTCAATGATGGTTACTAGAATAGTTGATGGGAAAAATGCTTTTAAAAGCGAAGAAAGATAAGGGAATATAAGTAAGATAGAAAAAAATAGGGATTGGGGGACGGGTCTCTCAATCCCTATTTATAATACAATAAAAAAACGGGATTGAGAGACCCGTCCCCCAATCCCTAAAAATGTAAAATCTCATTATAAATTTCTATGGCAAAATTATCAGTCATACCAGAAATGTAGTAAATTATAGCTTTGTAAAAATCTTTTTCGTTATCAATAGAAAATAGGATTGTATTTTTCAATTTTAAACTTTCTCTATTTCCAAAATCATAGTAATTATAAATAAAATTAATAAACCCATTTCCTAATTTTGGATATGTAAAACTTAGATTTTTCAAGTTATTTAATGTATTAGAATCTTCATAAGTTGATTTTAATAAATTATAAATTTCATTAATAACTAAATTAAAATATCTAGTTGAAGGTTTAATTCTATTGCAAGAGTAAATGTTTTTATAATTGAACTCTTTTATTTTATCTAGCAAATCTAATGCTTCTTTAGAAAAACATAATCCATTTTCTGGTGATGAATTTTCGCACAAATCATGTATTAAATCATTAATTATAATTGTATTAT
Source organism: uncultured Clostridia bacterium (assembly GCA_934120675.1). Lineage (GTDB taxonomy): Bacteria > Bacillota > Clostridia > TANB77 > CAG-508 > CAG-269. The sequence continues at coordinate 4,144 of CAKOUU010000002.1, forward strand.
TTATTTGCTCATTATTTGGTGTAATATTTAATAAAGCAAAAAGCTCGTCAACATGTTCATCTAATATTCCTAAGGTAATTGCGTCTTCTATATCACGGCAGATGTATGAAATTTTATCTGAAATTTTGACAACACATCCTTCCCAAGTGTATGGAGCATATTGATTTGGAAAAGTGTAGTCTTTTAAATCTATGTATTCTGTTCTAGGACGTATGCAATTTTCGTTAATTTCACCACAATGTGAAATAATACCATCACGGACTGCATATGTTAAATCTAGATTTTGCATATATTTATTGTTATCTTCCAAAAGTTCAATATTGTCAACAAATTCAAGTCCATTTTTTTCATGCCAAAAAGAGTAACCTAAATCTCTTTGTGAAATTTCGGATAATATTCTTTCTCCTTGATGTCCAAATGGGCTGTGACCAATGTCATGAGCTGTAGCAATTGCTTTTGTAAGTTCTGTGTTTAACCCTAAGTATTTTGCAATAGTGTAACTTATTGATTCTACGTGTGTTACATGTTCAATTCTTGTGCAGATGTGGTCATTTTCAGGTGAAAAAAACACTTGTGTTTTATGTTTTAATCTTCTATATGCATTGCTGTGTATTATTCTTGTGTAATCTCTTTCAAAATCATTTCTTATATCATTATTTCTTGGATATAATGGTTTTTCTCTTTTGATATAGTTTCCCCAGTTTGGATTTTCTGGATTTGCGGAATATTTTTCAAATTTTTTCATTTTTGCCTCCATTGTTTTTATATAATATAATTTATTAAAATGCGAATTGTAACTATATTTTACTACAAATCTTAATAAAAATCTATAAATTTATTGAAATCAGGAATATAAAATAGTATAATAATTTTGAAGTTAAATGAAAGGAGTTTTTTTGAAATGTTTAACTTGATAAAAGACGATTTTGACGATAATATGGATGATATAATGAATTCAATTAATAAAATGTTAGAAAATGATACAGAGAATAAAGAAAAAGAAGATGCAAAAAAGAAAGGAAAAGAGTAAAATGGCAAATTCAAAAATTATAGTAGTAGAAGGACCACAAGGAGCAGGAAAAACAACAATAACAGACTTTTTAAGACATACATTACCGTATTCAAATTTATATAGATTATGTGGAACATCAGACAGCACAGCAACGGGAAAGAAAAAGGCAGAAGATATGTATGTTGATTTACTTGAGTATATCGAAAAGATGGAAAACAAAAGTATCAATTTGATTTTTGATAGAACTTTTTTTACAGAAGAAAATTATTGTAGACTTGGGATAAAGGAATATTCATTTACAGATGTTTATGAAAAATTATTGAATAAATTTGCTAGTTTGGATTTTGATATATATTATATAACATTATATTTGGAAGATGAAGATGAGTATATTGAAAGATTAAAAAGAGATGGAAAGGCTGTTTTTAAAGGTGCTGAATTCAAAGCGGAAAATAGTATAAAACAACAAAGAGTTTACTTAGAAATGGCAGATGAAATTAAAAAGAACTATCCAAATATTAATGTTTTGAAGTTAGCAAATGACAAGGATTTGGAAGATACAAAAAAAGAATTAAGAGACTTTTTGAAATATTAATTATATATGAATTAATAATATACAAAAAATAGAGATAAATTGAGATTTTATGAGATAATAAAAGAAAAAGTAATATAGATAGCAAAATTATAATCTACAAATCAATTAAAAGTTAAAAAAAAGATTTAAAAGAAATTGGAATATTTTCAGAAATAAGTTATAATATTAATTGATGGTGCATTATTCTAGTCGTACTTAAACTTACGAGGGTGGGGCTAAAAATCCACTAAAGGGCACATCGTTGAAGTTTCTTGTTTGTGCGCGAAATGCCAGTTTTGTGTGTAACCAGGGAGTAAAGGGGTTAGGGTAATATATAATGGCATATATGTGATTCCCTAGTTTCGCGGAGGCTTAAATAGAAAAATTTAAGTTAAACCTATGTTGAGTGCCAAGACACAAAATACATAGTGTAGCCTGTCTCGAGTGAGTGTATTGGGATTAATTTGACGGGAATGAAAATTGTTCGGCCAAATAATTTTTATTCTGGATTATGAAATTATACTTGCAAAAAAGACTAGTAAGTTTGTAAAAGTATGTCAAGGAAAACTTCTAGAATGTTTGCTTTATCAAAAGCTTGAAAATCTGGGGATTAAGGTACGGATTTAAGTGGCGATCTGGTGGCTAAAATAATTTTAGCTGGTTCCCTTAAACGGAAACGGTTCTAGCAGTAATGCTAAGCGGGAAGTAGAGAAATTCAACCAGACCTAAACCGTAAAATTTACTTAGATTTTTACCATCTATATTTTAATTTAGAAATTAATGGCAAGCCTTAGTGCTTGTTTTAATTTTATATATTAATATTTTAAAAAAAATGAAGCATATGGTTATCCATAAGGACTTTTTCTTCAAATATTAATATATGATAAGTATATAATAAGAAAGAGGGAAATAATATTAATGAAAAATAATAAGGAAAGTAAAAATGAACACTCGAATATGAAATGGGTTATACAATCATTTATAATGACATTTATTTTATCAATGATATTTGCATATGTATCAACAAATGGAGTATCAAATCTAAGTTTAATACCTGCACTTTTAATATTGATATTAGTAGTATTTTTAGGAATATTGTTTGATATTATAGGTGTAGCAGTTACAGTTGCTAATGAAGAGGAATTTCACGCAAAAGCAACTAAAAAAGTAAAGGGCTCAAAAGATTCAATTAAATTGATAAAAAATGCTCCAAAAGTTGCAAATATTTGTGCAGACGTTATTGGTGATATTTGTGGGGTATTAAGTGGTTCTATAAGTGCGTTGATTTCTATAAAGATTTCAACTCAAATGAATTTGCCATTTGATATTCAGTTTGTTTTGAGTGCTTTGGTATCAGCTTTTACAGTTAGTGGTAAGGCTTTTGGTAAGGATATTGCTAATAAAAAGTCTACTGAAATTGTGCATAAAGTTGGTATTGTTTTGAACAAATTTAGTAAAAAATAGATTATTGGATTTAATAAAAAAGACTATAAGATGTAGTATAGATACATTTTATAGTCTGTTTTTAATTGGCTTACTGAGGTCGATAAAACAATATTTTATAAAGTTTATTGTTTAGGAACAATATTTTTGATATAATAAAGTCAATTGAGACAGTACTATTATTGTTATTTTTTTTTGAAAAACGATTAATATATAGTTATGGTTTATTATAATTTGGTTAAAAGAGAGGATAATAATTATGAAATATAAATATATTTTTTTTGATTGGGGATATACTTTGATTAATAAATTTAAAAATGTTGATAGTGAAATCAATTCAATATTAGTAAAATATAATTTAAAATGGGATGATATATTTAGAAAATGGAAAAATTATCAAATTTTAAATTCTCTAGGAAAAGTTACAGAAAAAGAAATTTATAAAGATTTATCGTTAATTTTGAATATATCTGAAGAAGATTTAGAAAAAATTGATATGTTATTATTGGAATCTCATATTTTAGATAAAGAAACAAAAGATACAATTATTAAATTATATGAACAAGGATATTATTTGGGAATTATAAGTAACAATTCAATTAGAAATGTAGAATATATTTTGGAACGTGAAGGAATAAAAAAATATTTTAATAAAATAGTTATTTCTGAAGAGGTTAAAGAAAGAAAACCTAATTTGAAAGTGTATATGAAGGCTTTTGAAGATATTCCAAAAGAAGAGTATAATAATATTATTTTTGTTAGTGATGAATTATTAGAAGATTTGTTAGGGGTAAAGATACTAGGTGTAAAAACTGTTTGGTATGAGCAAAAAATAGATAACAAATGGAAGAAAAAAGAAACAGTTCTTATGGAACCTGATTATAAGATAGAATCAATGAATGAGATTTTGAATATAGTATAAAAAATGGGGGAAGGTTATGAAAGCGTTAATAACAGGAGCATCTTCTGGAATAGGAAGAGATATGGCGAGAGTATTAGCAAAAAAAGGATATAATTTAGTATTAGTTGCAAGAGATGAACTAAAATTAAATGAATTAGCAGAAGAATTACGAAAAGAAAATAAAATAGAAATTCAAGTAATATCAATGGATTTATCAATTGAACAAAATTGCAAAGATTTGCACAAAAGTGTAAAAGATGTGGATATCTTAATCAATAATGCAGGTTTTGGGGATTGTGGAAACTTTACACATACAGATTTAAACAAAGAATTAACAATGATAAAAACCAATATTATTGCATATCATATTTTAACAAAATTATACTTGGTTGATATGAAGGCAAAAAATAGTGGTAAGATTTTAAATGTTGCATCAATTGCAGGATTTATGCCTGGACCATTAATGGCAACTTATTATTCAACAAAGGCGTATGTTGTAAGAATTTCGGAATCTATTAGAGAAGAGTTAAAAAAGGAAAAATCAAATGTTCAAATTAGTATTTTGTGCCCAGGTCCAGTAAATACGAATTTTAATAATGTTGCAAATGTTAAGTTTCATATGAGAGAGTCTAATAGCTATAATGTTGCTAATTTTGCAATAAAGAAATTGCTTAAGGGTAAATTTTATATTATTCCTGGTTTGGATGTAAAGTTGGGGATTTTCTTTAGTCATTTTGTGCCTAGTAGTTTTGTTGCGAAAATTACGTACAGAGTACAAAAAAAGAAAATTAGAAAAATAGTATTGGTTGACAAATAATCTAAATTATGTTATCTTTAATAAGTCGTAAATAAACAATGCTTTTTAAGTCCTCAATTGAGGCAGAAAGGAAAAGATATGAAGAATATCATGGAACGGTTAAATGATGGAGTGCTAGAGAAAGGACCTCTTTTAGCAGGTTTGGATCCTGATATGGACAAATTAAAAGTCCTATCTGATGCCATAGGTTATGGAGGAACTTATAGTGATTTCTTACGTGATTATTGCTTTGAATACATTGAAGCAGTAAAAGACACTGTAGCAGCAATAAAAGTAAATATTGCTTTTTTTGAGGCTTATGCTTTATTACCAACATTTTGGGAAGTATTAGATAAGGCAAAAGCAAGAGGTTTAATAGTCATTGCTGATGTAAAAAGAGCAGATATAGGTAATACATCGGCAAAGTATGCGGAGGCTTTTTTATATAAAGAGTCACCGATTGATTTTATTACAATAAATCCATACTTTGGAACGGATGGAGTTCAACCATTTTTAGATTTGGCTGAAAAAAATGACAAGGGAGTTTTTGTGTTAACAAAAACTTCAAATCCATCGTCGGCAGAAATTCAAAATTTGCTTACATCAGATGGAGAATATGTTTATCAAAAAGTTGGCCGCAAAACAGAGGAATGGGGAAAAAACATTTCTGAAGATATGGCATCATATACTCCAGTTGGTGATGTTGTTGGAGCAACACATCCACTTGATGCAAAGAAATTAAGAGATATGTTGCCGAAAACTTTCTTTTTAGTTCCTGGCTATGGTACACAGGGGGCAACGGCTAATGATATTGTTGTTAACTTTGATCAACAAGGTGGAGGAGCAATTGTAAACTCTTCTCGTGGCTTAATGTTTGCGTACAATAAAACAGACAAGTATTCTGCAAATCAGTGGGCACAAGCAACTGCAGATGAGGCAGTAAGAGCTCAAAAAGAGCTTGTAGAGGCAGTGCAAACACACATAAAATCTATAAAAAAATAAACCGAACCAACAAGAGAGACTCTCAGTTTGTTACTGAGGGTCTCTTTTGGCATAAAAAATGTGGAAAATCGCAGTGAATATCTAAAAAAATGTGTAAAACTCTTGACAAATGCATAAAAATAGTGTAAAGTATAATAGCATTACAAAAAAGAAGGTAGTTATTATGGAAAAAAACGTAGAAATAAGTATATTGTGTGATTTATATGGAAAATTGTTAACCCAAAAACAATTTGACTTCTTAAATGACTACTACAATAACGACTTGTCACTATCAGAAATAGCAGAAAACAACCAAATAACAAGACAAGCGGTTAGAGACATAATAAAGAAAGGGGAGAAAAAGCTTTTCGAATACGAAGAGAAGTTGTTATTTATGAAAAGGATGTCGAATCAAGAAAAAACAATAGAGCACGTATTATCAGAATTAACAAAAATAGAAAGAACTTCATCTGATAAAAAGGTTGCTCAAATATTAGAGATTGTTAAAAAAGAATTAAATTGTTTAGTATAATATAGGGAGGAAATCAAATGGCTTTTGAAGGATTATCTTCTAGATTGCAAGAAATAACAAGAAAATTTAAAGGTAAGGCAAGAATTACAGACTCAGACTTAAAAGAAATGCTAAGAGAAGTCAAGCTTGCATTATTAGAAGCGGATGTAAACTATAAAATTGTAAAAGAATTTATAGCAAATATTCAAGAAAAAGCCTTGGGGCAAGATGTATTAAAATCATTAACTCCAGGACAACAAGTTGTAAAAATAGTTAAAGACGAATTAGTTGAACTCTTAGGTGGAACAGAAAGCAAAGTTGATTTTTCACCAAATCCACCAACAATAATAATGATGGTTGGACTTCAAGGTTCTGGTAAGACAACAACATCTGGAAAACTTGCAAATTTATTTAGAAAACAAGGTAAAAAGCCATTATTAGTTGCATGCGATGTTTATAGACCAGCAGCTATTAAACAGTTACAAGTTGTTGGGGCACAATTAAATATCCCTGTATATGCAAATGAACAGTCAAAAGATGTTGTTCATATTGCAAAACAAGCAATAAATGTGGCAATGTCAAAATTGAATGATGTAATTATTCTAGATACGGCAGGACGTTTACAAATAGACGAGCAGTTAATGGAAGAATTACAAAATGTTAAAAAGAGTGTAAAACCTCATGAAATACTATTAGTTGTAGATTCTATGACTGGTCAAGAAGCAGTAAATGTAGCAGAAACATTTAACGAAAAAGTTGGAATAGATGGAATTGTTTTAACAAAGTTAGATGGTGATACCCGTGGTGGTGCGGCACTTTCAGTTAAAAAAGTTACTGGCAGACCTATAAAATTTGCTGCAACTGGTGAGAAAATGAGTGATATAGAAGTTTTCCATCCAGATAGAATGGCATCAAGAATTTTAGGAATGGGTGACATTTTAGCAGTTATAGAAAAAGCAGAAGAGGCTTTTGATTTAGAAGAGGCTGAAAAATTAGAAAAGAAGATGAGAAAGAGTGAGTTAGATTTAGATGATTATTTAGCTCAAATCAGACAAATGAAAAAAATGGGTTCTTTTTCATCATTATTAAAACTAATTCCTGGTATGAATCAATTTAAAGATATCAAAATTGATGACAAGGAATTTGGCAAAATAGAAGCAATTATTTGTTCCATGACACCTAAGGAAAAAAGAAATACAAAACTTTTAAATGCAAGTAGAAGAATTAGAATTGCAAAGGGTAGTGGAACAACAGTACAAGACATAAATAAATTCATTAAATCTTATGAAATGACACAAAAAATGATGAAGCAAATGAAGAGTAAAGGTGGAATGAAAAAATTTATGAATGGTATTGATGAAAATGCTTTGAAAAATTTTAAAATATAGTTATTAAATTTGGATTTCGACCATCGGGGACGTTCTTAAATTGGTTGACGACCACTAGGACGTTCTTAGACTGGATGAAATAGTAATAATAGAATAAATATAATATATAAAATTTGATCAATTTAAGAACGTCCTAGTGGTCGTCAACCAATTTAAGAACGTCCCCGATGGTCGAATGGAAATTTAGGAGGTGAAATTAAAATGGTAAAAATCAGATTACAAAGAGAAGGAAAGAAAAAAGCTCCTTTCTATCATATAGTAGTTGCTGATTCTAAATCTCCAAGAGATGGTAAAATAATCGAAAAAATAGGAACATACAACCCAATGACAGAACCATCTACAATAGTTTTAGATCAAGAAAAAGTTGCACAATGGATTAAAAATGGTGCAAAACCAACAGATACTGTTAAAAAATTAATCGAAAATGCAGCAAAATAATTCTGTTATTGTTATTAGAGTAATAACAAATTGAAGCGTAGTGAAAGGATATTTAGCTATGAAAGAAATTATTGAAACTATAATTTTAAATCTTGTTGATAACAAAGATGCAGTTGAAATAACTGAAAAGCAAGATGAAAAATCTGTAGTATTTGAAGTAAAAGTTGCAAATGAAGATATGGGTAGAGTAATTGGTAAACAAGGAAGACTTGCAAAATCTATAAGAACTGTTGCAAAATCAGTTGGTGCTAGAGAACATAAAAAGGTTTCTGTAGAATTTATTGATTAGAAATTTAAAAAATAATTGTCATTTGGTATAAGACAAATAACAATTTTTCCAAATTTAAATTTATAAAAAGGAAATAGTTTAATGCAAGAATTTTTAGAAATAGGTCAAATAGTTAATACATTTGGAATAAAAGGAATGGTCAAAGTCAAACCTTTTACAGATGATATAACCAGATTTGATAACTTAGAAAAAGTATATGTTGAATCAAATAAAACTAAAAAACAATATGAAATTGAAGAAGTAAAATATCATAAAGATATGGTATTAATTAAATTCAAAGGGATAGACAGAGTGGAAGATGCAGAATTGTTGCGTAATTCATATTTGAAAGTTAATAGACAAGATGAACCTGAACTTGAGGAAGGTACATATTATATTGTTGATTTAATTGGATTAGATGTTTATTCTGATGAAGGCAAATTGCTTGGAAAATTGGATGATGTTTTTAATAGTGGAAGTTGTGACATATATGTTGTAAAAGACGAACTTGGAAAACAATTATTATTACCTGCAATATCTGATGTAATTAAAGAAATTAATTTAGAAGAAAAGAAGATAGTTGCACATTTACTTAAAGGGCTAGTTTAAAAAATAACTGCTGTTTAGTGTTGTTATGGGGGTATAAATTAAATGCAATTTGATGTTTTAACACTTTTTCCAGAAATGTTCAATATTTTAAATGAGAGCATTATTGGAAGAGCAAAAGAAAAAGGACTAATAAATGTTAATTTAATAAATATTAGAGATTTTTCAAAAAATAAACACAAAAAAGTTGATGATACTCCTTATGGTGGTGGTGCTGGAATGGTAATTCAACCAGATGTTGTTTATGATGCATATAAATCTGTTATTTCAAATATTGAAGATGTAAGGAATGTTACAAATTCAAAGAAAATAGAAAATGCAGAAAATGTTGAAAAATCAACAAAAACAAGAGTTATCTATATGTCGCCACAAGGAAAAAAATTAGACCAAAAAAAAGTAGAGGAACTATCAAAACAAGAACACTTAATTCTTCTATGTGGTCATTATGAGGGAATTGACCAGAGAGTACTGGACAGCATAGTTGACGAAGAAATTTCAATTGGTGATTATGTATTAACAGGGGGAGAGTTACCAGCAATGGTATTAATCGATTCTGTAAGTAGATATGTAGAAGGAGTTTTGAAAGATGGTTCAACAACAGAAGAATCATTTTCACAAGGACTTTTGGAATATCCACAATATACAAGACCAGAAATTTTTGAAGGACAACAAGTTCCAGAAGTATTACGCTCAGGTAACCATCAAATGATAGACAAATGGAGAAGAGAGCAAAGTTTGAAAAGGACTTTAGAAAAAAGGCCAGACCTTTTGGAAAAAGTTGATTTATCTGATGAAGATAAGAAAATTTTAGAAAAAATAGAAATGACGTGCCAAACCAAGTAGGCACCGCTCAAAAAATAAGAAAAAGGAGGAAATTCTAAAATGGATATTATTAAATCAATAGAACACGAACAACTTAAGAATAAAATACCAGAATTAAAAGTTGGTAATACAGTTAGAGTACATGTTAGAATTAAAGAAGGAAACAAAGAAAGAATCCAAGTTTTCGAAGGAATTATAATTAAAGTTCAAGGTGGAGGAGTTAACCAAACATTTACAGTAAGAAAAACATCTTACGGTGTTGGTGTTGAAAAAACATTTTTAATCCATTCACCATTAGTTGAAAAAGTTGAATTAGTTAGAGTAGGTAAAGCAAGACGTGCTAGATTATTCTATTTAAGAGATAGAGTAGGTAAGGCTGCTAAAACTAAAGAAATGGTTGGAGCTAGAATCGAAAATAGAGAAATTACTATTAAAGAAGATTTAGCAGAAGAACCAGCTGCTGAAGAAGTTAAAGAAGAAGTTGTTGAAACTCCAGTTGCTGAAACAGCAGAAAACAAAGCAGAATAATTTTAAAGAAGTGAGGCAGTGTAAATTGTTTCACTTTTTTGACATTATTTATAAAAAAAATAAAATAGAAATTACTAATATTGTAATTTCTATTTTAAATTTTTATAAATAATAAACACAGAAATACATAAGCATATCTGAATGCTTTTTTCTGGCAAAAACGATTATAAATTTCATCTCGTGATTCATTTAAAGCACAATACTTATCAACTAATGTTAGTATAAAACTTTCTTTATATTTTGGGAAAGAAAAGAAAGTAACAGGCCACATATGTTTTAAAATAATATCAGATTCCTTATCATTTAATTCAAATAATTTAGTAGCATTTTCATATGCTGTTTTTGGATGTGTAAAAGCGTGTAAGCCTTTTCTACCATTTTCTCTTTTTCGCCAGTCATATAAAAATAAATCATGTAACATAGCAGCTCTACTGCAAGATATGTAATCTAAATCTAATTTTTTACAAATTTTATAGCAGTAGTATGATGCTATTAGGCAATGGTTAAAACATGTAGTTTCATAGTGTTGTTTGAAATTTTTCATTTGTTTTACAGTAGGGTGTTCTATTAAATCGCCTATTATATTTATAAATTCTTTATTATCATAAATTTCTTGTAATAAGTTTTCCATGGTTCTCCTTTGGTAAATTAAAATTATTTAACTCTATATTTTATTTTAGTATATAATAGTATATGTGTCAATACTAAAAAGTTGGTTAAGTGTATAAAAGTGAATTATTAATTACAGTTCAGTAGGAAAAATCCCTGAAATACCTGTGAATGATATTTTTCATATTTTCTCAGGTTCCCTACATGATGTTAACAAATTCTAATGTAAATACTCTAACAATACCCGAAGACAGGAACCTTTAGAGCATTTACCTAAGAATTTGTAACACTATTTTGGTCACATTCGAAATATATTCAAAATATCATTCACAGGTATTTCAGGGATTTTTCCTACTGAACTGTAACAATTATTAGTAATCGATAATAGTATAAATTTTTTATGTGTCTTGAAATTATTAGATTTTGGAGTATAATATTATATAGGGGGTACTAATATGAACCAAAAAGAAAGAAAAATATTAAAATTAGAAGAAAGCTTTAGAGATACAATAGAAAATGATATTTTAAAGCAACAAACAGAAAACAAAAAAATAAAAATAAAAGATATAAAATTTGTTGGCTCAGCAGAATGGAAAGATAAAATAAATGGACAAGAAAGGGCTGACGTTGTATTTATAGTTGAAAAAGAAATAATAGAAAAAAGTGAAGATGGTAAAGAAAGAGTCACTGAACAAAAAAGCTATTATTTAGGAGATAAATGTGTTGCTGGTGAATTAGGAAATGGAGAAATATTATATGGAGAAACATTTGCTATTTCTGAACTGGATAAGATGGATGCAATAAAAGATTTGCTAGAAAGAACACCAGAGGAAGAAATTGAAAATAATTCTATAAATAAATTACAAATAAAAGATATGGCGGAGGTTTTATCTGCATATTTAGGAAGAACTATTAAAGAAGAGGAAGTCCAAAAAACATTAGAGGATATGAACAAAGAGGAATTAGAAGAACTTTCTGAGGAAAAAGAGCAAGAGAATGTCGGAAAAGAAAAAAAGAAAAATGAATTATCTGAGAAACAAGCCGAAAAAATAAAAGTGAATGGAATACAGAGAGCCGACTTAAGTCAAAATGTTGATGGAATAGAAACTCTTGGTAAAAGACTTGATTTATATGGTTATCAATATATTTATGTTGTTTATTCTGAAAATGTAAATGAAATAAATCCAAATGCAAAAAGAAATGATACAACATATTCTTTAATTGGAATGAAAAATGATGGTACAGCTAAGGTTCTAAATGATGAATTTGAAATGGACTCAAGTGTTGGAAATAATGCAAGTAAAGTTCAAACAAGGATAAATGCTGATGGAACGGCAACAAGAGATAGTAAAGATAGTTCTGTTTTTGTTAGAAAATCTAATGGTATGACTATTGGTTGCAGAAACGATGGCGGAATTGTAAGGATGTCTTTAGGACAAAAGACAATAGAAGAAAATGAGATTACATCAACAGAAATACGAACTTCTAAAACTGGATATATTCCAATTCAAACAAGAGAAATATTTAATAGAAATAAGGGTGTGCGTCAAATAGATAAAATACAAGACAAAGTTAAAGAACATACTGATGAAGGTTGTACGCCTAAAGATGTTAGAGACTTTTATGGTGACGAAAGTACTGAAACTCATGAACATTTTGATTTAGAATATTATGTACAGGAAATATTAAATTATGAAAATGAACAGGGAGAAGAACAAATTAAAGAAGTATTTACTGAAAGCGAAGTCAGAGACAAGTTGTTGAGAGAACTAAAAGAAAACGGAGATAAACTGCCACAAGAGCAGATTATTGAAAATGTAAAAAAAGAAATGAATTTGGATGCAGAGAATTTAGAAAGAGAACATAAAAGATAGTATGTCACATTTATATTTCGACAAAATATAATATATTAGGATATTATATTTTGGAGGGAAACATATGAAAGTAGAGGACTTGAGTCAATTACCATTAAATAAGAATGGAATAATAGATAAAATTGAATGTGATGAGGGAATAAAAAGAAGATTACTAGACATGGGACTTGTTAAAGGGACAAATATTGTACCTATATTAGTGAGTCCATCTGGGGACCCAAGAGCTTTTTTGGTTAGAGGTACTATTATTGCTATAAGAGAAGACGATGCTAAAAATATTAAAATAAAGAAGTAAATTAATAAGAAAGATGCAATGAATATAAAATATTTATTGCATCTTCTAACTTTATTACATGTATAATTTATTTTTTAATTTCTTCATCTTTAATCAAATTACGAATAGTTCTATATAGATAAGGTTTATATTCTTCAATCGGTAAAGGCTCTTTATATAAAATAGAATTAAAACAAGTAGAGCCAACAAGTTCAATAATCATAAACAAAGTAACATCAGGATTACTTAATTTTATATTATTTTCTTCAATCCCCCTAATAAACAAATCATAAACAGAATCTTCATCATCAGTACCTTTATCATGCAAATTCAAAACAGTCTTACTAAAAACTCCCCAAGACAAATTTTTAGAAATAAATTTCAAAAGTAAAGGATTTTTTGTCAATTCGTCTATTACATAATTTATAATATAAATAATACTATCAGAGAAATCTGATATATAATTTTTTCTTAAAGATTTTAATGCATCAGAAAATAATTTTTGAGATTTTTTTACAATTAGAATGTCTCGTATTTCGTATTTATCTCTAAAATAAAGATAAAATGTTCCCTTTGCAACACTTGCATTATCTACTATTTCTTGTATTGATGTTTCTTTTAGTCCTTTTTCTGTAAAAAGTTTGAAGGCTGTGTTTAGTAGTCTGTTTTCTTTTTCTTCTTTATCATTTTTCATAGTTGCTCTGTCCTCCTAAAAAATATAAAAAATTAATTTTATATCGTATATATTAATATTATTGCATAAATTTGACTTTCGGTCAATAAATTTATATAAATTTTGTAAAAAGTATTGACCAATGGTCATAAAAGTAGTATTATATAAAAAATGACTAATGGTCAAAAAATCGGGATTAGGGGGGACGGGTCTTCAATCCCGAAAAAAAATAGGGATTGAAGACCCGTCCCCCAATCCCTAAATTTGAAAGGAGTTTAAAAATGTTAAAATTTGCAGAGAAAATATGTAAGTATAAAAAAATCATTCTCATAATTGCATTATTGTTATTAATACCATCATTTATAGGAATGCAAGCAACAAGAATCAATTATGATATATTGGCATATTTGCCAGATGATGTAGATACAGTTAAAGGTGAAAACATACTAACAAATGAATTTAATATGGGTTCATATTCAATTGTAATTACAGAAAATATGAGTACAAAAAATATTCAAAAATTAGAGGATAAATTTAAAGAATTAGATAATGTAGAAAAAGTAGCAAGTGTGGCAGATTTACTTGGTTCAAATATACCAGAAGAGATGTTACCAGACGAAGTAAAAGATATAGCATATAAAGATGGAGATACAGCAATTTTAGTAACTTTCAAAGAAGGAATTTCTTCAGATAAAACATTAGAATCAATAGAACAATTAAGGAAAATTGCTGATAAACAATGCAAAATAAGCGGAATGTCTGCTTTAGTACTGGATACAAAAAATATTGCTAATTCAGAAATTGCAATATATGTAGTTATAGCTATAATCTTATGTATGTTAGTTTTACAATTTGCATTAGATTCATATTTAGCACCAGTATTTCTTTTAGCAAGCATAGGTATAGCGATTTTATATAATATGGGTTCAAATATTTTCTTAGGAGAAATATCTTATATAACAAAAGCAATTAGTGCTGTTTTACAACTTGGTGTAACAATGGATTTCGCAATATTCTTATATCACAGTTATAAAGCAGAAAAACAAAATTATAGTGATAATGATGATGCAATGGCTCATGCAATATCAAAAACGCTAGTATCAGTAGTAGGAAGCTCATTAACCACAATAGCAGGATTCTTAGCACTTTGTAGTATGAACTTAACACTTGGAAAAGATATAGGAATTGTAATGGCAAAAGGTGTATTCTTAGGAGTTGTTTCTGTTGTTACAGTATTACCTGCTATGTTGTTGATATTTGATAAGACTATTGAAAAAACAAAACATAAAGAAATATTACCAAGATTTGAAAAATGGAAAAACTTTAATATTAAACATTATAAAGCAATAATTGTTGCATTTTTAGTAATATTACCAGTTGCAGTTTATGGTTACTCAAAAATAAGTGTTTATTATGATTTAAACAAAACATTACCACAAACATTGCCAAGTATAGAAGCATCAAATACTTTGGAAGACAAGTTCAATATGGTTTCAACAGAGCTTGCTTTAGTAAGTAAAGATGTTCCAAGTTACAAAGTAAATGAGATGTTAGATAAAATTCAAGATTTAGATGGAGTCGAATTTGCGTTGGGTTATTCATCACTTGCAGATAACGGAATTCCAGAAGAAGTAATACCAGATAGTATAAAGTCAATGCTTGAAAATGATAAATATCAATTAGTTGTAATCAGTTCAAAATATGAACTTGCAACAGATGAGTTGAATGAACAAGTTGATAAAATCAATTCAATAATTAAAGATTATGATGATAGTGCTTTACTTGCAGGTGAAGGACCATTAATGAAAGACTTAGTTGAAATTAGTGACCATGATTTTAATAGTGTAAATAGTGTTTCAATTGCAGTTATATTTGTAATTATGATATTTGTTTTAAAATCAATTTCTTTACCAGTAATTTTGATGGTTGTAATTGAATTTGCTATATTCTTAAATATGGGAATATCAACATATACAAATACTACTTTGCCATTTATTGCTTCAATAGTTATTGGAACAATTCAATTAGGTGCAACAATAGATTATGCAATATTGATAACAACGAAATATATTAATTTCAGAAAAGAAGGAAAAGGCAAAAAAGAAGCGGTTTCAGAAGCATTAGGAACATCAATAAGTTCAATTATTGTTAGTGGATTATGTTTCTTTGGTGCAACATTTGGAGTTGGAATTGTTTCAAAAATTGGAATGATTGCATCATTATGTACGCTTATGTCTAGAGGAGCAATTATAAGTATGCTTACTGTTATTATGGTATTACCAGCATTCTTATTGTTGTTTGATAGAGTTGTTTGTAAGACTACAGTTGGAATGAGACACTTGGGACAGACAAAAAATGTCTCATAAAATGTGATGGAAAATGTCGAAAGAAAGTGGTAAGAAAATATTTACTCGACAAAATATGACAAAAAGGTGAGACATTTTTAGACTGTCCCAAGTGTCTCACTTGAAAATGGAGGTATTAAAAATGAAAAATAATAAAGTAATTTCAAAAGTGATTTCAGGTACATTGTTATGCTCTATGGTTGGATATACACTTCCTGTATTTGCTTACACAAAAGATGAAACTGTTTATTCAAAATTAGATAGTGATGGAAATAACTACAAAACAATAGTTAGTACACATATTAAAAATACAGAAAATGCAGATTTAATTAATGATTTATCAGATTTATTAAATGTTAAAAACACAAGTGGAGACGAAACTTATACACAAGATGGTAATAAATTTGTATGGAATGCTAATAAAAATGATATTTATTATCAAGGTGAATCTTCAAAAGAGTTACCAATTGAATGTAATGTTAAATATGAGTTAGATGGAAAAGAGCTTTCTGCAAGTGAAATTGCTGGAAAAAGTGGTAAAGTTAAAATTACATTACAATATACAAATAAAGAAGAAAGAACTGTTGATATCAATGGTAAAAAGGTTAAAATGTATGTACCATTTGTAGTTGTTGCAGGAACTATAATAGAAAACGAAAATGCAAGAAATATAGAAGTTTCTTCTGGTAAAGTTGTTGATGATGGTTCAAAAACTGTTGTAGTTGGTATGGCTATGCCGGGTCTACAAGAAAGTTTAGGATTATCTGATGACGAAGTTGAAATTCCAAGTAATGTAGAAATTACAATGGATGCAACAAATTTTGAAACAAGTAGCATAATGTCTTATGTTACACCTAAAGTTTTAGAAGAAGATGATTTAAAAGTTTTTGATAATTTGGATGAGATTTATGGTCAAGTAAATACATTACAAACTTCAATGAATCAAATTCAAGATGGTGCTAATACATTAAAAGATGGAACTACAGAATTAGCAACAGGTGCAAATACTTTAAAAGACGGTGTTACAACAGCATATAATGGTGCACAAACAATATCTTCAGAAGTAGCAAAATCAACACAAAGTTTAAAAAATGATAAGTCAGAAGCATTAGATAGCAAAACTTTAGAATCAATAAAACAACAAGCAGCTGCAGCTAGTAAATTAACAGAAGAACAAAAAGCTCAAATAAAAGCACAAGCTCAAATAAGTGCAGTTTTAACAGAAAAACAAAAAGCCCAAATAAAAGCTCAAGCTGCTGCAAAAGCTAAATTAACAGATGCTCAAAAGGCACAAATTACAATTATAGCAAAACAAGGGGCAGTATTAACAGAAAAACAAAAAGCACAAATTACAGAACAAGCTCAAGCAAATGCGGTTTTGAATGAAGCACAAAAAACTGCAATAATAACAAATGCACAAGCAAATTATCCAACAACATTAACAGATGCAGAAAAAGCTTTACTTATTGCAACAGCACAAAGTACAGCAACGCAAACGGCGGTAAATACAGCTTTAGCAACAGCAAAAACTACAGCAGAACAAACTGCAGTTGCAACTGCATTAGCTGTAGCACAAAAAGTTGCAATAGAAACAGCAGAAACAACAGCAGTAGAAACAGCACAACAAATAGCAACACAAACAGCAATAACAACAGCATTGACAACAGCACAAAGTACTGCAACTACAACAGCAATGCAAACTTCAACAACAGTTGCAAAACAAGTTGGAAATCAAGCTAAAAAGACATTTACAAATCAAGTTGTTTCTCAAATGAACACTTTAGGAAATGGCTTAAATCAATTGACATCAGGATTATCAGAATTAAATAATGGTGCAGCTACATTGGCTGATGGAACAAATCAAGTTAATGATGGGGCAACAACTTTGGCAGAAGGAATAAAAACATTTAATGAAGAAGGTATTAAGAAAGTTTGTAATTATATTAATGGTGATGTTAAAGATTTAACTACTAGAGTTCAAAAATTAACTGATTTATCTAAAGATTATAATAATTTTACTATGCTAGATGGTGAAAATGATGGCGAGGTTAAGTTTATTATGATAGCAGATGCTGTTAAAAAACAAGAGGATAATGAGCAAAATAAGGAAGAGGCAGTTTTAAGTACTAATGTAATTAATGATGAAAATAAATAATATATATGAAAATTTCCAGAACTCTGTATTTTCTTTGAGTTTTGGAAATTTTTTTATAACTATTGATAATGATTTCAAAACTGTATATAATATTATTTTTGATTTTGTGTAAATTAAATATGATATTATCTTTGATTTTGTGCAAATTATATACAATGTTATTCTTGATTTTGTGCAAAATATAGCTTTAATTATCTTTGATTTTGTGATTGAAATAAAAATTAATTATGATGTATAGGCTTTTCATAAGGCTTAAATTCATCTGTTCTGTAGATTAAGTAATCAACACTTGTATTATAAAAATCTGCTAGTTTAGACAAGAGTTCTAGAGGAATATTTCTTTTGTTTAGTTCGTAATAAGAATATGCTACCTGGGATATGTTTAAAAATTTACTAAGTTCTTGTTGTGTTAAATCTTTATCTTCTCTTAAATCTTTAATTCTAGTTTTCATTAGCTAAATTTCTCCTTTAATTTTCTATGGCATATGTTTTTTCTTAAATATTATCTGGTTAATTAATAGAATTATAAAATAAAACAAATTGTTATATTGACTTTTAAAACAATATGTTTTAAAATTAAAAATAAAGATAATAAACAAAGGAGGAAATATTGGTGAATAATGGAGTAAAAAGTGGAAATAAAGCAATTACACTTGTGGCTCTTGTAATTACTATTATAGTATTATTATTACTTGCTGGAATTGTAATAGCAAGTTTGGGTGGCGAAAATGGGTTGTTTTTGAAAGTAAAAGAAGCAAAGAAAATGCAGTTGGAATCAGAGATGAGAGAGCAGTTAACGATTGCTTTACAAGAATTGCAGGTGGAAAAAAGAGGTAATGCAACATTGGATGATGTAACACAAGATTGGATTAATGAAGTGATTTCAAATGAATATAATCCAGAATTACAAGAGGATGCATCATATAGTGGAAAGTTGATAGTTATGTCTAAAAATAATATAATAGGAAAATTTATGTTAGATGCTAATTTGGATATAGCTATGACAGAGTATAACACAAGTAGTGTTGAAATAGGATATACAACAATTTCAAGAACAGATAATAAAGTAAAAATAAATATTGTTGTAAAAGATAAAGTAAATGGAGTAAAACAGATTGAATATCCAGAAGGAAATCCATTGAAAGTAGTAAGTGGAACAAAAAAACAAATATCAATAGATTATGAAGTAGAGTTAGGACGAGAATATAAATTTGTAATAACAACAGGAGATGGAAATAAAACAGAAAAAATAATAAAAATAGATGACTATTATTATAATGTAACAAAAGATTTTGGAGAAGGTGTAACAATAAATAATAAAGCAACGAAAACAGCATATAACAAGACATATGAGGCAACAGTGTCAACAGAAGGAAATTATACAATAACAAGTTTAGTGGTAACAATGGGAGGAAAAACAATAACAACATCAGGAAATGATGTAGTTGATATAAATACAGGAAAGATAAAAATAGAAAGGGTTACAGGTGATGTAAATATTACTGTAACAACTAAAAAGTTGAAGATAAAATATACTGCAATTGCGGTAAGTACAAGTAAAAGTGTGAATAATACCAATACATTAGGGGCTAATACACAAGAAAGAGAGACTACATTATATGTAAATATAATTGCAATATTAGAAAGTAATAGGTGTTCTGTGGTTTTAAAAACAGATAATACAAAATCTGTACCATATGCTGTAACAAAAAATGGAAAGTATGTGTTTAAGGTGAGTGGAATATATAGTGGAAAATTAATAGAAGAAGAAAAAGAAGTTGTGGTTAATCAGTATAAATCAGCTTCTAATATAGTACAGTATGATGCAGGAGAATGGACTAAAGAGGAAATAGAGGAATTAAAAAATAGTAAATTATATATGCTAAATAAAGAAAAAACAAATAATAGTATATATAATTTAAAAGATAATTCAGGATTAAATTTTACATTTGGGGGTTTTACATATAAAGGAGATACAACGAATGGGGATGATATAAAAGATGGAAAGATTATAACGAGTAGAAATCAAAGTACAACTCCAGAAAGTGGATGGTCGTGGTTTTCTCAATATTCTGGATGGCAGATATTGGAAATAAAAGATAGTGTTGGAAATGTAATAAATAATGAAATAGAAATAAATAAAAAAATAGATAATAAGGAAAATGAAAAAATATATGTTACTAAAATAGTTCATGCAGGGAGCCCTGAAAATTTTGTATATTATGGAGGTAGCTATTATGATAATATGAGGGCAGAGTATTTATTATCAGGTGGTGAAAGAAAGAAAGAATATAATACATTGGCAAGTGGAGAAAGAATAAATTCAAGAAATTTACAAATGTATGTAGATAATGAAAAAAAGGATTTAATAGCAAATATTATAGATAATGAAGGAAAAACAATAAAAGATATACACATAATGACATATGACGAAGCAATAGCTATATCAGGAAATGAAATTGTAAATGAGGGAATTAGGACCACAGGAGCATTTTATTGGTTAGCTTCTGCTTATGAAGGAGGATATAATTATTTAATGAATTATGTATCTAATTCTATATCACATGTACCGATGAATAATTTCCAGCAGTTAAAAGCTTGTTGGGGTATCCGTCCTGTAGTTACAATGGCAGAAGGAGTTTACATTAAAAGTGGTTCTGGAACTGAAGAAGACCCATATATACTTGGAAAAGACTAAAAATATTGACAAATCTCCAAAATCGAAGTAAAATAGAAGATGTAAAAGGAGAGATTTATGCAAACAAGTAATAAGAAAATCTTTGATAATTTAGTATCAAGAACAAAAATATACCTGGTAATAATATTAATTTTATTAATAGGAATATGTTGGCAAAATAAAATGCTAATAATACCAGCAATTGCGCTATATGTATTAATATTAGCATACACATACTTTGCTAACAACAAAAGAAAAAGTGAAATATCAGAGACACTTCAAGATTTAACATTAACAGTGGATTCTGCAGCAAAAACAAGTTTGATAAATTCACCATTTCCACTAATTATATTAGAAACAGATGGAAATGTTGTATGGAAAAGTTCAAAATTTGCAACTGAATTTGAAGATATAGATATAAACACTTTTGTAAATGATTTAATATATGATTTAAAAGAGGAAATTAAAAATAAAAAAGATAGTACAGATAAATCAATATTAAAAAATATCCAAGTAAATAAAAGACAATACAGAATGGTTGGAAAATTTGTCAATTCTAAAAGATATTCTAAAAATGAAAAAAATGAATATATGGCGATATTATATTTTATAGATGAAACTGAAAATATCAAGCTACAAAAAGAATATAATGATTCAAAATCATGTGTTGGAATTATTATGATAGATAATTACGAAGAAAATATGCAAATGCTAGAGAGCGAAGAAAAAGCACAATATGTTGCAGAAATAGATAAAGTAATTTATGAATGGACAAATGAGACAAATGGTATATTGATAAAATCAGACAGAGATAGATATATTTACATTTTTGAACAAAGGTATTTGGAAAAAATTAAAGAAGATAAATTTAGTATTTTAGATAAAATAAAGGAACTAGATCCAAAACAAAAAGTACAATTCACATTAAGTATTGCAATTTCTAATGAAGGTGAAGTTGACAAAGACAAATACAAATCAGCTCAAACAGCAATGGATATTGTACTAGGTAGAGGTGGAGACCAAGCGGTTGTAAGACAAAATGATATTTATAAATTCTTTGGTGGTAGATCACAAGAAGTTGAAAAAAGAACTAAAGTTAAGGCAAGGGTTGTGGCACATGCATTAGAGAATCTTATAAAAGAATCAAGCAAAGTAATGGTTATGGGACATGCAAATCCTGATATAGATGCAATAGGGTCTGCTATAGGTGTATATAGACTTGCTAAGAGTCTTGATAAAAATGCATATATAATTGCTGATAATAGACCTGCATTACAAAATTTTATGGAGAGCTTAAAAGAAGAACCAGAATATGAAGATGTAATAATTAACAAAGAAGTAGCGGAAGAAAATATTGATGAGGATACTTTATTAGTAGTTGTAGATACTCACAAAGTTAATTATGTTGAATCTGAAGAAGTATTGAAAAAGGCTAGTAAAATAGTTATTATAGATCATCATAGAAGAAGTGCGGACTATATAGAAAATGCAACATTGACATTCCAAGAAGTGTATGCTTCATCAGCTGCAGAACTTGTAACAGAGTTATTACAATATGCAGAAGTTAATGTTGAATTAAAGAAAATAGAAGCGGAAGCATTATATGCTGGAATAATGATGGATACAAAGAGTTTTACATTTAAAACAGGTGTTAGAACTTTTGAAGCAGCAGCATATTTACGTAAATGTGGTGTTGACATTATAAGAGTTAAAAAATGGTTCCAAAGTGATTTAGAATCATTTAATAAAATAGCAGATATAGTTAAAAAAGCAGAAATTGTTAATGATTCAATAGCAATTGCATTATGTGATAATGAAAAATCTAAAGACATTAGTTTATTGTGTGCTAAAGCAGCAGATGAATTGCTTACAATAAGTGATGTTACAGCGTCATTTGTTTTAGGTGATACTGGTGAAAAAATATGTATTAGTGGTCGTTCTATTGGAGATATTAATGTTCAAGTTATCTTAGAAAAACTTGGTGGTGGTGGTCATATTACTTTGGCTGGTGCTCAGGTTGAGGGAATGACTATTGAAGAGGTTAAACAGGAATTGATTATTAGAATTAATGAATATTTTACAGAAATAGAAAATTAAAAATTGAAAATATATAAAAAAATCTCTTTACAAATTTAAAAATATATAATATAATGATTGAAGAGAAATGGGAAGTTAACTATTATAATAGATTAGAAATTGAAAACTCATTTCTAAAATAAAATTTTAAGGAAATTTTTATTTGTAAAAATGACAAAAATACTAGAGTCGGCAAACTCTAGTATTTTTTACTTTATGTATTAATCGAACATTTTTAGAATGTCTTTAAGAGATTTAATAACATAAAGTTTAATTAAAATTTTAAGGATTTTTTTCATTTGTATTGCATCCTCCTTTCTTTTAAAATTGGAGGAATAAAAATGACAAAAATATTATACTATAATTTATATATAAATACAATATGTATTGGTAAATATTTTGCAGTGCTTTATTTATTGAAAAGTTTCTATGTTCGGTTGAAAAATCCTCAAAAATAGTGTAAACTATATAAAGTTAGAAAAAAGCGAAAGGTTGTGATTTTAATGAAAGTAATATTAAAAGCAGATATAAAAGGAGTAGGAAAAAAAGACCAAGTAATAAATGCATCAGACGGATATGCTAGAAACTTTTTATTTCCAAAAAATTTAGCAGTAGAAGCAAATGCAGAGAACATGAGCAAATTAAAGGGAATGCAAGATTCAAAAGCATTTAAAAAATCACAAGAAAAAGAAGAGGCAGAAAGAATAGCAGATAAATTATCAAAAATTTTATTAAAAATAAAAGTAAAATCAGGTGCAAATGGAAAAATATTTGGTGGAGTATCTTCAAAGGAAATAGCAGAAAATTTGGAAAAACAATATCAAATAAAAGTTGATAAAAAGAAAATTGATTTAAAAGAAACAATAAAAACTTTAGGGACAGTTACTGTTGATATAAAATTATTTGAAAGTGTAGTTGGGAAAGTAAAAATAGATATAATTTCTGAGTAATTAGAAACACTTATGCAGTATTTGAAAAAATATATAGTACTAAATTATAATTGAGTATCAATTTATAAAAATTAGCAGAATTTTTGGGGGAATAGCAATGGATATAGGAAAAATACCACCACATGATGTAGAAGCAGAACAAGCAGTAATAGGAAGTATGCTTACAGATAAAGAGGCAGTGGCAAGTAGTATAGAAGTCTTAAAGGAAGAAGACTTCTATAGAGAAGATAATAGAATAATATATTCAGCAATGTTAAACTTGTATAATAGAGCTGAACCAATTGATTTAATAACATTAAAATCTGAATTGGAATCAATGGGAAAATTTGAACAAGTAGGTGGTTTTGAATATTTGGCAGAATTGCCTGAAAAAGTTCCAACAACAGCAAATGCTACTAAATACATCAAAATTGTTGAGGAAAAATCTGTATTAAGAAATTTGATAAAAACTGCAAATGAAATAATAGATTTAGGATATGACCCAACAGAAGATGTTGAAGATATTATGGAAGGTGCGGAAAAGAAGATTTTCAATATAATGCAAGATAAAAATCAAAAAGGATATGCGCCTATAAAAGATATTTTGGTTGATAGTTTTACTCAATTGGAAGAGTTATATAATAGAAAACAACATATAACAGGTGTTCCAACAGGATTTTCAGATTTAGACTACAGAACAGCAGGTTTACATGGCTCAGAACTTATATTAGTTGCTGCAAGACCTGCAATGGGAAAATCTGCGTTTGCTTTAAATATAGCTACAAATGCAGCAGTAAGAGGAAATACACCGGTTGCAATATTCAGCTTAGAGATGTCAAAAGAGCAATTAGTAAACAGAATTTTATGTAGTGAAGCCATGGTTGATAGTAATAAAGTTAGAACAGGTAAGTTGGAAGATGAAGATTGGGGAAAATTAGCAGAAGCAATTGGTCCACTTTCAGAAACAGGAATTTATATAGATGATACACCAGGTATATCTGTAATGGAAATAAGAGCTAAATGTAGAAAACTAAAATTAGAAAAAAATATAGGTTTAGTTGTAATAGATTACTTGCAATTAGTACAAGGAAGTAATAAGCGTAATGCCAGCCGTGAACAGGAAATATCAGAAATCAGTAGGTCTTTAAAAATTCTTGCAAAAGAATTGAATGTGCCTGTAATTGCACTTTCACAGTTGTCAAGAGCTGTTGAACAAAGGCCTGATCATAGACCTATGCTTTCAGATTTACGTGAATCTGGAGCTATTGAGCAAGATGCCGATATTGTTATGTTCTTATATAGAGACGATTATTATAATGAAGATAGTGAAAAGAAAAATGTAGCAGAAGTTATTATTGCTAAACACAGAGGTGGTTCAACAGGAACCGTAGATTTAGGATGGCTTGGAAGTTATACAAAATTTGTTAATTTGGAAAGAAGATATGATGATTAAAAAAACGGGATTGGGGGACGGGTCTTCAATCCCTAAATAATTTAAACATAAAAAAATTTAAAAAAATAGGGATTAAAGACCCGTCCCCCAATCCCGTTTTTTTAGGAGATAGATAGAATGAAAGAAAAAGTTTTAGAAACAATAAAAAAATATAATTTAATAAAAGATGGAGATAGGTTGATTCTTGGTGTTTCAGGAGGACCAGATTCTATTGCTATGTTAAATATTTTAAATGACATAAGAAATGACAAAAAACAACATATGAATTTTGATATAATAGTTGCACATGTGAATCATATGATAAGGGAAGAAGCGATAGATGACCAAAAATTTGTTGAAAATTTTTGCAAAAAAATAGGAATTACTTTTTATGCAAAAAGTATAGATGTTCAAAAAATTGCTAATAATAAAAAAATAGGAACTGAAGAAGCAGGAAGAAATGCACGATATGAATTTTTTGATGAAATTTTAGAAAAAGAAAATGCAAATAAAATCGCTATTGCTCATAATAAAAATGATAAAATAGAAACTATTATAATGAATATGCTAAGAGGTAGCGGAATAGCGGGTTTGAAGGGAATTGAACCAATAAAAAATAACAAATATATACGACCTTTAATTGAGTGTGAAAGATTTGAAATAGAAGAATATTGTGCTCAAAATGGAATTGAGCCAAGAATTGATAGAACAAATTTTGAAAATGTATATACTAGAAATAAAGTAAGAAATATTGTTATTCCATTTATTAAAGAGGAATTTAATCCAAATATAATTCAAACAATGGATAGACTATCAGATTTAGTAAAAGAGGAAGATGAATATTTAGAAAAAGTTGTTGAAGAAAAGTATAAAGAATATGTGAAACAAGAAGAAAAAAAGCAAATTGTAATGGATTTAAAAGGCTTTAATAAGCAAGAAAAGGTTATAAAATCAAGATTATTGCTATATACTATATCAAGACTTTTTGGAACAACAAAAGGAATAGAAAAAATACATATAGAAGATATCATAAAATTATGTGAAAAAAATATAGGTAATAAATATTTAACTCCAAATAAAAATATTAAAGTTTTAATAAAAAATCAAAAAATTTATTTTATGAATTTGATGTAATAATAAAATTACTTAAAAAATAATAAAATTTATTTTACAAATCCAAATTTGGCATAAGTTGACTATCCGTAATGCTTAGAGAGTCAACGGTTTTTTGTAACAAAAAAGTAATACAAAAATCCTTGCAAAATAAAAATATATGTGTTATAAACCTTTTATAGTTGATAGTAGTGCAAAACTTTAGTATATTTTGCTAAAAGAAATAACAAAAAGATTGATTGCAAAAGTAAAATTATTAAAAGTAGGCAGAAGGAGGAATTATTTTGAAAAACGGAATTAAAACATTAGCAATGTGGCTAATAATCGGAGTAATATTTATAGTATTGTTGTCATCAATAATGACAAACACAAATACAAAACTAAAATATTCAGAATTAATTGCGAAGATAAATGAGGGAAAAGTAGAGTCAATAGTTATAGATGCAGATGGAACTTCTGCAACGGTTCAACTATCTGATGATAAAATAAAAAAACAAGTAAATATTCCAAATATGGAAAACTTTATGAATTATACTGATGAATTTATTAAAAATGGAGCATTCACTTTAGAAGAAAGTTCTGAATCAGTATTATCAATTATATTAGGTTTACTTACACCATTCGGAATTTTAATAATATTCTTTATATTCTGGTTCTTTATGATGGGTGGAGCAGCAAATGGACAAAATGGTGGAAAATCAATGTCATTTGGTAAGAGCAAAGCTAGAATGATGACACCAGCAGATAGAAACAAAATTTCTTTTGATGATGTTGCAGGTGTTGACGAAGAAAAAGAAGAATTACAAGAAATTGTTGAATTTTTAAGAAATCCAAAGAAATTTACAGATATGGGAGCTAGAATACCAAAAGGTGTTTTATTAGTAGGTCAACCAGGAACAGGTAAAACATTACTTGCAAAAGCAGTTGCAGGTGAAGCTGGTGTACCATTCTTTATTATAAGTGGTTCAGACTTTGTTGAAATGTTCGTTGGTGTTGGTGCTTCAAGAGTTAGGGATTTATTTGAACAAGCTAAGAAAAATGCACCATGTATCATATTTATAGACGAAATTGATGCAGTTGGACGTCAAAGAGGTGCTGGACTAGGTGGTGGACATGATGAAAGGGAACAAACATTAAATCAATTATTAGTTGAAATGGATGGTTTCTCAGATAATGAAGGTGTTATCGTTTTAGCAGCAACAAATAGACCTGATGTATTAGACAAAGCCTTATTAAGAGCTGGAAGATTTGATAGACAAATAGTCGTTGGAGCTCCTGATGTTAAAGCAAGAGAACAAATACTAGAGGTTCATTCTAGAAAGAAAAGATTAGCAGACGATGTTGACTTAAAAGTAATTGCAAAAAATACATCTGGATTTGCAGGTGCAGACCTAGAAAACGTATTGAATGAAGCAGCATTACTTGCAGCAAGAAGAAATCTAACTGAAATTGGAATGAAAGAAATTGAAGATGCTATGGTTAAAGTAACTATGGGACCTGAAAAGAAAACAAGAGTTAGAAGTGAAAAGGAAAATAGACTTGTATCATACCATGAAGCAGGTCACGCAGTAGTAAGTCATTATTTAGAGACACAAGATCCTGTACATCAAATATCAATTGTACCAAGAGGCATGGCTGGTGGCTATACAATGTATAGACCAACAGAAGACAAAAACTTTATGTCAAAAACAGAAATGGAAGAAAATATTGTATCACTTTTAGGTGGTAGAGTTGCAGAAGCATTAATATTAAATGATGTTTCAACAGGTGCAAGTAATGATATAGAAAGAGCAACAAAAATTGCTAGAAGTATGGTTACAAAATATGGTATGAGCGAAAGAATTGGTACTTTAATGCTTGGTTCTGATCAAAGTGAAGTGTTCTTGGGTAGAGATTTTGCTCAATCTAAAGAATATTCTGAAGAGACTGCAGGTATAATAGATGAGGAAACAAAGGCTATTATTGATAAAGGTTATAATAGGGCTAAACAAATTCTTACTGATCATATTGATAAATTACATGCGGTTGCTGCAGTTTTACTTGAGAAAGAGAAAATTGAGGCAGATGAGTTTGAAAGAATTTTTCAAGGTGAATAGTATTAAAAAATTATATAAAATTTATAAAAAGGTGGAGGAAACTTCATCTTTTTATAGTTACAGTTCACAGTTCAAACAATAATTTTATGGACTGTGAATAGTAACCTTCTTATAATATAATTGACATAAAAATTTTACAAAACTATTTACAAATATAAAATTTTATGATATAAATAATATATTCTATTTAGTCCAATAGTGACTTAAAAATTTTAAATCAAAAATTCAAAATAAAAATTTTATTCGAAAAAACAATCCAAAAAACAAAAATAAAAAATGAAAGGAGGGAAGATTATTTTTTGTGCCTATAAAACGTAAATACATAAAAAATAAACTAGAAAAATAATGCACATATTAACTAAATAGAAAATATTTATTTTACGACACAAAATAAAAAGTCTTTTATATATTAGAAAATTATGCAACTTTCCTAATATATAAAATTACATTAAAATTAGTGTGAAAAATTAAAAAATAGAAAGGTGATTAAATGAAAAAAGTAAAAATAATGTTAATGGCAATAATGCTTATATTAAGCAATTTTATGCCAATACTTTCAAATGTAAATGCAGCAAATGTTGGGGAAAAGATAAATTTAGTATCTTTAGGAGAATGTCCCCATGATTTAGGAGTAAATAATGGATATGTAGTAACTAATAAAGTAGGATATTATCAAAATGGAGAATTTTATCCTGCATATTGTTTGGAGAGAGAGCAAAAAGGCGTTACAACAGATTTTACATATGATTTAGATGTAGGATATATAATGAAGGACACAGAAACATATAACAAAATCTGGAGAGTCATGATGGCAGGGTACCCATATAATACACCGGAGCAAATGGGAGTATCTAGTGTAGACCATGCGTACCAGGCAACAAAAATGGCAGTATATTGTGTAACAGGACAAAGAAAACCAGAAGAATTTTATGCTTATAATTCTAATGGACAAGAAATTGTCGACTGTATATGGAGGTTATACAATGCATCAAAAAATAATAACAAGGCATACGTAAGTCCAATATGTAATATGAAAGCAGATGGAGATATATATTCAGAAAAAATAAATGGAAAAGAATATTGTGTTCAAAAATATAACTTTTCTGGAAATAATGAAATGCCATCATTTTCAGTTACAAGTACACAAGGAATTATAT
Organism: uncultured Clostridia bacterium; assembly: GCA_934120675.1. Lineage (GTDB taxonomy): Bacteria > Bacillota > Clostridia > TANB77 > CAG-508 > CAG-269. Next base: position 33,822 of record CAKOUU010000002.1, read on the forward strand.
TAAATATGCAAAATCAAGAACAAAAAAATTATAAGGGAAATGGAAGTTTTAAATTAGCAATTCCAAAAGAAAATTTAAAACAGGATATACAAGTGGAAATGAATGCACAAGCAACAATAAAAACATATCCAATTTTATATGGAGCAACAAGTATTCCAGGAACGCAGAATTACTGTTTATCTTCATATCCATTTGAAGCAACACAGGCTTCTACATCTTTAAAAATTACTATTCCATCTGTAAATATAAAAAAAGTAGACAAAAATACTAATACACCACTTCGCGGGGCAGAATTCAACATTTATAAAGATGCAAATGCAAATCAAAAATATGATGGACAAGATATATTTGTAAATAAAACAAGTGCCACAAATAATGAAGGAATTGTTACTGTAACAGGATTAACTCCGGGAAAATATATAGCAAAAGAAGACAAGGCACCATATGGTTATGTAATAGATGAAACAGATACAATATCTTTTGAGATAAAAGAAAACGGAGCAAATATCAATATACAATTTGGTAATGAGGAGCCAACAGGAAAAATTACTATTGTAAAGCAAGATACAGAAACAGGAAGCATTGCACAAGGAGATAGTAACTTAGAAGGTGCAGAATATAAAGTTTATGCAACAGAGGATATTTACAATGCATCAAAGACTAAAAAGATTTATTCAAAAAATGATATTGTTGCAACAAGAATTATAAAAAATGATGGAACAACAGATGATGTAGTAGGCTTGCCACTTGGAAATTACTATGTAAAAGAAACCCAAGCACCAGAAGGATATCTATTAGATAATAATACATATAATGTTGATTTATCATATAAAGACCAAAATTCAAAAATAGTTTCAAAATCAATAATAAGTAAGGACAATGTTAAGAAAAGACAAGTAAATATATTTAAATCAGGAATTAAAATTTTATCAGGGGTGGTCCCAGGCTTAGAAGGAGTGGGGTTCACAATAAAACTTAATAGTAATGTGGAAAAGGCATTAGCACAAGGATATTCATATGCAGAAATTTGGAATGGAATTGATATGTATGGAAATAAGGTCGAAGTCGACTCAAAACGTGTTCAAGAGGTACAAAAAATAGCTCCAACTGTCTCACAAATTAACACAGACAAAACGGGAAATGCTTACACAGAAATGTTACCATATGGTAAATATGTGGTAAAAGAAACATACACTCCAAATGATTATGAAACTGCAACAGATTTTACATTTTCAATAACACAAGACGAATCAGAAATAAAAAATAATGCTCAAAAAACATTAAGAATAGTTGTAAATAATGAGCAATTAGAAAGTTATTTAAAATTAGTAAAAAAGGATAAGACAACAGGAAAGATGGTTACAGTAAGTTCTGCATCATTTAAAATTAAAGCAACAGAAAACATAATAGACAGAGCAACAAAAGAAATTATTTGGTATAAAGGTGACTATATAACACAAAAAATAGGAATGACAACTTATGATACTTTTACAACAAATTCAAAAAATTTAATAATATCAGAAAAGAAACATTCTTTTAGTAGTATTTTCGATGATTTAGGAACGGTAGTAACACCACTTAAACTTCCAGTTGGAAATTATCAAATTGAAGAAATTGAGGCACCAGAAGGATTTTTAGACTTGAAAGAAAATATTCAATTTGAAATTTCTAGTATAAAAGATTATGACAAAGACAAAGATGGTGATTATATAAAAACAATAGAAGTTTTAAATGAGCAACCAAAAGCAAATATTGACTTAACAAAAGAAATTGTATTTAGAAATAAAGAAGATGTAGATTTGTCATTAGTGGATATTTCGGATTTATCAAAAATTGAGTTTAAAATTACGGCAAAAGAAGATATTTTGGATAAAGCAGATAATTCTGTTATTTACAAAAAAGGCGATGTAGTTGGAAATTATAATTTATCAAAAGAAGGAAAATTGGAAATAAATAATCTTCCAATTGGAACATATAATTTGGAAGAAACTAAAACAATAGAAGGTTTGGTGATAAATAAGGAACCAATTGAAATTGCATTTAAAAAACAAGATGGTACAACAAAAATTTATAAGAAAGAAATTAATATTAAAAATAAAACTACTTTTGTGCAGATATATAAAATAGATAAGGATTCTAAAGAACAACTAAGAGGTGCAAAATTTGCATTATATGATGCCAATGGCAATGAAATTGCTACGTGGATTTCTGCTGAAAAACCATATTCTATTGAAGGATTAAGTGCTTCTAAAACTTATTTTTTAAAGGAGATTGAGGCTCCAGATGGATATGTTTTAAATGATACTCCAATTGAGGTTAAAGTCGATAATGGCAATGTTAAGAAAATAGAGTTTGAAAATGAAATGATTAAGCCTGTAGAGGAAAGTCCTAAGCCGGTGAAACATGTTCAAAAGGTGTTGCCTAAAACTGGGTATTAATTTATTGATAATGTATTAAAAGCATTAAAAAAACAATACTTTTAATACATAAATAATAAGAGAAATACGAAAAAAACTTGACTTGGTACTCTAAAAATATTATAATGTTATTAGAAATGTATTAAAAGTATTTAAAAAATAATATTTTTGATACAAAAATAATAACAAGGATGAGAAATATGAAAAATTATGAAAGAATATTAGAGTTAAAGGTATTTACTTTGCAAGATATATGTATGTTAACCAAAAATATGAATACGGCAAAAAGTTTAGTAAGAAATTTATTAATAAATAACTATATAAAAAGAGTAAAACACAATTTATACGTTGTTTGTGATATAGAATTTAAAAGTGTTATAGCTGACCAGTATATGATAGCATCTAAAATAAAAGATGATTCTTATATATCATATCATTCGGCACTTGAATACTATGGTGTAAAAAACCAGATGTTTTATGTAGTATATGTTTCGAGCAAGAAGAGATTTGAAAACTTTGAATTTGATGGATATAATTATACATTTGTTAATAGTAAATATGATTTTGGGATAACACAAAAAGAAAATGTAAAAGTTACAGACAAAGAAAGAACGATAATAGATTGTATAAACAAAGTTGAACTTGCAGGTGGAAATGAAGAGTTACTTTTATGTTTAGAATTATTTGGTAAATTAGACGGTAATAAAATACTAGAATATTTGAAATATTATAATTCTCAAAAATTATATGCAAAAGTTGGTTTTATGCTTGAACTTTTTAATGATGGATTTGGAGTGAAAAAACAAGTAATAGAAGAATGCAGAAAAAAAATAAATAAAAGAACATATTATTTTGATGAAGAAACAAAGAAAAATAAAAATAAATATGTGAGTAAATGGAATTTGATAGTTCCTGAAATATTTTTAAATAGAGGGAGAACTTTATATTGGTAGAAAATTATAAAAAAAATATAGAAAAAATTGCAGTAAGAACTGGTTTTATAAGGTCAACCTTGGAAAAAGTAGAAAGATTACTAGATATTTTGGAATGGATTAACAACCATGAAAAATTAGGAAGATTACTTGCTTTAAAAGGAGGAACTGCAATAAATACAGTAATATTTAATTTTCCAAGACTATCAGTTGATATTGATTTAGATTTAACAGAAAATTTAACAAAAGATGAAATGATAAAAGAACGAAAAAAGATATATAATCTAATTATTCAGTTTTTAAATGCCAATGGATATATTGTAAATATTGGAAAATCAAAAAATGTGTATGCATTAGATTCAATTGTTGCAGAGTATCAAGATATAAATGGAAATGTTGATAATATAAAAATAGAGATTAATTATATGAATAGAGTACATATTTTAGAAACAAAAAGGTTAAAAATAGATACAGATGTATTTGAAGATAAAAACTTTAAAATTCATTGTGTTAACCCAATAGAAATTTATGCTACCAAAATATGTGCATTATTAAGTAGAACAACTGCAAGAGATTTATTTGATGTATATACATTAAGCAAATATAATTTATTTGATTATAAAGATAAAAAATTATTGAAACAATGTTTTTTGTTGGAATATATTGCAGTTAATAATTATACATTTGACGATATGAACATTGAAAGAATAGAAAGATTAGATAAACAAGATATAAAAACAAGGCTATTGCCTACGCTAAAAGATAGAAATCCAAGAAAAAGTAATATTGATGAAATGAAAAGATACGTAAAGGAATATTTAGAAGATATTTTGATTGTTGATGATAAAGCAAAAGAATTTTATGATAAATTTCAAAATGGAATTTATGAGCCGGAATTATTATTTGCGGATGAAGAAATAATAAAGAGAGTAAAAGAACATCCAATGATTATATGGAAATTAGACCAAAAATTGAAATGATTACACCGTACAAAAATTTGAAATTGTTAATTATTATTAAAAAAGAAAAAATTTTAATGATTTCTTGACCACTATACACATTTGGCTTATAATATGTGTATGGAGGTCAAAAATTAAAATATATCTCCTTAAGTCATTATGAAAAAAATAATGTAAAAACGGAAAATTGATATTTTCCGTTTTGTTTCTATATCATCTTAAACCAAATTTTTCTCTTTACAAATATATAAAAAGTTGAAATATCTCCTTTAGTAAATGTATTTTTCTCTAATAAAAAAGCATGGTCTTTATTGATATAAAGATAGAAAAAATCATTTGTCTCATATATTTTATACAACTTCCAATATTTTATTTTTTCAAAATTATTTGAATCAGAAATAGTAAAATATTTTTCATAAAACTTGAAAGTAAACTCTTTTTCTTTTTCAAACTTTTCTGTTTTTAATTCTTTTTTTACAAGACTAATTGGTTGAAAAAATCTATAAAGGCAGAAAACTAATAAAGCCAATAATAAGATAAATCCAGTAGTTTTATTTGCATACTTAAAGTTTGTAATAATACAAAAACATAATAGTACTATAATTAGTATGGTTATAAATCTATATTTGGTTCCAAATTTATTTTGATGAAATTGTAAATATTTTGCATATGTCTCTTTTGTGTATTTTGTTTTGTTTTTATATAATACCTTCATTTTTTACTCCTTGTTTTTTGTATTATATCATATAAAATATTAATGTTAAAGTATTAATAATTGAAAAATTAAAATAAAAAAATTATATTTTAAAATATAGAAAATTGTAACCAAAAAGTAATAAAAATGTAATAATTAGGGAAAAAATAGTTTCCGTAAAAGAAAAAAGGGGACTATTTTTTTATGACTAAAAATGCTATTTACAAAATTCTTTATATATGAAATGATATAGGTGTAAAAATATATGAGGATAGGGGCATTAGTTTTATATGAAAAAAAATAAAATTGTAGCATTAATAGTTTTAGGAATAATATTATTGCAAATAGTAATACCATCATTAGCAGATATAGATTGGAATGTTGTATTTGCAGAAGAGATAAATACATGGGATATATCACAAAATGGAGATGGAAGTGTAATGGCAACACTTTCAGATGATGGAACATTGACTATTTCTGGTAATGGAGAAATGGAGCACTGGAGAAATAGTTACGTTGTGGCTTGGGATAGTAATAGGAAAAATATAAAAAATGTTATAATAAATAATGGGGTAACCAGTATAGGAAATTTTGCATTTTCTGATTGTACAAGTTTAACAAATATAACAATACCAAATAGTGTAACAAGTATAGGAGATTATGCATTTTATGGTTGTGAAAATTTAATAAATATAACAATACCAAATAGTGTGACAAGTATAGGAAATTTTGCATTTTGTATGTGTACAAGTTTAACGAGTATAAACGTTGATTCTAATAATGAAAAATATATGAGTGATAATGGAGTTTTGTATACAAAGGACAAAAAGACTTTAATACAATATCCTAGCAAAAAAGAGAAAACAGAATATATTATTTTACAAGGAACGACAAGTATAGAAAATTATGCATTTCATTATTGTACAAATTTAACAAATATAACAATACCAAATAGTGTGACAAGTATAGGAGATGATGCGTTTTATATTTGTACAAATTTAATAAATATAACAATACCAAATAGTGTGACAAGTATAGGATATCGTGCATTTTATTTATGTAAAAGTTTAACAAATATAACAATACCAGATGGTGTGATAAGTATAAAAAATCAGACATTTTATTGTTGTGAAAGTTTAACAAGGCTAATAATACCAAGTAGTGTGATAAGTATAGGAGATTATGCATTTCATTATTGTACAAATTTAACAAATATAACAATACCAAATAGTGTGACAAGTATAGGAGATAATGCATTTTATGGTTGTGAAAATTTAATAAATATAACAATACCAAATAGTGTGACAAGTATAGGAAATGATGTATTTAACGGTTGTATAAGTTTAACAAGTATAAATGTCGATTCTAATAATGAAAAATATATGAGTGATAATGGAGTTTTGTACACAAAAGACAAAAAGATTTTAATACAATATCCTGGCAAGAAAGAGGGAACGGAATATCTTATTTTGCAAGGAGTAGAAAGTATAGAAGATTATGCATTTTGGGGTTGTGGGAATTTAACCAATATAATAATACCAAATGGTGTGACAAGTATAGGAGATTCTGCATTTTATAGGTGTACAAGTTTAACCAATATAACAATACCAAATAGTGTGACAAGTATAGGAGATTATGCATTTTGGTATTGTAATTTAAAAAATATAACAATACCAAATGGTGTGACAAGTATAGGATATTCTGCATTTTATAGTTGTACAAGTTTAACAAATATAACAATACCAAATAGTGTGACAAGTATAGGAGATTTTGCATTTAATGAATGTACAAGTTTAACAAATATAGCAATACCAGATAGTGTGACAAGTATAGGTGATCATGCGTTTTATAAGTGTGACAGTTTATCAGTATTATGCAAAAGTAATTCATATGCAGAACAATATGCAAAAGAAAATAATATTAAATATGTTATAGATGATTCTGTGCCAACAATAAAAAATGTAACAGGAAATGAAAAATGGACCAAGGACAAGGTAATATTAATAGTAAATGCAGAAGATAGTTTATCAGGACTAGCAACTGAAGCATATAGTTTTGATAATGGGCAAACATGGCAGAAAGAGAATACAAAAACATATACAGAAAATATACAAGGAGTAATAATAAAAGTAAGAGATGCAGTTGGAAATATAGCAACACAAGAAATAGGAACAATAAAAATAGATAACCAAGCGCCAACAATAAAAAGTATAACCGGAAACCCAACACAATGGACTAAAGACAAAGTAATATTAACAATAAGTGCAGAAGATAGTTTATCAGGGCTAGCAACTGAAGCATATAGTTTTGATAATGGGCAAACATGGCAGAAAGAGAATACTAAAACATATACAGAAAATACACAAGGAATTATTATAAAAGTAAGAGATGCAGTTGGAAATGTTGCAACATATAAAACAATAGACATAAATAATATATTAAAAATAGAAATTAGTAATTATGAAAAAATAACAAAAGATAATAATGAGTACTTAACAAAAATAGAGGCAAATACAACGATAGCACAATTAAAAGAAAAAATAAAAACAAATGGAACAATAAAAGTTTTAAAAGACAACAATGAAATAACAGATACAAATACACTTGTAGGAACAGGAATGCAAATACAAATAGAAACAGAAAAATATATAGCAATAGTAAAAGCAGATTTAAATGGAGACGGAAAAATTGGATTAAGTGATTTATCAAACATAAAATTTAGTTTGATAGGAAAAAAACAACTAAGTATAGAAGCACAAATGGCAGGAGACATCAATGGAGACGAAAAAGTATCATTAAGTGATATGGCTAAATTAAAAATGTATTTGGTAGGAAAAGCAAATATATAATTTTTTATCCAAAATTTTGTAAAAAATTTATAAAAAACATTGATAGAAAAAAATAAGTATGATATTATTGGTGTAATTATTATACAAAAGGAGAAAAAAATATGAAAATTAGAAAAAATTTAATCACAATTTTACTTGTATTAAGCACAATAATGTTAGTGTGTAGTACGAATGTTAGTAATGCAGCAGATAATGCAAAAATAGGTTTAACTGCAGATAAAACAGAAGCGGTAGCAGGTGATACTGTAAAAATCACTGTAAAAGTAAAGGATATTACAGGAATTACAGATGGAATTATAGGATTACAGGGAAATTTGGTATATGATAATACAATATTCGAAAGTGTTACATTTGCAAATTTAAATAATTGGGATAAACCTGATTATAATGAAACTAGTGGAAGTTTCTTAACAGCAAAAGGAGATTTTGTTAAAAATGATGAGGATGTTTTTACAATTTCATTAAAATTAAAAAGTGATGCTAAACTGGGGGATACAAAAGTTCAATTAAAAGATATACAAGTAGCAGATTTAGACAAGGAATATACATCTACTGGTGCGGAAATTACAATAAAAGTAGTAGAAAAATCTATAACAGATGATGATAAAGGAAACTCAAACGACAAAGGAAATACCGATAACGGTGGAAACTCAAATGACAAAGGAAATACTGATAACGGTGGAAACTCAAATGATAAGGAAAGCACTGATAATGATGGAAAATCAAATGGTGGAAGTTCACAAGACAGTGGAACACCAACAACAGGTGATTCAACTACAAAGAAAACTGATGATACAACAAGCAAGGGCGTATTACCTAAAACAGGTTTAAATGGTAACATTTTAGTTATTGCAGGTATGGTTTTCGTATTAATAGGTGCTATTTCATATAGTAAATATAAGGACTATAAAAAAATAAAATAAAATATTCAAACTATTGACAATATACCCCATAATAATGTATAATGAGTAACGTATATAGGGTAAGAAAAGAAAAAATCCCACATACATTTTCGTATGACCGGAAGGAGGGGAATATAAATGTCAGAAATTAAAGTTAATAATGGAAATATAGAAGATGCCTTAAAAAGGTTTAAAAGACAATGTGCTCGTAACGGAGTTTTACAAGAAGTTCGTAAAAGAGAACACTATGAAAAACCAAGTGTAAAAAGAAAGAAAAAATCAGAGGCAGCAAGAAAAAGAAAATTTTAATTACATAGTGAAAGGTAGAAGTTTATATGGTAGTAGTATATCTAGAACTTCTGCCTTTTTTGTATTAAAAAAATTTTTTGGGATAAAATAGAAATGGAAATAAAAAGGGATTGGAGACCCGTCCCCCAATCCCTAAAAAATTTGATATAGAAATGCAAAAGAAGGGAATGATAATTAGTGGAATATAAACAAATAGAGATAAAAAAAGGAATCAAACTTCATACAATTAAAACTGAAAAGTTCAAAACGAATTTGATAGCAATAATGCTAACAACAAAATTAGACAGAGAAAATGTTACAAAAAATGCGTTAATACCAGCGGTTTTAAGAAGAGGTACAAAGAACTTAACAACACAAGAGGAAATTAACAAGAAGTTAGAAGAAATGTATGGAGCAAGTTTGGATTGTGGGCTTGATAAAACAGGAGATAATCAGGTTTTGAAATTTTATATAGAAACAGTAAATGATGAATTTTTACCACAAGAAGCGGAAAATATGTTGAAAATATCTTTAGAAAAGATATTTGAATTTGTATTTAATCCATATCTAGAAAATGGATGCTTTAAAAAAGAATATGTGGAGCAAGAAAAAGAAAATATAAAACAAATTATAGATGGAAAGATAGACAACAAGGCAAGATATTCACTGGATAGATGTATAGAAGAAATGTACAAAGACCAGCCATATGGTCTCTATAAATATGGATATGTAGAAGATATGAAAGACATTAATGAAAAAAATCTATATGAATATTATCAACAATTAATAAATGAATGTAAAATTGATATTTTTGTATCTGGAATAATAGACGAGGAAACTGAAAATATAATAAAAAATAATGAAAACATTATTAAATTAAAAGATAGAGAACCACAATATAATGAACCAGAAATTATAGCAAAGAAATCAGAGAAAGTGAATGATGTTCAAGAATCAATGGATGTAACACAGGGAAAACTTATTATTGGAATGGATTTAGACATTGATGATGACAATTTAAGATTTGATGTAATGATTTATAATAGTATTTTTGGTGGAAGTGCAAATTCAAAATTATTCCAAAATGTGCGTGAAAAGGCAAGCCTTGCATATACAGCAAGTTCAAGTTATTATAGATTTAAAAATAACATTTTTATTAATTGCGGAATTGAAATTAAAAACTATGAAAAAGCATTAGAAATAATAAAACAACAGATTGAAGATATGAAAAAAGGTGATTTCACAGATGAAGAGGTTGAAAATGCTAAAAAAGGAATAATAGCATCAATTAAAACAATTGATGATGAACAGGATACTGAAATAACATATTTCTTTGGTCAAGAGTTATCAAAGAGTAAGTGTAATATTGAACAATATATGCAGAGAATATCTGAGGTTACTAAAGATAAGGTTGTTGATGTTGCTAATAAAGTTAGTGTTAATACTGTATATTTCTTAAAGGACTAGTTGAAAAATAATTATAATTTTGACTGTGTCAATTTTTATTTAAAACGCGGTTACATACAACATGTATGCACCCTTGCCTTTTAAATAAAAGTTTCCGTGTCAAAATTTAATTCTTTTCTAACTAAAGAATATATAAGTTGAGAGGAGAACGAGAAAAATGCAAATAATTGAGAATTCAAAAGTTAAAGAAAAATTATATATAGAGAAATTAGAAAACGGCTTAACAGTAATGATAATTCCTAAAAAAGGAATCCAGAAAAAATATATTATATGGGGAACAAACTATGGTTCAAATGATAATAAATTTATAGTACCAGGAGAAACAGAAATTACAGAAGTACCAAAAGGTGTAGCACATTTTCTGGAACACAAAATGTTTGAACAAGAAAATGGCAAAAATAGTTTGGATGTACTTACTGCACTAGGTGTTAATGCAAACGCATATACAACAAATAATCATACAGCATATTTATATGAGTGTACAGACAATTTTTATGAGGCATTGGATGAATTTATGGACTATGTTCAACATCCATATTTTACAGATGAAAATGTTGAAAAAGAAAAGGGCATAATTGGTCAAGAAATTATGATGTATGACGATTATCCAGACTGGAAAGTGTATTTAAATGCATTAGAGTGTATGTATCAAAAACATCCTGTAAAACTTGATATTACTGGAACTGTTGAAACAATAAGTCATATTGATAAAGGTATTTTATATAAATGTTATAATACTTTCTATAACCCATCAAATATGGCAATGGTTGTATCTGGAGACTTTGAACCAGAAAAATTATTAGAAGAAATAAAGAAAAGATTAATTGACAAAAAAGCAAATGGTGAAATAAAGAGGATTTTTGAAGAAGAACCAAAAGAAATTGTAAAAGAAAAAGTAACTCAAAATATGGAAGTTAGTAAACCACTTTATGCAATTGGAATAAAAGATACGCCAGCTGAACCAAAAGAAAAAGTTAAAAAACATATTTCAATAGAAATATTGTTAAACCTACTAATTGGAGCAAGTTCAGAGCTGTATAAAAAATTATATGATATGGGAAATTGTTTCTCAGTACCAAGTATTGAATATGAATTTGATAGAAATTATGCACATATTTTGATAATAGGACAATCAAATGAACCAGAAGAATTGTATAAAATGTTCAAAGAAGAAGTTGGAAAATTTATACAAAAAGGTGTAAATGAAGAAGATTTTGTAAGAACTAAAAAAATGATTTATGGTGAATATGTAAAAGAATATGACGATGTTGTCAATATTTCTAGAATGTTTTTGTCAGATTATTTTAAAGGTATAAATAGTTTTGACTATTTAGAAGAAATAAACACTATAAATGTAGAATATTTAAATCAAGTGTTAAAAGATGTGTTTAATGAAAAAAATATGATATTATCTGTTGTAAAAAATTAGATAAAAATTTTGTTGAATGAACAGCATAAAAATTGAAAAAGATTTTATGCTGTTTTCTTTTGATTTTCTGTGTCGAATAATGTTGAAAATACTTGTACGAAAGTTGCTAAAAACCGTTGAAAATACTTGACTTGAAGATTTTTATATGTTATTTTATAAATATACGAATGAGAAAAATTGAAAAAGGAGAGATTAGTATGTTAAATGAAGAAATTTGTAAATTAAGAGATAAATTGAATAAGAGTATCGAAAATGGTGATGATTATTCTATTACATATAAATTAAGTATTGAGTTGGATGAGCTTATTGCAAAATTTTATAGAGATAGTAAAAAGACTTGTGATAATGCAAAAGTATAATGAGATAAGAAGTTTTGACAGAAAAATTGTTGAAACTTTTTTCTTTTTCTTTCCCTTGCTAAAACCACAAAAATATTATATAATAGTATATCAAGAAAAGGAGTTACTTAAAAAATAATTACAATTTTTTTTAAGTAGTTTTTATATTCTAGGAAAGTTATCATAGTATGATAACTTTCTGTAGAAGATAAATATGGCAGAAATTAGATTTTGTAGCAGTTTGCACTGCGTACAAAATCTTAATTCTGGTTTTTTACAATGGGAAGGGAATGAAATTTTAAATGCTAGTAAACGAAAATGTAATAGAACAACTATGTATAGATGCGGGACATGCAAGAACACAAAAAGCAAGAAGATACCAAATGTTAGGAAATGTATCAATAACAAAAGTAGAATACGAAAACGAAAACAATTTTGAAATACATGCTAAAGTATCTGGAACAGAACAATATGACACATATGTTGAAGTGAAAAATGGAGAAGTAGAAGAAATAAGTTGCGATTGCCCAGATTATTACAATACATATGGTGTCTGCAAACATAGTTTAGCATCAGTTTTTGAATTTGATAGAAATGGATTTCAAGACATAAAAAATCCAGATATAATTAAAAATCAAGATAGTATCACAAGACAAAACAATAAAAACGCAAACAAATACAACGGTTTCCATCAAATTGTAAAAACACTATACAACGAAGAATTAGATGAAATAGATTCGGATATAGATGTTGAATTAAAAAATAAAGGAACTATAAAAATAGAACCACAAATAATATATGATAAGTTTACTAGAGAAATGAAAATAGAATTTAAAATCGGAAATAAAAGAATGTACAAACTCAAAAATTTAGCAGAATTTTATGTGAGAATGATGAACAAAGAATTATATAAATATGGTGATAAATTAGAATTTGTACATACACAAGAAGTGTTTGAAGAAAATAGCCAGAAAATGTTGGATTTTATAATGAAATATGCAGAAGTAATTGCATACACGAATTCTTCAGCAAATTCAAATTATAGATATTACGGAAAAGCTTTAAATGAAAGTTCAATTATAATTGGGAATACAGCGATCGATGAATTGTTTGATACATTAGAAAATAAAACAGTTTTAATTACAAGAGAATATGAAAAACAAAATATAAAATTTGTAGACCAAAATCCAGATTTAACATTTAGACTAGAAAAGATAGACAATGACGAATATAGAATTATAGCAGACTTTGATGTTTTCAAAATTGTAATTTTAAATGGAAAAAAATATAAATATGTTTTAACAGATGAAAACCTTTATAGATGTAACAAGGAATTTGAAAAAACAACTTTAAGATTATTAAAAGTTTTTAGAGAAAATTTTTTAACACAGATATCACTTGGAAAAGATGAGTTAGGAGAACTATTTTCTGTAGTACTTTCAAAGGTAAAAAATGCTATAAAAATAGAACCTGAATTATTGGAAGAGATAAAAGAATATGAACCTGAGAAATTAGGAGTAAAAGTATTTTTAGACTATGACAAAAATAATTATCTTGTAGCGGATGTAAGATTATGCTATGGAGAGAATGAATTTAATCCATTGAATTCACAAGAGGAAAAAGAATTTAAATATTCAAGAAATCTTATTGAAGAAACAAAAGCAATGAATATTTTCAGAAAAACAGGTTTTATGTTTGATGTTCAAAATCTTAAATTTATATTACCAGATGAGGATAAAATCTATGAATTTTTAACAAATGACATCAATTATTATATGAAAAAATTCGAAGTATTAGCAACAGAAAATTTTAAATCAAAAGAGGTTGCAAAACCTAAAATAGGAACAGTTGGTGTAAGAGTTGAAAATAATCTTCTAGAAATAGATATGGATAAGTTAAATATAGATTTAAACCAATTAGAAGATATTTTGCAAAAATATAAATTAAAGAAAAAGTATTACAGATTAAAAGATGGAAGTTTTCTTGATTTACAAGAAAGTAATGAAATTGATTTTGTTGATAAGTTAATTTCAGGAACAGATGTTGATTATAAAGAATTAGAGAGTGGAACAATTAGACTGCCAGTAAATAGAACATTGTATTTAAATCAGCTTTTAAAAGAAATAAAAGGCACAGAAATAGTAAAAAATAAAGAATATAAGAATATCATAAATGGGCTAGATAAAAACTTATTGGATGAAGGCGAAAAAATACCAGAAGAAGTTGAACCAATATTAAGACCATATCAAAAAATAGGTTTTAAATGGTTAAAAACACTTGATAGATATAAATTTGGAGGAATACTTGCAGATGATATGGGACTTGGAAAAACAATTCAAATTATCTCAATTTTGCTAGACTACAAGCAAAATACAGAAGATGCGAAAACAAGTATAGTAGTATCTCCAAGCTCATTATCATTAAACTGGAAAAATGAAATAGAAAAATTTGCACCAGATTTAAAAATGAAAGTAATTAGAGGAACTGCATCAGAAAGAAAAATGGAAATTAACCACTTGGAAAAATATGATATAATAATAACATCATATGATTTGTTAAAAAGAGATATTGATGTGTACAAAGATAAAAAATATTGCTTTAAATACATAATCGCGGATGAAGCACAGTATTTGAAAAATAATACAACCAAAAATGCAAAGGCAATAAAAATGTTAAATGCAGAAACAAGATTTGCATTAACAGGAACACCAATTGAAAATTCATTAGCAGAATTGTGGTCAATATTTGACTTGATAATGCCGGGCTATCTATTTAGTTACAAAGAATTTAAATCAACATATGAAATGCCAATTGTAAGAGATGAAGACCGAGATGCAATGAATAAATTAAAAATGTTGATAGAACCATTTGTATTAAGAAGAACTAAAAAAGAAGTTTTAACAGAATTGCCAGAAAAAACAATTACAGTTTTAAATAATGAAATGGAAGAAGAACAAAGAAATATTTATTTATCATATTTGGTTCAAGCAAAACAAGAATTGCAAGATGAAATTAGTTCAAATGGATATGAAAGAAGTCAAATAAAAATACTTGCCGCACTTACAAGATTAAGACAGATATGTTGTCATCCAGGCTTATTTATAGAAAATTATAAAGGTGGAAGTAGTAAATTAGACCAATGTATGGAAATTGTTGAAGATGGAATAACGGCTGGACACAAGATTTTACTATTTTCAACATATACTTCAATGTTTGAAATATTAGAAAAAGAACTTAATAAAAGAGATATCAAATATTTTAAATTAACAGGAAGTACAAAAGTTGATGAAAGAATAGAATTGGTTGATGAGTTTAATCAAAATAAAGATATAAGCGTATTTTTAATATCATTAAAAGCAGGTGGAACAGGACTAAATTTAATTGGTGCAGATATGGTTATACATTATGACCCATGGTGGAATTTATCTGCAGAAAATCAGGCAACAGATAGGGCGTATAGAATTGGACAGAAAAATAACGTTCAAGTGTACAAGTTGATAACAAAAGATTCAATTGAAGAGAAAATTTATGAACTTCAACAACGTAAGGCGGAACTTACTGATAATATGCTTAATACGCAGACGACTTTTATTAATAAATTATCAAAAGATGATATTATGAATTTATTTAGTTAATGTCGCATTGGGGACGGTTCTGTTTGAGACATCGGTTCCAAAACAGACATTGAAATTGTTACAAAATAATAATAATGGGGGAAATATTATGGAAAATTGGATGCAAAAATTTGAAAATAAACAAGAAGAAACATATGAAGAGACGATAAGGAATGAGTTAGATCCATTATTAGATTTGGTTGATCATTCAAATATATATAGAGTTACTGACATGGAAAAGGCCTTGGCACGTATTGTTGAACTATATGAAAAACTAGAAAAATCAAGATTAGAATATGATAAAAAAGATATGATTCTAAAAAAGAAGCAATTAGTAGAGTTGAGATTTAAAATTAAAAAAGAAGAACATATGGAATCACATGAATCAGAGTCATGGAATGAGTTTGAAAAAGAGGAGCAAGAAAGGGACGATGATGAAGAAAGATAGTATTACAATTATAGGTGGAGGCCTTGCCGGGTGTGAGGCTGCATATCAAATTGCAAAAGCAGGAATAAAAGTAAAATTATATGAAATGAAACCAATTAAATATTCTGAAGCACATTCAAATCAAAATTTGGCGGAGATAGTGTGTAGTAATTCTTTTAAATCAAACTTGCTAACAAATGCATGTGGCTTATTAAAAGAAGAATTGAGGAGATTAGATTCTTTATTAATTAGAATTGCTGACGAAACTCAAGTTCCTGCAGGTCAAGCATTAGCAGTTGATAGAGAATTGTTTGCAAAAAGGGTAACAGAGGAAATCGAAGCAAATCCATTAATAGAAATTATCCACAAAGAGGTAGAAAGTGTGGATTCAAAAAGTGAAATAAATGCAGATGATGGGATAGTTATAATTGCTACAGGCCCACTGACTTCAGAGAAAATGGCAAAACAGATTTCTAAATTGACAGGTGAAGATAAATTATATTTTTATGATGCGGCTGCACCTATCATATCAAAAGATAGTATTAATTTTGATATTGCTTTTTATGGGAATAGATATGAACAAGAAAAGAAAAAAGATGAGACTGTAGAAGAATGGCAAGAAAAACAAAAAAATCAAGAGAAAAGTTATATCAATTTGCCTATGAATAAAGAAGAGTATGATGCTTTTTGGAAAGAATTAACAGAAGCGGAAGTTGTTACTTTACATGATTTTGAAAAAAGAGAAATTTTTGAAGGATGTATGCCAATAGAAATTATGGCAAAAAGAGGAATGGATACATTACGTTTTGGACCATTAAAACCAGTTGGGTTTGATGACCCAAGATATGCCAAAAGACCTTATGCCGTTGTGCAATTGCGTCAAGATAATTCTGAAGGAAATATCTATAATATGGTTGGTTTCCAAACAAATTTGAAATTTGGAGAGCAAAAAAGAGTGTTTAGTATGATTCCAGGACTTGAAAATGCAGAGTTTGTAAAATATGGTGTAATGCACAGAAATACATATATCAATTCAACTAAATTATTAGACGAGACATATAATTTGAAATCAAATCATAATATTTTCTTTGCAGGGCAAATAACAGGTGTAGAAGGATATGTAGAATCTATTTCTTCTGGAATGGTTGCGGCTTTGAATGCAATTAAATTATTTAAAAAGAATGTTGACGGTCATGTAAATGATAAAATAAAAATGCAAAATAATAATGAGACTGGTTTAAATAATGAGATAAGTTTAGAAGATAGGGTTGTATTTTCTGAATATACAGTAATTGGAGCATTGGCAAAATATATTTCAACTGAAAATGATAAGTTCCAACCAATGAATGCAAATTTTGGAATTTTACCTGAATTAGAAGGTAAAAAGATTAGGGATAAAAGGGAAAGGTATGCAAAACTAGCAGAGAGAAGTTTGAAATTTTTTTAGGTGTAATATTACTGTAATGTTACAAATATGTTAAATTTTAAAGAATTTACATAATACTATTGCAAACGTTGTCAAATTTTGCTATAATTTTAATTAGTGATAATATTTGAGAAAAGAAGGAGGAATTAATCAATTAGATTTTATATAATTGATTATGAAAATATTATGGATAAAATTTTAGATGAATTAAAAAAGATGGAAGAAATTAATATTGAATTTAAAAAAAGTGCAGAAAATGAAAGAACTATGAAAATTAAAGAAAAAGAAATAGCAAAGATGTACGAAAATGCACAGTTGAAGATGATTGGAACAGAAGAAAGAGAACAAGCTTTAAAGGAATATGAAGAAAAGAAAAACAGGCTTGAAAAAATTAGTGAACTAAAAAAAGCCGGAGATAAGGAAATTGAGGAAAATTTTGAAAATAATAAAAAGGCAATAATTGAAGAAATAGATAAAAGGTTAGAAAAATACGAAAAAATAGAACAAGAAAAAGAAAAAATGAAAGAAGCAAAAAAAGAAAGAGACGAAGAGGTTTTAAAATTAGAGAGTCAAAAAAATGTGTATTCTAAAATTGCTCAAAACAGTAAAAAAGATATTGCAAATATTCTTGAAAAATTAAATAATGGTGAACGAGTTAGTATGGATAGACTAACAGATGCTCAAAATGAATATAATGCAAATGTGTCAAAAGTCATTGGTATCGAAAACCAAATTAAAGAATTAAATGATAAAGAATTTGAAATTTCAGAGGATATTGAAAAGAATCCAGAGGAAATATTGGATTTACAATATTTAAAGTATAGAATTGTTGGAATTAAAATTAGTGAGCTTGATAAAATAAAAGAAGATCCTTTTGTTGAAAAATATGGAAAAGAAGAAACAAAAGATGAAAATGACAAGCCGGGAGAAAATTCTGAAAAAGGTTCAAACGACGAAAAAGACAAGCCAGGAGAAAATTCTGGAAAAGATTCAAACGACGAAAAAGACAAGCCAGGAGAAAATTCTGGAAAAGATTCAAATGACGGAAAAGATAAGTCAAGAGGAAAAACTCCTAAATTTAAAGATACAATAGTATTAGATGCTTATAACAATAAACTTGTTGTAAATGGCGTACTAAAAGATTTCCTAGAAGTATTTAGAAAAGATGGAAAAAAACTAAAAGAAGATAGTGATCTTGCTATAGGAAGCTTATTTGCAGGCGATAAAAAGATGGTTAAATATATAGACTATGGATTATTAAAAGCTTTGGATGATAAAGATAGAAATCTTGCTTTAGAATACCTAAATGTTATAAGAGGAGGAGGAGAAAAATCTTCTAGTGAAAGTGCTGAAATATTAAAAAATGCAATAGATATTAAATATAAATTTAATAATGATTTAAATACATTTTTAAGTTTTAGAAAAAAGATGATTGCAAGAAAAGCAGTTGAACTAGGAATTGCTGAAATAGAAGGAATAAATGACAAAAGTTTGGCTAAAAGAATAAAAGAAAGAATGTCTAAAGCAAAAAATATTAAATTATTTGGAACGAAAGAAAAAGTAAAAGAAATTGCAAGTGGTGATGTTAAAACTATAGCTCAACAAGATAAAGAAAAAACGATTGAAAAAATAAAAGAAGATAGAGCTAATGGAAGTAGAATTATGCAAAATGTTAAAGTTGATGATAGTGTAAAAGAAAATTTAAATACTGTGTCTAAAAAGTATAGTGAAACTGAAAATGAGATTACAAACGAAATAGGAAAAGATGTTAGAAAAATAGTTGCTGAAAATAATGAATCTGAAATTTGTGAATAATAAATATCATAAAAATATAAGTTACTGTTTTACAAAAGATAGATAAAGTTATAATTCACAGCTAATAATCAAATGCAACACAGATAAAACTGAATTGAAAAAAAAATCAAGTTTTTCTTGACTTATAGACATAAAAATGGTACAATATAAACTGTTATGGTAAATTGTGTGAAATGTACAATTCCGTAACAGTTTATTACATTTTAAAAGTGTAAATATTTCAAAAATATTACACAGAAACAATAAAAAATGTAAAAATAAAAAAGTAGGAGGTGAAATTTAAGTGCCAACAATTAATCAATTAGTAAGAAAAGGAAGACAAACAGGAGTAACAAAATCAACTGCACCAGCTCTTCAACATGGATGGAACTCAAAAAATAAAAAATTAACAAATAACAGAGCTCCACAAAAAAGAGGTGTATGTACAGTAGTTAAAACAGTTACACCTAAGAAGCCAAACTCTGCTTTAAGAAAAGTAGCCAGAGTAAGACTTTCTAATGGTTATGAAGTTACATCTTATATCCCAGGTATAGGACATAACTTACAAGAACACAGTGTTGTATTAATCAGAGGTGGTAGGGTAAAAGACCTTCCAGGTGTTAGATACCATATCATTAGAGGAACATTAGATACAGCTGGTGTTAAAGATAGAATGCAAGCTCGTTCTAAATATGGGGCTAAGCGTCCTAAAAAATAGAAAAATGAACTAAATCAGCTATCTTGCACATTTTTAACATTTGCTCCAGACTTCGGCATACAAACGTATAGCCTCAGCCTGTAACAAACATTAAAAATGCACAATATAACTAATTTATTCCATTTTAATATTATTTAAAGGAAGATTAGTAACATGAAATTGAAAATTAGTGCTTGTAATACTTACTAAATTTTTCTAAATGTTTTTAGAATGAACTTGTTGTTTATTTTTATAAACATAAAAAGGTACTTAAATTTAGGAATATATTATAATGCACTATACGGATAGGTTATCCTATCAGAGTACCTAAGATATTTTATAAATATCTAATAAAAATTTTTAAGGAGGGAAGAATAGTGCCAAGAAGAGGATATATAGCAAAAAGAGATGTTTTACCAGATCCAATTTATAATAGTAAAGTTGTTACAAAATTAGTAAACAACATAATGTTAGATGGTAAAAAATCAGTTGCTCAAAACATAGTATATGATGCATTTGATATCATAAAAGAAAAAGAAGGAAAAAATCCTTTAGAAGTTTTTGAAGCAGCTTTAGAAAACGTAATGCCAGTTCTAGAAGTTAAAGCTAGAAGAGTTGGTGGAGCTACATACCAAGTTCCATTAGAGATTAGACCAGAAAGAAGACAAACTTTAGGTTTAAGATGGTTAGTTTCTTATGCAAGAAATAGACATGAAAAAACTATGGCTGAAAAATTAGCTGGTGAAATTATGGATGCTGTTGCTGGAAATGGTGGAGCATTTAAGAAGAAAGAAGATACTCATAGAATGGCTGAGGCTAATAAGGCTTTTGCTCACTACAAATGGTAAAATTTCCGTTAAAAGCAATCATCTGCACATTTTCAATATTAATTCCAAACCTTGACGTACCTACGTACGACTTCGGCTTGTAATTAATCTTAAAAATGCACAGCTAATCACTTTTAACAAAAATTTAAATTTGAGAGTATTAAAAAAGAATTATAAAAGAAACCGAGAGGGGGAAATATAGATGGCAGGAAGAGCATACCCATTAGAGAGAACAAGAAATATAGGAATAATGGCTCATATTGATGCTGGTAAAACAACAACAACAGAGAGAATATTATTCTATACAGGTAAAACTCACAAAATAGGTGAAGTTCACGAAGGTGCTGCTACAATGGACTGGATGGCACAAGAACAAGAAAGAGGTATTACAATTACATCTGCTTGTACAACATGTTTCTGGAAAAATAATAGAATTAATATTATTGATACTCCAGGTCACGTTGACTTTACAGTAGAGGTTCAAAGATCTTTAAAAGTTCTTGATGGTGCTGTAACAGTTTTAGCAGCAAAAGGTGGAGTTCAACCACAAACAGAAACAGTTTGGAGACAAGCTGATAAATATAGTGTACCAAGAATGGTATATGTAAATAAAATGGATATTACTGGAGCTAACTTTATGCTTTGTGTTGAACAATTAAAAACAAGATTAAAAGCAAATGCAGTTCCAATCCAATTACCAGTTGGTGCAGAAGACAACTTCCAAGGTATAGTTGATCTTATTAAAATGAAAGCATACATCCAAGATGATAAATTAGGTGAACACATTGTTGAAACAGATATTCCAGAAGATATGAAGGAAGATGCTGAAAAATGGAGAGCTAATATGATTGAGGCTGTTGCTGATCAAGATGAAGAATTAATGATGAAATACTTAGATGGTGAAGAACTAACAGCTGAAGAAATCAAAAGAGGTTTAAGAGCTGGAACATTAGCTAATAAAATAGTACCAGTTACATGTGGTTCTTCATACAAAAACAAAGGTGTTCAAGAATTATTAGATGCAATAGTTGACTATATGCCATCACCATTAGATATACCACATATCAAAGGTGAAACATTAGATGGAGAAGAAACAGAAGCTAAAACTTCAGATGATGCTCCATTCGCAGCATTAGCATTTAAAATTGCTACTGACCCATTTGTTGGAAAATTATGTTTCTTCAGAGTTTACTCTGGAACACTTGAATCTGGATCAACAGTTCTAAATTCAAGTAAAGACAAAAAAGAAAGAGTAGGAAGAATTCTTCAAATGCATGCAAATCACAGAGAAGATATTGAAAAAGTATATGCTGGTGATATTGCTGCAGCTGTAGGTTTAAAAGATGTTACAACTGGAAATACTTTATGTGATCCAGATCATCCAATAATCCTAGAATCAATGGAATTCCCAGAACCAGTTATCGATATAGCTATTGAGCCTAAAGATAAAGCTGCTCAAGAAAAAATGGGAATCGCTTTAGCAAAACTTGCTGAAGAGGATCCAACATTCAAAGCTTATACAAATCAAGAAACTGGACAAACAATCATCGCTGGTATGGGTGAATTACACCTAGATATCATCGTAGATAGATTAAAAAGAGAATTCAAAGTTGAATGTAATGTAGGTAAACCACAAGTTGCTTACAAAGAAACAATTAGAAATAAAGTTAAAGTTCAAGGTAAATTTATTCGTCAATCTGGTGGTAAAGGACAATATGGTGATGTTTGGTTTGAAATGGAACCATTAGAGCCAGGCAAAGGAATAGAATTCGAAAGCAAAATCGTTGGAGGAGCTGTTCCAAAAGAATATATTAAACCTATTGAACAAGGTATGAGAGAAGCTGCTGAAAGTGGTATCTTAGCTGGTTACCCAGTTATAGATTTCAAAGTTTCATTAGTTGACGGTTCATACCACGAAGTTGACTCTTCAGAAATGGCATTTAAAATAGCTGCTTCTATGGCATTTAAAGAAGGATGTAAACAAGCTAAGTCAGTTATCTTAGAGCCAATTATGAAAGTTGAAATAACAGTTCCAGAAGAATACATGGGAGATGTTATTGGTGATGTAAACTCTAGAAGAGGTAGAATGGAAGGTATGGATTCTGAAGATGGAATGCAAGAAATACATGCATTTATTCCATTATCAGAAATGTTTGGTTATGCAACAGACTTACGTTCTAAGACTCAAGGTAGAGGTTCATACTCTATGGAACCTTCTCATTATGAAGAAGTTCCAAAATCTGTTCTTGAAGCTATCGTGGCTTCTAGAAAGAAAAGTGAGTAAATCGCTCTAAAATCATCATCTTGCACATTTTCGATATTAATTCCAAACCTCGACGTACACACGTACGACTTCGGCTTGTAATTAATCTCAAAAATGCACAATATAACGATTTTATATCGATTTGAATCAACGAAAATATATATTTAATAAAAGTACTTGCATTTTTAATGAAAATGTTGTAAAATGCAAGTGCAATAAATAATTTACGTTATTAAATTTTAAAATAAAGTAGCTACGTTCGAAAAGAACGGCTAACTAAAATAAGGAGGATTTTAAAATGGCAAAAGCAAAATTTGAAAGAAACAAACCACACGTTAACATCGGTACAATCGGACACGTTGACCATGGTAAAACAACAACAACAGCAGCTATTACAAAATATTTATCATTATTAGGAAAAGCTAAATTCGAAGCTTACGATCAAATCGACGGAGCTCCAGAAGAAAAAGCAAGAGGAATCACAATCAACACAGCACACGTTGAATATGAAACAGAAAACAGACACTATGCACACGTTGACTGCCCAGGACATGCTGACTACGTTAAAAACATGATTACAGGTGCTGCTCAAATGGATGGTGCTATATTAGTTGTATCTGCAGCTGATGGACCAATGCCTCAAACAAGAGAACACATCTTATTAGCTAGACAAGTTGGTGTTAAATACATCGTTGTTTACTTAAACAAATGTGATATGGTTGATGACCCAGAATTATTAGAATTAGTTGAAATGGAAGTTAGAGACTTATTATCAGAATATGGTTTCCCAGGAGATGAAATTCCAGTAATAAAAGGATCTTCATTAGCAGTTCTAGAAAGTACATCTACAGATCCTAATGATCCTGTATATGCACCTATGAAAGAATTAATGGAAGCTGTTGATAGCTATATTCCAACACCAGAAAGACCAATAGATCAACCATTCTTAATGCCAGTTGAAGACGTATTCACAATCACAGGTCGTGGTACAGTTGCTACAGGTAGAGTAGAAAGAGGAGAAGTTAAACTTCAAGACGAAGTTGAAATTATCGGTTTAACAACAGAAAGAAGAAAAACTGTTGTAACAGGTGTTGAAATGTTCAGAAAATTATTAGACCAAGCAGAAGCTGGTGATAACATCGGTGTTCTACTTAGAGGTATTGATAGAAAAGACATCGAAAGAGGTCAAGTTCTATGTAAACCAGGAACAATTCATCCACATACAAAATTCACATCACAAGTATACGTTTTAACTAAAGACGAAGGTGGAAGACATACTCCATTCTTTAATGGATACAGACCACAATTCTACTTTAGAACAACAGACGTTACAGGTGTTATCGAATTAGATGCTGGTGTAGAAATGGTTATGCCAGGTGACAATGTTAACATGACAATCGAATTAATCACTCCTATCGCTATCGAAAAAGGATTAAGATTTGCTATTCGTGAAGGTGGTAGGACAGTTGGTTCAGGTGTTGTTGCTGACATCATCGAATAATTATGAAAATAATTATATAATATATAAAAGAGCTTCGGCTCTTTTTTTTGTTACTTTTTTTAAAAACTACTTGTAATTTTAATAAAAGAATAATAAAATAGATATATCACAAATAAAATGAAATAAACAAATTTAGGAGGAACTAAAAGTGAAAATAATCTTAGATGCAATGGGTGGAGACAATGCACCAGATGCAAATATAAAAGGTGCGATTAAAGCAGTAAATAAAGTAAAGGCTGAAATTATATTAGTGGGAAAAGAAGAAGTAATTAGAAGCAAAATAAAAGAATTTTATGGGAAAGAAATGGAAGAAATTTCAGATAGATTAAAAATACATAACGCAACAGAAACAATAGAAATGGAAGACCAACCAACAGTTGCAATAAAACACAAAAAAGATTCTTCAATGGTAGTTGGATTCAATATGCTAAAACAAGATGAAGGTGATGTATTTATATCTGCAGGAAATTCAGGAGCATTACTTGCAGGAGCGACACTATTGGTAGGAAGAATAAAAGGAATAGATAGACCAGCACTTGCAGGAATATTGCCAGCATATAAAAGTCAGTTATTATTAATGGATTGTGGTTCAAATACAAATTGCAAACCAATTAACTTATTACAATTTGCACAGATGTCATCAATATATTTAAGAAATACATTTGGAATTGAAAAACCAGCGATAGGACTTTTAAATATAGGAACAGAAGAAACAAAGGGAAATGAACTTGTAAAAGAAAGTTATAGATTATTAAAAGAAAAAGCAGAAGAATTAGATATTAATTTTGTAGGAAATGTAGAAGGTAGAGATGCTTTTTCTGGAACAATTGACGCGATTGTAACAGATGGATTTACTGGTAATGTATTTTTAAAAACAACTGAAGGCTTAGGAAAATTCGTAAAAAAATCTTTAAAAGAGAGTTTATTAAAAAATATACTATCAAAAATTGCAGCAATACCATCACTTCCAGCAATAAATAGATTTGCAAATACAATGGATTATAAGAGATATGGTGGAGCATTATTTTTAGGAGTTAAAAAGCCAGTAGTTAAAGCACATGGAAGCAGTGATGAAAAATTATTTGAATATACAATTATTCAAGCAGAAAAATTTGTAGAGAATAAAGCAGTTGACAAAATGATAGAGGCATTTAATAAATAATAACTGAACGTTTAGTATAAAATTAAAATAATTTATAAATACACTTGACAAATATCTTAACATATAATATAAAAGTATTATAAAAAAGATATACATACAAAAGGAAAACTTGAGAGGAGGTGAACTCGAATCATGAGTTCAGAAGAAATTTTAGAAAAAGTAAAAGCTATAATTGTTGAACAATTAGGTGTAGCAGATACAGCTGTAACAATGGAAGCATCTTTTATTGATGATTTAGGAGCTGATTCTTTAGATATAGTTGAATTAGTAATGGCTATAGAAGAAGAATTTGATATAGAAATTCCAGATAGTGATGCAGAAAAAGTTGTAACAGTTGGAGACGTTGTTGATTATATAAAAGAAAACGTTTAATTAGTATTTAGAAAAAAATCTAAAAAATGCAATATTTAAAGTCTAGCATGGATTTTAAATATTGCATTATTTTTGGGTATTTAAAATAGTTGAGTAGTTTTTAAAAAAATCAAAAAGATAATTATTCCATTTTTTTCGTTTTAAATTAGTAGAACAAAAAATATCATATTCAAAACTGCAATAGTCAGAAACAGTAATTTTTATAGTTCCAACTTTAGAACCTATGGAAATAGGGGCTTCAAAATACATAGGACAGTCAATATTTATATTGGTTGAATTAATTAAATCATTTCTAATTGGAATACTTTTAATTTCTTCTGAAATAGGACAATTGGAAGAAGGTTTGATTTGGAAATTGATATTATTGGGAATGGATTTATTTATTTTTATTTTACTTAAATTTTCTTTTTTCCAAGTATCAAAATTATTGTTAATTTCATTAAAAACATTTATGGACTTAAAATTATCAAAAACGTAATTTATTAATTTTATGCTATCTTGTGTTCTGAATTTTTTAGTATCGGCACCAAGAACTACGCAAATAATATCCATATTTCCTCTTTTACAAGCAGTTACTAAACATCTGTTAGCACCATTTGTAAATCCTGTTTTAATTCCATAAACACCATTTAAATTTCCAAGTAATTCATTGGTATTAGAGAGTTGTTTAGGAGAGTTATTTATTGTTATTGTATATTCTTTTGTTCCAACTATTTGAGCAAATGTCTTGTTTTTTAGAGCATAGTTAGATAATAAAGCTAATTCATATGCAGTGGTATAATGTTCATCAGAATCTAAGCCGTGTGGTGTTTCAAAGTGTGTATTTGTAAGGCCTAAATCTAAAGCTTTTTGATTCATTTTTTTTGCAAAACCTTCAATACTTCCGACCGACAATATTCAGCAAGAGCAACGGCAGCGTCATTTCCAGAACGCATCATTAGGCCATAAAGCAAATCTTTAACAGTAATTTTATCTCCAGATTTTAATCCTAATCTTGAACCACCTGTTCCAGCAGCTTTTTTTGATACTTCGAGGGTATCATTTAAATTACAATTTTCTATGATTATTATTGCTGTCATTATTTTTGTGGTTGATGCCATTTTTCTTTTTTGATTTTCATTTTTTCCGTATAATATTGTATTTGTGTTTCTGTCTATAATTACAGAGGATCTTGAATTAGTTTCTGGAGTTTTTATGATTGAATTGGTTGATGCTGGTGTTGTAGAAGATTCTAGAATATACTTGCTAATGTCAGTTGTATCATAATCAATATCGTCACCTAAAGAAAATGGTAAAAAAATAAAATTAAAAATTAAAAAAACTGTAAAAATTCTATAAATAAAAATTTTCATATTCCACCTCTAAATATATTCTATAAAATATATGATGAAGTTATAAAAATTATAATTATATTGT
The DNA here is from genome assembly GCA_934120675.1 of uncultured Clostridia bacterium. Taxonomy (GTDB): domain Bacteria; phylum Bacillota; class Clostridia; order TANB77; family CAG-508; genus CAG-269. The sequence continues at coordinate 61,596 of CAKOUU010000002.1, forward strand.
TAAATATAAATGTTATATTATATCAAAAAAAACTAAAACCGGTAATTCCCTAAGGAAATTTGAAAAAATTATAAACATTTTACATAAATCTTGATTTTGTAACGAAAATGTAATATAATTGTAATGTGAGTGTAAAAAAAATTATATTCGGAAAATATGCCTTCCGTAAGGCATTTGAGGACATAATTTTACACATAAAAAAGGTATTTAAAAACCTATTGACTTCATATAATTAATGAAATAAAATAAAGTAAATGTTATTTGTAAAAGGAGATATTATTATGAGTAAGAAAAAAATAACTTTGACAATAATGAGCATTGTAATGGCAATCATTGTTATGACAATTCCAAATGTAGCAAAAGCTAGTTCAACACTTACTACACCAGTGTATTTTGGAGTAAATGAATACAGAAAGGGTACAACACCAGAAAATATGGGTTATGCAATATTCAATCCATATGCAAATGGTTCAACAACTGATTCAATTGTTGGAACAAAAATCTGGCAAATTGTAAAATATGGTAGCAAAACAAGTAGTACATTTGAAACAGGTAACTATTATTGTGTAAGAGCTGGGATAGGCTTTAGTGATACAACAACAAAAGCTGAATATACAATTTCTTATAACTTGAAAACTGAAAAATCAGAAATAGAAGCTTCTGGAAATACTGTATTGCAAAAAATAGTAACTAATGGTTATTATAACAATTTGTTGGCATTAACAGATTTAGTATACTTAAAAGGTGTCTCAACTGACGAGGAAAAAACAACATTATTAAATGCTGCTGGAATATATGCGTTAGATGATGAACATAATTCTGGATATGAAAATCTTTTAACTGATAGTGATATAGAAGCTGTACAACAAGCAGCAATGTGGTATTATACAAATCATGATGATACATTGTTTGAGAGATTATATAATCAATTTGGTGAGAATAAAACATCTTGGTTGTTTTATAGAACATCAGAAATGGCACAACAAAATAAAGCATATACAAGTTTAAGTGATTATGATTTACATTTTAATAGTTTTGGTGCACAAACAGGTGCTGGATTGGAAAGACAAGAACAAGCTGTGTTATTATATAATTACTTAATAAAAACAGCAAATTCAAATGCTGCAGCATATGCTAATGGAACAGCAGTATCTAATACAAAAGTAACATTATATGCAAATCCAACTGTACAAAATACACAACCAATCATATTAATAGAGAGAACTCCAGATACAAGAGAATTTGACTTAGCATTAAGAAAATATATAACAAAAATAAATGGAAAAAATATTACATCAACAAGAGAACCAAATATTGATAAATCAACAATAAAAACATCAGGAACAGCTACATATAAACATAGAAAAGATCCTCTTGCTGTAAATACAGGGGATGTAGTTACATATAAATTAACAGTATATAACGAAGGAGATAAAGCTGGTAGAGCAACAAAAATAGTTGATCAATTACCGGCAGGTTTAAAATTAAAGACATCAGGAACGGTTGCATCAACAAAAGGAAATAGCTATACAGTTAAATATGATGAATCTGCAAATAAAGTAACATTTATAACTCAAGACACAAAAAATATGGTAGCTTATGATGGAAATACATTAGATTCAGATACTATTGAGATAGAATGCACTGTTGAAGCAAAAGCAAACACAAAAAATGATATTACTTTAACAAATGTTGCTTGGATTTCTGAGGAATATGATGCTGTGGCTAAAGAAACTATAACAACTGAAAAAGGTAAAGATAGAGATTCTGAACCATCAACAACACCAGATGTAAATAAAGATAATATGTCAGATTATATAGGAAACAATAATAAATTAGATTTATCGGATTCAAATAATTATTATAAGGGTCAACAAGATGATGACGATTTTGAAAAATTAATAATAAAAAAACAGGGTGAAGGTTCATATAATTTAGTATTGGTAAAACAAGATGCTAATGGAGAGCAATTGAATAGTAAGGCAACATTTGATGTTGATGGAAAAACAATGGAAGTAACAGGTAGATTAACAATAGTAGAAAATAAGAAAATATCATCAGATAATCTTTCTGAAAATGATGTTTATACTATTAAGGAGACTGTTGCTCCAGACGAGTATTGCAAATTTAATGGTACAATAAAAATAACAGTAGAAAAAACACTTGAAAATAATACTTATAAAGTTAAAAATGTGACACGTAAAGTTTTAGACGATAATGGTAAAGATATAACATCAGAAAAAGAAAATGATGTAAAAGTAGAATTAAATGCTGATGGAAACATATATGTTTATGTAAAGAACTATCAATTTGATTTGAAACTAGTAAAAAGGATTGTTGAAGTAAATGGAACAAAAGTACCTGAAAGAATATTAGGTGTTGATGTTGCAAAATTAGCTAATGGAACAGCAACGACTGCTGATTATGATTTAGATAAAAATCCTGTATCAGTAAAATCAGGAGACATAGTTAAATATACATTAAGAGTATATAATGAAGGAGATATTGATGGATATGCATCAGAAATTTCTGAAGATGTTCCAGAAGGACTAGAATTTATGTGGTCAGAAAAAGAAGGAACTGAACTAGATACTGATACAACATTATCTAAAGAAGAAAAAGAAGCGATAAAATATAACCAAGGTATCTGGGATATGAGAACAATAAACCAAGATACACATAGGGTTGAATTAATTGCAACAGACAATTTGGCAAAGGGAAAAGGTGCTGAAATTACAGAAAATGGAGCAAACTTAATAAAAGCATTTGATAAAACAAAAGGATATGTAAATACAGTAAATGAAAAAAATCCAGATTATAGAGAAGTATCAGTATATATGAAAGTTGTAGCAAGTGATGATGCAGCAAATGGAATAATTAGAAATGAAGCTGCAATAACAGGAGATACAGATAAAGATGGAAATCCAGTAGATGATAGAGATTCAAAACCAGAAGAATGGAAAAAATACGAAGATGATGAAGATTACGACAATGTAAAATTACAATCATTTGACTTAGCATTAAGAAAATTTATTATTGCTGTTAGCAAAGATACAACAATAGAAGATAGTGAATACTTAAAAGATGAAAATGGTTCATATATTAGAGCACCAAAAGTAGATACATCAAAATTAAACACAATTGGAGAAAATGGAAAATTAATAACAACAGCCACATATAATCATCCAAAAACACCAGTTGAAGTAACACAAAATGATATAGTTGTATATATGTTAAGAGTATATAATGAAGGAACTTTAGATGGATATGCAAGTGAAATTAAAGATCACTTACCATCATATCTAAAATTTGTTGAAGGTGATTTCAACAATAAGTATGGATGGACAGTATCTGAAGATGGAAGAACAGTAACAACAAGTTATTTAGATAACTCAATTATAGGAAAAGCAACAACAGATAATGATGGAAAAATAATCTTATCATATAAAGAAATTCCAATTATGTGTAAAGTTACAGGAGATGCTCAAGGAAAAATAACAAATATAGCTGATATCACAAAATATAAAGATGAAAATAAAAATGACATAACAGATAGAGACTCTAAAGAAAATAATGTAGTATTGCCATCAGATAGTGATTTACCATCATATAAAGATGACGAAACAGGAGACTATATACCGGGGCAAGAAGATGACGACGACTTTGAAAAATTAGTTGTTAAAAAATTTGATTTAGCTTTAAGAAAATTCATTACAAATATAAGTGATACAGATGTAACATCAAGAATACCACAAGTTAAATATGATAAGGACAATAATAAAATTTCATATGAACATTCAAAAGACCCATTAGATGTTGTAACAGGAGATATTGTTACATATACAATTAGAGTATTTAATGAGGGTGAAATTGATGGTTTTGCATCAAAAGTATCTGATGATATACCAGATGGTCTTGAATATTTACCAGATAATGACTTAAATAAAGAATACAGATGGGTAATGTATGATAAAGACGGAAAAGAAACAACAGATGTTAAAAATGCAGTAAAATTAACAACAGATTATCTATCAAAAGAACAAGGTGAAGCTAGAATGACTACAAATTCTGAATTAAAAGAAAACCCAGCATTGCTAACAGCTTTTGATGGAACAAAGGAAATATCAGATACAAATCCTGATTATGCTGATGTAAAAATAGCATTTAAAGTTACAGAACCAAACGGTTCAAGTAAAATATTGGTAAACTCTGCTCAAATTTCAGATGATACTGATAAAAATGGAAATCCTGTTGATGATATTGATTCAACACCAGATAAATGGATAGATGGTGAAGATGACCAAGATAAAGAATATATTAAATTAACTGAATTTGACTTAGCATTAAGAAAATGGGTAACACAAGCAATTGTTATCGAAAACGGAAAAGAAACAGTAACACAAACAGGACATAAGGCAGAAGATGACCCAGAACAAGTTGTTAAAGTTGAATTAAATAGAAAAAAATTAAATTCAGTAACTGTTAAATTTAGATATTCAATAAGAGTAACAAATGAAGGTGATATTGCTGGATATGCAAAACAAATTAAAGATTATATTCCAGAAGGATTAAAATTTGATGCAAAAGATAATCCTGATTGGAAAGATGAAGGAAATAATATAATTACAACTAGAAAACTTGAAAATACTTTATTACAACCAGGCCAAAGTGCAGAAGTAGAAGTTTTATTAACATGGAAAAATGATAAAAATAATTTGGGATTGAAAGTTAATACTGCTGAAATCTCTGAAGATTACAATGAAAAGCATGTACATGATAGAGATTCAACACCAGATAATAAAGTTCCAGGTGAGGATGATATAGATGATGCTCCAGTGTTATTGTCAATTTCTACAGGTGCAGCTAAATTATATATTACTTTAACTTTTGCAGTATTAGTAACTTTAGCTGGTGGAGTTGTATTAATTAAGAAATTTGTATTATAATAATTTAAAATGAGACATTTGGAGCAATCCATTTTGTCTCTTTTTTAATTGATATTTAAATTAGTGAGTAAGGTAGGTCTTTAGGGTTATATGTATTAAAAATTGTTAACAACTGATTGAAGTGAAAAATAGAAAATATTATATTAAAAATTGAGGAATGTTCACGGAAAAATTTCATATGTATATATTTTTGGATTTTTTCAATTTTATTATGCAATAATAAGAATTCCTAAATAAATTAATGGCACCCTTCCATTTTATGAACTCTTTCCATTAATTTATTAAGGAATTCTAATATTGCTTCATTTATACTTAAAAATACAAAAATATATACATATGAAATTTTTTTCTGAGTGAAAGAGGCTCAATTTTTAATAATAGATTTTCTTTTTAAACTGAATGAATATGTTAACAATTTCTAATACATATAACCCTAAAGACCTACCTTACTCAATAACATTAAAATCAATTATTGAATTGTAATCTTTTTTATTTTTAGTAGTTTACTTTTAAAAATCAGTATGATATAATTTCATTAATAGTGAGGTGTAGAAAAAAATGAATCAAATACTTTCAACAAGTATACCAACAAATAATAGAAAAGCAAAAAATAGAAATCCGGTTCAAATAGGAAGTGTATTAAAATTTTTTGCAATAGTATTAGTAATATTTGGTGTTTTTATGTTAGGAATTGGAGCATATTCTATATATAAGAACCAAACGGCAGAACAGAATAAAAAAATTGAACCAACAATATCTATAGAAAATAAAACAGATACGACGATTTTATTAAAAGTTACGCATAAAAAGAATATATCAAAACTTGAATATGGATGGAATGACGAAGAAAAGGAAACTATAAATGGAAATGGCGGAAAATATTTAGAAAGGGAAATAACTATTCCATCTGGAACAAATACATTGCATGTTATTGTAACTGCTGAGGATGGACAAGAGACTACTTATGACAAGCAATATGAAATTGAAAGCAATATAAATATAGAAGTATCAGGTAATAAAATAAAAATAACTGATCAAAGTGATACACCATTATCTTATATGACATATAGATGGGATGAAGAAGAAGAGACACGTATAGAATTAAATAATGAGACAAATATTGAACAAGAAATAGAAGCTATTAAAGGGTTACATACATTAACAGTTATAGTAGTTGACGAAAATAATAATTCAGATACAAAAACTCAGAAGATAAATGGGGTTTCAAAACCAAAGATAGTTTTAGATGTTGATGCTCAAAAAGAACATTTTGTAATTAAGGCTTCTGATGACGAAAAAATTGATAAGATTGTATTTAAATTAAATCAAGATGATAGTCAATCATATGAGTTAAATTTAGGTGATAAGAATTTGAAGGAACTTGACTATAGTGTTCCATTTGAATTGCAAAATGGGGAAAATATAATTGAAGTTACAGTATATAATTCTAATGGTGTTTCTGAAGAATCAGGAGTAAGATTTGTAAAACAATAGAAAACAAAGGAGGAAAAATGATACAGGAAATATATATAATAGATGATGACGAGTCTTCAATAATTGTATTTAGAGAATTATTTAAAAATGATCCTGAATATAAATTTATAAGTGTTACATCAGATCAAATTGATATTGCATTAAAAAACATTCCATCAATAATTATAGTTAATGAAGATGCAATAGAAGTTGATGTTTTGGATTTATGCAAAAAAATAAGACGAGACGAAGATAACAGCATAACACCTATAATTGTTGTATCATCTAATTCAGAAAAAGAACATAGAATAGAAATTTTAAAAGAATCAGTTGAATATTATATTAAAAAGCCTGTAAATGCGCAATATTTATATTTTACTATTAAAAACTTGAGTAGATTACTTACAATAAACAGAAGGATTAGTCCACTTACGGGTTTACCAGGTAATGTTCAAATACATGCAGAGTTGAAAAAGAGAATATCTAATAAAGAAGATTTCTCAGTATTATATTTGGATTTAGATAACTTTAAAGCATACAATGATGTATATGGATTTTTAAAGGGTGATCAAATTATTAAATTTACAGCTGATACAATAATAAGATGTGTTCATGAATATGTACCAGATGGTTCATTTATTGGCCATATAGGTGGAGATGATTTTATAGCAATACTTCCAATATTACATTGTGAGAAAGTTTGTGAGAGTATAATTTCTAATTTTGATGCACAAGTTGTTAAATTTTTTACAGATGAAGATGTTGAAAAAGGATATATTGAAGTTGCAAATAGAAAAGGTGTAATTGAGCAGTTTGCTCTTACATCAATTTCTATTGGTGTTGTTGAAGCTGATAAGGGTAGATTTTCTAATATGCTTGAAATTGGTGAAGTTGGTGCACAAGTAAAACATTTGGCTAAATCAATTATGGGAAGCAGTTATTCAATTGATAGGAGAAAAAAATAAAAGTAAACTCAATTATTAGACAATGTTGTTTAGTAATTGAGTTTTTTCATAAATTTATTTAAGAAATTCTAATATTGTTTCAATCACATAAAAAATATCAAAATTTATATCTTTTATGGATTACTATGAACTTTAAATAAATATAGTAATTATATTTCAATTTGTAATAAAATTCCGAGACTTATAATAATGATTAATAGGTAGGAGGGAATTGTATGTTTGTTATAAAAAGAAAAAGGATATGTTTAATTTTAATTGCTTTATTATTAGGAATATTTGCATATGCATATGAGGGGACAAAGATTAATATTGATGATGAGACACAAAGTACAACAGCGACGCCTGTTTCTGGAAAAGTTATAGTTGTTGATGCAGGGCATGGAGTTCCGGATGAACGGAGCGCAGAGTAGTAGAGGTACAACAGAAGCGGAGACTAATTTGAAAATATCATTAAAATTACAAAATTTATTAGAACAGAGTGGATGTACAGTTATATTAACGCGTTCAGATGAAAATGCAATTTATGATTTAGATAAGACAACATTAAGAGAAAAGAAAATATCAGATATTAGAAATAGGGTCAAAATAGGAAATAGTTCTTCGGCTGATTTATTTGTAAGTGTTCATTTAAACAAAATACCCCAACAACAGTATTGGGGCTGGCAATGCTTTTATAATAGTAAAAATGAAAGAAGTATAAATTTGGCTAAGAAAATTCAAAGTAATTTAAATGAATCAATTCAAAAAGATAATAAAAGGGTAGCTATGAAACTTGATACTGTATATATTATGAAACATGTTGAAATTCCAATTTCGATAGTGGAGTGTGGATTTTTATCAAATCCGGAAGAGGAACAACATCTATTAGATGATGAATATCAGAATAAATTAGCTTGGGGAATTTTTAATGGAATAATCGAGTTTTTTAATGAGTAAAAGTTTTTGTGAATAAATTAATATAAACAGAATATATATTACAAGGTGATTATATGTTTTTAGTATTTAGTAAAGAAAAAATATTTACATATCTTGTATCAATATTGACTGTAACATTGTTGTTTTGCTTTGTAGCAAATATTCAAACTAAAAATGAAAATACAGTTGAAACATCTTCAAATACGCAAAAATTGTTACCAATATATAAGGTGAAAACAGAAGAAAAAAAGGTGTCACTAACAATGAACTGTGCTTGGAATGCAGATGATGTGGATAAAATATTAGATGTGTTAAAACAGAATAATGTAAGAATAACTTTTTTTATGGTAGGTGACTGGATAGATAAATATCCAGAAGCAGTAAAAAAGATAAGTGATGCAGGTCAAGAGATACGGAAGTCATAGTGATACACACCCACATGTAAATAATTTAAGCTATGAAAAAAATATTGAAGAGATAGAAAAGAGTAATGATAAAATAGAAAAAATAACTGGTGCAAGAACTAAATTGTATAGAGCACCATATGGTGAATATAATGACACAGTTATTAAGGCTGCAACAGATAAAGGATATTATACAATTCAATGGAACTTAGATACATTAGACTATACAGGACTTACAGGAGAAGAAATGTGGAAGAGATTAGATAAAAAATTATCTTCTGGTGATATAATTTTGACTCACAATGGAACTAAGTATACTGCAGATTGTTTGGATATGTTGCTTAAAAATATTAAACAAAAGGGATTTGAAGTTGTTCCTGTTTCTGAGTTGATATATAAGGATAATTATAAAATTGATTCTACAGGAATGCAGATACAAAGATAATATATAATTCTTAAGTATTTTTCTTTGTAGAACAAATCTGAAAAAATCTTTGATTTTTTCAGTAAATTTGTTCGTGCGCGAAAATTTATGAAATAAATTTTCTGTGCAATGTAGTTTTATATATTAGGAAAGTTGCTAACTTCCCTAATATATAAAAAATATTATTTTATAAGAAATAATTGGTATAAAAATTGGTGTTATGTATATAATTTAATATATCATAATTCTTCAAACACTGGAAAAAACTACATTTTTTAAATAAATTTAACTTTTTATGTAGACAAAACCAAAAAAATGGTGTATAATAGTAAATGTAGGAAAAAGAGAAGCACAAAGATAAACATACATTATTGATAAAAAAATAAGGGAGGAAAAAAATTTGGATACAAATTATTTAGAAAACAACTATTTAACATTAGTTGGAAAAGTTACAGGAGAAAAAAAATTCAGTCATGAAATTTATGGAGAAAGATTTTATGTATTTAATCTAGAAATAGCAAGATTAAGTGGTAATGCTGACATTATACCAATTACAGTATCAGAAAGATTAGTAACAGATGAAATGCTAACACAAGGTAAAAACTTATTAGTAAAAGGACAATTTAGATCATACAATAGTTATGAAAACGAAAAAAACAGATTGATTTTAACAGTTTTTGCTAAAGACGTTGTTGAAGTAGAAGAACCAGAACAAGAAGAAGAAAACGAAATGGTTAAGAAAGATATGGTAACAAACGAAGTTGTTTTAGTTGGTTACATATGTAAAAAACCAATTTATAGACAAACACCTTTTGGTAGAGAAATTGCAGACATATTATTGGCAGTTAATAGAGCTTATAATAAATCTGATTATATTCCAACAATTGCTTGGGGAAGAACAGCAAGATTTTGCCAAAACTTAGAAGTTGGTTCTAAGGTTAAAATAGTTGGTAGAGTTCAATCTAGAATGTATGAAAAGAAACATGAAGATGGAACAGTTGAAAATAGAGTTGCTTATGAGGTTTCTGTTGGTAGCTTAGAAGTTATTGAAGAAAATGAAACTACTGAACACAAAGAAACAGAAAATCAAGAAGCTGTATAATATATATATACTATAATAAACAGTATAATTTTATAATTATATTGTTTATTTTTTTTGTATTAATTAGTAGCATTTTTTATTTTTTTTTGATATAATCTATAAAAATAAGGTCTTGGACCGTAGGAGAGGGCAAAAAATGAAAGAAAAGAAAAAGAATAAAAGTACAGATTTGAAATCAAAAAATAGTTTAAAAAAATTATTAAAAAAAGAAGTTAATATAAATGTGAATTTTACAGTAGTAGCAATTGTTTTAATAGCAATTTTTTGTATATGCATTACACCTGTAACCTTTCAGAATGATACATATTATACAATCAAAATAGGTGAATTAATAAAAAATAATGGAATAGATATGATGGATCATTTTTCTTGGCATGAAAATTTAAGTTATACATATCCACATTGGTTGTATGATTTGTGTACTTATTTAATATATGCTGTCGGAGGATTTAAAGGTATATATATTGCAACATGTGCTTTATCAGTAATATTAGGTGTATCAATATTTTTAGTTAATTCAAAATTGACTAAAAATAAATCTATATCATTTATTGTAACTATGGGTGCATTATATATGTTAGAAAGCTATATTGCAGCAAGAGCTCAATTGGTAACATTCATATTATTTATATGGGAATTGTTCTGCATAGAGAAATTCATTGAAAATAGAAAAGTTGGGTATGGTATAGCTCTAATAGTAATATCAACACTAATAGCTAATTTACATGTTGCAACTTGGCCATTTTTCTTTGTACTATTTTTACCATATATAGCAGAATATTTAATTGCTGTAATAGCTGATGTTGTGATTTATGGTAAAATAAATAAATTATTGATAAATATGAAAATGAAAAGAGCTCAAAAGAAAAATGATTTGGACAAGCTAAAAAAATTACAGATTTTATTAAATAAACGTGAAGAAAAAAATGAGAAAATTAAAGCTAAAAGAGATAAGGAAAAAGAGAATCCTTATAAAATTAAATTATCAAAAAATAACAATGTTAAATTTTTAATAATTATAATGATTATATGTGCATTTACAGGTTTACTAACACCTACTGGAGATACACCTTATACATATTTGTATAAAACTATGCAGGGTAATACTACTCAAAATATAAGTGAGCATTTACCAATGACACTTGCTAATAATACAGAGGCAATGTGTATGCTTGTAATTTTCTTAGCAATATTTATTTTTACAAAGGTAAAAATAAAATTATCAGATTTATTTATGGTAGCTGGACTTTGTTATTTGATGTTATCAACTAGAAGACAATTATCAATGTTTGTGTTAATTTGTTCAGTTGTTTTAACTAGATTAATTGTTGATTTAATTAACAGATATACAAAAAATGGACTAAAAGAAGCGGAGAAAACTGCACAGAATATTGGAGTTGTTATTGCATTAACAGTGCTAATTGGATTGATAAGTTATAGTGAGGCAAAACCAAAATTTGATGATGAATTTGTAAATGAAAGTTCATATCCTGTTGCTGCATGTGATTATATAGTTGAAAATATTGATTTAAGTAAAGCGAGATTTTATAATGAATATAATTATGGAAGCTACATGTTATTTAGAGGAATACCGGTTTTTATAGATTCTAGAGCTGATTTATATGCTCCAGAGTTTAGCGGAAACAAGGAAGAAGATATATTTACAGATTTTATAAATACATCTTCAATATCAAAATTTTATGAAGAGACATTTGAAAAGTATGATATAAATTATGTTATTTTGTTAAAAAAATCAAAAACAAATATGATAATAACTAAAACTCATGACGCGAATTACAAAGAATTATATTCAGACGATAATTTTGTTATATACCAAAGATTAAATGCAAATAAATAGTTGAGATTTAGTTAGATATTAATATATTAGTTTAAGACAGATTTTTATTATAAAAGAGGAAGTGTGATTTTGATAGTAAATATAAAAGAACAAGATATAGGAAAAAGAATAGATACATTTTTAGCAGGAAATACAGAATTTTCTAGAGCTCATATTCAAAAAATGATAGAAAATGAAAAGGTTTTAGTAAATGGTAAAAAAACTAAGGTATCTTATAAAGTTCAAAAAGATGATAAAATAAATGTTGAGGAAGAGATTCCAAAAGAAATCTCTTTGGAGGCACAAGACATTCCAATAGATGTTTTATATGAAGATAATGATATTATAGTTGTTAATAAGCCTAAAGGAATGGTTGTACATCCTGCTAATGGAAATCCAGATGGAACTTTAGTAAATGCTGTTATGGCAATTTGTAAAGACTCTTTATCTGGAATAGGTGGAGAAATAAGACCAGGAATTGTACATAGATTAGATAAAGATACATCAGGGGTTATTGTAGTTGCTAAAAATGATAAAGCACATATAAATATGAGTGAACAAATAAAAAATCACGAAGTAGAAAAAACATATATAGCTTTAGTAAAGGGATTTGTAAAAGAAGAAGAGGCTACTATAAATATGCCAATTGGTAGAAGTACTAAAGATAGAAAAAAGATGGCTGTTAATAAAAATGGAAAAAATGCAATTACTCATTTCAAAGTATTAGAGAGGTTTAGAAATTATACATTATTAGAGGTTAAAATCGAAACAGGTAGAACCCATCAAATAAGAGTACATTTATCTCAAATTGGCTATCCTGTTGTTGGTGATACAACTTATTCAAATGGAAAAAATGAGTGGGGAATAAAAGGACAATGCCTTCATGCTAAGTCATTGAAGTTTAAACACCCAGTTACAGGTAAAGAAATGTTTATTGAAGCACCACTACCTGAATATTTTGAAGAAGTATTGCAAGAGTTAAGAAAGGAAAATTAATGGAAGAAGAAAACATTAGACTACAGAAATTTTTAGCTAATTGTGGAATAGCATCAAGAAGAAAATGTGAAGAACTAATTTTAGAAGGCAAAGTTTCTGTAAATGGGCAAGTTGTAACTGAATTAGGAACAAAGGTAAATCCAACTGTGGATAAAATTGAATATTGTGGAAAACTTGTCCACAATTCAGAAAAATTTGTGTATATATTATTAAATAAGCCAATAGGGTATGTTACAACATCAAAAGATCAATTTGATAGAGATTCAGTTTTGGATTTAGTAAAAGTAAAAGAAAGAGTTGTACCTGTTGGAAGACTTGATATGTACACATCAGGGGCTTTGATTTTAACAAATGATGGTGATTTCGTTTATAAAGTTACACATCCAAAACATGAAATTACAAAAACATATACAGTCACTGTAAGAGGAATAATTGATAATGACGCTGTGGAAAATTTAAGAAATGGTGTGGAAATAGAAGATTATATAACAAAACCTGCAAAAGTTAGAATTATGAAGACTGATGAAGAAAAAAATATTTCAAGATTAGAAATAACAATTCATGAGGGAAAAAATAGACAAGTTAGAAAAATGTGCGAATCTGTTGGATACAAGGTTGTTGCATTACATAGAAGCAAAATTGCAGACATTGGGGTTAAGGATTTAAAACTTGGAACATGGAGATATTTAAAGGATTTTGAAGTAAAAAAAATACTTAAGTAAATTGAGACAATCTGTAAAAATGATTAATATAGATTGTAGAAGATATATTGTAAACAAAAGATTTTTAAAGTAACAAAGGAGAAAAAATGAAAAATATAGATTTTATAAATGGCGACTTACATGTAGGACAAAAAGTAAGTGGAATTGTAAAGAATATCACTAAATATGGAGCTTTTGTTGATATTGGTGGGGGAGTAGTTGGACTGGTTTATATAGAAGATTTATCAGTTGCTAGAATAAAAACACCTTATGAAAGATTAAATATTGGACAAAAAATAGATATTGTGGTAAAATCTATAGATGAAGGGACAGGAAGAATAAATTTATCTTACAAAGATACTTTGGGAACTTGGGAAGAAAATGCACATAAATTTCAAACAGGAATGAAAACCAAAGGAATAGTAAGAGAAACAGAAAAAAATAAAAATGGAATATTTATAGAATTAACTCCAAATTTGGTTGGTATGGCAGAATATGAAGAAGGCCTAAATTATGGAGAACAGATAGATATTTGTATAAAGAAAATTGATTATGACAAGAAAAAAGTCAAATTAATTATAATGTAACTCATGAAGACAATGATTTAATAAATTGTTATAATATTATTAAATATTGAATCATTTATGAGTTTGAGTATAGTTTATTATTAAATTAATAAAAATTTATTATTTTAGGGAGGAATTAAAATGGTAGAAGATAATGAAATAAAAGCACAAGTATCACCATTTGCAATTAGAGAAGGAGAAATTAAAACTTTTGATGGTAAAGATGGCTATGTGTCTATGAACCAAATTGTACATAAGATAAATATAGGTCATATTACAGATATTCATTTTGCTATATTAGATTTAGTAAATGAATTTGAATTTATAACATCAAGACAAATATATCAAATGCTAGAAATTAAAGGAATAGACCCTAAATCACAAGATAAATTAAATAACAAATTAGATGCTTTAGTAAAATCTAAAATATTAACAAGATATTATTTTACATCTGATGAAGGAAAGGGAATTTATAGAATTTATTGTCTAGAAAAAATGGGTAAATATTTATTAACTTCTAAAGAAGTTGAATGTAAATGGCAACCATCTGATAATACAAAACCAGTTCCAATGATTAAGAAAAGATTAGCTGGAAACCAAGTATTAATAGCATATTTAAGAAAAGTAAAAGCTTTTGACGGTTATGTTGTTAAACCAGCAATTACAGCGAAGACATTAGGAAAAGTATTTAAAGCAACAGGTGGTTCTGTAAAACTTTCAAAAAACGGAAAATCAATACAATTCTTATTTGAAGTTTTTAGAAGAGAAATGGACTGGCAAAAGAAATTAGTTGAAAAAATGAATTTATATAAAGATTTTTATGAGAATTTTCAACCAGGAGATTCTGGATTTACAAGTTTACCACAATTGATTTTTGTTTGTGAAGATGAAAAACATATGGTTGAATGTTTTAAAGAAATTGTGACTAATAAGGTTGAAATTCCACAAATTAAATTATTGTTTACTACAGATCTAAGACAAAATAAAGAGACTTTAGATGATACGTTAGTTGAGTTTAAATTGGTTGATGGTAAATATAAAATGGAAGATGTTGAGCTTAAATTGTTAGGATAAGAGCAAGAAGTTATTAATGTTTGCTTTAATTCTTATATAAAAAATGAAATTCTAGGAAATACCTAGAATTTTTTTTGCTCTTTTTACATCATCATCATTTGCAACTCTTACACCATCTAATTCATATTTTAGACCTAACTTTTCCCATTTATATCTACCCATATCGTGATATGGAAGAACTTCAACTTTATCAACAGTATTTAAACTATCGATAAAATTTTTTAGTTTTAATAAATCTTGTTCATCATCAGTATAACCAGGAACAAGAACCTGACGAATCCACATATGAATATTATTTTCACTTAAATAACGTGCAAAAGCAAGTTCTTTTTCATTCCCAGAACCAACTAAATTTTTGCATTTTTCTGAATCGATATGTTTTATATCTAGTAAAACTAAATCTGTTAAAGAAAGTAATCTTTTTATATCTGGTGTTAAAGCAACCATACCTGAAGTGTCAACACAAGTATGAATGTTTTCCTTTTTTAGTTTTTCAAATAATTCAATTAAAAATTTGACTTGTAACAAAGGTTCTCCACCTGTTACAGTTACACCACCATTTGGATAAATGTAATTTTTATATTTCATAATTTTTTCGAATATATCATCTAATGATTTATATTCTCCACTATTCATATCCCATGTATCTCTGTTATGACAGTATTTACATTGTAGGTGGCACCCTTGTAAAAATAGTACAAAACGTATTCCTGGGCCGTCAACTGTTCCAAATGATTCTATTGAATGTATTTTTGCGTAGTATTTTAAATCAATATTTTTCTTTTCCATAAGAATACTCCTTAAAAATCCGCGCAAGGTAAACATTTTTATTTTAGACGAAAGCTTCGGGGGGACCGCTGAATACTGTTAAATGCGTTAGCATTGTTACAGTATCAGTGGGAAGGCTTGAGTTAAAAATATTTGCCGTCAGCAGGATTATATAAATTAAAAAGGGATTAGAGACCTGTCCCCCAATCCCGAAATTTTTAAATTTTTTCATGAATTGTTCTGTTTACAACATCTAATTGTTGTTCTCTTGTTAATTTTGTAAAGTTAACAGCATATCCAGAAACACGAATTGTAAGTTGAGGATATTTTTCTGGATGGTCCATAGCATCTAGTAATAGGCTTCTATCAAAAACATTTACATTGATGTGATGACCTGTTTGTTTAAAGTATCCATCTAACATATTAACCATATTTGTAACTCTTTCGTCTTCAGTTTTTCCAAGAGTTCCAGGTGTTATTGAAAATGTGTAAGAAATACCATCTTCTGCTTCTTCAAATGGTAGTTTTGCAATTGAGTTCATAACTGCTAATGCTCCATTTGTGTCTCTACCATGTAGAGGGTTTGCTCCTGGTCCGAATGGGGCTCCGGCTCTTCTTCCATCAGGTGTGTTTCCAGTGTTTTTACCATAAACAACATTTGATGTTATTGTTAATATTGATAATGTTTGTTTTGAATTTCTATAAGTTTGATGTTTTTGCAATTTTTGTAAAAATCTTTTTACAACACATACAGCAATTTCGTCAACTCTGTCGTCATCATTACCAAATTTAGGGAAGTCTCCTTCAATTTCATAATCGACAGCTAGACCTGTTTCATCTCTTATAACTTTTACTTTTGCATATCTGATAGCTGATAATGAGTCAGCAACTACTGATAATCCAGCGATTCCACATGCCATTGTTCTTAAAATTTCTCTATCATGTAAAGCCATTTCGATTGCTTCATATGAATATTTATCATGCATATAGTGAATTGCATTTAATGCTTTTATATAAATTTTTGCAACATATTCCATCATTTGGTCAAATTTTTCTAATACTTCGTCAAAGTCTAAGTATTCAGAAGTTATTGGTGCATATTTTGGTGTAACTTGTTTTCCAGAGATTTCGTCTCTACCACCGTTTATAGCATATAATAATGTTTTTGCTAAGTTTGCTCTTGCACCGAAAAATTGCATTTGTTTTCCTATTTTCATAGGTGAAACACAACAAGCAATTCCATAATCATCTCCTAATGTGATTCTCATTAAATCGTCATTTTCGTATTGAATTGAAGATGTTTTTATTGATAAATCTGTTGTATATCTTTTAAATCCTTCTGGTAATCTTGTTGACCATAATACTGTTAAGTTTGGCTCTGGTGCAGGACCTAAGTTTTCTAGTGTGTGTAAAATTCTAAATGAGTTTTTAGTAACTAATGTTCTACCATCAATTCCCATACCACCAATACTTTCAGTTACCCAAACAGGGTCTCCACTGAATAGTTCATTATATTCTGGTGTTCTTAAAAATCTAACTAATCTTAATTTCATAACAAAGTGGTCCATTATTTCTTGAACTTGTTCTTCTGTTAATGTTCCATTTGCCAAATCTCTTTCAAAATAGATGTCTAAGAATGTAGATGTTCTACCAATACTCATTGCGGCACCATTTTGGTCTTTTATTGCTCCTAAATATCCAAAATATAACCATTGAACAGCTTCTTTTGAATTTGAAGCAGGTTTTGATATGTCATATCCATATTTTGCAGCCATTACTTTTAATGCTTGTAATGCGTCAATTTGTTCTTTCATTTCTTCTCTTTCACGAATAATTTCTTCTGTGAATTCATTTGTATCTAAAACTTCTAATTCTTCTTTTTTTAGTGCTATTAAAACATCAACACCGTAAAGAGCAACTCTTCTGTAATCTCCTATAATTCTTCCACGGCCATATCCATCTGGTAGACCTGTTATTAAATGACTACTTCTTGCAGCTCTTATGTCTGGTGTATATACACTGAAAACACCGTCATTATGTGTTTTTCTTATTGTATGGAAAATTTTATCAACTTCTGGGTCAACTTCTCTTCCATAAGCTTCACAAGATTTTTCTACAATACGTATTCCTCCAAATGGCATAATTGCTCTTTTTAAAGGTGCATCTGTTTGTAGACCTACGATTTCTTCTAAGTCTTTGTCAATGTATCCTGCGTCATGTGCAGCTACTGTTGATACTGTTTTTGTGTCAATATCTAATACTCCGCCTTTTGCTTCTTTTTCTTTTTTATATAGTTCTAATACTTCGTCCCATAGTTTCTTTGTTTTTTCTGTTGTTCCTTTTAAGAAACTTGAGTCTCCTTCATATGGTGTGTAGTTGTTTTGTATGAAGTCTCTTACATTTATTTCGTGTTGCCAGTCTCCTGACTTGAATTTGTTCCATTGTTCAAATTGCATTTTTGTACCTCCTTATTTTTTCTTCTTTTAGTGTGTTCTTTTTTTCAAATATTATGATATCATAAGTGAGGTTTATTATCAATTATTTGAATAAATTTTTAAGTGAAATTTTTGTGAATAAAAAGCAACACCATTATTTGATGTTGCTTTTTTTAAAATTCTCTTCAAGTTGAAGTTTTACTAAATCATTAGCAAGTCTACTAATAACTTTTTTATTATAGTCATTTAATTGTGAATAATCTTCTAAAAATTTATTATCAACTAAATCTGCAAAAGCGGAAGAACTTGTATCAATCAAGCCACTAAAAAGAAAATCTGTAGAGATATTAAGTGCATTACACAAACTAACAATAGTAGTAGCACTACCAAAAGCTATACCACGCTCTAATTGGCTGATATATCTTGGTGATAAAGAAGTTTTTTCTGCAAGAACTTCTTGTGTGTACTTAGTTTTAGTTCTAGCTAATTTCAATTTTTTTCCAATATTTTTTCTTAATTTTTTTTCGATTTCTGTCATAAAATACCTCCAAATATATAAGAATTATTTAGTTTTGAGTATATCAATCATAATTAAATAATAACACGAAGTATTAGTACGAAAAGATTTTATTTGTAATACTGTTAATAGTACAAAAAATAATTTTAAATATCAGATAAAAAACAGAAAATATTGTAAAAAATTTCAAACATAAAAATATAATAAAAAAATTGTTACAGTTCAGTAGGAAAAATTCCTGAAATACCTGTGAATGATATTTTTCATACTTTCTCAGGTTCCCTACATGATGTTAACAAATTCTAATGTAAATACTCTAACAATACCCGAAGGCAGGACCCTTTAGAGCATTTACTTAAGAATTTGTAACACTATTTTGGTCACATTCGAAATATATTCAAAATATCATTCACAAGTGTTTCAAGGATTTTTTTACTGAACTGTAACAAAAAATTTATAAAAAAATAAAAAAATTTTAAAAAAACTATTGCAAAATAAATAAAGTTATATTACAATTTACATTAAGTGGAGAAAAGTGGTATAAAGTGGTAGAGAAATGAAAAGAGGTGAAGACCATTGTTAATGGGTGAATATGAGCATACTCTAGATGCCAAGGGCAGATTAATAATGCCTGCAAAATTAAGACAAGACATTGGAGATAAATTCGTTATAACTAAAGGATTAGACGGATGTTTATTTGCTTTTTCACAAGAAGAATGGTTGAACTTTGAAGCAAAACTAAAATCACTACCACTATCAGATAGAAACGCAAGAAACTTTGTTAGATTTTTCTTATCAGGAGCAACTGAATGTGAGATTGATAAACAAGGTAGGTTTCTAATTCCAAATAATTTACGTTCAGCAGCAGAACTAGAAAAAGAAGCAGTAATAATTGGAGTAGGTACTAGGTTAGAAATATGGAATAAGGCAAATTGGGAAAAATGTGACGAGAATATATCTGTAGATGAAATTGCTGAAAATATGACTATGCTTGGTATATAACTTGCAAAAGTTTATATAGAATACAAAAGACATAATTACGAAAGAAAGACATACAAAAGATTAAAAATACAAAAGATAAGTTTACAAAAGAAAATGTTACTAAAGATTGCTAAAGTAACTAAAGAAAAGATTACAAAAGATTAAATTACAAAAGTTAAAAGAACAAAAGAAAATGGTACAAAAGATAAATGTACTTGAGAAAATATGTTCAAAAGAAAACTAATACTAAAGATTTTACAAAAGATAAAAAATTACAGAAGAATATCAAAAAACATAAGTAAAAAATCCAAAGAAAAGATTACTAAGGATTTTATAAAAATACCAAAAGAAAAAACATATAATGCAAACAGCTGGTACTTTTACCAGCTGTTTTGCGTCTATAAAAGAAAAATATGAGTATTTGAATATAAACTTATTAAAAAAGGTTTTAGAAAAATCGTATATATAATTTTATAGAATATGTAATATCAAAAACTTTTAAGAGGTGAAAAATTGGAATTTAAGCATAAACCTGTAATGTTAGAAGAATGCATATGTGGGTTGAATATTAAACCTGATGGAATATATGTTGATGGAACTCTTGGAGGAGCAGGACATAGTAGAGAAATAGTAAAAAGATTATCAAAAGAAGGATTACTAATTGGAATAGATAGAGATGAAGACGCTCTAAAAGCAGCAAAAGAAAACTTAAAGGAATTCCGAAATGTAAAATTCGTTAAAGATAATCATGACAATATAAAGCAAATTTTAGAAGACATCGGAATAGAAAAAGTTGATGGAATCTTACTTGATTTAGGTGTTTCTTCATATCAATTAGATGAAAGAAATAGAGGATTCAGTTATCTAGGTGAAAATGAACTTGATATGAGGATGGATAAAAATCAGGAATTATCTGCGAAAAATGTTGTAAATGAGTATCCAGAAGAAAAACTTGCAAATATCATATATGAATATGGTGAAGAAAGATTTTCAAGGCAAATAGCAAGAAACATATGCGAATATAGAAAAGAACATTTAATTAATACTACAAAACAATTAGTAGAAATAATAGAAAAATCAATTCCAAAATCAAAACAAAATGATGGACATCCTGCAAAAAGGACATTCCAGGCAATTAGAATTGAAGTAAATGATGAAATTAAACCATTATATAATACAGTAAAAGATTGCATAGAATGCTTAAAACCACAAGGAAGATTATGTATTATAACATTTCATTCTTTGGAAGATAGAGCTGCTAAAAATGCAATGTTAGATGCAAAAGGGAAATGCACTTGTCCACCTGATTTACCATATTGTGTATGTGGTGCAAAATCACTGGGAAAAGTAATTACTAGAAAACCAATTGTAGCTACGAAAGAAGAACAGGAAGAAAATAGCAGAAGCAAAAGCGCAAAACTTAGAATTTTTGAAAAAGAATAATGTCTTATGTGGGACGGTTCTGTTTGAAACATTGGTTCCAAAATAGACATATATGAATTTAAAAGAAAGAGAGGTGAAAAATAACTTATGGCACAAGCAAAGTATCAATATGGAACTAGCCCTAGAAAGTTAGAACCAGATTATACTAGAAAAACAAGTCAAAGACAAAAAAGAAAACCATTAAAAGTTGTCAAAGAATTGCCTAGACAACAAATACAAATTTCTAAAGAACAACGTAAAAAACAAATGAAAACAACAGTTACAGTTGTTGGGTTATTTTTGTTGTTATTAACCATAAGTTGTAGAAACTCTCAAATAGATAGACAATTTGAACAAATCCAAGATCAAAAGAAACAGTTGGCTGCTTTGCAAAAAGAGAATGAGCAATTAAAAGTTAGTATTGAAAATAGTGTAAATATTAGCAATATTGAAAAGGTTGCTAAAGAAGAATTGGGAATGCAAAAATTAAGTGGTAAACAAACAATATATGTTACTTTACCAAAAAAAGATTATGTTGAATCTGCTTCAGAAAAAGTGGTTATTGAAAAAAATAAAACTTGGTGGGAAAAAGTTGCAGATAAAATTTTGAATTTTTAATTTTTAATTTTTAATTTTATTGATAAATTTTAAAATTTGCTACAAGAAAAATTTAATAAGAATAAATTAAAACACTTCTAATAAATATTATTAGAGGTGTTTTTATGGTGAAAATTAATTTATCAACAAAAAAGAGGATGAGAGTAACACTGTTTATAATTTTTTTAATAATCGTATTGTTAATCGGAAGATTAGGATATGTGCAACTAGTAGATGGAAAGAAATTATCAAAATTGGCATATGAACAACAAACACTAGATAGAACAATAAACCCAAAGAGAGGAACTATTTATGATGCAACAGGGCAGGTTCTGGCACAAAGTAGTACTGTTGAGACTGTTACTGTAAATCCTGGAAATATTGATAAGAATGATAAAGAAAAGGTGGCAAAAAAACTTTCTGATATTTTTGAGTTAGATTATGAAAAAACTTTGAAGAAAGTTTCTAAGAGAAGTTCTATAGAAACTATTGCCAAAAAGGTTGATAAGAAAAAGACTGATGAACTTAGAAAATGGATGGAAGAGGAGAATATCACAACAGGAATAAACATTGATGAAGATACAAAAAGATATTATCCTAATAATAATTTAGCATCTCAAATTATAGGATTTTGTGGAAGTGATAATCAAGGGCTTGATGGAATTGAAGCAAAATATGATAGTGTGCTTTCTGGAACAAAAGGTGCAATTAAGAGACATACTGATGCAAAAGGTGGAGAAATAGGTGAAGAAGGAGAGACATATGTTGCAGCTAAAAATGGAAATGATGTTGTTCTTACGATAGATATGAATATTCAATCAATTGTAGAAAAATATTTGAAAGAAGCATGTATTGACAATAAGTGTACAGATGGTGGAAATATTGTTGTTATGAATCCACAAAATGGTGATATTCTAGCGATGGCGACATATCCGGATTATAATTTAAATGAACCATATGCAGCATATACAGACGAATTAAAGGGAATTTGGGATACAACAGATCAGGCAGAAAAGACAAAAAGCTTACAGGCTGTTTGGAGAAATAGAGCAATTACAGATACATATGAGCCTGGGTCAACGTTTAAAACTATTACTGCATCTGCATCTCTTGAGGAGGGGATAGTTACAGATATAGATAAACAGGGGCAATTTTGTTGTACAGGTGGAATTGAAGTTGCGGGAGTAAGAATAAAATGTTGGAGATATTATAGACCACATGGGGCAGAGAGTTTAAGACAGGCATTAATGAATTCATGTAACCCAATTTTTATAGGCCTAGGTCAAAAAATGGGTGTTCACACGTATTATAGCTATTTACAGAAATTTGGTTTATTAGAGAAAACTGGAATTGATTTGCCAGGTGAGGCAGGAAGTATATTTTTGGCTGAAAATAAGGCTGGTCCTGTTGAATTAGCAACAATAAGCTTTGGCCAAAGATTTGAAATTACTCCAATTCAGTTGGTAACAGCTGTTTCTTCAATAGCAAATGGTGGAAATTTAGTCCAACCAAGAGTTGTTAAATCTATAATTGATAGTGAAACAGGTGAAAAAACTGATATTGAAACAAAAGTTAAATCACAGACAATTTCTAAAGAAACATCGGAAAAAGTTTTAAGTATGATGGAATCTGTTGTTTCAGAAGGTACTGGTAAAAATGCTAAAGTTGCAGGTTATAGAATTGGTGGAAAGACTGGAACTTCTGAAGATGGTGTAAATACTAATAAATATGTTACTTCATTTTTAGGTGTTGCACCTATTGAAAATCCACAAGTGGTTTTACTTGTTACTTTGTATAACCCTACTGGTGAGGGAGGACATCAAGGTGGTGGTGTTGCTGCTCCTGTTGGAGGCCAAGTTTTTAGTGAGATTTTGCCTTATTTGGAAGTATCACAGGGAAATCAAGATGAAGTTGAACAGGTAGAACAAGTTCAAGTTCCTAATGTTGAAGGATTAAGTATTAAAGAGGCGGAAAAAGCTACTAAAGAAGTGGGGTTGGAAATTAGTGTTCAAAATGATTCTGAGGAACTTGATAGGGAAAATACGGTTATTAAGGAACAGTCTCCAAGAGAAGGTGTTAGTGTTAATAAAGAAAGTAAAATTTTTGTACAATATTAGTACAAAATTCCCAAAAAACTCTATACAAAAAGCAAAAATAGTTATATAATGTAACCAAAATTATGAGCAAAAATTTGGTCATAAAACATATTAAAATGAAGGGATGATTCTAAATGGAATTAAAAAAAATATTAGTAGGATTAGAAGGGATTAAAGCAAAGGGAAATGTAGACTTAGAGATTAAAGGAATTGAAAAAAATTCAAAAGAAGTAAAAGAAGGATATATGTTTGTTGCAATAAAAGGTTTTTCAGTTGATGGACATAAATTTATAGCAGGTGCAATTGAAAATGGTGCAACAGCAGTAATGGTAGAAGAAGGATGTGATTTAAAATCATTAAATATACCAGAAAATGTAACAATTTTAATGGTACCAGACACAAGAAAAGCATTAGCAATATGTTCATCAAACTTTTATGGTAATCCATCAGCACAATTAAAATTGATTGGTGTTACTGGAACAAAGGGAAAAACAACAACAACATTTATGATTAAAGAAATATTAGAAAAAGCAGGTAAAAAAGTTGGACTAATAGGAACAATTGCAACATATATAAATGGTAAGAGAATAAAAGATAGTGATAGAACAACACCAGAAAGTTTGGAATTACAACAAACTTTTAGACAAATGGTAGACGAAGGTGTAGAAGTTTGTGTAATGGAAGTGTCTTCACAAAGCTTAAAATTGCACAGAGTTGATGGATGTCAATTTGATATAGTTTTATTTACAAACTTTTCAGAAGATCATATAAGTGAAAAAGAACATCCAACTATGGAAGATTATTTTAATTCAAAATTAAAATTATTTGAAATGTGCAAAACAGGAATAGTTAATGCAGATGATTTACATGCGGCAAAAATACCAAGATTATTCCCAGAAAGCAATATTGTAACATATGGTATTGATAATTTTGCAAATGTCTTAGCAAAAGATATAACAATTACAAATTCATATGTTGATTTCAAAGTAAAAATAACAGACAGAAATGAAAGAGTAAAAACAGGAATACCAGGGAGATTCAGTGTTTACAATTCATTAGCTGCTATTTGTGTAGCACAAAAATTTGGAATTGATCCAGAAGTTATAAAGGAAGCTTTAGCTGAGGTTAGAGTACCAGGAAGATCAGAATTAGTGGATAATAAATTAGAATTAACTATAATGATAGACTATGCTCATTCTCCAGAAAGTTTGCAAAATATTTTGCAAGCAGCTAAGAGCTATACTCGCGGAAGAGTTATTTCTGTATTTGGTTGCGGTGGAGACAGAGACTCTGGTAAAAGACCAATAATGGGTGAAATATCAGGTAAAATAGCGGATTATACAATAGTTACATCAGATAACCCAAGAACAGAAGACCCACAGAAAATTGTTGATCAAATTGAAGAGGGTATTAAAAAGACAAAAGGTAAATATGAGGTTGTTGTTGATAGAGTTGAGGCTATTGAACATGCTATCAAGATGGCAAATAAAAGAGATATCATTATTTTAGCTGGTAAGGGGCATGAACCTTATCAAGAAATAAATGGTGTTAAACATCCTTTTGATGAGAGAATTATAGTAAGAGATATTATAGAAAAAATGGGAAAATAGTAAATACAATTTGTAGAATTTAAAATTTGATAATATATTGTTTTTTTATACCTTGGTGTCGCAATTTCCATATTTTAAATATACTTATATGTAAATTGCTCCAGTTCGCACTCGCTTGTGCTCGTTTGATCGCTTACGCGGTATTTCAAAAACAATATATTATCAAAATATGGTAAATTATGAATATTAAAAAAACAACAAAAGATATAAAAGGAAAGGTTGATTAAATTGGATTTGGAGATAAAAGTATTGCTGACAACATTTGTTATTTCAGTAATTTGTGGATTAATAACAATACCAATATTAAAAAAATTAAAAGTAGGTCAAATAGAAAGAGATGATGGACCTGCATCACATTTAAAGAAACAGGGAACCCCTACAATGGGAGGAATTATAATGATAATTGCAATAATTATTGCAGTTACAGGTACATATATATTTTTACATTTAACAGGAAATGAAGAAGTAGCGAAAAAATTGTTACCAATGTTATTAATAACAATTGGATATGGATTGATAGGTTTTATAGATGACTTTAAAAAATTAGTTTTAAAAAATACAGAAGGTTTAAAACCAAGTTATAAAATGTTAGGACTTTTAATTATAGCCGTTGCATATGTTTTATTCTTAATATATGGTTTTAAAATAGGAACAGAAACATATATTCCAATTTGGAAAATGTATATAAACATTCCAGAAATTTTATATATTCCTTTGGCAATTATAGTTATATTAGGAACAACAAATGCAGTAAATCTTACAGATGGAATTGATGGCTTATCTTCAAGTGTTTCTGCAATAATTATAACAGCACTAACAGTTATAGGAATAAGTAATCAAGTATATGAAGTATCAATATTTGGAAGTATTGTAATTGGTGCAACATTAGGATTTTTAATGTTTAATTTACATCCAGCAAAAGTATTTATGGGAGATACAGGTTCATTGATGCTTGGTGGAGTGATATCAGGATTAGCATTATATTTAAAAATGCCATTATTATTACTTGTTATAGCAATAATACCTGTTTTAGAAACATTATCAGTTATAATACAAGTTGCATATTTTAAAAAGACTGGAAATAGAATATTTAAAATGGCACCTTTACATCATCATTTTGAGTTATCAGGTTGGAAAGAAAATAAAGTTGTAGTTGTATTTTCTTTGATAACTTTAGTTATGTGCTTTATAGGGCTAAAAATAGTGTAGTAGGAGGATTATAAATGGCAAAAAAGAAAAAAGAAAAAAGTTTTTCAAGCTTTTTGAATAATCCGTTTGATTTTACATTAGTAATAACAATTTTGCTATTACTAGGAATAGGCTTAGTTATGGTGTTATCAGCAAGTTCACCATCAGCACTTTCAGAAAATGGAAACAGTTATGCCTATTTTTCAAAACAATTATTATTTGCTATTTTAGGAATAATTGCTATGGCTTTTATTTCTAAAATAGATTATAGATTTTATCAAAAATTCTATAAACATGCTTGGTGGATATCAATAATATTATTAGCTATTGTTATGTCACCATTGGGAAAAGAAGTAAATGGTGCAAAAAGATGGATTTACCTAACAGAAACATTTTCATTTCAACCATCAGAAATGGTCAAATTCTTAATGATTATTTTTTATGCAGGACTTTTAGTTAAAGATAGAGATGAACTTCCTTTGTATTGGAAAGGGTTAGTAAAACATATGTTATATCTTGTACCAATAATAGGCCTTTTACTATTAGAACCACATATGAGTGCATCTATGGTTATAATAGGAATTGTTTGTGTAATGATGATAGTGGCTGGCTGTAAGTTTAAACATTTTGCATTAACGGGAATTGGAGTTGGAATTCCTGGATTAGCAGCACTTATAGCTTTAGAACCATATAGGTTAAAAAGGTTTGTAACATTTATGAATCCATGGCAAGATATTACAGGTGATGGATGGCAAGTTGTTCAAAGTTTATATGCTATAGGTTCAGGGGGATTATTTGGAGTTGGACTAGGTGATAGTAAACAAAAATATTTATATATACCAGAGCCACACAATGACTTTATTTTCTCAATATTAGCTGAGGAACTTGGTTTTGTGGGATGTGCAGTTGTGTTAATTTTATTTGCTGTATTTATTTGGAGAGGTGTATTAATTGCAATGAAGGCTCCTGATATGTTTGGTAGTTTAATTGCTATTGGTATTACTGCTTTGGTTACTATACAGGTTATTATAAATGTTGCGGTTGTTACATCTTCAATGCCTGCAACAGGTATGCCTTTACCTTTCTTTAGTTATCGGTGGTACGGCGTTGTTTATTTTGTTGTGTGAGATGGGGGTTCTGCTTAATATTTCACGTGCTGGTGCAAAAAATTAAAAATTCTGGATTTTGTGTGGTGACCCATTAATTCCGGTTTTTTACAGGAGGATAAAATGAGAGTTATTATTGCTGCAGCAGGTACAGGAGGACATATAAATCCTGGCCTTGCAATTGCAAATAAAATAAAAGAAGAAGAAAAAGATTCAAAAATAATTTTTATTGGAACAACAAGAGGTTTAGAAAATGATTTGGTTCCAAGAGCAGGTTATGAATTAAAAACAATTGATGCCTATGGTTTAAGTAAAAAGATATCAATTGAAAATATTAAAAAAATGTATAAGACATTTAAAGGCCTTGGTGAGGCTAAAAGAATAATTAAGGAATTTAAACCTGATATTGTAATTGGAACTGGTGGATATATTTGTGGAGCAACAATTTCTGCTGCACATAGTTTAGGGATTCCAACATTGTTACATGAAAGCAATGCATTTCCTGGAAAGGCAGTAAAAATGCTTGCCAAGAAAACTGATACAATATTAGTTTCTTTTGAAGATGCTAAGGCAAGAATCAAAAATGCAAAAAATATTGTGTGTACAGGTACTCCAGTAAAAATTGTAAAAAAAGATTATGGAATAAATGAAAAATTAGAAATAATCAAAAAAGCAGGGCTTAATGAAACGAAGCCAATTGTTTTAATATTTGGTGGAAGCCAAGGTGCTCAAAAAATTAATGAGGCAATTTTAGATATTTTGAAAAATAAATTAAATAAAGATTATCAAATTATGTGGGCAACTGGTCCAAAACAATATGATATTATTAAGGAAAAACTATTAGACAAAAACATTAATATTAATAATATAGAGAATGCTAAAATTGTTCCATATATTTACAATATGGAAGAAATTATGAATGTTTCTAATTTGATTGTTGCAAGAAGTGGTGCAATGACAATTACGGAGATTTCTAATTTGGGTAAACCATCAATTTTGATTCCATTACCAAATGTTAGTGGTGACCATCAATTTCATAATGCAAAGGTTTTGGAAAATGTTGGAGCAGCAAATATTATTTTAAATGATGAATTAAATGGTGCAATTTTGAATAAACAAATTGAAGAAATAGTTTTAGATAAAAATATAGAAACACAAATGTCAAAAAATGCTCTTAAAGTCTCTACTCATGATGTAGAAGATAAGATTTATAAAGAAGTTTTAAAATTAGTGAAAAAATAATTTATATAGGGAGAATGAAAAATGTATAAAAATATAAAATCTAAAATTATACTAATTTCTGTATTAATAGGATTAATACTTATAGGGACTTTAGGATTTTTATATATAAATTCTTTAGCTCAAATTCCACAAGTTATAGATGGACAAGATGCCAATATATTGGTACAAGCAAAAAAAACTGTTGCTATAATAATTACTATTTATGTAGTTTCAGCAATAGCAATTTCAATATACTTATCAAAATTTGTAATTTGTCCAAAAAATAAATATATAAAAGGTGATGAAAGGGCTGAATTAAAGGACAAGCTTAATGAAGTTTCTTCTAGAAAAAATCAAATAGAAACAATTTTGTTACATATGACAGATGGAATTATAGCATTTAATATGAAAGGCGAAATTATATTAATAAATCCTGCGGCCAAGAAATTTTTAAGTATTAGTCCAGAGGATAATACATTTGATGACATATTTGGAAAATTTAAATTAGATATTAATACTGAAAAAGTAATTTATTTGGATAGCTGGACATCCACAGAACAAAGAATTCAAGTTGATGACCAATATGTTAAAGTTTTATTTGCACCATTTAAAAATGAGGAAGAAAGACCAGATGGGGTAATTGCCGTGATTCAAGATATTACAGAACATGTTAAATTGGATAATATGCAAAAAGAATTAGTTGCGGATGTATCACATGAATTGAAAACACCAATAACATCAATAATGGGATATGCTGATACACTATTAGAAGGTGGATATGATGACGAAACTCAAACTAAATTTTTAAATGTAATTGCTTCAGAATCTAGAAGAATGGCACGTTTGGTAACAGATTTATTAACTCTTTCTAGATATGATAGCAATAAAAAGAAAACGAAAAAAGAAACATTTGATTTAGGAGAACTAGTTAAAATGTGCCAGGAAAAACTGGCAATTGAAATAAAGAAAAAAGGACATAAGGTAAATTCATTTGTTACAGCAGATGTTCCACCAGTTTATGCTGATAAAGATGATATAGAACGTGTAGTTTTAAATATCTTAACAAATAGTATTAAATATACACCAGATAATGGTGAAATAAAAATTTATGTTGGTTTTGTTTATAATGATGCTTATATTAAGATATTTGATAATGGTATAGGTATTCCGGAAGATGATTTATCTAGAATTTTTGAAAGATTTTATAGAGTTGATAAAGCACGTACCAGAGAAATGGGTGGCACTGGTTTGGGGCTTTCTATTGCTAAAGAAATTTTGGATAAAAATGGTGGAAGTATTGATATTAAAAGTAAAGTTGGAGAGGGTACAGAAGTTGTTATTCGTATTCCAACAAAACAATAAAAACAAAGTACAAGAGAGATTATTTTTCTTGTACTTTGTTTGTTATACAAAAATTTTCTTAGACTGTGAATTGTAACAATTTTTATGTAATTGTCAAAAAATGTCGAAATATTTTTATTGACACACCAATATTGATGATGTATAATGATAGCACAAAATTGAAAAAGTAATACTGATAATATCATATTTTTGTTTTAGTATTATGAAAAAAGATTTTGAATATATATAGGGAAGGAGGAGTAGAAATGGCAGATAATGAAATAAAAGAAATGTTATTGGATTTAAAGAAAGGTCAAGAAGAAAGAGACAAAATATTATTTGACTTAAAAAAAGGACAAGAAGAAAGAGACAAAATATTATTTGACTTAAAGAAAGGACAAGAAGAGAGAGACAAAATATTATTTGACTTAAAGAAAGGACAAGAAGAGAGAGATAAAATATTATTTGACTTAAAGAAAGGACAGGAAAAATTATTTAAGGGTCAAGAAGAATTATTTAGAGGTCAAAAACAATTATTTGATGGTCAAGAAAAACTAATAAACAGAGTTGATAAAATTGAAGAAAGACAACAAAACATGGATAATAGGTTAGACAAAATAAGCCAATCAGTAGCTGTAATAGAAAATGACCATGGAGAAAAACTTCAAGTTTTATTAGACGTAGTCACAGGACATATAAAAAAATTTGATTCAGAAAATAGCAAGATAGAAAAATGCGAAGAAAGATTAGATGATCATGATAACAAAATCTATGCTTTAAATTCAGTAGTTCAAGCGTATTAATTTTAAAGTAATACCCTATTGAACTTCAAGATTCAATAGGGTATATAATATTATATCACAAATGCAAATTACATTTTACTCAACATATATAAAGTCAATGCAAATCACATTTATTAAATTTTATAAATATTATTTAACAACAACATTATAAATTTTATTTTTAACATAAATCTCTTTAACAATAGTCTTACCATCCAATTTAGAATCAATAGCATTATGAACTTTTTCTTTAACAGAAGATTCATCTTCATCAACAGAAATAGTTATAGTTGCCTTTAATTTTCCATTAAATTGAATAGGTAATGTAATTTCATTATCAACAGTTTTTTCTTCATCATATTCTGGCCAAGAGTATGTAGAAATATCGGCTTCAAAACCAGCAATTTTATTAAGTTCTTCAGTGATGTGTGGTGCAAATGGGTTTAATAAAGTTAAGAATGTTTTGAATTCAGCTTTATTAATTTTACCAATTTTGTAAAATTCGTTAACCATTGTCATAAATGTAGATACAGAAGTGTTAAATTTCATATCCTCAATATCTTGTGAAACTTTTTTAATTGCTTTATGCATAATTTTTTCAGCTTCTGGTGAATATGAATCGCCATCAACTAACATATTTTGCATATTCCAAACTCTGTCTAAGAATTTACCACATCCACGGATACTTTCCATAGACCATGCAGCAACTTGGTCAAATGGTCCCATGAACATTTCATAAACTCTGAAAGTATCTGCACCAAATTCATTTACTATATCATCTGGGTTAATAACGTTTCCTTTAGATTTAGACATTTTTTCACCATTTGTTCCCAAAATCATTCCATGAGAAGTACGTTTTTGATATGGTTCTTTTGTAGGAACAACACCAATATCATATAAGAATTTATGCCAAAATCTTGAATATAATAAATGTAAAGTTGTATGTTCCATACCACCATTGTACCAGTCAACAGGTGACCAATATTCTAAGGCTTCTTTTGACGCAAGTTCTTTATCATTATGTGGGTCCATATATCTTAAGAAATACCAAGAAGAACCAGCCCATTGAGGCATTGTATCTGTCTCTCTTTTTGCAGGTTTACCACAATGAGGACAAGTTGTATTAATCCAGTCTGTTTGTTTTGCTAAAGGTGATTCACCATTTTCTCCAGGTGTAAATTCTTCAACTTCTGGTAATCTTAAAGGTAAGTCTTTTTCGTCAAGTGGAACCCAACCGCAGTCTTCACAATAAACCATTGGAATAGGTTCACCCCAATATCTTTGACGAGAAAATACCCAGTCACGCAATTTGTAATTAACTTTTTTAGTACCAATATGATTATCTTCTAAGTATTTTATAACAGCCTTTTTAGCTTCAGCAACTTCTAAACCATTTAAGAAATTAGAATTGATAAGTTTACCTGTTGCAACATCTGTAAATGCCTCTTTTGATAAATCGACATTTTCACCATCAACAACTTGAACAATTGGTAAATTGAATTTTTTAGCAAATTCATAATCACGAATATCATGAGCAGGAACAGCCATTATTGCACCAGTACCATATGTAATTAAAACATAATCAGAAATCCAAATTGGAATTTCTTTATTTGTTAATGGATTAATAGCTGTAATACCTTTAATTTCAACACCAGTTTTTTCTTTATTTAATTCAGAACGCTCAAATGCTGATTTTAAACTTGCTTGTTTTTGATATTCTTGAACTTCATCTAAGTTTTCAATTTTATCTTCTAACTCTTTTAAAATAGGATGTTCTGGTGAGATAACCATATAGGTTGCCCCAAATAAAGTGTCAGGTCTTGTTGTGTAAACAGTTAAATTTTTATTCATATTAGTAATTTTGAAATTAACTTCTGCACCCTCTGATCTACCAATCCAATTTTTTTGTTGAACTTTGATTTTCTCTAAGAAATCAACATCGTCTAAATCATCTATTAATTTTTGAGCATAATCAGTAATTTTTAGCATCCATTCAGATTTTTCTTTTTGTACAACAGGGCTTCCACATCTTTCACAAACACCGTTAACAACTTCTTCATTTGCTAAACCAACTTTACAACCTGTACAGAAGTTGATAGGCATTGTTGTTTTATATGCTAGACCGTGTTTATATAGTTGAATGAAAATCCATTGTGTCCATTTATAATATTCAGGGTCTGTTGTGTCAATTTTTCTAGACCAGTCAAAAGAAAATCCTAAAGATTTTAATTGTTCTGTAAAGTGTGCTATATTTTGAGCTGTTGTTATTTTAGGATGTACATTTGTCTTTATTGCATAGTTTTCAGCAGGTAAACCAAATGCATCAAATCCTATTGGAAATAAAACATTATATCCTTGTAATCTTCTTTTTCTTGCAATAATGTCTAATGCCGTGTAACTACGAGGATGTCCAACGTGTAGACCTTGTCCTGATGGATATGGAAATTCTATTAGTCCGTACCATTTTTTCATTGTATAATCATTTTTGGCATTAAATGTTCCTTCTTTGTCCCATTTTTCTTGCCACTTTTTTTCTATTTCTTTAAAATTGTAAGCCATTTTTGTGCTCCTTTCGCATTATCTATGATAAGTGCTATTATATACCAAAAATATAGATGTTTCAATACTTTTGGTAAAATTAATTACATAGTAACAAACTATGACTTGAAAAAATTTTTTAATATGATATAATCCATTAGAAAAGAAGGG
The DNA here is from genome assembly GCA_934120675.1 of uncultured Clostridia bacterium. Lineage (GTDB taxonomy): Bacteria > Bacillota > Clostridia > TANB77 > CAG-508 > CAG-269. The sequence goes on from CAKOUU010000002.1 coordinate 95,772, forward strand.
AAGTAAACAATGAACATAGATATAAAAAAAGCAAAACAAGCATTTAAAGAATATGTAAGAAAATATAATCCGGAAGATGAAAAAATAAGATTAAAAATTGCACATATTGAAAGAGTATCACAAATAGCAAAAAAAATAGCAATACAACAAAACTTAAGTGAAGAGGATATACAACTTGCTGAATTAATAGGGCTATTACATGATATTGGGAGATTTGAACAAGTAAGGCTATATCATACTTTTGTTGACAAAGATAGTATAAACCATGGGGAATATGGTGCAAAAGTTTTATTTGAAGATGGATTAATTAGAAATTTTATAGAAACTGATGAATTTGATGAGATTATTAAATTATCAATTCTGAATCATAATAGAGCAAAAATTCAAGATGGTCTAACAGAAAGACAAAATTTACATGCAAGAATAATAAGAGATGCAGATAAAATAGATATTTTTGCAATATTAACAGTAGGAGATAAAAAGGCAATATGGGAAAAGGCTGATTTATCAAATGATATAATAACAGACGAAATTTATAAAGAATTTACTCAAGACAGTACAATAGACTATAAAAATAGAGAAACTAGTGCAGATATATTGGTAAGTCATTTTGCATATGTATATGATTTTAATTTCACAGAATCTTTAAAGATTATAAAGGAAAATGGATATCTAGAAAAATTATATAAGAGATTTACATTTAAAGATAAAAAAACAATGGAAAGATATAATGAAATTTATGAAATTGCAAAAAAATATCTAGAAGAAAAAGGATGATAAAATGAGCAAAAAATTATTAATAACAGAAAAGCCGTCAGTAGCAATGGAATTTGCAAAAGCATTAAAAATAACAGCACCAAGAAAAAATGGATATATAGAATCAAATGATTGGATAATAACGTGGTGTGTAGGACATTTAGTAACAATGAGTTATCCAGAAAAATATGATGAAAAAATGAAATTTTGGAGATTAGATACACTTCCATTTATTCCTAAAGATTGGAAATATGAAGTAATATCAAATGTTCAAAATCAATTTAATATTGTACAGGGGTTAATGCAAAGAGAAGATATAGAAGAAATCTATAATGCGGGGGACTCTGGGCGAGAAGGAGAATATATTCAAAGGCTTGTTTTAATGATGGCACATCCAAATCCAAAAGCAAAGGTTAAAAGAGTGTGGATAGACTCACAAACAGAAGAGGAAATATTAAGGGGAATAAGAGAGGCAAAAGATTCTTCTGAATATGATAGCCTTTCAGATAGTGCATATTTAAGAGCAAAAGAAGATTATTTAATAGGAATTAATTTTTCAAGATTATTGTCAATTACACAAGGGAGAACATTAGCAAATAAAATAAATGAAGAAAAGGCCTCAATTTCAGTTGGACGTGTTATGACTTGTGTTTTGGGAATGATAGTTTCAAGAGAAAGAGAAATTAGAAATTTTGTTAAGACAAAATATTATAAAATAGTTGGAGAATTTGGTGATGAAAATTCAGCATTTAAAGCAGAATGGAAAGTAAACGAAAAATCAAAATTATTTGAATCACCATTATTATATAATGAAACAGGCTTTAAAAGTGAGCAAAAAGCAAAAGATTTTATTGTTTCATTGCAAGGAAAAAAAGCGATAATTACAGAATTAAAAAAATCAAAACAAAAAGAAAATGCTCCATTGTTATTCAACTTAGCAGAAATTCAAAATGAGTGTACAAAAAGGTTTAAAATAAAGCCAGAAGAGACACTAGATGTTATTCAAAATTTATATGAAAAGAAATTGGTTACATATCCAAGAACTGATGCAAGAGTACTATCAACTGCAGTTGCTAAAGAAATTTCTAAAAATTTAAATGGAATTGCCAAGGGATTTAAAGATGAAGAAATACAAGGATTTGTAAAGAAAATGGTAGAAGAAAAATATCCAACAAATAATTTGACAAAAACAAGATATGTAAATGATAGCAAAATAACAGACCACTATGCAATAATTCCAACAGGTCAAGGATATGAAAACTATGATAAATTACCAGAATTGCAAAAGCAAATTTATAAATTGATAGTAAAAAGATTTTTAGCAATTTTTTATCCACCTGCAGAATACAGTAAAGTACAAGTAACAGTTGATGTAGAAGGTGAAACATTTTATGCAAGTGGAAAAGTTTGTATTAACAGAGGATATTTAGAAATTGCAAAATCAACAGGGAAAAATACAACTGAGAAATCCACAGAAGATGCACAAAATGTGGAAAAAACAGATGATACAGATTTAGAAATTTTGAAAAAATTAAAAAAAGGTCAAGAAGTTTTAGTAAAGAATTATGAAATAAAAGAAGCGGAAACATCACCACCTTCAAGATATAATTCTGGTTCAATAATTCTTGCTATGGAAAATGCAGGAAAACTTATTGAAGATGAAGAACTTCGTGAACAAATAAAAGGTGCCGGAATTGGTACAAGTGCTACTCGTGGTGGAATTATTGAAAAATTGGAAAGAATTAAGTATATTGAAATAAATAAAAAGACTCAAATTATTACTCCTACAAATAAAGGTGAGATTATTTATGATATTGTTAATTTTTCTATGCCTGATATGCTTAATCCTAAACTTACTGCTAGTTGGGAGAAGGGGTTAGATATGGTTGCTAAAAAAGAAATTGAACCACAGGTATTTATGACTAAACTTGAAAATTATATTAATTCTAAGTTTAATAAATTAGTTGTTAAGATGTAAAAAATAGGGATTAGGGGACAGGTCTTCAAATCCCTATTTTTTACAAAAAGAAAGAGGAGAGAAAAGCATAGGCTAATCTCTCCAAATTATTTATACGACGACAGTCTTTTTGGCCATCATTTGAGCCTCAATTCTTTCAGATTGAGTTAAACAATTATTTTTGAATCCGGCTTCTTTGATGGCTAATTGGGCACTGTATGGATTTGCCATAACCATTCCAACTTTTATTCCATCACGGAACAAATCAAGCAGCAAGTGCCCTGCTGAGGTTTTTACTGTTTTGTACATAATATCCTCTTTCTGCCTTCCTTAAACTTTTTTTGGAAGGACTTTTGTGCTTTGTTAATAAGTTACTATAGTTATATTATATCCTAATTTACATAAAAAGTCAAATTTATATTTAACAAAATTAACAAAAACAGTTGCAAATCAGCAAAATATATGATAAAATAGCTATGCTTAAAAAGATTATAGTTATTTTTAAGCATCTCTACTTAACGAAAAGTTAGGTTGCAAAATCCATAGGGAGGTGAAAATAATGAACAAATACGAAAGTGTTATCATTGTTAATCCAAATTTAGATGAAGCTGGATTAAAGGCTTTAGAAGAAAAATTTACAGGATTAATCAATGAAAATGGAAAAGTTGAATCAGTTGAAAACATAGGTAAAAAAAGATTAGCTTATGAAATCAAAAAATTCAAAGAAGGTACATATATGATATTTAGCTTTGAAGCAAATCCAGATTCAATAAAAGAACTTGAAAGAGTTTACAGAATTACAGATGATGTAATTAAATTCATCGTTGTAAGAAAAGAAGACTAATCAAAAAAATAAAAAGTGGGACCTTAGATTAAAGTAATGAAAGGAAGAAAAGAAAATGAACAAAGTAATATTAATGGGAAGACTTACAAGAGACCCAGAAGTAAGATATACACAAACAAATAATACTCTAGTTGCTTCTTTTAGTTTAGCAGTAAATAGAAGATTTGTTAGACAAGGAGAAGAAAGACAAGCAGACTTTATTAACATAGTTGCTTGGAGTAAACTAGGAGAATTTTGTAGTAAGTACTTTAAAAAAGGTCAACAAGTTGGTATAATTGGAAGAATCCAAACAAGAACATGGGATGATGATCAAGGTGTTAAACACTATGTAACAGAAGTTGTTGCAGAAGAAGCATATTTCGCAGATAGTAAAAGAGAAGGAGATATGGGAGCTGGAACTTTTGAAAATACTTTTGGTAATACAATGCCAGGAAGTATGGGTTCTGATTTTGAAACATCATCTACAGATGATTTACCATTTTAATAGACTATGAAAGTTAAGTGCTTTCATAAGAGAGGGGGAAAATAAAAATGGCTGATAAAAAACAAAGAAGAAATAATAAAAATTATGATGAAGATTATAATCCAAAATTCAGAAAACAAAGAAAGAAAGTTTGTGTTTTATGTAGTGACAAAAATTTTGAATTAGATTACAAAAACGCTGATCAATTAAAGAAATTTGTTAATGATAAAGGTAAAATCTTACCAAGAAGAACAACAGGATGTTGTGCAAAACATCAAAGAGATATTACTACAGCAGTTAAAAGAGCTAGACATATTGCTGTATTACCATATGCTCAACAATAATATGAATATAAAAAGACTGAAACTTTATATTTTGAGTTTTGGTCTTTTAAATTTTAAGACTAGAGCCATCAATGTGTTTCTAGTCTTTTTCTAATTCATTATAAAATGGTTTGTGCATAGCATGGCCTCCTTTTGAATTTTAAACTTCTAATATCTAGTATAGCAAAATTTACATAAATTTATAAATTAATTGCAATTTGTTAGAAAATATAGTAAAATATAATAGATTGGTTGAAAGTTATAAATAAATTTTATGCAAAAATAATTTTGCTGAAAAATATGAATAAATAAAATTGAAAAGAAGGTAAAAAAATGTTAGAAAAATTAGGAATCAGTACAGAATTAGAAAATTTATCAAAAGAAGTAGAAAATGAAATAAAAGAACAATTTAAAGTGATGGATGAAATATGCGAAAAAAATAGTATGAAAGTTTTATCTGCATTTCAAGAATGTAATTTACAAGAAATGCATTTAAATTCATCAACAGGATATGGAATTGATGAGTCCGGAAGAAACAAAATTGAGGAAATATATGCAAAAGTATTTAAAGCAGAAGATGCACTAGTACGTGCTCAATTCATATCAGGAACACATGCGTTAGCAATAACTTTATCTGCATTATTACGTCCAAATGACACAATGATTAGTATAACAGGGGAACCATATGACACACTTCAAACTGTTATAGGATGTAATGATACAGAAAGCAAAAGTTCATTGAAAGCATTTGGAATTAAGTATGAACAAATAGAACTTGTAGAAAATGATTTTGATATAAAAACAATTCAAGAAAGATTAAAAAAACAAGATGTCAAATTAATTGAAATTCAAAGGTCAAGAGGATATTCAACAAGAAAAAGTTTGACAATTGAAAAAATTGAAAAGGCAATAAAAGCAATTAGAGAAGTCAACAAAGATGTAATAATTATGGTTGATAATTGCTATGGAGAATTTGTACAAGATAAAGAACCAATAGAAATTGGAGCAGATATTGCAGTAGGTTCATTAATGAAAAATTTAGGAGCAGGAATCGCAACATCTGGAGCATATATAGTTGGTAGAAAAGATTTAATAGAGCTATGTGCAGAAAGATTAACTGCACCTGGAATTGGAAAAGAAATAGGACCATCATTAGGACAAAATACACAATTGCTAAAAGGCTTATTCTTTGCGCCACAAGTTGTAGCATCTAGTGTAAAAACAGCAATATTTGCAAGTAGAATATTAGAAAAATTAGGATATGATGTTGAACCAAAATATGATGAAGTAAGAGCAGATATTGTTCAAACAATTAAACTAGGAAGTGAAAAAAATTTAGTTAAATTCTGTCAAGGAATTCAAATGGGTTCACCAATCGATTCAAATGTAATTCCATTTCCTAGTGACATGGGTGGTTATGAGGACAAGGTTATAATGGCAGCTGGAACTTTTACAGAAGGGTCAACAATTGAATTGAGTTGTGATGGACCAATTCGTGAGCCATTTATTGCTTATATGCAAGGTGGGCTTACTTATGAGTATGGTAAGTTTGGTATTCTTAAGGCAATTCAAAAAATGAAAAATTAATAAAATAGGGATTGGGGGACGGGTCTTGAATCCCGAAATTTTAAAAATATCATAAATAATTAATTTATATAATTTTTAGGGATTCAAGACCCGTCCCCCAATCCCTAAAAATTTAGGAGAAAAATATGAACGTAATAGTAATTGGTGGAGGTCCTGCTGGAATGATGGCTGCGATAGCTTCTGCTGAAAATGGTAATAATGTAATTTTATTAGAGAAAAAAGAGAGACTTGGAAGAAAGCTTTTGATTACAGGTAAGGGAAGATGTAATATAACATCTTCTTTACCAATTGAGGAGTTTATACAAAATATACCTGGTAATGGTCAGTTTTTGTATAGTGCTTTTAAAAATTATACCAATAATGATATAATAAATTTTTTAAATGAAGAAGGTTTAGAAGTTAAAGAAGAGAGAGGAAATAGAATTTTTCCTGTAACAGACAAGTCATTGGATGTTTTAAAATGTTTTACAAAAAAATTGAAAGAGTTAAATGTTAAAATCGAATATAATATGAAAGTTACTGAAATTGTTCCAAGAGATGAAGATGGAAAATTGAAGGTTAAAGTTGTAAAAAATAAAGAAAATACTAGTGGAAATTTAAATGAGTGCTATACTAAAGAAAAAAATAATATTAGAACATTTGAGACAGACAAGGTTATATTAGCAACTGGAGGAAAAAGTTATCCACTGACAGGCTCAACTGGTGATGGGTATGAATTAGTTAGAAAATTAGGTCATACTGTAACAAAGATTAGACCATCATTGGTTCCTTTGGAGGCTTTTGAACAAAATATGTGTAAAGATTTGCAAGGTTTATCTTTGAGAAATGTAAATATCGAATTAAAAAATAAGGAAAATAATAAAATTATTTATCAAGATTTTGGTGAGATGCTATTTACACATTTTGGAGTATCAGGACCTACAATTTTAAGTGGTTCAGCACATTTGGTTAGATATAAGAATATTGATGAGCTTTTGAAAAATAAAAAAATTGTTTTAAACATAGATTTTAAACCAGCATTATCTGAAGAAAAGTTGGATGAAAGAATATTAAGAGACTTTGCAGAGTTTAAAAATAAGCAATTTAAAAATAGTTTGGATAAATTGCTGCCACAAAAGTTGATTCCAGTAATTATTGAAAGAAGTGGAATAAATCCTAATAAAAAAGTTAATGAAATTAATAAAAAAGAAAGACATGGACTTGTTAATTTATTAAAGAATTTTGAAGTTACTATAAGAGGATTTAGACCTATTGATGAGGCTATAGTTACAAGTGGTGGAATAAATATTAAAGAGATAAATCCCAAAACAATGGAATCTAAATTAGTTGATGGTTTATATTTTGCTGGTGAAATTATTGATGTTGATGCTTACACTGGAGGATTCAACCTTCAAATAGCGTATTCAACAGGATATACAGCAGGAAATAATATGTGACAAAATTTGACAAAAATGTGAGACAAACTCGGATAGTTATAATTACCGTATTTAATAAAATTTAGGGTAAATGAAAACTGTCTTACTTATCTCAAAAAGGGAGAAATATGAAAAATTTTATTTCAATTAAGGAAAATGTACAAACTGAAATAGTTGTAAAAAAATCTAAATTTATATGTAATCTGATAAAAATAGAAAGCCAAGAAGAAGCAGAAGATTATATAAGAAAAATCAAAAAGAAGTATTATGATGCAAGACACAATTGTGTAGCTTACAGGGTTATAGAGAATGAACAGGTAGTAGAAAAATCAAGTGATGATGGTGAACCATCAGGGACTGCAGGTGGACCTATGCTTAATATTTTGCAAAAAAATAATTTGGGCAATGTTTTAGTTGTAGTAACAAGATATTTTGGTGGAGTATTACTTGGAACAGGAGGCTTAGTTAGAGCGTATTCAGATGCAACACTTGATGCAATAGAAATTTCAGAAAAAGTTGAGAAATGTATAGGAATAGAGGCAGAAGTAGAATTAGATTATAATAATTTGGAATCTTTTAAATATTATTGTAAAAAAAATAATATTTATATAAAAGAATATGATTATTCAGAGAAAATTATTTGTAAAATACAGCTAGAAGAGGGGAATAAAGGAAGATTAGAAGATGATTTTAATACAAAAAAAGTTAATTTGATAAATTTAAAGTTTTTATCTAAAAAATTAATAGAGAAAAGTATAATAAATTAATGTTTTTGTAAATAATTGGAAAAAATAATTGAAAAACATTAAAAATAATAATATAATTAGAACTGTAAAAAATTTACAGTTCTTTTATTTATTGAGAACAGAAGATTAGCGAACATGATATACATAAAATATCTAAAAGAAACTAAAGATAGGGGAGATAAAAAATGAAAGAAAAAACAACTATTTTAATAGCAGATGATAATCAAGAATTTGCTCAAACACTTGCTAAATATATTCAAGAGCAAGAGGATATGGAAGTGATAGGTATTGCTAAAGATGGAGAAGAAGCAATAGATATGATTGCTAATATAATGCCTGATGTAGCATTATTGGATGTTATTATGCCACATCTAGACGGTATAGGGGTTCTTGAAAAAATGAATATGATAAAATGTGATAAAAAGCCACTTTGTATAATGCTTTCTGCTGTTGGACAAGATAAAATTACTCAAAAAGCAGTTGGACTTGGAGCAGAATATTATGTTGTAAAACCATTTGATATAGAATTATTAATAAAAAGAATAAAGGAATTAAAGAATTTTATACCAAATAGAAGTACAGATACTTTTATTACAAGAGATATAAAAACGCAATATGTAGAAATTCCTGAGGATGGAATTAAAAATCAAGATAATTTGGAGGCTCTAGTAACTAATATAATTCACGAAGTGGGTGTACCAGCACATATAAAGGGATATCAATATTTGCGTGAGGCTATTATTATGGTTGTTAATGATATTGATGTGATAAATCAAATTACTAAAAGTTTGTATCCTAAAATTGCTACAAAATTTAACACAACTCCAAGTCGTGTAGAACGTGCAATCCGCCACGCAATTGAAGTTGCTTGGGGTAGAGGAGACCAAAAGACAGTTGAGAAAATATTTGGTTATACCATTTCTGCGGCTAAAGGAAAGCCAACAAACAGTGAGTTTATAGCAATGATTGCTGATAAGTTGAGATTGGAATTAAAGAGTGCATAGTCTGATAAACTTTTCTTATTCATTGGTTCGGGTTTTGAATATTTAAAACATGAATTATTAATAAAAACAATATTTATTTTATATTATTCATTAATTGGAGTAACTATCATAGCTTTTGCCTTGATTATAGCACTAGTTATAATTATTAGCAAAAGTAGATAACCAATAAAAAAACACATCTGTCTTGACAGGGCGATGTGTTTTTTACATAACAACCTGGCAAACCACGTTTGTGGTTTCTCCATTTCCTATTATTATTATTATACTTTGAATTAATGATAAAGTCAATAAATTTTATTATTCTTCTAAATTTTTTAATCCAAACTCAATTATTTGGTTTACTACACTATTAAAACTTAATTCATTTTTTTCAGCTAAATCGCTAATTTTATCAAAAGTTTCTCCACTTATTCTTATTGTTCTAGTTACTGTATCATTGCTTTTTTTTGTTTTTTCAATTTTTAATTTTTTCATTTTTATCACCATAATTATTTTAACCAAAAAAAAGTTAAAAATAAGTGTACAAATATGTGTACAAAATAAAAATTTTGTGATATATTGTAGAAAGAAAGGGGTGAAGGTATGAAAAAACAAAATATTTCTAAAATATTAATAATAATATCAGTAATATTATTATTGTTAAGTATTTTCTGTATAGGTATGGGATTTGACAAAATGCTGAGATATAAAAATAGTGAAAAATCTTATTCTTATAAAAGTGTAAATGCATATGTTGGTGGTGATGCTTATAATTATATTATTAATGCATGCTACTTTGCAGGTTATGTTTCATTGGGAGGATGTTTGCTTATAACAAGTAGTATTTTTGCAATTTCAGGTATAAAAAATACTGAAGTGATTGAAAAAAAAGGAAATCATAGTATATAGGAGGAAATTTATGGAAAAGAAAAATTATAAAAATAAAGTTTTAATAGTACTTGGTGTGATTATTGTAATTGTAGTTGGTATTTTTATTTATCAAAATAAAAAAGGGATGAATTCTAATAGTAGAGTAACTGTAAATTCAAAAGACAACAATGCAAACTCAAGTATATCTAAAGTGGAAAATGATAATAGTTCAAATAAAAAGGAAACAGAAATAACTTTGCAAGACAAGATAACTATAGATAATTTTTGTGAATTTAATATATTATCAACATCTTTTTCAAAGAATATTGAACCAACAAATCCAACAGGATATTATACATATTTAGAGGGAAAAGATGATAATCAAAAATATTTTGAATTAACGATGAATGTTAAAAATTTATCAGCTTCAGCTGTAAAGCAGGATAGTCTTATGTCTGTGAAAATTACATATGATAATAATTATGAATATAATTGTTCATTGGTAACAGAAAACTCCAGTGGTGATGAATTAGAGACTTATCCAAATTTATATGGTATAGATCCACTAAAAAGTTTGAAATATAGATTTGTTGTAGAGGTCCCAAAAGAGGTTGAAACAGATGGAAAACCATTAAAAGCAACAATAACTTCAAATGGCAATACTTATATTTATAATATTAGATAATAAAAAGAACCGTGTCAAAATAATGACACGGTTTTTGGCTTATTTTTTTGAAATTGCTTTTGCAATTTTCTTTTCATTTTTGCATGTGCAAGGAATGAAAAATAAAAAAGTTATTGCAATTTCGTCTAGCGCTGCCCTAAACTCTTTAAAAAAGTCTTTCATATAAGCTCCTTTCATAAGCTATGCTAAATAAGTATCAATTACATTATAACATAAAAACAAAATTATGCAAAATTTAGAATGTAATAGAATAAAACAACAATAAAAAAGCAAACTAAAATAAATGTAAAAAAGGAGTGAAAAAAATGAAAGTATCTTTTATAAAATTTGAGGAAGACTATCAACTTCCAAAACTATTAGGAATGGATATAAAAGAAATAAAAGAACCAGAAGAAATTGACAATAAAATAGAGGAATTAAAAAAACAAAAATATACAACGATAGTAATACCAAATGAATTAGCAAGTTTTTCACAAAATATAATAAGTAAATACAAATATGACCCAACATTAAATATAGTAATAGTTCCATCAAAAAATAATTAAATTAGGAATAAACCAAAAAAAACCTCATATACATTTATAAAGAAAAACTGTAAGGAGGTAAAAAATGATAGAAGCACAAAGAGAAAACTTAAATATAAATAAATTAATAGCAGAAAGAAAAGAAATCATATTAGCAGAGGGAGATATGATAGTACCAGACTCAAAGCCAGACATTTTAAACACAATTGGTACAAGTGGTATAGCATCAATATACAAAAAAGAGGTACAAAGTGAAAAAGTAAGACTTGATGGAACGGTAAATGCCTACATAATGTATATGCCAGACGGAGCAGATGATACAGTAAGAGGGTTAAACACAAGTGTTGATTTTTCAGAAAGCTTAAATGTTCCAAACTGTGAAGAAGGAATGAATGCAATTTCTGATGTCAAGATAAAATCAATAGAAGCAAAGGTGATAAATGGCAGAAAAATCGGCATTAAGGCAACATTGGAAGTTAACTTGAAAATTTATTCAAATGATAATGTTGAGATAATAAATGAAGTTCAAAATGAAGATGATGTTCAAATTTTAAAGGAAGATTTAAAATTAAATTCATTGGTGGGAACAGGAAGTACAAAGATTTATGCAAAAGATAATATTCAAATTGATAATATGGACAATTTGGCGGAGATTTTACAAGCACAGGTATGTTTAGTTGATAAGGACATAAAAATCAGTTATAATAAGGTTTTGACTAAAGCAGAAGCAGAAATAAAGATAATGTATTTAACAGAAGATAATAGAATAAATGTTGTTATATATAAAATACCGGTTGTTGGATTTATTGATATTCCAGATGTATCAGAAGAAAATATATGTGATGTAAATTATGAAATCAAAAATATAATTATAAAACCTAATTCACAAGATGAGCATTCAATATATGTTGAAATAGAAATAGAAGTAACTTGCTGTGCATATGAAGAAAAGCAAATCAATTTGATTCAAGATATGTATAGCCCAACTCAAAACTTGAATTTTGAGAAAAAGCAAATTACAACAATGACTAGTAAACAAAATATTTCAGGTGTTAAGCAAATAAGAGAAAAAGTCAATATAAATGATATAGATGGTTTAAACTTGCTTGATGTAGAAACAACACCAGTTATAATAAATGAAAATAAAATAAATACTAAAATTATGTATGAAGCAGAATTGAATATGAAATTTATTTTTGAAAATTCTAGAAAACAGATAAATGTAAAAGATGCAAAAATTCCATTTGAATATACAATTGAAAATCTTCAAAATGGAGAGTCATTAAATACAAACTGTGATATGGGAATAAAATCACAAGATTTTATAATTCAAGATGGTGGAGATATTAGTTGTAATGTTGATGTTCAGGCTGACACAAGTATGTATAGAACTGCAAATTTGAATATGATAGATAGCATAGTTGAAGACGGTGAGAGGGAAGAACAAGATTATAGTTTGGTAATTTATGTTGTTAAAAAAGGTGATACTTTGTGGAATATTGCTAAGGAATTTGGTAGTACTGTTGATGGAATTGCTAGAACAAATGGTATTGAAGATAGAGATAAAATATATCCAGGTCAAAAATTGTATATACCAAAATTTGAAAGAATTTCCGAAAAAGTGTATGAATAATTCTTTTATAGTATATAAATATGAAAGGATTTGCAACTATGAATAGTAAGATATATTCAAGACCAAGAATACGACTTCCAAAGATTTTCTTTTCAAGTGGAGGGGATAAAAATTTAAAAAGAAAACAAAAAATAGCAAAAATTTTTATAATAATGGTAATTGCATTTAGTACAGTTAAAATTGTATTAGATGCAATTTCTCCAATATTTAATGCATTATGCGAGGATAAAGCAAAATCAATTGCAACAATAATATCTAATAATGAAGCAACCAATGTTATGAAAGACCATACATATGATGAATTATTTACAATTGAAAAAGATAATGATGGAAATATAACAATGATAAAATCTAATATAATTCCAATAAATGAGATAATATCAGATGTTGCAGTCAAAATACAGAATTCAATTAATGAGAGAGGCAAAGAAAATATAAAAATTGCAATTGGAAGTTTTACAGGTTCAAAATTACTTTCCGGCAGAGGCCCTGGAATTCCAATTAAAATATCGTCTATTGGCAATGTTGAAACTGATTTGCGTAGTGAGTTTTCTGCTCAGGGAATTAATCAAACTTTGCATAGTGTGTATTTGCAAGTTGATTGTGAGGTTAGTATATTGACTCCTTATAACACTATTTCTGAAAAGGTCTCTAATCAGGTCCTTCTTATTGAGAATGTAATTGTTGGTAAAATTCCAAATACTTATTATAATTTTGATGGTATTGATTCTAGTAATGTTTTGGATATTATTGAATAATTTTTGGATTAAAGGGGCACCACACAAAATATGTTACAATTCAGTAGGGAAAATTTCGAAAAATTACATATTAACGGAGAAATTTAATTGAAAAAAATTCTTATTTTTGATATAATTTATAAATATAAAAAATAGAGGAAAAGAGAAATAAAAAATGAAATTTGTAGTTCAAAGAGTTAAAAATGCACAAGTAGATATAGAAGGAAAAACAGTTGGAAAAATAGAAAAAGGCTTTATGGTTTTAATTGGTGTAACACATACAGACACAAAAGAAGTAGCAGATTATTTAGTAAAAAAATTAATTAATTTACGAGTATTTGAAGATGAAAATGGAAAAATGAACAAATCATTAAAAGATGTTAATGGTTCATTACTTTTGGTGTCTCAATTCACATTATATGCGGATTGTTCTAGTGGAAATAGACCATCTTTTACAGATGCTGCAAAACCTGATTTTGCAAATGAATTATATGAGTATATTATTGAAGAATGTAAGAAACAAGTTAAAATTGTTGAAACTGGTGTTTTTGGTGCTGATATGAAAGTTGGTTTAGTAAATGATGGACCAGTTACAATAATGTTGGAAAAATATGTAAAATAATTTGACATAATATATAAAAAGTGCTATAATAAAAATGGTTTAACTAATAAAAGTTTTTTTCATCATCTAATAAGTATGTGGCTATTAGAAAAAATTAGGTGTTCCATGTTAGTTAAACACGTGACATTAATGTATTGGGAGGAAATGGACACTTAATAGTATATGATGGATTCTCTGCTTGATTTGTTCGAGCAGAGTTTTTTATATATTAGAAATGTTCGTTTTTCATAATGAAAAAAACTCGGAAGTATAAATACTTTCGAGTTTTGTGTATAAATTCTATCTCTTTGTAAATTACAAAGGTTGATTTATCAATAAAAAATGACATTTTTGTATATTATAAGATTATTACATTATAATTTTAAATAACTCTTATTAGATTTTATTATTTAGGAAACATCCATATTAAAAATAAGATTTATGAATTTATAAACAAAAATAGGCTATAAAAATTTATTAATATTATAGACAAATTTTAAATAATACTGTAGAATAATTAACATAGGAAATGATGAGAAACAGATGTGGTTTTGCCACCTGAATTTTACGAAATATCGTAGGAGATGTGGTGATGTTTATGATTAAAGTGATACTATTTTTGATATTATCCTTAATGTTTTCTTTAACATTAAACGTTGCCTTGACAGCAGTTCTGCATAAGAACTGGGTTGACAAGCAACTACATAAATAAAAAAAGCTCACATCTGTAACTTTGGCGAGTTAGGTGTGAGTTTTTTCAAACTTAATTCGGCAAAACCACGTTTGTGGATTTGTCATTTCCTATATTTATTATAAGCTATTTAAAGATAAAAAGTCAAGAAAAATATAAAGTTATAATAAATAAATAGTAATTTGCCGATAATCATTTTTTGAACAAAAGTTGTAACTTTTTTAAAATATGTTACTATGTAGTT
>CAKOUU010000003.1 GCA_934120675.1 uncultured Clostridia bacterium
GAAAAAGTAATAGAAAGAACAAAAGAGGAAGATAAAGATGTATTAATTAGAATAATAAAAATAGTATTTAAAGAAAAGCTAGGAGATGATGAAGTAGAAAGGTTAGTAAATAAAATAGAAGAAGGGAGGAAAAAAGAAGTGTTAGCAGTGGTTGATATGATAAGAAGAGAAAATCAAATGTATATTGATATGGGAAGAAAAGAAGGAAGAAAAGAAGGTAAAATAGAAGGCTTTAGAGAAATTGCAAAAAAATTATTAAGCAAAAATATATCAAAAGAAGAAATATCAGAGATTACAGGACTGGATGAAATCGAAATAGCTAAAATTACAAGAAAAAGGTAAAGTCTTTTAAAATATAATGATTTTATTAAAGCATATAAAAACAGAAAACATATAAAATTTTGCATTTTTTAATAAAAAGTGTTATAATATAAGTATAGTAACGGTAGAAGGAGAGTTAAGGCTAGAAAATATAGCCGGAAAAGGAGACAACATGAAAATAAGTAGAAAAGCCATGATTAGAGATTGGCGAATTAGGAAGATAAAATTATATATTTTATCTTTAATTCCAATAATCGTAGGAGGAGTTTTAATAGTCCAAGGATTATTTTCTCCACCATTAGAAGAAACATGGAAACTTATGACAGGTTTTTTTGTATGTATATCAGGAATATTAATGTATGCAACAATAAAAATAGAGTATACATACAAAAAATTTATCGAAAGAAGAAAAGCTCGTTAATACGGGCTTTTTCCTTTTGAAATTATTGATATTTTTAATAATTAAAACATCACAATAGAAACTCAAATAAAACAAAATGAATAAATTTCCACTCTTTGGCAAACAATAAAAACAAAAAATGTTTGCAAGGAGTGGGATTTTTTTGAAAGAAAACCAAAAACTAAAAATAACAGGAACAATGCTAGAAAAAAGTCAGCTAGAAAAACACCTAGAAAAAATTGCATCAAGCCATAACACAACATCAAAATCACAAAAAGACACATATCCTGTGCCACAACTAATAGAAAATTTTAAAACAATAGAAGAAGTCTACAACATATTAAACGAACATCTAAAATTAGGAATAAACATACACCCTGCAGGAGAATGGCTGTTAGACAATTTTTATATAATAGAAGAAACAGTAAAACAAATTCAAAAAGAACTACCTTTAAATAAATACATGAATTTTGTAGGAATATCAAATGGGGAATATAAAGGATTTGCACGAATATATGTCTTAGCTTCAGAAATAGTTGCATACACAGACAACAAAATAGAAAGAGAAAAGTTAGAAGATTACCTAATAAGTTATCAAAGAAAAAAGACATTAAGTATGGACGAAATCTGGAATATAGGAATCTTTTTGCAAATTGCAATTATAGAAAACATCACAGATATATGTGCACAAATATATAGCAGTCAAATTCAAAAATATAGAGCAGAAAATATAGCAGAAAGATTAGTTGAAAATAAGGATAAATCACAAACAAAATTTAAAAACACTAAAATAGAAAAAGAATTTTTTCAAGATATGAGATATCCATTTATTGAATATATGTCATACATTTTAAAAAGATATGGTAAAAAAGCAAATGCATATTTAAATGTACTTGAAGAAGTTGTTGAAAAGCTTGGGACAACTGTATCTGATGTAATAAAAAAAGAACATTTTGAAATTGCGACTCAAAAAGTTTTAATGGGAAATAGCATTACAAGTATTAAAGAAATTCAAAGAATTAATTTTTTGGATATATTTGAAAAAATAAATGGCGTAGAAGAAATATTAAAAAAAGATCCAGCAAATGTGTATGAAAAAATGGACTATAAAACGAAAGAGTATTACAGAGGAAAGATAAAGGAAATAAGTAAAAAGACAAAGATTTCTGAAATTTATATAGCAAGAAAAATGCTGGAACTGGCACAAGAAAATACAAATGATAAAAAGCAGAACTTACAATTAAATCAAGACAATATACAAGAACAAGATAGTGAACAAACAGAAACAAATAAATCAAAAACAACAAAGAAAACCCATATTGGATATTACCTAATAGACAATGGAATAAATGAGTTATACGAAAAATTAGAATACACAAATAAAAAAGAAAAAACACCACAAGCAAAAACAAAAATATATATAACAACAATAGGAATTTTAACAATAATATTATCAGCAATTTTAAGTTACATTTTAAATTTAAAAATAAGAAGCATCGGACTCGCAGTTGTAAGTTTTATACTATTTTTAATACCATCAAGTGAAGTGATTATACAAATAATACAAACAATTTTAAGCAAAACAGTAAAACCTAAACTAATACCAAAAATGGACTTCTCAAATGGTATAGACAAAGAGAACACAACAATGGTAGTAATTCCAACAATAGTAAAAAACAAAGAAAAAGTAGCTGAAATGTTTAGAAACTTAGAGGTTTATTATTTAGCAAATAAATCTCCAAATTTATATTTTACATTGTTAGGCGACTGTTCAGAAAGTAGTATGCAGGAAGAAAAATTCGATATAGATGTAATTCAAGAGGGATTAGAACAAGTTGAAAGATTAAATAAAAAATATCAAAATCAAGGTTTTCCAATATTTAATTTTATATATAGAAAAAGAGAATGGAATGAAAAAGAAGGCTCTTATTTAGGATGGGAACGAAAAAGAGGAATGCTGAATCAGTTAAATCAATATATTTTACAAGGAAAAAATCCATTTAGAATTAATACTATACAAAACCAAATAGAAAATCAAGATATAGAAAAAAACAAAGATAATGAGTACCAAAATACTGGAAATGAAATAATTAAAGAAAAATTAAAAAACATAAAATATATAATCACATTAGATGCAGACACAGATTTGGTTTTAAATACGGCATCAGAATTAGTTGGAGCAATGGCACACATATTAAACAGACCTGAAATAGATGAACAAAAAAACATAGTAATAGACGGATATGGAATAATGCAACCACGAGTTGGAATTAATTTGGACATAAGTTATAAAACACTATTTACAAAAATATTTGCAGGAGCAGGAGGAATAGACAGTTACACAAATGCGATATCAGACATATATCAAGATAACTTCAAAGAGGGAATTTTTACAGGAAAAGGAATATATGACTTAAAAGTATTTTCAAAAGTAATGGAAAATGCAATTCCTGAAAATACAGTACTAAGCCATGATTTACTCGAAGGAAGTTATTTAAGATGTGGACTGGTTTCTGATATCATGCTAATGGATGGATACCCAACAAAATATATGAGTTTTATGAATAGACTTTCAAGATGGATTAGAGGAGACTGGCAAATAACAAAATGGCTAAGCAAAAAAAGTCCGTTAAATATGCTCTCAAAATATAAAATTTTTGATAATTTAAGAAGAAGTTTATTTGAAATCTCAATTATATTTGCTTTAATGTATATAAATATAATTGGAAAAGCTTTCAATATAGATGTTTTTGCATTTAATTTTATAATAATTTTAATTTCAATAATTCCGTTTATTTTGGAATTAATTAATTATCTATTTGGAAAAAAAGAAGGAGAAGAAAAACAAAAAACATTTACGCCTAAAATATCAGGTTTAAAAGGAATTTTTGCACGAACAATAATTACACTTGGGTGTTTGCCATACAAAGCATACACATCTTTAAAAGCAATAGTAAAAACAATATATAGAGTAAAAGTAACACATAAAAATTTGCTTGAATGGACAACATCAGAAGAAGCAGAAAAAATGGCAAAAACAGATATAATCTCATACTACAAAAATATGGCAATTAACATTATAACAGGAATTGTAGCATTTATAATTTATGGAAATAGTAATAATATATTGGCATTAATGCTTGGATTATTATGGATTCTGACTCCAGCAATTATGTATTGCATAAGTAAAGAAAAAACAGAAAAAGAGGCAGTAGAATTATTAACACAAAAAGAGCAAGATTATGTTTTAGAAATTGCCAGAAAAACATGGGGATTTTTTGAAAAGTACTTAAGACAAGAAGATAATTTTTTGATTCCAGACAATTATCAAGAAGATAGAAAAAATAAAGTAGTAAGAAGAACATCATCTACTAATATTGGATTATCGATGATGGCGGTTATCTCTGCGAATGATTTAGGTTTTATAAATTATGATAAAACAATAGAATTGCTAAAAAATATTTTAAACACAGTAAATGAACTTCAAAAATGGAATGGACATTTATACAATTGGTATAATACGGAAACAAAAGAGCCATTATTTCCTAGATATGTCTCAACAGTAGATAGCGGTAACTTTGTAGGATATTTGTATGTTATAAAAAATTGGTTAGAAAGTCAAAACAAATGCGATTGCAAAATTTCACAAATATCAAAAAATCAACAAAACATCAACAAAGAAACACAGTTATTAAAAAATGCAGAAAATATTGAGATTTCTGGTTTAATAGAAATAGTAAACAAATTAATAGAAAACACAGATTTTTCACATCTATACAAAAAAGAACAAAGAATATTTTCAATAGGATTCAATATAGAGGAAAACAAACTAACAAATTCATATTATGACTTATTAGCTTCAGAAGCAAGACAAGCAAGTTTG
This sequence comes from uncultured Clostridia bacterium, assembly GCA_934120675.1. Lineage (GTDB taxonomy): Bacteria > Bacillota > Clostridia > TANB77 > CAG-508 > CAG-269. The sequence continues at coordinate 4,605 of CAKOUU010000003.1, forward strand.
ATAGCAATAGCAAAAAAAGATGTACCGGCAAAACATTGGAATTCATTAAGTAGAACACTAACAACACTCGGAAAATACAAAGGACTTGTATCATGGTCAGGAACATCATTTGAATATTTAATGCCAAATATCAATATACCAAAATACAAAGGAAGTTTATTAGACGAGTCTTGCAAATTTATGATCATGAGTCAAATGAAATATGCTAAAGAATTGCAAATACCATGGGGGATATCAGAAGCGGCATTTAACTTAAAAGATTTGCATTCAAACTATCAATATAAAGCATTTGGAATACCATGGCTAGGACTAAAAAGAGGACTTGCAGATGAAATGGTTGTGGCTCCATATGGAAGCATATTAGCAATAACAGATTACCCAAAAGAAGTATATCAAAATTTAAAAAGACTTGAAGAATATGGAATGTACAATAAATACGGATTTTATGAATCAATTGATTTTACACCAGAAAGATTAAAAAAAGGAAGCAAAGCAGAAACAGTAAAAACATATATGGCACATCACCAAGGACTGATTTTACTTTCAATAAACAATTTATTTAATAACAACATCTTGCAAAAAAGATTTATGCAAAATCCAGAAATAAATGCAATAAGCATTTTGCTACAAGAAACAATGCCAGAAACAGCAATAATAACAAAAGAAAATAAAGAAAAGGTTGAAAAATTAAAATATGTTGATTATGAAGATTACATTCAAGACACTTACAAAAAGATAGATGAAAGATTAATACGCGGAAATGTCATAGCAAACGAAGATTATTTGATAGCAATGAACCAAAAAGGAGAAGGGGCAAGTAAATATAAAAATATATTGATAAACAGATTTAAAAGCACAGACGATTACCCACAGGGAATATTTTTTGACATAAAAAATATAAAATCAAAAAAAATATGGAGCTCAAAATATATACCAAACAATGGAAAATATCAAATCAGTTTTATGCCAGACAAAATGGAACAAGAATTAATAAATGACAATATAAAAACAAAAATTGAAACAATAATTGCACCAGACGAGCCAGTAGAAATAAGAAAACTAACATTAGAAAATTTAGGAAATGAAGACGAAATACTAGAAATAACATCACACTTTGAACCAGTATTATCACCAAAAGAGCAAGATTATGCACATCCTGCATTTAACAATTTATTTTTAATATTTGATTTTGACAATGAAACAAATAGTATAATTGTAAAAAGAAGAACAAGATATGAACATGAAAAAGAAGTATATATGGCAGTAAATTTATCAACAAATAGTGAAATAATTGGGGATTTAGAGTACGAAATAGATGAAGAAAAGTTTACAGGCAGAGGGAATATAGGAATTCCTCAAATGGTTAGAAACTCAAGCCCATTCTCTAAAAAAATAGGACTTGTAACAGAACCTGTTGTGGCATTAAAAAGAGCGATGAAAGTTAAAAAACAAGAAAAATCAACTGTTAATTTAATTATTGCAGTAGGTGAAACAAAAGAAAAGGTAATTGAAAATATTAAAAAATACACAGTTGAAGAAAATATCAAAAAGGCATTTGAACTATCAAAGGCAAAAAATGAAGCTCAAACAAGATATTTAAGAATAAAAGGTTCGCAAATAAGAGATTACCAAAAAATGTTGTCATATATAATTTTCAACAATCCATCTAAAAAAATAAACTTAGAAAAATTGCCAAAACAAAAATATAGTCAAAGTGAACTTTGGAAATACGGTATTTCAGGCGATTTGCCAATAATACTAGTAAAAATAAAAGATAGTAATGACACATATGTTGTAAAAGAAGTTTTAAAAGCATATGAATTTATGAGGACAAAGGGATTTGAAACAGAATTAGTAATAATAGATGAAGAAAAATATAGTTACGAAAATTATGTTATGGAAGATATAGAAGAAGCAGTTTTGAACAGTCAGTTATCATATTTAAAAAATATTAGAGGCGGAATTTTTGAGTTAAACAAAAATGAAATAAGCAAAGAAGATATGAATTTATTGCAATTTATTGCAGGAATAATAATAGATAGTAAAAAAGGTGGAATAAGTCACTCATTAAAAGATATTGAAGAAGAATATTTAGAAAAATATAAAAAGATTCCAAATGAGCCAGAAAATATAATTATAGAACCAGAAAATCAAGAAAATATAGATATTTTACAAAACACAGAAAACTTAAAATATTATAATGAATATGGAGCATTTTCGGCAGATGGTAAAGAATATTTGATAAAAGCAAATAAAGATAATCGACTTCCAACAGTATGGTCACACATTATGGCAAATAAAAAATTTGGAACATTGGTCACACAAAGTATGGGTGGATATACTTGGTATAAAAACAGTAGACTAAATAGAGTAACAGCTTGGGAAAATCAACCCAATTTTGATATTCCATCAGAAATAATATATCTAAAAGACCAAGAAACGAAAAAGGTTTGGTCACTTGGACTAAACCCTATGCCAGATAATAAAAACTACAATGTAGTTTACGGATTTGGTTACACTAAATTTATTCATAAAAGTGATGGAATAGAACAGGAATTAGAAGTTTTTGTCCCAAAAGAAGATAGTGTAAAAATACAAATTTTAAAGTTAAAAAATATGAATTTGAACAGAAAAAAATTGAAAATTGTATATTATATGAAACCTGTTTTAGGTGAAGATGAACTTAAATCAAATGGATACATCGATTTAAAATATGATAAAAATAACAATATAATTTGTGCACAAAATTTATATAATTCAGAATTTAAAAATGACGTAATATATGTATCAAATAGTGAAAAAATGCAAAGTTATACAGGTGATAAAAACTTCTTTTTCGGAAATGGAAATATATCAAATCCAGATGGCCTAAAAAAATCAAGTTTAAATAATGAAAACAGTTTAGGCAAAAAACCATGTATAGCATATGAAATAGAAGTAGAATTAGACAGTTTATCAGAAAAAGAAATTGTATTTTTGCTGGGAGCAGAAGATGCGGTAATAGACAGCAAAAACATTGCTTACAAATATAGCAAAATTCAAAATTGCAAACAAGAACTTGAAAATGTAAAAAGTTATTGGAGGGATATTTTAGGAAGACTCCAAGTTTACACACCACTAGAATCTATGAACATCATTTTAAATGGATGGGATATTTATCAAACACTACAAAGTAGGTTATTAAGTAGAACAGGATATTATCAATCAGGCGGTGCATATGGCTTTAGAGACCAATTGCAAGACACACTAGCATTAAAATATATTGACCCACAAATTTTGAAAAATCAAATTTTAAAGCATAGTAAACAACAATTTTTAGAAGGTGATGTTGAACATTGGTGGCATGAAGAAACAGGAAGAGGAATAAGAACTAAATTTTCAGATGATTTGTTATGGCTTGTATATTTGACTACTGAATATATAGAATTTACAGGAGATTATTCAATATTAGAAGAGCAAACACCATATTTAATTGGAAAAGAATTACAAGAAAATGAAGATGAAAGATATGACAAATTTGATAGTGCTAAAGAAACAGGAAGTATTTATGAACATTGTATTAAAGCAATTGAAAGAAGTTTGAATTTTGGCGAAAATGGTTTGCCTAAAATTGGTAGTGGTGATTGGAATGATGGCTTTAGTAATGTTGGCCCTAAAGGAAAAGGGGAGAGTGTTTGGCTTGGATTTTTCTTGTATAATGTACTAGATAGATTTACTAAAATTATGGAACATGAGAAAGATAATTTGACATCAAAAGATGAGAACAAAAATATTGAAAAGCAACAAAAAAATGATAATAATAATTTGAACGAAGAGAATAATAATCAGAATAAAGAAAATATTGAAAGCAAAATAGAAAAATACAAAACAATAATGCAACAATTAAAGAAATCATTAAACACAAACGGATGGGACGGAAGATGGTTTAAAAGAGCATTTATGGATGATGGAAACACATTAGGAAGTATGGAAAATGACGAATGTAGAATAGATAGTATTGCACAAAGTTGGAGTACAATATCAAACGCAGGAGACAATGACAAAAAATATATATCAATGGAGAGTCTAGAAAATCACTTAATAGACAGAGAAAACGGAATAATCAAATTATTAGACCCACCATTTGAAAAAGGAAAACTAAATCCAGGATATATAAAATCATATTTACCAGGAGTCAGAGAAAATGGGGGACAATATACACACGCAGCAGTATGGGTAATAATTGCAGAATCTATGCTGGGATTTGGAGATAAGGCAACAGAATTGTATAGAATGATAAATCCAATAGAACATGCACGAACAAAAGAAAGTAGCAAAAAATATAAAGTAGAACCATATGTAATTCCAGCAGATATATATGGAGCAGGTAACTTAGCAGGTAGAGGTGGATGGACTTGGTACACAGGTTCTGCAAGTTGGTATTACAAAACAGGAATTGAAAATATTTTGGGGTTAAAAATAAAAAATGGATTTATTAGAATCGAACCATGTATTCCATCATCTTGGAAAGAGTATAACATCAAATATAAGTGGAAAAATGCTTTTTATAATATTGTTGTTAAAAATCCAAATGGCAAAAATACAGGAGTTGAAAAAGTTACAGTTAATGGAATTGAATTGGAAGAAACAAAAGAGATAAAACTTGAAGATAATGGAGTTTTTAATGTTGAAGTTTTAATGTGAGACAAGTGGGACAGTACAATTTGTCTCACTTTTTATGACAAAAATATAACTAAATGGAAAATATTGTAAATAAAAATCACGGATATGTGTAAAAATATACTCAAAAAAATTAAGGATATGTGTAAAATTAGGCTGATAAAAATTAAGGATATGTGGAAAATAATATGGAAATAGATTTTTTAATAGCCAAAAATAAGATAACATCAAGACACAATGTTTCACCAATTGAAGTGAAATCAGGTAAAAATTATACATTTTCATCTTTAAATAAATTTAAGAAAAAGTATAAAGAATATTTGTACACAAGTTATGTATTGCATATTGACGATTTAAAAGTAGAAGATGATGTGATATTTTTGCCAGTTTATATGACAGGACTACTATAATTGATAAATGTCTTAGCTTTTTCATCATAATCATAAAAAATAGTGATATAAGTATAATTTCAAAAATTTGACATATTATAAAATATGAGTTATAATAAGCTCAAGACGTCGATGTAATCTTTAAACAAAAGTGTAAAAAAGACTAGGAGAACCATTCCTAGTCTTTTTCCTTGTGCTATTCACCTAAGTGTTTTACAATTAAGTAAATCAAATATAGCTTTAACACTTTTAGTAACTCTTTAAACAAAAGCAACCCTCCTTCCTGCCTCTAAGCAAGTCGGCAAAATAATAATAGTATAAATATCAAGTTTTGTCAATAATTACAATACAGTTAAATGAAAATGCAAATATTTTATATAAAGATAAAACAAAAGAATCACCTTTTGTATGGCTTAATTTCATCAGTAATACCAAGCAAATAATCAACAGAAGTATTATAAAACCTTGCTAATTGAATCAAAATTTTAGTTGGTATATCATTAGTACCAACCTCGTATTTAGAATATCCAGTTTGAGACATATTTAAAAATTTTGCAATTTTTGTTTGTGATAAATCTTTATCTTCTCTTAAATCTCTAATTCTTTTATACATAAAATACACCTCTGAATTATTTTAGAATAACCTATTTTGGGTTGTAATTTTTTAATCTAAAATAGGTTAAAAATTTAAAATAAAAATAAGGTAATATATAATTTTAATGTATAGAAGGAGGAAATACAAATGAAAAAAAATAAAGGAATAACATTAATTGCACTTATTGTAACAATTATTATTTTGCTAATATTATCAGGAATAGCAATAGCAACATTAGGTGGAAAAAATGGTTTGTTTGCAAGAGTAAAACAAGCGAAAAAGGCACATATTCAAGCAGAAATGCAAGAGCAATTAACACTAGCATTAAATGGTCTGCAGATAGATAAAAAAGGAAATGCAAGTTTAGATGATGTAACGCAGGAATGGATAAGTTCTGCAATTTCAAGTGATTATAGTCCAACAATAAAAGAAGATGCATCATTAAATGGAAAATTAGTTGTAATGAATAAAAGCAATATAACTGGCAAATTTTTAATAGGGCAGAATCTAGAAATAAGTTCATCTGAATATAATTTAAGTAGTTTAGAGTTTGAATATGAAACAGAAAAAATAGAAAATGGAAAAGTAAAAATACTTATAAAAATAACAGATAAAGTAAATGGACTTAAACGAGTAGATTATCCAGAAGCAAGTAAAGATTCAATAATAATGGAAAATAGAAAAATACCATTAGGGATAGATTATTATGTGGAATTAGGAAAAGAATATAAATTTATAATAGTAACAGGGGATGGACAAGAAACAGAAAAGATAATAAAAATAGATAACTATTATTATAATATAATCAAAAATTTTGGAGAAGGCACAATAATAGATAATAATGCAACAAAAGCAGTATATGATAATACATATGAAGCAAACATTAAAGCAAAGAATGGTTATAAGATAGACAAAATTTCAGTAAAAATGAATGGACAAAATATCACAACATCAGGAAACAATATTGTAGATATAGATACAGGAAAAATAAAAATAGAAAAAGTTACAGGAAATATTGAAATAATTATAGAATCAAGCATAGATTTTGATAGCATCTATTCAGGAATAAATATAGAAAAATCTACTAATGAATGGACTAATCAAGATATTATTGTAAATATTGATTTTGGATTTGATGGAGGAAATGCAACAAAAGAAATTAGTATAGATTCTGGAAAAAACTTTGAAACATACTATGATAATATAAGTATTAGTAATAATACAACAATTGTAGCAAGAATAAATATAGGTTCAAATAAAATTGAAAAAAGATTTAACATTACTAATATTGACAAATTGCAACCAAATGAATTTGAACCAGTATTATCAGATACAATATCAGCAAATAAATTATTAATAATTGCGAATGTTAAAGATGCAAATGCTACAGCAGAAAATGGAAGCTCTGGAATTAAAGAATACAAATATTATATATATAATGAAGATAATTCTTTATTAGATAGTACAACTGATACATCAAATCAATGGATTGTATCTGGAGTAAATGTAGGAAGTACATATAAAGTTATTATAGAAGCATTTGATAATGCTGGAAACTGCAGAAAATCTTCTGAAGCCAGCATAGAAAAGAAAGAAGTATATAGTTGGAGTGTATATAATCTTATTAAAAATGAATATTATAAAAAAGTAAAAACAGGAAGTGAAAGAATAACTAATACAGTAAGAGGTTATAGAAGCAGTTCAGAACCATCTTTTAACACAAAAACAGGACAATGGAAGTTTGGTTATAATTCTGGAGAAATTTATAATGGATATTGGTTTTCATCTAGTCAAATAACAAACACAATAACTTATTGTAGTAATAGAACATCAAAACATTTATTTGTAGACTATTATAAATCAGAATTTGTAGGTACATATGAAAAAGGAGAAGATTTATTAAAAACTGTTACAAGTAACTCAGAAAATGCATATCCTGAAAATAATTATCAAGGAAATTATTGGTATGTAAAAAATAGTAATTAAAATATTAAATTAATATTTTTTACTCAAATAATAAAAAAAACTTGTATATTCCCAAAATTTGTGATATAAATACTAGTATAAGAAGAAAGCTACAGAAAGGCGGAATTTTTGTGGAAGAAAATTTAGAAAAAACAACAAAAAAAGTATTAGTAGTAGACGACGAACAAGCAATAATCGACGTACTAGTATATAATCTAAAAAAAGAAGGATATGAAACATTAGAAGCAACAGATGGAATAACAGCAGTCAATATGGCATTAGAACAAAAACCAGACCTAATGTTATTAGATATAATGTTACCAAAAATGGACGGACTAACAGTATGTAAAAGAGTAAAAAACTACTTGAATATTCCAATATTAATGTTAACAGCAAAAGATGCAGAAATAGATAAAATAGTAGGACTAGAACTTGGAGCAGATGACTACATAACAAAACCATTTAGTGTAAGAGAATTAATGGCAAGAGTAAAAGCAAATCTAAGAAAAAATGAAATAACAAACGTAACAAATATAACACCAGAGCAAATACCAGAAATTATAGAAACAGAAACAAAAAAAGACAACATCATAAAAGTAAATGATATAGAATTAGACTTAGACAGATTTGAAGTAAAAGTCAGAGGAGACATCATAGACCTAACACTTAGAGAATTTGAAGTACTAAAATTTTTAGCTGCACAACCAGGTCAAGTAATAACAAGAGAAACATTACTTGAAAAAGTATGGGGATATGAATATTATGGCGACATCAGAACTGTAGATGTTACAGTAAGAAGAATAAGAGAGAAAATCGAAAAAGATACATCAAGTCCAAAAATCTTAATTACAAAAAGAGGAGTTGGATATTATATAGCAACAAAATAAAAAATAGAAAGAATAGAAAAGACTACTAAAATAGTCAAAATATTCTTTCTATTTTTGTTGAAATTTATATAGAAATATGATTAAATAATAAAAGAATTAAAATACAAAAACAGGGGGAATAAAAATGCCATCTTGGGGAATCCATTTAGGAGTAGCAAATAAATTATCAAATAATATAAAAAATATAGATAAAAATTTATTCATGTTTGGAAATGTAGTACCAGATATAAATAATGGGTATGTAGTAAAAGACATAAGCAAAATTATATCACATAAAATAACACATTATGATGGAGAAGTAGATTTTAAAGGATACAGAAAATTCTATAATAAATACATAAACAATATAAAAAATCCAGTAGTATTAGGGTGTTTAACACATTTAATGACAGACTACTATTTTAACAATATAACATATTCAACAAAAGCTATATGGGGAAATGGAAAAGTAGTAGGGCTAAAATTAAATGATGGAAAAGAGATAAAATGTGACAAAGAGACAGTAAGAAAAATGAAAGTAAATGACTTTAAAATATTTGCAAATTATATATATAAAAGTCACGAATTATCAAATATCAAATATGATGAAAAAATGTTATCAATAAATCCAATTGTAGAAGAATTTGATATAACAAAAGAAGATGCAGAAAAAACAATACAATATTTAAATGATTATATACAAAATAAAAAAATCATTATTGACAAATGTGAAAATAGAGAATATCAAATTTTTACACAAAATGAAATGGAAGAGATATCCGAAAATTGTAATATATTCATATTAAACTTTTTAAAAGAAAACAATTTAGCTATATAGAGATTACATATAATTTTTCACTATATGTAATAAAAAACCGCAAAGTTCTTAAAATGTCGAATTTTGCGGTCGATTTTTATATTAAAATTAATAAAATTATTGACATAGCAAAAATATGATAATATAATCTAGAAGAAAATTTTAATTCAAAGTATTTTAATCAATTATTAAAATTAGATCTAATTAGAATCCACAGAAAAATATAAATTATTAGAAAAGAGCGCTCAATAATTTATACAAGTCCAAATTGGAGGTGAAATTAGCAAGAATGAATAGAAAATTCATATCAAACAGTAACTATGTATTTAGAAAAGTATTGAACAATGAACAATGTGTAGATATTTTAAAAGACTTCATTGGAGCAATTTTAAACATTGAAATTGAAGAAATAGAATTAAATAGATACTTAAGCGAAAATGAAAAATATCTACCAAAAGAAGAAAACTTTGGCATTGCCGATGTACGAATAAGAACAAAAGAAAATGAAGAGATAAATGTAGGAATACAATTTATAGATGGTATATATATACAAACAAAAATGCTAATGTACTATGCCCAAATACATTTAAATCAATTGGAATATGATAACAAAAGAGAATTTGCAAGAACAATAACTATAAATCTATTGGATTATAAATATTTTTCTACAAAAGGTTATGAACAAATGATAAAAATAAAAACAAATGAAGGTGATATTCAACTTGAAGAGGTTGAAATGTATGTACTTGAATTGCCTAAATATATTTGCAAAAATTCAAATAATAAGACACGAAAAGATGAATGGATAGAATATTTAAAAGGAAGTATAGCAACAGAAAAAATAAAAAATAAAAATATAAAAAAACTAGACGAACTAGTTGAAAAATACTGGTTAGAAGAAAAAATGGAATAATAAATTTTAAGATTTATTGTAAAAATTTTAGAAATGTATATTATAGGAAGTTAAAAACACCTTCCTATAATATACAAAAAATGCTCTACTATATAGTAAAGCATTTTCTAAAATATTATTTTAAAGTTACCTTAACAACCGTACCAGCATCAACCTGAGAACCTTTAGGTGGGTCTTGTGAAACAACAACGCCAGAACCATCTATACTTATATTAAGATTAGCATTTCGTAATTCTGTAGTTGCAGTATAAGCACTTTTCCCAGTAAGGTCAGGAACTGTAGCAGAAGTTCTTGTAGTTTGGTCATATAACATAATAATAGAATTCTTTGATAATGAAACACCAGGCTTTGGAACCTGCTCTACAACAACTGTACTATTTTTATCATTAGAAGTTGAAATTTTTGAAGTAAATCCTTTTTCACTTAATATTTTTTCAGCTTCAGCAATTGTTTTATTTCTAACTTCAGGAACTGTAATTAAATCAGAATCTTCCGTATTTTCCTCACTAGAAGGAATACCAAGATAAGGTAAAATTTCAGTCAACATTTGAGAAACAACAGGTCCAGCTAATGTTCCACCTTGGTGATTACTCTTTGGAGGTTTATACAAATTAAGTAGTAATACAACTTGAGTATCTTCAACAGGAGAAATTGCAACATATGTAGCAACATAACCATCTATATCTTCTCTGCCAGAACGAGGTTCAGAAGTACCAGTTTTTCCACCAACAGTGTAACCAGTAACAGCACCTCTTTTTCCAGTACCTTCTTCAACAACTGACTGCATCATAGATTTTACTTTTGAAGCAGTATCAGAAGAAATAACTTGTCTAACTTCTTCAGTGTCAACAGTTGTTACAGCACCTGTATCTGTATTAGTAATTGACTTAACAATTCTAGGTTTCATTAAAACACCATCATTTGCAATTGCAGAAATTGCAGTTATCATTTGTAATGGAGTGATACTAAAACGTTGTCCAAAAGAATAAGTAGCACGTTCAACTGGAATTACAGTAGATTCTTCTTTAAATATTGAATTAGCCTCACCTGGTAAATCAATACCAGTTTTATCAAAAAGGCCAAAGGCTTTATAATATTTATATAAAGTAGGAGTTCCAATTCTAGCACCTAACTGTATTAGAGCAGGGTTACAAGAATTTTCTAATGCTTTTCTTAAAGATTGAGAACCATGTGAACCATCAGACTTCCAACAACTTATACGAGTATCACCAACAACTTCATAACCAGGGCAATTAAAATCACCAGCAACATCAGTTCCAGTAATATTTTCCTCTAAAGCAGTAGATGCTGTTATAAGCTTGAAAACTGAACCAGGCTCATATAATTCAGAAACAGATTTGTTAGACCACATTTTATATATAGCATCATTTTTCTCTTTGTCACTTAATGAATCATAAGTTTTTGCAACATACTCATTAGGAGTAAAAGGTTGATTTAAGTCATAGTTAGGATATGTAGCCATAGCTAAAATATCACCAGTTTTTGGATCCATAACAATGCAATTTCCACCATTTTCAACATTATTATCTTCAATTGCTTGTTTTAAATATTTTTCAACAATTGTTTGAATATTTAAATCAATAGTAAGAGTTAAATCACTACCATTTTCAGCTGGAATATAAGTTTCCTCTGCATTTGGAATTTCCTCTTGACTTGCACTTTTTGAACTTACAATTTTTCCAGGAGTACCAGTTAAAACAGATTCCCATTTATTTTCAATACCAGCTAAACCTTGATTATCACTACCACAAGAACCTAAAACCTGAGATAATACTGTTCCATATGGATAATATCTTTTAGTATCTTCATCTATGTTTATACCAGTTGATATTTTATTATCCGACATCCATTTTTTTAGTTCATCAACTTTATCTTTTTCAACCTTTTTTGCGATAGTCTCAACATTAGAGTCACTTGTTACTTTTTTTAAGGTTTCATCATAATCAAGTCCAAAAATATCTGAAAATGCTTTAGCAACTTTTTCTTTTAAAGCTTGAGTATTATCACTATTTTTTGTATCTTTGATTTTTTGTGGGTTAATTGTTATTGTATCAACAGAAGCACTTGTTGCAAGGACTTTACCTGTTGAATCATAAATTGAACCACGTTTTGGACTTATTATTTGGTTTATTGATTGTTGATTATATGCTAGATTTTTTAAATAGCTTCCTTGGACAAATTGCAAGAATCCTATTCGTCCTACTAATAATGAGAAAATCAATATTACTACTATAAAAATTACTTTTATTTTTTTTATATGTATAAAGTTTTGAGATGTATATTCAGAATTTATTTTAGTAATCTTTTTATTTATTTTTTTCGTATTTTTGGGTTTATTTTTATTGTTCAATATATTCACCACTCTTTTGTTCAAATTTATAACAGTATTGTATATTAAAGATGTTTAAAAATCAATAAAATTATTAAATTTTAGATAAAAAATATAATAACAAGTTACAATTTGTAGTTTCATTATAATTATTGGTGTGTACGGTAATTCCTTGAAGGTTATATATATTTGATATTGTATACTGTTCATTGCGTTCAAAAAGAAAATCTAAAATTAAAAACTGAGCCTCTCTCACTCCGGCTAAAAATGTATATATGTATATGATTTTAAACTTTTCGAATGTAATTAAAGCAATACTAGAATTTCTTAAATAAATTTATGGAAAGAGTTCAGGTCGAGCAAAGCGAAGACCAAGTGGAAGGGTGCCATCAATTTATTTTAGAAATTCTTATATTGCGTATAAAACCGAGAAAATGTTTAAAATCATATACATATATACATTTTTCCCGTAAGCATTCCTCAGTTTTTTATTTAAGTTTTTCTATTTTTCTCTCCAATCAAACGTATACAATATCAAATATATATAACCTTCAAGGAAGCAATTTACACATAATTTATTCTATAAGAACTGTGAATTATAATAATAACAAAATCAAAAAAGAAAGGAGATTTACAATGATATCAACAGTAAAAACAATTTCACTAACAGGAATAGAAGGAAGTCTAGTGGAAGTACAAACAGACATAACAGGAGGACTACCAGGATTTGAAATAGTAGGACTGCCAGACACAAGCGTAAAAGAATCAAAAGAAAGAATAAAATCAGCAATAAAAAATTCAAGCATAGAATTTCCAAGTAGAAAAATAATAATAAACTTAGCACCAGCAAGTACAAAAAAAGAAGGAACAAGCTATGACCTGCCAATAGCCATAGGAATACTATTAGCACAAAACAAAATAATTAACGAAAAATTAGAAAATACGATATTTATAGGAGAATTATCTCTAGATGGAAAAATAAATCATATAAATGGAGTATTACCAATGTGCATAGAGGCGATGAATTTAGGAATAAAAAAAGTAATACTACCAAAATCAAATGAAAGAGAAGCAGCGGTAATTACAAACTTAGAGATAATAGGAGTAAATAATTTGCAGGAAGTAATAGACTATTTAAATGGAAGAAAATCAATAGAAGGTTCAACAGTTGATATATTAGAAATATTTAAGAGACAAAATAAAGAACAATTAGATTTTTCTGAAGTAAAGGGACAAGAAAATGTGAAAAGAGCGTTAGAAATAGCAGCAGCAGGAGGACATAATTGTATATTAATAGGCCCACCAGGTTCAGGAAAAACAATGATAGCAAAAAGAATCCCTAGCATATTGCCTGATTTAACATTTGAAGAAGCATTAGATGTTACAAAAATTCATAGCATATCAGGAATGCTAGATAACAACATTGGAATAGTGACAACAAGACCATTTAGAAGCCCACATCATACGATATCGCCAACATCAATGATAGGTGGCGGAAGAAATCCAAAACCAGGAGAGATAAGCTTAGCTCATAATGGAGTCTTATTTTTAGATGAATTACCAGAATTTAATAGAACAACATTAGAAGTGTTAAGAGGACCGTTAGAAGATAAAAATGTAACAATATCAAGATTATATTCAAAAGTGGAATATCCATCAAATTTTATGCTTATAGCTAGTATGAACCCATGTCCGTGCGGATATTATGGAAGTGAAGAAAAAAATTGCAATTGTTCAGGACAAGCAATTGAAAAATATTTAAATCGAATAAGCGGACCACTATTAGATAGAATTGATTTACATGTTGAAGTAAAACCAGTAAAATATGAAAAATTAAATTCAGAAACAAAGCCTGAAACATCAGAAAAAATAAAGAAAAGAGTAAATAATGCAAGAAGAATACAGTATTTAAGATACAAAGGTACGGGCAGTTATTCAAACGCAGAATTAACACCGCAAATGATAGAAAAATATTGCCAAATTGATGAACAGTCAAAGAAAATATTGGAACAAGCATTCAGAAAACTTGGACTAAGTGCAAGGGCATATTCAAGAATACTAAAAGTTGCAAGGACAATAGCAGACTTAGAATCAAAAGAAAACATAGAAAAGCAACACATTTTAGAAGCAATTCAATATAGAAGTTTAGATAGAAAGTATGGAGATAAATTTTAATGAAAATAGATATAGAAAATTCAATATACCCAAAACAATTGAAAAAATTAAAAAATCCACCACAATTTATATACGCAAATGGAAACATAGAATTATTAAAAACAAATCGGAATATCAATAATAGGCTCAAGAAAACCAACAGAGTATGGAGAAAGAATGACAAAAAAGTTTGCAAAAGAATTAAGCTTATATGGGTTAACGATTGTAAGTGGATTAGCAGAAGGAATAGACAGTTTGGCACATACTACAACATTAGAAGCACAAGGAAAAACAATTGCTGTATTACCGTGTGGATTTAACAAAATATTCCCCAAAAGCAATATAAAATTATATCAACAAATATTAGAAAATGATGGACTTGTTATAAGTGAATATGAAGAAAACCAAGAGAAAACATATAGAAGCCTTTTAGAAAGAAATAGAATTGTAGCTGGACTATCAATTGGAACATTAGTGGTAGAAGGTGGATATAGAAGCGGAACAAGTGTAACTGCAAAAATAGCAAAAGGATTAAGAAAAAATATATTTTGCATACCATCAAGTTTAGAAAATCCCAAAGGATTAACACCAAATAAACTAATACAAAATGGAGCTTTTTTGGTTACAAAAGTAGAAGACATTGTTGAAAAATATCCAGAATTAAAACTGAAAAAAATAGAATTTCAAAAACCGAAAGAGAAAGGAATTGAACCAGAATTTAAAGAAATTTATGATATTTTGAGTTTTGAAAAATCAATACATATTAATGAAATAGCAAAAAAATTGAATATGTCAATTAGTGAAATAAATTCAAAATTAATGATGCTTGAAATTGATGGAAAAGTAATTGCACTTCCGGGAAATAATTATAAAAAGTTTTAAATATCTTTAATGGAGATATATTAAAGAGTTTTAAATAAAAATCGACTAACATCATAAAGGAGAAAATGAAATATATGAAAATACACATAAAAAAAGATTTTGGTAATTCTGGTGAAGACATATCAGTCCAATATTTGAAAAGTCATGGACATATTATTTTAAAACGAAATTTTTATTGTAAACAAGGTGAAATTGATATTATCACCAAAGACAAAAATGAAATTGTTTTTATAGAAGTAAAAAGTAGAAGCAACACAGAATATGGACTGCCATCAGAGTCAGTGACAAAACAAAAGATTCAACATTTATATAAAACAGCTAGATATTTTTTGTATAAAAATAAAATGTTAAACGAATTTGTGAGATTTGATGTTGTGGAAATATTAATAAAAAGTGGAAAGTTTAATATAAATCATATAAAACAGATTATATAAGTTACAGTTCAGTAAGGAAAAGTCTTGAAATACCTGTGAATGATATTTCTTACTGGACCGTAACAACATAGGAATAATTTTATGTAAAATAGCAATAAAATCTTGAATATAGAACAAATTACTGGTATAATAAACAACGAAGTAGGGTTTAAATTTGACTTTATAAAAATAGACTTGAAACGAAAAAATATAAAAATAGAAAGGACACCAGATGGAAAATATATTAGAAGAAACAAGATTTATAATGAAAAAATACAATATAAAAGCAAATAAAAATCTTGGACAAAACTTTTTAATAAACGAAGAAGTAGTAAAAAACATAGTAGGTTGTAGTAACATAGAAAAAGAAGATTTAGTAATAGAAATAGGACCAGGATTAGGAACACTAACAAAATATCTGCTAGAAAAAGCAGGTAAAGTAATATGCATAGAACTAGACACAAAAATGTTGCAAATACTAGAAGACAGATTTTCTTTATACAATAATTTTGAATTAATAAACAATGATGTACTAAAAGTTGATTTGAAAAATATAATAGAAAAAGAAAAAGCAGAAGGTAAAATAAAAAATGTAAAAATAGTAGCAAATTTACCATATTACATTACGACACCAATAATAATGAAACTATTAGAAGAAGAGTTAGAACTAGAAAGTATAACAGTAATGATACAAAAAGAAGTGGCAGACAGGCTAATAGCAGTACCAGGACAAAAAAATACAGGAGCAATAACATATTCTGTATATTATTATGCAAGTTCAGAAGCAATAATGGAAGTGCCCAATAGCTCATTTATACCAGAACCAGAAGTAACATCAAAAGTAATAAAATTAAATATAAGAAAAGAACCAATTGTTACACCAAATGACAAAGAAAAAATGTTTAAAATAATAAAATATGCATTTATGCAAAAAAGAAAAACATTGCTAAACTCATTAACAAATAATGGTGTGTTTGAAAACAAACAAAAAGGTACAGAAATTTTAAATTCGCTGGGAATAAAGGAAAATGTAAGACCAGAAGAGTTAACATTAGAACAATTTGAAAAAATTTCAGATATTTTATAAAAAATATTCCAAAAAAAAATTACATATGTTATAATAAAAAAGAAGAATAATGTAAGGAGGTTAGAATGAATCAAATTCTAGTAACAAAAAAATTATATATAACACCAGAATTAAAAAGAAAAAAGAAGATATATAAATTTGATTTTATTATATCTGTATTTTTAGTATGCATTTTAACATCTTTATACATTTATGCTGAATATGATAGAAACAAAAGTGAAGCAGTATCACAAGATATACTAGAAGAAATGAACCAAACACTTGCAAATACTTCGGTAGACACAACTGTTGCAGATGATAATGTTTTGATGGTAGTACTAGATGGAACAGAAGAAGACATTAGTTCAGCAGATAGCAAAGTTAAAGTAGACATTACGCAGGTAAATAGCCAAGCACAAAAAGAAACAACACCAAGTGGATATCAATACAAAAAAATTGCAGTTATAAATATACCAAAAATAGGTGTTAATTATGCAATATTACAAGGTGAAACAGGAAGTGCAGAAGAAACAGATGCATTATTAAAAATTTCACCAGTTAAATACCATGGACATGAACCAAATGAAGTAGGAAATTTCTGTATAGTAGCACATAACTACAGAAATACAAAATTCTTCAGTAAGGTGCCAACATTAGTAGTTGGAGATACAGTAGACTTAACAGATTTAACAGGAAGAAAAATTACATATCAAGTATATGATAAATATACAGTAGACCCAAGTGACACAAGCTGTACAACACAATTAACTGGAGGAAAAAAAGAAGTTACATTAATAACATGTACAGATGATAGCAAACAAAGGGTAGTAGTAAAATGTAAAGAAGTAAAATAGTAACAAATTAAAAGTCTTTCTCATATAATAAAATAAAATTATTGTATGAGGAGGATTTTTTCTTGGCTAAAATATTAGTTTTTAATAATGATACAGATAGAATGGAAACCTATTATAGAGGTGAATTAGAGCCCATGCCATATAACACAAATGGTACTTTAAGGGTGAAAGAATTTAGAGGTTCTAGTAAATCAAATATTTTGTGGACGACAAAAAGGACAATGCAAAGTTGGAATAGTCAAAGATATATTTTTGGTGCACCAATACCAGTAGGATTTGCATTTAAAAGACCATATGAAGGTGGACATGGAAACCAAAGTCAACATTATGCAGGAGTTGCCTTTGATGTTGGTCAAACATTAAGTTCAACCCAAAGAACGAGACTTTGGAATTCAGCAAAAAATTCAGGTGTATGGTATTATGTTGAACCAATAAATTTAACACCAACATGGGTGCATTTTGATAAAAGATTCGGAAAACCAGCATGTTCTACAGGGGGATTTCCACAATTAAAAAGAGGAAGCTTAAGCAACTATGTTTGTATAGCACAAGACGATTTAAATACATTAGGATTTAGGACAAATGGATTAGATGGAATATTTGGAGCAGCAACACAAAGTGCGGTAATTAATTATCAAAAATCAAGAGGACTAACTGCAGATGGAATAGTTGGATGCAATACATGGCGTTCTTTACAAGAGGCCGTTGTTGGCACAGGACCAACAAGCACAACAATAAATTGATAATTAAATAAAAACGTGATTATTCAAAAATGAGTAATCACGCTTTTTATTTTTATTCTTCATTCATATCTGTTTCTGCAATTGTTTTTGCTACATTATAGATTAATTTTTGTTTCTCTGGAGAAACACTTTTAATTAAGTCTGTAAATTCTTTATCTAAATAGTTTTCTGAACTGCTAGAAGCACCGTTTAATAAGTAACCTTCTGAAACATCTAGTAAATCACATAATTGATTTAATCTTTTTAAGTTAATATGTGAATTACCTCTTTCAACTCTACTTAAGAATGCAACAGAAATGTCAATTTTATCTGCTAAATCTTCTTGAGTCATATTTTTAGCAAGTCTTGCTTGTTTTATTCTAGAACCGATTACGCTGTAATCAATAGCCATTTTTTTCACCTTCTTTCACTTTGCCATGTTCATTGTCATTCGAATTTATAACAATAATATATCATTTAACTTATAAGTTTTGAAGTAACAAAACAAGAAAAATAAACTAATAACTCAAAAAACAGACAAAAACTATTGAAATATAAGCAAATTATACAGTTATAAATACTGAAAAAATCATGAAAAAATAAAAATAAAAATAAATATAAAAAATAAAGAAAATAGGCGTAAAAATGAATAAAAAAGAGAAAAAGTACTATAAGACTGGAAAAATGAATGCAAAAAACTAGAAAAAACAGGAAAAAAAGAATAATTAGGTATACATAATTTGAAAATGAGCAAAATATATAGTATAATATAAGATGTTCGCGCTAAAAAACGGAATAATTACATTGAATGACAATTTAAAAAATTTGTATAAGAGTTTCGTTAATAAAAAGGAGAGTGGATTTTATTAGTATAAAAAAATTTAAATTTTATACAAAAGAAACAACGAAATATTTAAATATAGCATTAATAGCAATTGGTTTTATAATATCAATAATATTAATAAAATATAAACCAATGTATGAAGTAAAAATTTCTGGAGAATCAATTGGATATATAGAAAATAAACAGGCAATAAATGAAACAATAAAAAATAATATAGAAGATTTAAATCAAGCCAATATAGAAAATATTGAATTGACAAAAAAACCAGAATATGAATTAAAATTAGTCGAAAAATCTCAAGAAGAAAACGATGATGAGATAATAGTAGCTTTACAAAAAGAGCTGGAAATAACTTATAAATATTATGAAATAGCTTCAAAAGATGAAGTTGTTGAAAATGTTGAAGATAAAGAAACTGCAGAAAAATTAGTTAATGAAATAAAAAAATTGTCAGATAATGAAATAAATCTTACAATAAATGAAAAAACAACAAATGCATTAGAAGAAGTTCAAATTGACGAATTGGAAGTAGCTAAAGCGAACACAATAGAAAAACTAAATATTGATACAACTGAAGAGATATCAAATATCAATGGAATAAAAATAGCAACTTTACCGGTTACAGGAACAATATCTTCAAGATATGGAGTCAGTAGTAAAATAAGAGTATCAACACATACAGGTTTAGACATTGCAACTGCTACAGGCACACCAATAAAAGTTGTTGCAGATGGAACTGTAACATTTGCTGCATATAGTGGCTCTTATGGATACCTTGTAAAAATTGACCATGGTAATGGTGTTGAAACTTGGTATGGACATACTAGTAAAATGCTTGTAAAAGCAGGGCAAGAAGTTAAATCAGGAGATACAATAGCATTAGTTGGAAGTACAGGTAATTCAACAGGTCCACACTTACATTTTGAAGTAAGGATTAATGGGGAACATGTAAACCCACAAAAATATTTGTATAAGTAAAAGATGAGACAAGTGAGAAAGGTCAAATACATACCAAATCACAAATTTGTCTCTTTTTTTTTTAGGCTGTGAACTGTAACAATAGATAATTATAAAAATATGTTCTCTATAAAAATAAGTTGACAAATTTTTATAATAATATATAATAAAATAGAACAAATACTATTAAATATTTATTATGGGAACAAGGTGATAAGATGAAAATACAAGATAGAATAAAAAAATTTATGAATAGAAATAATCCAGAATTAATAGCAGGAGAGACAAAGTTAGATAAAAAAATAAATGAAAAAGCAAATGAAATAGAAAAATTATATGTGACAAAAAAAGAAAATGGAGAAGAAAACCCTATAAATGATACAGTAGAAAAAATAATGCAAATTGTACAGAATAATCCAGATCCATTAGAGGTAAGAAAACTTTTAACAGAGTTAATAGAAAGAGAAAATATATCAGATCAAGTTGTAGAAAGGGCAGCTATAGAATTATCAAAAAAAGAGGATATACTAAATCACATAATAGTAGAGGCAATCGACGAGGCTGAAACAAGTATTCCAGATAGTTCAATTAAAAATATAATAAACAAGGGAGACATGAACATACGAGATAATTTGGAATTGATACAACAGATGCATGATCAAGAAAAACAGAAACAAGCAGAACAAGAACAATTAGAACTTCAAAGACAGGAACAACAAAAAAAGATTGATCAAAAAAGAAAAGAAGCAAAAACAAAGATTGAAATATTAAAATCAAATATAAAAGAAATGCAAGATGGTGAAATTGGAGATAGAATATCGGCTATACAAGAACAATTAGGATCAGAAAATATGAATAATGAAATAAACGAATTGATTCAAAATATAATAGCACAAAGAATGGCAGAAGATATTTATAATGATGCAAGAAAAAACCCTTCAATATATAAGTTGTCTAAAGCAATGACAACAGGGGAAATGATAGAAAGAGATTTAGCAACAACAGTACAAGAAAAATATAAAGAAATAGAAGAAGAAAGAGGACATAAAGAAGGCAGGTTTAATAAAAGAGAATTTAAAATGCTAATTTTAAACGAAATGGCAAGACAAATTAGTATTGAATATGAAAAAACAGGACTATTTGATATTCCAGAATCAAAGCAATTAAGTCAGCTGAAAAAAGAAGAAAAAAAATATTTGGTAGATACTATACAAAATCTTGTTAATACAAAATTAAAAAAAGAGGATATCTTAGAGATTTCAAGACAAATAAATGAAGGAAATAAAGAATTACAGAAAAAAGAAAATCAAATTATAAATTTAATAAGACAAATTCCAATAGAAGATAAAAGCAGGATAATAGATGTATTAAATAAAATGATAGTAGATAAAAACAGCTTAGACACAATAGAGATGCTTGATAATGAGGGGTTATTAAATAAACTTACAATTATGCCAACAGAAAAAAGAAAAGAAACTATAAACATAGTAAACAAAGCAGTTGGGAAAAGAAATAAATATAAAGTTGCTACAAAAACACCAAAAGCGAGGAGCTCAAAATTTAGTGGAAATCCAACATCAATAGAATATGAAGAGAGATAAATTTTAATT
This sequence comes from uncultured Clostridia bacterium, assembly GCA_934120675.1. Lineage (GTDB taxonomy): Bacteria > Bacillota > Clostridia > TANB77 > CAG-508 > CAG-269. The sequence continues at coordinate 26,661 of CAKOUU010000003.1, forward strand.
TATCTTTCTTTTTTGAGCATAATAAAAACAAAAAAACTTTTTCACACAAAATTTACACAAAAAATAACATTTGGGAATAATATAAAAATAAAATACCCATATAATATAAATATGAAAAATATGGGAGCAAAAAAATTGAAAATTAAATAACAATCAATTAAAAAGCACCAAAGAAAGGTGGAAACCAAATGAAAAAAAACAAAGAATTACAGAAAATTGAAAATATAATTGAGATAGAAATACCAATAGATACAAAAAGCAAAGAATTTGAAAAAGTGATGTTTATATATCAAGTAGCACTAAAAGAAATCAACACAAAATTAGAAATATTAAAAGACGAATTTAAATTGTTTTATGAATATGACCTAATAGACCACATAAACACAAGAATAAAATCACCAGAAAGTATAACAAAGAAAATGAAAGACAAAAGTTTACAATATACATACAAAGAAATGATTAAAAACATTAATGATATTGCAGGAATAAGGGCAATATGCCCAATTCAAAAGGATATATACTCAATAAGAAACTTAATTACAAAAATACCGGTAGTAAAAGTACTGAAAGAAAAAGACTATGTTAAAAATCCGAAAAAGAGTGGATATTCAAGTTATCATATGATTTTGGAAGTTCCAATTACATTGTCACAAAATTTGATATATGTAAAAGTTGAACTTCAAATAAGAACATTAGCAATGGATTTTTGGGCAAGTATTGAACACAAAATGAAATATAAACCAGATAAAGAAGTTACAAAATCAACTTCAAAAGAACTTGTACAATGTGCTAAAATGGTAAGTAAATTAGACAATAAAATGATGATTCTAAACACATAATCAACATAAAATTTGAAAATGTACTAAAATTGTAGTATAATATAGATAGTTTAATGTAACAAGAATAGCTTATATCATAGGAGGAAGACAGATGAAAAAAATCAATTTAGCTATTCGGGGCGGAGGAGTAAAAGTCCCGGCAATAGGAGTCATGAAGGCTCTAGAGGAAGAAAAAGTGGAAATATCCACATATTCTGGCACCAGTATTGGTGCTATAATTGCAACATTAGGAGCAACTGGAACATCAGCAGATGAAATATTGGAACAAGTAAAAAATTTTGTAATCCAATATTCAGAAGCAAGCCGCTTAAAAGGTGGCAAAGGAAGTCAAATAATTGAAGATACAGTTAACAATTACTGTGGCAATATTAAGTTCAAAGATTTATCTAAAGAATTGTACATTGCTGCAAATCAGGGGAGCTTACTGTTCCCAAAAGAATTTGTATTTAGCAAAAAAACAACCCCTGAAGTGTCTTTAGGAGAAGCATGCAGGGCAAGTTGTAGCTTTCCGGTTGCATATGAACATTATCACATGCAAATAAATGGAAAGAATTACAAATTCTGGGACGGAGGCATGTGTACTAATCCTGTAATTCCATCAGATGGATTTACGGTATTAGCAACCTTTAAAAAGCAAAAGGAAAACCTAAACTCCAGATATGTCAATGCATGGAAATTGCCGGAAACACAGGCAGACTTTGTAGTAAAACCTAAGGTATACATGGGAACCTTTGGTACTCCTGAGGATATAATACTTGCAAGTGCTTCGGGATATGCTGAAGCCAAAGACAAAATGGAGGAATTGCTCCATTTGATAAGATAAAACATAGGGTGGAGAAAGACCAAACTTTTTCCACCCATGTTTTTGCAAAAAATTCATAATAAAAGAACATTATGCAATAAAGTAGATTTATATTTTTTCAAAAACAAAGAAGGATTTATGTAAAATAGGTCGAATATTATATATAAGTATGTTTATTTGAAAGAAAGAGAGGAAAAATGGCAAGATATAGTGAAGAGATATTAAATGAAGTAAGACAATCAAACGACATAGTAGATGTCATATCACAATATGTGCACTTAAAAAGAAGCGGAAGAAACTATTTTGGACTATGTCCATTCCACAACGAAAAATCACCTTCTTTTTCAGTTTCACCAGATAAACAAATATTCCACTGCTTTGGATGTGGGGTAGGAGGAAATGTAATAACATTTGTATCACAAATAGAAGGACTAAACTTTGTAGAAACAGTACAAATGTTAGCAGAAAGAGCAAACATACAACTACCAACACTACAAAACAATGGAGACACACAAAGAGAGATACTAAAAGACAAAGTATATAAAGTAAATGAATTCACTGCAGAATACTACCATCAAAATTTATATAAACCACAAGCCAAAATGGCACAAGAATATGTAAAGAAAAGACAACTAACAAACGAAACATTAAAATCATTCAGAATTGGATTCTCAGGCAAATTTGACGAACTATATCAAGAGTTAAAGAAACAAGGATTTCAAGAACAAGAAATATTAGAGTCAGGGTTAGTCAACAAAAATGAAAGAGGCCAATACATAGACAGATACAGAAATAGACTAATGTTTCCAATATGTGATGCAAGAGGAAGAGTAATAGCATTTGGAGGAAGAGTATTAGACGACTCAAAACCAAAATACATAAACTCACCAGAAAACGTAGTATATAGCAAAGGAAGACATTTATTTGGACTAAATGTTGCCAAAAAAGGAGACACTAAAAAAATATTAATAGTTGAAGGCTATATGGATGTAATCTCACTACATCAAAGAGGAATAACAAATGTCGTAGCATCACTTGGAACAGCCTTAACAGAACAACAAGGTTGGTTACTAAGAAAAAATTCTGAACAAATAATATTAAGTTTTGACTCTGACGAGGCAGGAATAAAAGCAAAATTAAGGTCAATAGAAATATTACAAAATATGGGATGTGACCTAAGAGTATTACAATTAGAAGGTGCAAAAGATCCAGACGAATATATACTAAAATATGGAAATATGCGCTTTCAAAATGCAGTAGACAAAGCATTTTCAGTAATTGAATTTAAAGTAAAAATACTAAAAAAAGAGTTGGATTTAGACAACACTAATGACAAAATAAAATTCTTAAATGAAATTGCAAAATTGATTTCAAAAATAGACAACACAATGGAAAGAGAAGTATATATTGAAAAAATTGCAAAAGAATATGATATTTCAAAAGAAGCAATTTATGCAGAAGTAAATAAACTTACATATAAAAATGATAAGAGCGAAAAAATATTGGAAAGACCAAAGCCAGTAATAACTCATAAAAAAGTAGAAGTACAAGAAGTATCACCAATAATAAAAAGAAGAGAAAACACAATAATTTCAATATTGCTATCAGGAGACTTGTCAGTGTTTGAAATAATAAAACAAAACATAAAAGCAGAAGATTTTCAAGATGGAATAAACAGAGAAATAGCAAAAAAACTGTATGAAGAATTTGAAAAAGGAAATAGTAATATTAATGGAATAATAGACAATCTAAGCCAAGAACAACAGAATCAAATCACAATGATAATGGCAGAAGACTATGAAATAGAGGACTTAGAAAAAGCAATTGATGATATTATTCAAGCTTATAAAAGGGACAAGTTAAATAATAGAAAGCTTGAAGTATTGGAATTACTAGAGCAAACTTCAAATGTTGAAGAGAAAAAGGAATTAGAAAAAGAGCTAAGTAATATAATAATTACATTAGCAAGAATGAAGTAGGGGGAAAATTAATGTCTAATAAAAAAGAAGAAAATTTAGAAGAAGTAAAAAAAGTTAAAGAAGTAAGTGAAACAAAAACAACTGAAACAAAAGTAAAAACAAAAAAAGCATCAGAAAATAAAGTGGAAAAAAATAGTGAAAAAACAGACACAGAAAAAATCAATAATATAATTAATGAAGCAAAACAAAATGGAAAAATAACATATGGTGATTTAGCAACAAAATTAAATGATGTAAATCCAGAGAAAATGGATGAAGTTTTTGACGAATTTGAAAAAGGTGGAATAGATTTATTACCAGACGATTTTGACGAAGAACCAAATGTTGAAGATTTAAAAGAAGTAGAAGAACTTAAGTTAGACGAAATAACAGATACAAGTTTTGAAGGCATTAGTGTAGATGACCCAGTAAGAATGTATTTAAGAGAAATAGGAAAAATACCATTATTAACATTTGATGAAGAACTAGAACTTGCAAAAAGAATTCTAGAGGGAGACGAAGAAGCAAAACAAAAATTGGCTGAATCAAACTTAAGACTTGTTGTAAGTATTGCTAAAAAATATGTTGGTAGAGGAATGCTATTCTTAGACTTAATACAAGAAGGAAACATGGGACTTATAAAAGCAGTTGAAAAATTTGATTATACAAAAGGATTCAAGTTTAGTACTTATGCTACATGGTGGATAAGACAAGCAATAACAAGGGCTATTGCAGACCAAGCAAGAACAATAAGAATTCCAGTTCATATGGTAGAAACAATAAATAAATTAATAAGAACATCAAGAAACTTATTACAACAAATGGGTAGAGAACCAACACCAGAAGAAATAGCAAAAGAAATGGAAATTCCAGTTGAAAAAGTAGTAGAAATCCAAAAAATTGCACAAGACCCAGTATCACTAGAAACTCCAATTGGAGAAGAAGAAGACAGCCACTTAGGGGACTTTATACAAGACGAAGACAGCCCAGCTCCACATGATGCAGCATCATATACACTTCTAAAAGAACAATTAGAAGAAGTAATGAATACATTAACACCAAGAGAAGCAAAAGTATTAAAATTAAGATTTGGACTAGAAGACGGAAAATCTAGAACACTTGAAGAAGTAGGAAAAGAATTTAATGTAACTCGTGAAAGAATAAGACAAATAGAAGCAAAAGCATTAAGAAAATTAAGACATCCAAGTAGAAGCAAAAAATTAAGAGACTATATGGGATAAAATTTGTCATTAGGGACGCCCATTTTTGACAAGTATATAAAGAGTCAAGAGTGAGCGCCTTTCTTGATAGGAAAGGATGAAATTAAATATGGAAAACATAAGAAATTTTGTAGAAACAATAAAAGAAATACAAATGTCTCAAATAATTGATATAGGAATAGCAATATTAATATATATACTATTTAGATGTTTAAGCCAAAGCCTAGCATATTTTACAGTTAAATTTTTTAAACCAAAAACAAAGAACAAAAAATCAATAAAAAATAATGCGTTTTATACACCATTAAAAGTGTTTTATGTTGTTTTAGGAGCATATATTTCATTATTATTTATTAGACAACCACTTCAAACACCAGTATGGTTAAATACAGCAGTTGATCAATTATTTAAAATAGCAGTAATTATTTTATCAGCAAACGGAATAGCAAATAGCTTAACAACAAATAATAGCTTAGTAAATAAATTAAAAGATAGAATGAATCCAGATGTAGAAGACTCAATGCTTAAATTTATACTTAAAGCAATCAGAGCAGTAATATACATAATAGCAGGATTTATGATAATAACAGATTTAGGATTTAACCTAAACGGATTAGTTGCAGGACTAGGAATAGGAAGTGTTGTAATAACACTTGCAGCACAAGATACAGCAAAAAATTTATTTGGAGGACTAGTAATATTTTTAGACAAACCATTTGTAGTAGGTGACTGGATAGAAGTAGAAAACTACGAGGGAACTGTAGAAGATATTACATTTAGAAGCACAAGAGTAAGAACATTTGAAAACTCAGTTGTAAACATACCAAATGCAGTAATAGCAAATGATTCAATAATAAACTGGAGCAGAATGGAAAAAAGAAGAAATAAAGTTAATTTGTGTTTAGACTTAGATACTCCGTTAGAAAAAGTTCAAATAGTTCAAAAAAGAATAAAAGAATTATTGGTACAACATGATGATGTAATTGATGAGACTATTATTGTTAGATTTGATAATATAACAGATAATGGAATTAACTTATTGGTATGCAGTTATACTAATTCTCTAGATTATTCAAGTTTTTTAGAGGAAAAAGAAAAGATAAACTTTAAAATAATGCAAATACTTAGAGAAGAAAATGTAGAATTGGCATATGACACAAAAACAGTATTTGTAAAAAATTAAAAGAAAGTTCCATAGAGGAACTTTCTTTTTTGAGCATCTACTTAAAATTGCAAGGAAAACAAGATATTGCAAGGAAAACAAAGAAAACAGCGGTGCTGATAGCACATACAGATGATGATATATTGCAATTTTTATGGTAATATAGTACAATAAAAACAATTAAAATTCACAAATAGGGCACAAAAATAAAGTAAAATAGAACTAAATGAAAAGCCATAAGATTTGATAGACAAAATTTTTAAAGAAAATTTAGGATGGCGATGAGTGAAGCGAAAGGAGAACAAACATGGACAAATGCATATTAATTGTAGATGACGAATCAAGAATGAGAAAACTAATAAAAGACTTTTTAGCAGCAAAAGGTTACAACATATTAGAAGCTGAAGACGGAGAAAAAGCACTACAAGTATTTGAAGAAAACTCAGAAAAAATAAGTTTAATTTTATTAGATGTAATGATGCCGAAACTAGATGGCTGGTCTGTATTAAGACAAATACGACAAACATCAAAAGTCCCAATAATAATGCTAACAGCGAGAGGCGAAGAACAAGACGAACTATTTGGATTTGAGCTAGGAGTAGACGAATACATATCAAAACCATTTAGTCCAAAAATACTTGTAGCAAGAGTAGAAGCAATACTAAAAAGGACACAAGGAAATTCCAAAGAAGTAAAAGACTATGGAGGAATAGAAATAGATAAAGATGGTAGAACAGTAACAGTTGATGGAAAAGTATTAGAATTAAGTTTAAGAGAATATGAATTATTAGTATATTTAGTAGAAAATGAAAACATAGCACTTTCTAGAGATAAAATATTAAATAATGTGTGGAACTATGATTATTATGGAGATTCTAGAACAATAGACAGTCATATAAAAAAAATAAGACATAAATTGGGAAAAAGAGGTAAATATATAAAAACAATGAGAGGTGTAGGATATAAATTTGAAGTTAAATAAATTAAAAGATGTATTTTCATCAGTAAAAGTAAAACTATTTATAACACTAAGTTCCACAATATTACTAATAATAATATTTTTAATAATAGTAAACAACTTTGCACTAGAAAATTTCTATCTATATAACAAAAAAAACACATTAAAAGCAGTATATGAAACAATAAATAACTATTACGAAAACCCAAATCAAGACAATGATATAGAATCAGAACTGGAAAAATTATCTGTAAAAAATAATTTTGACATTTTAGTAAAAGACAATAATGGTATAAATGTTTATACTACAAATAAAAACTTTTCTTCAGTAATAGGAAATATAAACGATATACTAGACAAGTTTAATACAAACAAGGGAAAAGAGCTAGAATCAAATGATAAATTTGTAATAAAAAAACAACAAGATTTGAAAAATGGATTATCATATATAATGCTTTCCGGTAAACTAGATAACGGATATTTTTTATACATTCGTATTCCAGTAACATCGATACAAGATAGCGTAAAAATATCAAATAACTTTTTATTACTAATGGCAGGATTTACTATTTTAATAGCATCAATTATGGTATCAATAGTATCAAGAAAATTCACAGAGCCAATATTAGAACTAAACAACATAGCAAAAAAAATGTCAAACTTAGACTTTAGCCAAAAATATAAAATAACAAATGCTAAAGACGAAATAAATGATTTAGGCAAAAGCATAAACACGATGTCAGACAAGCTAGAAAAGACAATAAAGCAATTAAGAAGTAGTAACATAGAACTAGAAAGAGACATCGAAGAAAAATCCAAAATAGACGAAATGAGAAAAACATTTATATCAGACGTATCACATGAGTTAAAAACCCCAATAGCATTGATACAAGGTTATAGTGAAGGACTACTTGAAAATGTAAATACAGACGAAGAAAGTAGAAAATTCTATGCTGAAGTTATTTTGGACGAAACAAATAAGATGGATAAGCTTGTAAAACAATTGTTAGAACTTATGAAGCTAGAATATGGCAAAAGAGAATTTAACAATAAAGAATTTAACATTGTAGAACTTGAAAAAGAAGTTATAAGAAAAGCAAATGTTATGGTAGAAGGAAAACAAGCAGAAATACAATTAGATTCAAATCAAGAAATAGAAGTATTTGCAGATGACTTTTATATTGAACAGGTTTTAACAAATTATTTGACAAATGCAATAAAAAATGTTGAAGAAATGTATGGAGAAAAATATATAAAAATATCAAATGAGATAAAATCAGAAGAAAATAAGGTATGTATTAAAGTATTTAATACGGGTAAAAATATTTCAGAAGAAAATTTAAACAGAATTTGGAACAGATTCTACAAAGCAGATGAATCTAGACATAGAGAAGATGGTGGAACTGGTATAGGCCTTGCATTTGTAAAAGCTATTATGAGCAATTATGATAATAAATATGGAGTTCGTAATTTGGAAAATGGAGTTGAATTTTATTTTGAATTAGATATGAGATAAGTGGGACAAGCCTAACTTGTCTCTTTTTGTCGAATTTTGCGATGAAAAGTTCTTTACAAATGCAAAAAAATGTAGTATTATAAATATAGATTTTAATCAAATGCACGAAAGTGCTTTAATCTAAAAAATTTTTTCGAAAAAATTATTCCAAAACGAAAATTAAAAAAGTGAGGAGGAAAAGGCATGAATGGTTAGGTACACCACAAGATATGTTAATCTTGTTAGCTTTATAATAACACTATTAATTTTCATAATTACAATTAATGCAAGAATTACTTTAAATAGAATAAATTACGGTACACTTATATCAATTCTATTAAAAAGAGATTCTGTATTAGTAGAATTAAAATCTAACAACTTTAATCAAGACACAGAAGACAAGAATGTAGAAAATCAAAATAACCCAAAAACAAATAACCTCGAAACAAAAGAAGAAAAAAACAAATGGAAAATAACAATTCCAGAAATATCGTTAGAAGCAGAAATATCTGAAGGCACAAGTAAAGAAATAATGGATAAATTTGTTGGACACTTTGAAGAAACAACAAAAATAAGTGGTAATGTAGGGCTTGCGGCACATAATAGAGGATATGCTGTTAATTATTTTGCAAATATAAAACAACTAAAAGAAAATGATAAAATAATTTATCAATATAATGGAGAGCAAAAAACATATAGTGTAATAGAAAACAAAATAATAAAAGATACTGACTGGAGCCTATTAGAAAATACAAAAGACAATAGAATAACATTAATAACATGTGTAGAAAATGAACCAGAATACAGAAGGTGTGTACAAGCAAAAGAAACTAAAGAATAGAATAATGTATGATTTAAAAGGAGGAAGATTAAAAATAAAAAAAACATTAAAGATTATATCAATAATAGCTTTTATAATAGTTCTTAATATAAATTTGATAATTAATTCAGTAAAGGCTGTAGATATAAACTCAGCAAATATTATTTCAGGTGGTGACTGTGGAAGCTTATTAATATACAAAGGAATATATGTAAAAACATACTACTCATATTATTTAAAAGATGGACAAGAATATCCGGCATATTGCCTAGATAAAACAAAACAAGGAGTAAAAGATGATTTAACATATTCTGTTTCAATTCAAGATTCTATTTCTGATGTTAAATTGTGGAGAATAATTATAAATGGATATCCATATAAAACAATACAAGAGTTGGGTTGCAATAATAAAGAAGAGGCGTTTTCAGCAACAAAACAAGCAATATATTGCTATATACATGGAAATAATCCAAATGATTATTCTGGAATAGGAGAAGCAGGGAATAGAACAGTAAGAGCAATAAAACAAATCCTAGACAATGCAGAAAGATGTACTGAAACAAAAATTTCTAACAATGTAAAAATAATTAAAGAACAAGAACAATTTGATGTAGATATCAAAGAAAAAACATATGTATCAAAAACATATTCAATAAAAGCAGGAACAACAATATCAAATTATAAAGTTCAATTAACAAAAATCCAAGAAGAACTACCAGAAGGAATAAAAATAACAGATATTAATAACAATGAAAAAACAGAATTTGCACAAAATGAAAAATTTAAAATTTTAATACCAATAAGAAATCTTACAAAGGAAAATAAATTTAATATAGAAATACAAACAAAGATAAATAGCAAACCAATATTATATGGAAAAGCACCAAATGCATCATATCAAGACTATGCACTTACTGCTGCTACATATGAAGATGCAAGTGGAAAAACAGAAGACAAATTTTACAAAAATGAAACTAAAGTAAAAATAATAAAACAAGACGCAAAAACAAAAGAAAGATTAGAAAATGTTGAATTTAATATTTTAGACAGTGATAAAAAAGTAATTTATTCTAATTTAAAAACTAATTCAAATGGTGAGATAGAAGTTGCAAATTTAATTCCTGGAAAATATTATATTCAAGAGGTTAGTACAAAAGATGGGTATGAATTAAATAATGAAGTATTTGAATTTAATGTTAATCTTAATGAAGAATTTACAATTACAATAGATAATTCTTTTAAAGAAGAACCAGAACCAAAAACTACAAAACAAGAAATTTCTCGTACAGTTGAGAATGTTAAAAAACTACCTGTTACAGGTATGTAAATAAAAATTACCTCTATGTAATAGCATTGAGGTAATTTTTTCTTTTATGCTATTGAAAAAAATAAATAAAACAATTATAATAAAATAGTAAAATATAAAAGAAAGAATGTGTTTATAGAAATTATAAACATATTATACGGGGAATTATAAATATGAAAAAGAAAAACTTAATAATTGTAGTATTAATAATTGCAATTCTAGCAGTATCAGTGTATTTTATAGTAAACAAAATACAAAAAGAAAACAAAAAATATGAAATATCACAAATAAACGAATATCAATACTTTGTATTTAAAGAAAATGAAAAATACGGAGTTATTAACACAAAAGGAGAAACAATAGTTGAAGCAAAATATGATGATGTAAAAATTCCAAATCCAGAAAAGGCAGTATTTATATGCTTTGAAGGAGAAAATACAAAAGTGCTAAACAACAATGGAGAAGAAATATATACACAATATGAAAATATACAACCATTAAAACTAAAAAATGTGTTGAGTGATTTAATGTATGAAAAAACAACATTAGAATATAGCAAAGATGGAAAATACGGAATAATTAGCATAGATGGAAAAAAGATAACAAATGCAATATATGAAGATATAGATACACTTCAATTTAAAGAAGGAGAACTACTTGTAAAGAAAAACGGTAAATATGGTGTAATAAATATCAAAGGGGCAACATTAGTAAAAGCACAATATGATGGAATAGAAGCAGACAGATATTATGAAGAAGATACAGGATATAAAAAAGACGGATATATTGTAAAGAAGACAACAGATGAAGGATACAGATATGGATATGTAACAGTAAATGGAAAACAAATAATTGATAATAAATATAATGATTTATACAGAATTACAGATATGAATAGCGATGAAATATATATAATATGTGCTGAAAATGGAAAATACGGACTATTAAAAGATGGAAAAAAAATTATAGAAAATGATTATCAATCACTAGTATATAATGAAAATAACGACACGATAACAGCATTAAAAGGAAAAAATTATGGGGCATTTACTATTGGAGGCAAAGAAATAATACCATTTGAATACAAGCAAATAGGAACTTCAGGGGAATATTTATATGCAACAACTGCTGACGAAAATGAAAAAGTATTTGATACAAATGGAAATGAAGCAGGAATAGAATCTAGTATAGCAATAATAGATGTAGACTCTACAGATTATAAAATTCAGATTGACACAGCAAATGGTAAGACAAATTATGAAATATATCAAAATGATAAAAAAATTACAAAAAATAAGTATATATATATAGAATATTTATTTGATAATTATTTTACAGCATGTAACGAAGATGGAAAACTAGGAGTTATAAACAGTAATGACGAAACAAAAATCAATTTTGAATATAATTCTATACAAAGAATTGAGGGAACAAATCTTATAGAAACAATACAAAATGATACAAATACAATTCAAATATATACAAAAGATATGAAAAAAATCAGCGAATTAAAAAATGCTAATATAGAAGTAAATTCTGATTATATTAAATTATACAATAATACAGAAATTAAATATATAACAAAAGATGGAAATGAAGTTAAAAATACAGAATTATTTGAGAACAACAAAATATTTGCAAATCAAAAAGACGGAAAATGGGGATTTGTAGATAAAAATGGAAAAGTTGTAATTGATTACAAATATGATTCTGTAACAGAGGTTAATAAATATGGCTTTGCTGGAATTGAGATGGACAAAAAATGGGGAATAGTTGATGAGAATGGAAATATTATAGTAGAACCTAGATATAAGTTAAATGATAAAAATCCAACATTTATTGGTGAATATTATCAAGTTACATATGGAAGCGGTGAAGTTTATTATACAAAATAAAGTGGGGGCATCCTTATTAGACATATAGTTTAATAAGGGTGCTTTTGTTTTATTTTAGCTTACTTTAATTTAAGCATCTGTAACAAAAAGAAGTTTAAAATCATAAAAAATAGTAAATAATAAAAATAATTTCTAAAAAAACACCAAATAGAAAATGTGTATAAGGGAATAAAATGCACCAAATTTGAAAGGAAAAGTGATAAAATGAAATTAGGTTTAGCATTATCAGGAGGCGGTATAAGAGGAATAGCACATGCTGGAGTTCTTAAAGCATTAGAAGAAAATGATATAAAGATAGATGCAATAGGAGGTACAAGTTCAGGAAGTATAATTGCAACATTATATGCAATGGGATATTCACCATATTATATTTACATATTGTTCAAAAAATATGCAAAAGATTTAGTAAATCAAAATACAATATCAAAAGTAACAAACATAGGAAGCTTTATGGCAAATAAAAAAGCAAGTTTTCAAGGTTTTTATTCTGGCGAAGAAATAGAAGAGTGCTTTAACAACATTGCAGCACGAAAAGGAATTAAAACAATATCAGATATAAAAATGCCGATTGTAATTCCAACAGTTGATGTACAAAATTCAAAAAAATATGTGATTACAAACAATATACCTGAAAAAACTTGTTCAAATACAGAATATATAAATAACATCGGAATTGGCAAAGCAATTAGAGCAAGTTGCAGTTTTCCAGTATTTTTTAGTCCGTGTGAGTATAATGAACATAAATTTTTGGATGGTGGAATATTAGACAATTTTCCAACAATTGAAGTTAGACATCAGGGGGCGGATAAAATGTTGACGGTTAATTTTAAGGCAGATGATATTGAGGAAAGTAGCAATATTATGGATATTGTTATGAGAACTATTGATATTATGGGAAATAAAATATCAGAGGAAAATATTAGTAATAGTGATATGGTTTTGACTATTCAAACTGATAAAACAGGTTTGTTGGAAACTGAAAAATTGGATGCTTGTTATAAATATGGATACAGACAAACTATAAATCAAATTGATAAAATTAAAGATATGATAAATGCTATTTAATATTAAATTTTAGAAGTATCATATACAATAAATTTGAATATAATATACAAATTTATTGTGTAAAAGAAAAGAGGAAAATTTATGGAAGTCAGGTATTTTGATAACAGTGCAACAACAAGAATAAAAGAAGAGGTTCTAACCGAAATGTTCCCATACCTAAGCCGAGAATATGGAAATCCATCATCATTATATAGCATAGGAAGGAAATCAAAAAGAGCTATAGAAGAAGCAAGAAAAAGAGTATCTTCATTAATAAATTGCAAACCAGAAGAAATATATTTTACAAGTTGTGGGTCTGAAAGTGACAATACAGCATTAAAAGGAATAGCATATGCAAATCAAAATAAAGGTAAGCACATTATAACATCAAAAATTGAACATCCAGCAATTTTACATAGTTGCCAAAACTTGGAGAACAAAGGCTTTGAAGTAACATATTTAGATGTGGACAAAGATGGATTTGTAAATTTAGGAACATTAGAAAATTCAATAAGACCAGATACAATTTTGATAAGCATAATGTTTGCAAATAACGAAATTGGAACAATAGAACCAATAGAAGAAATTGCAAAAATTGCACACAAAAATGGGATAATATTTCATACAGATGCGGTTCAGGCATGTGGAAATATCCCAATAGATGTACAAAAAATGGATATAGATATGCTTTCTTTATCAGGACATAAAATATATGCACCAAAGGGAATAGGGGCGTTATATGTAAAGAAGGAAATTGAGTTTGAACGTTTTATGGATGGAGGACATCAAGAAAAAAATAAAAGGTCTGGAACAGAAAATGTTGCAGAAATAGTTGCACTAGGAAAAGCCTGTAAAATAGCAGAGAAGAACATGGAAAAATATCAAAATAAACTACAAACTTTAAGAAATTATTGTCTAGAAAAAATGAAAAAAAGTTTTCCCAATATCCATATAAATGGAACAATGGAAAAACGATTACCAGGAAATATAAATATTAGTTTTGAAGGACAAAATGCAACAGAAATATTGTATAAATTGGATGAGATGGGGATTTGTGCATCAGGAGGTTCCGCCTGCTCATCAGGAGATAATAGTCCATCACATGTACTAACTGCAATAGGTTTGCCAAGTGAATTAGCAAAAGGTGCAATACGATTCACATTTGGAGATTTTAACACCAAAGACGATGTAGATTATCTAGTAAAAACGTTAGAGAAAATTTTAAATTAAAAATTTTTTCTTGCAATTGCAGAAATTGCACACTTAATACCATCAACAGCAGCAGACATTATACCACCAGCATAACCAGCACCTTCACCACAAGGGTAAATTCCGCGGATATTAGAAACTAAATTTTCATCCCTTAAAATTCTTACAGGAGAAGAACTACGAGTTTCCATACCAGTTAAGATACTATCTGGATTTGCAAAACCATGTAATCTAGTATCAAAAAATTTAATACCATCTTTCAAAGTTGTTGAAACAAATTCAGGCATAATATCATTTAAATTAGATAAAGTAACACCAGGTTTATAAGATGGCTCAACAGTACCTATAAAGGTACTTTTTATATTTTTATCAAAATCTTCAAACCTTTGTATTGGAGCAAAATAATTTGAACCACCAAGGATAAAGGCCTTTTCTTCCAAATCTTTTTGAAAATCAATACCAGATAAAGGATTTTTGCAATCTTTAAAATCTTCAGGAGTTACATTAACCAAAACAGCAGAATTCGCATTTCTGCCATTACGAGCAAAGTAACTCATACCATTAGTTACAATAGTTTTTTCTTCACTTGAAGATGGCATAACAGTACCACCTGGACACATGCAAAATGTATAGCAAGAACGTCCAGAAGGATCATGATATGCAAGTTTGTAATCAGCAGAAGGCAGTTTTAATTTTGTCAAAGTTCCATATTGAGCCTTATTTATTTCACTTTGTAAATGTTCAATTCTAACACCAACAGAAAAGTTTTTTGGTTCTAACAACAGACCCTTTTCATAAACTTTTTTAAATGTATCTCTTGAACTATGACCAATTGCAAGTATAACAACATTTGCATCGATTTTTTCTGTTGCATCAGTATCTAAATGATTAACAATAACTTTAGAAACAGAACTGTTAGTAGTTTCCAAATCAATAAATTTTGTATTAAATAAGAAAGTTCCACCTTGAGCAATAATATAATTTCTAATATTTTTAATAATATTTACTAAATTATCTGTACCAATATGTGGTTTAGTTAAATACAAAATTTGTTCAGGTGCACCAAATTTAACAAACTCTTCTAAAACAGTTTTACAATAAGGCGAATTTATACCAGATGTAAGTTTTCCATCAGAAAAAGTACCAGCACCACCTTCACCAAATTGGACATTAGAATTAGTGTTCAAAATACCATTATTTATAAAATTATCAACAGTTTTTTTACGATTTTCAACCTGCTCACCTTGTTCTATAACAATTGGCTTGTATCCATACTTAACAAAAGTCAAAGCTGCAAATAAACCACTTGGACCTGCACCGACTATTACAGGTCTAACAGATTTATTTAAATTTAATTCAAATTGTGGTTGACTCAAATTTTTAATTAAGGAAATATCTTTATTTTTTAAGTATTTTTCCTCATTCTTTATACACATGTCAATAGAATATGTATAATGCACATCATCTTTTTTTCGTGCATCTATTGATTTTTTTGAAATGTGCCATTCAATAATATTTTCTTCTTTAATTTTATATTTTTTAATTGCTGTTTGCAAAACTTCTTCGTCTGTTATGTCTTTGTATATTTTTATATTACTTATTCTTATCATTTTTGTATCCTTTCAAATTTTTTTATATTCTATGAAAGTTATCATAGTATGATAACTTTCTGTAGAAGATAAATATGGCAGAAATTAGATTTTGTAGCAGTTTGTACTGCATACAAAATCTTAATTCTGGTTTCCTATATTATATAATTTTATTTTTATAAAGTAAAGGAGGTGTGTTTAACAAACACACCTCAATGAAATTTATTTTAGAGGTACTAACATACCTGAAGCATCATAAATACAAATACCTGTATCATATGCGATGCTCATTTCATATCCATTAGGAATATTAGCATTTAGCCCCACACTATTGGCAATGTTATCAAGTATTTCAAAATTTTTCTTGTATTGCCCAGGCTTATAACTTGAAAGTTCTATATGTGCATATTTTGAAACTGCATTATCAATTTTCCATGATAAAACTTTCCGAAATGCATCTAAAATGTTAGGTTCAACCCCCAAGTTATACTCCTCTATTTTTTCTGCCCACCAATTGGCAGCAGTTTCACCGTAATTTTTTCTCATAGATGTTTTTCCTCCTTAAACTAAAAATTACATTTATATGTTTCAACAAAGATTATTATAACACAGAATTGTTTTAAAATCAACATTATGTCAATAAAATGGAAAAATAAGGAAATGCAAGAAAAAAATCAAATTAGCGCAAGAAAAAAAGCATTGGAATTATTAAAAGAGCAAGTATAATAAAAATATCATGATTACTTCATGAGATTTTTATTATACATATCAACTCTAACAGGTAACTTTTTAGCTAATTTTGCAGTCTCTTCATTAAAAAGCAAATCAGGTTTTATGCGAAAAGATTTAGCAATAAAATCAATATTTTTACAAGTCAAATTGGCATTACCAGTTTCGATAACACTTATATATGCCATTTTAAATTTTGTTTTATTAGCATACTGTTCTTGTGTCCATTTATTTTTATATCTATACCATTTAGTATTAAGTCCAACCAATTCCATAGAAGTCATAAAATCATCTCCATTCTTTTTATAAAAATATAATATAAAAATTAATTATATATAAATTATAAAGATAAAATTTATATAACTTAATACCATTAAAACTTATTAATATATATCTAAAGAATTTTCCAAAAATACTTGAAAAATAAAGTTTAATATGATAAAGTAAAATAAAAATAAGAAAGGAGAAGAACAATGATTGATTTAATTTTAATTATAATAATTATTGTAAGTTTAGCAAAACCAGATATTTTACTTTCTAAAAAAATGAAAGAAAAAGCAAATGAAGAACAAAAAAATATACTTACAAAAAACCTAAGAAAAATATATGCAATAATGGTTGCATTATTTGAATCACTTGCACTTATGAGATATCAAGAAACAGTTGGAATACTTTTAACAATTGTCTTTCTTATACTATTTTTTGTTATATCAGTGCCAGCAATTAAAGAAAATTCAAAAATAACAAAAGAACTAAATGGATAATTGAAATCATGCAAAAGAGGAGAAAAAGTATATGATTATGAAAAAAAATAAAATAGCATTAATATTATTAATAATGTTATTAATAGCATTAACACCACTAAAAACAATAAAAGCGCATAATGTAGACTTGGATCCAGAATCTTTAATATCATTACCAATGATGATATTAGGAGACAGTGGAACCGTTACAATAAAAAATACAGTAACAGACTATACCTTATACTTTCAGGCAGTAAAAATAGACAATTCAACATATTCTCAAATAAATCAAGTTGAGGCAGAAGGTAAAAATAAATTGGCAAAATTGAAAGAAGAATATAAAACATTAGAAACAGAAGTTAAGCCACTAAAAGAAAAATATAATACAGCATATGATGCATACGCTGAAGGACTAAAAAATACATCTCTAACTGAAACGGAAAAGGAAAAACTAAAAGCAGATTATGAAACATCAAAAAATAATTATCAAGATAAAATGAAAGAATATAATGATAAAGTTGATGAATATAACAACATGGCTACAGAGACAAATAATAAAATAAATGAATTAACACCTATGTATATTGAAAATAACTGGGTAAAAACGACAGATAACAATATTTCAATAGATACAAAAGAATTTACTGGAAAACAACCTTATACAATATGGATAAAATTAGTAACAACAGAAGGGACATATTATGACGAAGGAATTTATACTGTAACAGGAACAAAGACAGAAGAAGATACTAAAAAAGAAGATGATGTAGTTGATGATTCAAAAAATAATGAAAATTCAAATAAAGAAGAAAAAAATAACTTAATAGAATTCCAAAATACAAATGATAACACAACTGCACAGGGAAAATTACCATTTACAGGGGAAAATAAGATTTATTTAATTAGTATAGTGTCTATAATTATTATAGCAATAATTTCTTATAATAAGTATTTTAAATATAAAGATATCAAGTAATAATATTATCAAATTTATAAAATGTGATACAGCAGAATAGCTGATGTATCGCATTTTTTGCGTTAAAATTCATATTTGAGATTGAGAATTGTAACTTTTTATATTGATATAATTAAAATAAAATCCAAAAAGGTATTGACAAACTAAAAGTTAGATAGTATAATCAAACAAAAGTTCGAGATAAACTACGAAGTTATATAAAAAGGAGAGAGAAACATAGAAACACAAAATATATGTGAAATATACACAGATGCTAGTTTTGACAGTAATATAAATCTTGCGACATATGGAATAGTAATTATTCAAAATAATAAAATAATAAAAACATTTTCAAAACAATGCAAGAAAAAAATAGAAAACTCAACAGAAAGTGAAATATTTGCTATATTTCAGGCAATGAACGTAATAGAAAGTAATTTAATAAAGCAAATTAATAACAAAAAAATTATGATAAAAACAGACTGTTCTGGAGCAAAACAAATTCTGGAAAGTCCTAATGGAAGAGTATTCAAACAAGATATTAAATTATATAACAAAATAAAAGAAACATATAGAAGGATTTTAGTTAAAGCAAACACATATAATAAAGAATTTTCAGTACAATGGATTCCAAGAGACCAGAATAAGAAAGCACATAAATGTGCATATAAAGCGTTACAAAAGCTTAAAATGCAAGGATGTAATGCTATAATAACAGAGAAAAGAACACTTTTGAAAGTGTTAAAAAAATTTAAAACAAAGCAATGCAAGGTACTAATTTATTTATGTTTGATTGCAAATGAAAACAAAGAAGTTATAAGAACACAAAGGGATGTGGCAAAAGCATTAGGAGCTACAGCATCAAGTATTTGCATAATTTATAAAGAACTTATTTCATTAAATATATTGAAAAAAATATGTAATGGAAAATATTTGCTAAATTTAAAGTGAGATTCAAAATGAGTATAGAATAAATTTAAAAAATATGGTAAAATTATTAAAAATATTAATAGAGGAGATTTCTAGGATGAATAGAGAAAAAATTTTAGAAATGATACAAGAACTAAATGAAAAACAAAATGAAACAATATGTATCGAGACAAAAACAGCAAAAGCTGGAAAACCAGAGAAATATTATGATACTATTTCTAGCTTTTCGAACACAATTGGTGGAATTATATTGTTTGGAGTTGAAGAGAAAAAAAATAAAAATAAAACTACTTTTGAAATAGTTGGAGTTTATGATGCAAATGACTTGCAAAAAAATATTACAAATTTGTGTAGTACAGAGTTTGAACCAGTTATAAGACCAAAAATAAATATAGTGAATATAAACAACAAAAATATAGTTGCAGTTAGGATAGATGCATTAAATCAAAGAAATAAGCCATGCTATTATAAACCAAAAGGAATGCATAATGGTTCATATGTAAGAGTTGGTGATAGAGATGACAACATGACAGAATATGAAATATATAAATGTATTTCATATAGAGAAAACGTTAAAGATGATTTAATGCCAGTTGTAAAAGCAACTATGAAAGATTTAGACGAAAAATTATTAAAAAAATTTATAGAAAATGCAAAGATAGACAAGCCAAAATTTGCTGAATTTAGTGATGAGGACATCTTATTGAATTATGGTGTTTTGACAGAAGTAGAAGATAGAATTTTTCCAACTGTTGCAGGAATAATGGTATTTGGAATTTACCCACAAAAATTCTTTCCTCAGTGGTTTGTCGCTGCAATTGCCATACCTGGATTTGAAATTGCAGATTTAGGAGATGATGGTCAAAGATTTGATGACAATAAAAGGATTGAAGGAAATATAAATGAAATGTATGAAGAAACAATAGCATTTCTAAACAGAAATATGAAAGTTAAAGTTATAATCAGTGACAAAACGGGTTTAAGAACAGACATAACACAATATCCTAAAGATGCACTTCGAGAGGCAGTTTCAAATATGATAATTCACAGAGATTATAGTTCGTTTAAAACTGGAGTATATAGTATGGTAACAGTATACAAAGACAGAATTGAATTCAGAAACGTAGGAAATCTATATGGTTCAAATACAATTGAATTATTACAAACCAGAAAAGCAATGGAAGTAAGAAATGAAACAATTGTAAAATTATTGGAAACTTTAGGTGGAATACTAGAAAATAGACATACAGGGATATCTACTATGAATAAAAAAATGAAAGAAGCAAACTTACCTCAACCGATATTTTCAAATGAAAGAGAAGACTTTGTTGTTACATTTTATAATGGAGAATATCCGGAATTATATCCATCTGAACTAAAAACAGATAAAAAGATACAGGACAAAAAGATACAGGATAAAAAGATACAGGATAAAAAGATACAAGATAGAAAATTAAAAAATATTAATAAAATATTATTGATATGTAAAGAACCTAAAAGTGTAAAAGAAATAATTACAGAGCTAAATTATAAAAGTGCCTCAGCATTTAGAAGAGATTATATAAAACCACTTGTAAAAAATGGATTATTAAGAATGACAATACCTGACAAGCCAAGTAGCGGACAACAAAAGTATATTAGCAACAACATAAATAATTAAAAAATCAGTTGGTTGAATATGTTAACCAACTGAAACCAAATTTTAAAAAATTAAAATTAAAAATAAAGGAATGATACAATGGAAGTTTCTGAAAAATGCAACAAAAAAGATTTTCCACTTGTATGCACATATGGCCAAGTTAAATTATCTGGACTAATATTACTTGATATGTTTGTGAAAAAGGGATATAAAATCTGCTATTCTGGGGATTTAGATCCTGAAGGTATTCAAATTGCTGATAAATTAAAACAAAGATATAAAGAGAATTTAAAGTTTTTTGGATTTGACGTAGATACATATAATAAAAATTATCGAATGTATATTTATCAGAAACTAGAATAAAGAAATTAAATGGAATAAAGTCATTTGAATTGTTCAAAATCTGTGATAAAATACGTGATAGCAAAAAAGCGAGTTATGAAGAAGAAAATATAGATAATATTATAAAATATATAAATTACAAATTACCGAAAAAATATGCCACAAATTGCCGAAAATTATTGAAATAACGAATTAGAATTAGAATATATCGCATATTTATAATGAAAAGCCAATCATTTTTAATGATATTAACTACAACAGAAAATATGTATATAAAAGGGAAGATGGAGCTTATGCAGTGCCTATAGGAAGTTTAAAAGATTAATTTAAAGGATAAGATTAAAACAAAGTTCTAATACAACCCCCACACGAATACAATTAAACAAAAGTATTCATATGGGGGTTAGCTTTATGAAAGGTATATCAATAGACGAACGTGCAATAGAACTAGCACGATATATAATAGATTCGAAAGACACAGTAAGAGGAGCAGCCAAAAAATTTGGAATAAGTAAAAGTACAGTGCACAAAGACGTATCAGAAAGATTAAAAAAAATAAACCCAAGTTTAGCAATGCAAGTTAGAATAATACTAGACGAGAATAAAGCTGAAAGACACATAAGAGGAGGAATGGCAACAAAATTAAAATACAGTCATCTAAAAGAGGGATAAGATAATGAAATGAAATCCAAAAGAAAAATAACTCAAAAAAACATAACTCAAAATAAAAATAGCACATACAAAAATGTGCTATTTAAAGTATAAATTATAATAAAACTTCAGCTTTCTTTCTTTTTGTTTCAACTGGTGGTGGAATTAAAGGACTATAAGCCTCACCATCATAAACATCAACTTCAACAGTTCTAGTTAAAACATCAGTATAACTGTAAGTTACATTTCTATTATTTTCTTCATATCTAACAACAAAAATATTAGGATATGCTTTTTCTATTGTTGCCTCTTTTGCAAATGTTCTACTTCTACCAAGAGAACCCTTTACTATTATCTTTTGACCCACTTTCTCCAAGATGTCAGTTTTTAGATTTGATATATCTGTTTTACAAATCATGCTATCACCTACTCCCTTAAGATGGCTTGATTATAGCATTTTTTGCGAAAATTGTCAAAAAAACTTTGTTTGCACAAAAGACTTGATTTTGCTGATATATCAAGCAAAACAAGATATAAAATGTAGAATATTACATTTAGATTACATTTATGTTACATAACTGTCATTCGACCATTAGAACCAATGCCACCAATGCCTTTTTTTCCATCTCGAATTTCTCTAGTAACATCATCAACAGTTATAAATTTATATCTTTCGGTGGTAGCAACTTTTTCTGCAATTATTAGAGGATCTAAAAAATCAATTAAAATTCTTGCAGGTGAAGAAGCAAAATTTGCACCGGCCATCATAATAGCTTCAAAATAACTTTGGCAAGCACCAGCAAAAATTACAGTTTCTCTATTATTATCTTTGTCATATTTTCTAGCTTCTTTAACTGTATTTATAAAATGTCTAGAATTTCTATAATTATAAATATCGTTAAAATTAGAACCTCTTTTAATCATACCATCATGTCCAGTTATTATCAGAATATCAGGTTGATAGATTTTAAGTAATTTATAGACAACACGAGATTGCTTATATTCGGGAATATTTTTTACAATTGCATTTAGTCCCATTTTTTTATAATAGTTGTAAGATTTTTGAGAGTATCTTCTATCACCATCTAGATGCAAAATTTTACCTGTAATAATTCTTTCTCTTAATTGCTGTTCGTTCTCAAAAAAATTGAATCTATAGTCTTTATTTTTTTTGTCTATTCTTGCATTTAGTTTATTTTCTTGGATTTTGGTTATGTTTTGTAATTGAACACTGTCTAATAACTCTAAATCTGCTAATTTACTATCTGCTTCAATTCGTTCATAGAGTCCGCAAAGTATAGCAATATTCTCAGGAGAAGTTTTAATTATTCTTTTTACATAGAATACAATATCTTTTCCATATGATTTTCTAGCAACAATATCTCCTTTTTTTATTTTTTTCACATTAATCACCTCATAGATTTGGGCTAGTATATTTTATGTCGAAAAAAGAAGAATGGTGAATTTATAAGCAAAATACCTCGAAATTACTTGAAAAATTTGTAAAATGTTATATAATATATACATACAGGAACAGCTAAAAGCTAAACCTGAAGAAAGGGATGCGATAAATTGGAAAAAAAGAACTTAGAAGAACTAGAAAAAAATATAGGATATAAATTTAAAAATATAGAATTATTACAAAACGCATTAACACACACATCATATGCATATGAACATGGAGTACAAAGCAATGAAAAACTAGAATTTTTGGGAGACAGCATCCTAGAATTTGTATCAAGCGAATATATGTACAATAAATATCTAAATTTAAAAGAAGGACAATTAACAAAAGTTAGAGCAACAGTAGTATGTGAAAAAAGCCTACATAAAGTAGCTGTAGCACATAACTTTGGAAAATTTTTGTATTTAGGAAAATCAGAAATAAAATCAAGTGGAAATAAAAGACCAGCAATATTGGCAGATAGTGTAGAAGCAGTTATAGCAGCGATATTTATAGATGGTGGATTAGAACCTGCAAAAAGATTCATTATAGAAAATTTAAAAGCTGAAATAGAAGTTGCAACAAAACATGTAGGAGAAAAAGATTATAAGACAGTATTACAAGAAGAATTGCAAAAAAATGGAGATGTAAAAATAGAATATATAATTATAAAAGAATCAGGACCAGATCACAACAAATCATTTGAAGCAGAGGTTGCTTTAAATGGTAAAGTTCTTGCTACAGGAAAAGGAAAGAGCAAAAAAGAAGCTGAGATGCAAGCTGCAAAAAAAGCGTTGGAAAATAAAAACTAAAAACTCAAAATTGAAATAATTGATTTGTGTATTAATTAACAAATTCTAAAAATTTAAAGAAAGAATGGAGAAAATATGAGTAAAGAATATGTAATTCCAGTATTTGTACCACATTTGGGATGTCCAAATGATTGTATATTTTGTAATCAGAAATCGATAAGCGGACAAAAAAAGAATCTAACAAAAGAAGATGCAAAAAAAACAATAGAGTATTTTTTAGAAAATATAAAAGATAAAGACGCAAAAAAAGAAATTGCATTTTTTGGTGGAAGTTTTACAGGAATAGATGTAAAACAGCAAGAAGAATTATTACAAATTGCATATGAATACATAAAAAATGGACAAGTTGATAGCATACGAATATCTACAAGACCAGATTACATCAACAAAGAGATTTTGAAAAGGCTAAAAAAATATAAAGTAAAAACTATAGAACTTGGTGTACAATCAGCAAATGATTATATTTTAGGTAGAGCTAATAGAGGGCATACATTTAAAGATGTAGTAAAAGCATCAAAGTTGATCAGATGGTATGGCTTCAATTTAGGACATCAAATGATGGTAGGATTACCAGAAAGTAGTAGAATAGATGAAATTAACACTGCAAAAGCTTTAATCAAATTAAAACCTAAAATGATAAGAATATACCCAGTGCTTGTTATTAAAGTAACAAAACTGGAAAAAGAATATAATGATGGAACATATGAGCCATTATCAGTAGTACAAGCAGTTGAAACTTGCAAACAATTGGTAAGAATGTTCAATGATAAAAAAATTGATATAATAAGAGTTGGACTACAAAATACTGAAGAAATATGTGAGCCAGGAAGTAATCAAAGTGAAGTCGTTGCAGGCCCATTCCATCCAGCATTTAGACAATTAGTTGAGTCTGGTTTGTGGTATGATGCCATTGTTGAGAAAATAAAAAAATTAAATGTAAAAGTAAAAGAAGTAGAAGTTACTGTAAATCCAATAGATGCAAATAATGTAATTGGACATAAAAGAGAAAATATTAAGAAACTACAAGATCTATATGAAGTTGATTTAAAAGTAAAACAAGACAAAAATGTAAAACAAGGAAAATCAAAAATTGAGATTACAAAAACATATAATGATTTTTTAGAATAATCACATAAAAATCACCAAAATTACCATAATAGTAATAAAGGTGATTTTTTTTATGGAAATAAGCAAAAAAAGAGTAAGACAATTTTCAATAGAAATGATAGAAACAATAGTTGGAGCAATAATAATGGCAATAGCAACATCATTATTTTTATTACCAAATCAACTATCATCAGGAGGGTTCGCAGGTATAGCGACAATTTTATACTATTTTTTAGATATACCAATGGGAACAACAATACTTGCAATAAATGTACCATTATTTATATTTTCGGCATACAAATTAGGAAAAGGATTTGTAATAAGGTCATTTGTAGGAACGGTAACATTTTCTTTTGCAATTGACCTATTAGATAAAATAACACCATTAACTCAAGACAGATTTTTAGCATGTATTTATGGAGGAATTATAATAGGATTAGGCACAGCAATAATCTTAAAAGCAAATTCATCGACAGGCGGTTCAGATTTAATAAGTATGCTAGTAAAAAAATATAATCCCAATATAAGAACTGGAAATGTAATAATATTAGTAGATGTAATAATTGTAGGTTTAAATATGTTATTTTTTAAAGAAATTGAAATAGGCTTATATTCTGCAATTGCAATATATTTGATGGGAAAAATGATAGATATAATATTTGAAGGTATTTATTTTACAAAACTTGTTATCATAATTTCTGATAGAAATGAAGAAATTGCAGAAGTTATCGGAGAAAAAATAGGAAAGGGCACAACAGGGCTTTATGGAAAGGGAATGTATAAAGATGAACAAAAATTAGTACTTTTATGTGCAGCGTCAAGAGGAGATGTTTCTAAGGTAAAACAAACTGCAAAAAAGATAGATCCGCAGAGTTTTATAATAATTGCAAATGCAAGAGAGGTTGTAGGTCTAGGGTTTAAAAAATAAAAGAACAAATCTGTGGTTTTAGATTTGTTCCTTTTTTAAAATCTATTTTAATTAATGTTCTATTCCCGAATTATATTCCGGATTGTCATCTTGTTCCTCTTTGTAAGCAATAAAGCCAGTTTTAGGCATATCTTTACGATTATCATTATGAAGAACTTCTTGATTCAAAAAAGAAGTATAAACATTTCTCATAAATTGAACAGTTTTATTAAGGTCAGTTCCAGAATTATCAATATTTTCTATATAATAATCCACACAATTACTCATAGATTTTCTAAAAGCAAAATACGCATCAGCACTTTTAAATAAATTTCTTTTAAAAGAATTTTTATTAGAATTAGTTTCTTCCTTTAGAGCTCTAATGTAACGTATAAGTTGTTTAGAATTAGACGTTGGGAGTGATTCTGTATCACTCATAGAGTAATAAGATGTTTCTAGATTACTGTTAGGATCTTTTATATTAACTTTATCATTTATTTTATTAACAATAGATGATATTTTAGGTTTAATATCTTTTGACATAGATTTAGGATATAAATATAAATAATTACCTCCACCTTGGCTTATCATGTAAATATTTCCAGAATTAAAGTCAAAAGCTGTATTTGTATAATTTAATAATTTACTTGTTTCATCAATTAAAAGTTTATTTGATTTATCTAATCTATAGTCACTAAAACTATGGTCATATGCAGTATTAGACAACTTTAAACCAGAAAAAGAAACATATGATGCAGAATATTTTTCATTACTATTACATATTTGTTGGGCCAAAGAAAGTCTAAAATAATACTTATTTAAAAGTCCTGTATGATCTTTTGTTAATTGATCAAGTAAATTTTCAGAGCTATGAAGTAGTTTTCTTAGTTCATCTTCTGAAAAATCATTTAAATCATAAAATCCTTTTTTCCTAACCATTAAAGCATTTATTAATCTAGCATCATCAATAGATAAATTATTTTTTTTGTTTTTATTGTTAATAATATTATCATAATTTGGTGAATAAGGATAATCATTTTTCATTAATGACTCAAAGTTTTTTGGTAACTGATTATCTAATTTATCATTTAACAAACATAAAAAAGAATTTGTTACAAAATCAGCAGAGTCAACAATTTGTTGTGGCTTAAATTCAAAATTCTTAGATGGCCTAAAGTTCTTTAAAAATTCATAAATTGATATATTAATAAAATCATTTAATTCATTCCAAGAATATTTTTCTTGAGAAGAAACAGACTTTGGTATTTGTAAATCAAGAAAATCATCTGTTAAAATATCGGCTGGAGAATTAGATTCTTTACGAGCTGATTTTATATTATTTACTTCATTATCAGTAATTTTAATTAGGCTATCAATATCCCCATAAGTAGAATCAGATGAAGCAAGCTCTATTGATAGACCACTTATAGTAACAGCATTTTGTTGTAAGTTGTTATTTATTTTCGCAATATATTTATCTGCAATTTCTTTATTAGAATTAGGTAATACTATATATATTTCATCTCCACCAGCCCTAACAATTAAAGAGTCATTAGGAAGGCTTTTCTTAATAATTCTCATTGCAATTTCTAAAACTCTATTTCCAAAATCATGACCATGAACATCATTTATAACACCAAGCTTATTAAAATCACCAAAAATAAATGAATAAGTATTTTCAGGGTTTGTAATAATAGGTTTTACTACTTCTTCAAAATAAGATTTTGTATAAACATCTTTGTATTCAGGACAAGAAAATGTTTTAATTCTGTTTAAGAGAACAATTAAATTAGATGTCAATTCATCTTTAGATTCCACTTAATTCACCTCCTAGGTCATAAGTGTAGTGTAACACATACATAAAGAAAATACAAGGATTTTTTTAAATTATTACGTAAAATAGATTATATTAATTATAAAACAATATTATTTTTTTATATAAAATAGATTTTATAGATATTTATATGTTATAATATAAATGTATTTTTAGAAAAAATTTATATGATAGAAATAAGCAATAAAGTATAATATATTAAAAATAAAAGGTTGAGATTAATATGAAAGAACAAAAATATATAATAGAAAATCAAAACTCATTTGAATTAAAAGACATATTCGAATGTGGACAATGCTTTAGATGGAATGAGCAAGAAGACGGAAGTTACATAGGAGTTATAAAAAACGGTGTAATACAAGTAAAAAAAGAAAAAAAGATTTGCAAAGAAATGAATGGAGAAAAAGAAATAAATAAAACAAAAGAAATAATTACAATTACAGGAAAGTGTGACGGAAATCTTCAAGGAATTGTAGAAAAATATTTTGATTTAAAAAGAGATTATGAAAAAATAAAAAGTCAATTAGAAAATATAGACGAATACTTAAAGACAAGTATAGAATATGGAAAAGGAATAAGAATTTTAAACCAAGATTTATGGGAAACAATAATATCATTTATAATATCAGCAAACAACAACATTCCAAGAATCAAAGGAATAATAGAAAGAATATCACAAAAATATGGAAATGAAATTGAATGGAATGAAAAAAAATACTATACATTTCCAACACCAGATCAACTAAAAGATGTGACTGTTCAGGAATTTAGAAATCTTGGACTAGGTTTTAGAGATATTCGATTATATGAAACAACACAAATGATATTAAACAAAGAAGTCGATTTAGAAAAATTAAGAAAAAATCCAAACACCCAAGAGGTAAGAAATGAACTATTAAAACTTTCTGGAGTTGGACCAAAAGTTGCAGACTGCATATTACTATTTTCAGATTTAAAAAGGTTTGATGTTTTTCCAATTGATGTATGGGTTAGAAGGGTTATGAATGATTTGTACATTAAAGAAAATGATGAGACTAAAGTTAGTAAAGCAAAAATAGAAAAATTGGCTGAAGAAAAATTTGGGGATTTGAAAGGTCTTGCACAACAATATTTATTTTATTGGAGGAGAGAAAATTAACGAAAAAATCGGGATTGGGGGACGGGTCTTCAATCCCGAAAAAATAAAAACGGGATTGAAGACCCGTCCCCCAATCCCGATTTTTTAGAAATGGAGATAAAATGAGTTTACGAATAATTTATGGAAAATCAGGTAGCGGTAAAAGTGAATACTGCTTTAAAGAAATAGCAAAACTTGTAAAAACAGAAAAGAAAATATATATAATAACACCAGAGCAATTCTCGTTTACAGCCGAAAAAAAGTTGATGGATGCAATTGACACAAAAGCCGTAATAAATGCAGAAGTGCTAACAATTTCACGAATGGCACACAGGGTATTACAAGAATTAGGTGGAAACACAGAAACTCAATTAACAAAATGTGGTAAGTCAATGCTTATTTATTCAATATTAAATGAAAATAAAAGCAATCTAAAATTTTTGAGTAAATCTGACGAAAATATTGATTTATCAATGACTGCAATTACTGAGTTTAAAAAGCATGGTGTTTTGCCAGAAGATTTAAAACAAGAAATTGATAAAACAGATGACCAATATTTAAAAACAAAATTGAATGATATGTTTTTAATTTACAGCAATTTTGAGCAAAAATTGCAAGGTGAATATATTGAAGACACAGACTTATTAACAATATTAAGCAATATTATTGAAGATACTGACATTGTTAAAGATAGCCTTATTTATATAGATGAATTTTCTGGTTTTACATACCAAGAATATGAAGTTCTGAAAAAATTCATTAAACTTGCAAAACAGGTTACAATAACAGTATGCACAGATAGTTTAGAGCCAAGCCTAAAACCAGACACAGATATATTTTATCCAAATAAAGTTACAGTTTCTAAAATAATGAATATGGTAAAAGAAGAAAAACTAAAGTTAGAAGAACCTATACATCTAACTAATTTGCCACGTTTTAAAACTGAAGAATTACAATATTTAGAGGAAAATATTTTTAATAATAGAACAAAAAAATATGATAAAAAAGTAGAAAATATCAAACTATTTTTGGCTAAAAATCAATATTCAGAAATTGAAAATGTCGCAAAACAAATTACTAAACTTGTAAGAGATAAAAAATTAAGATATAAAGATATTTCAGTGATTACAAGAAATATTGATACATATTCAAGTTTAATAAGAAGTATTTTTGCACAATATGATATTCCTGTTTTTATAGATGAAAAAAGAGATTTGAACCAAAACATAATAGTTCAATATTTGCTTTCAATATTTGAAATTTTCAGTAACAACTTTTCAAAAGAAGCGGTTTTCAATTACTTAAAAATAGGATTTTCTGACATAGAAAATGACGATATTTTTAAATTAGAAAATTACTGTACAAAATGGGGAATAAAGCACAATAAGTGGAAAAATGATTTTACATATGGCATAAATGATGATAACAAAGAAGAAATTGAATATCTAAATAGATTAAGAAAACAAATCATAGAGCCATTATTAAAATTAAAAAGTAATTTTGGAACTGTTAAAGAAACAACAAAAGCAGTATATGAATTTATGCAAGAGCAACAAATAGAAGAAAAAATAAACGCAAAAATAAATGAGTTGCAAGAGTTAGGGCAAATTGATTTAGCAAATGAATATATTGCAAGTTATAAAATAATTTTAGACATATTTGATGAAATGGTTTTAATATTTGGAGATGAAAAATTAAGCATTGCAAAATATATGCAAATATTAAAAACAGGACTAAAAAATAGTGAATTAGGCAAAATACCGGGAACACAAGACCAAGTAATTGTAGGTGATGTAGAAAGGTCAAGAAGTCATAAAGTGGACACTATTTTCATAATAGGACTAAATGATGGAAGTTTTCCAAGCATTAATAAAGCAGAAGGTTTTTTCGGAGACAAAGACAGAGAAATTTTAAAACAAGACGGAATTGAACTTGCAAATGGAACAATAGAAAATCTATACGAAGAAAACTTTAATATTTATAAAGCCTTCACAACTGCAGAAAAACAACTGTATTTATCATATGCATCATCAGAAACAGAAGGAAAATCACTAAGGCCATCAATGATGGTAAATAAAATTAAAAAATTATTTCCAGAAATAAAAGAAGAAAGTGATGTAATCAACAAAAATTATGAAATAACAAATAAAAATATGACATATCAAGAACTTTTAGAAAATATATCAGAACTAAAAAATGGAAATAAAATAGATGATATTTGGTATACAATTTATGAATATTATAAAAATCAAAATGAGTGGTATTCAAAAGTAAAACAAGATTTGCAAGGAATTGATTACACAAATCTTCCAGAGAATATCAACAAAGAAACAATAGAAAAATTATATGGAAACACGCTAAATGCAAGTGTATCAAAATTAGAAAAATTTGCACAATGTCCATTTTCATATTATTTGCAATATGGCTTAAGACTAAAAGAAAAAGAAGAATTAAAAGTGCAAAACTTTGATACTGGTTCATTTATGCATGAGACAATAGACGAATTTTTCAAAAAAGTAAAAAATGAAAATATCAGTCTTCCAGAATTAGTAACAGATGAAGAAAAAGTACAAAGCCTAGTAGATGATGTTGTAGAAGAAAAACTAGATATGGGAAAAAAATATACATTTGTTGCAACACCCAAATACAAAGTTTTAGTAAAAAGGTTAAAAAGAATAGTTGCAAAAGCACTAAAATACATAATTGAAGGACTTGTATATAGTGAGTTTGATATAGAAGGAACAGAAATTGAATTTGGTAAAAAAGGAAAATACAAACCAATTATAATTCAATTAGATGATGGAAAAAAGGTTGAAATTATAGGAAAAATAGACAGAATAGACACAGCAAATTCAGAAGAGGGAAAGTACTTAAGAATTATAGACTACAAATCATCAGCAAAAAATATCGACTTAAATGAAGTATATGCAGGATTGCAAATTCAGTTATTAACATATATGGATGCAGTGTGCAAAGAAGAGGATTTATTACCTGCTGGAGTGCTATATTTCAGCTTACTAGAGCAAATTATAAGAGTAAATCCTAAAATGACAGATGAACAAATTGAAGAAGAACTTAGAAAGAACTTTAAAATGAAAGGATTGATATTAGCAGACATAAAGGTAATAAAAATGCATGACAAAAACTTAGAATCAGGAGCTTCAAAATTAATACCGGCAACAATAACAAAAGCAGGGGATATTTCAGAGGCAAAAACAAGTGGTGTTAATAAAGAAGAGTTTGAGATTTTGCAAAATTATATTTATAGAACTATTAAGCAAATTGCAAAAGAAATTTTGACTGGAAATATTAATATAAAACCATATAATAAAAAAGGTCAAAAGCCTTGTGATTATTGCTCGTATAAGGCTATTTGTGGTTTTGATACTAGACTTTGTGGAAATAATTATAATTATATAGACAAAAAGTCAAAAGATGATATAATTAGGAAAATGAAGGAAAAATCAAAATAATTACAATTATAAAATTAAAAATATTAAGACATTTTATAATATATTGTTTTTTTATACCTTGGTGTCGCAATCTCCATATCTAAAATACTAGTATGAAGATTGCTCCAGTTCGCACTCACATTCGTTCGTTTGGTCGCTTACGCGGTATTTCAAAAACAATATATTATAAAAGTTATAAAAATTTTTAGTATGTAAAAGGAGAAAATATTTTGAAAGATTTAAGTAATGAAAATGTTGTGCACATCAACAAAGATGGAGTACAATATTTACAATTTAGAAAATTATTAGAATATGGTGATGTAATAATACATGCATATTCAATAGGAACAGAAGTTAATTTTAGAACAGCAAGAGCAAACAAACAACAATTACCAGAACAAGAATTCAAAAAAGCAATGCAAGATTATGAAAGATTGTGTAATGCAATAAAAGTTGATTACAAAAATGTAGTAAAGACAAATCAAGAACATACAGATAATATTGCAATTGCAAATAAGAAAATAAATAAAAATTTACCAGATGTAAATTTAGAAGAATATAGTAGAACAGATGGAATCATAACACAAAAAGAAAATTTAGTATTATCAACTACAAATGCAGATTGCATATTGCTTTTATTCTTTGACCCAGTAACAAAAACAATTGCAAATACACATTCTGGATGGAAAGGAACATTGCAAAGAATTTCTGTAAAAACAGTTGAAAAAATAGTAAATGAATTAGGTTGTAAACCACAAGACATTATCTGTTGTATTTGCCCAAGCATTAGAAAATGCCACTTTGAAGTTGATAAAGATGTAAAAGATTTATTTGAAGAAGAGTTTAAAGATTTGAATATAGGTAAAAACACTGATATAATGGAAAAACAAAAAGATAAAGAAAAGTGGAATATTGATACTGTTTTAATTAACAAGATTATATTGGAAAAAGCAGGCTTAAAAAGAGAGAATATCATTGATAGTGGATTGTGCAGCGTGTGTAATAAAGATTTGATTCATTCTTTTAGAGTAGAAAAACAAGGGTATGGATTAAATACGGCATTAATTTCACTAATTGAAAAATAATTATAATTTTTAAGAATACATCAAAATTATTCAGTACAGAAAATCTATTATATAATTTTCACATATGAATAAATTAAAGAGAGGTAACTATGGGGACTAAAAATATAAAAGAAACAAAAGAAGAAAAACAAAAAATGAGAAAAATAAATATGAAATTATTTCCAATATACAAAGCACTATCATGGGACTTATTATTTTATTATACAATAAACTTTTTATTTTTAACTCAAATAAAAAATATAAGTGCATCAGATGTAGTACTAACAGACAGTTTTTATGCATTATTTGTCATGATTTTACAAATACCAATAAATATAATAATAGCATTTTTAGGCAAAAAAAAGAGCTTAGTAATAGGAAATTTTTTACTTGTAGCACATATGCTTGTTATAATATTTAGTAGAAATATATTTGATTTGATTTTGGCAAACTTTATATCAGCAATAGGATTTGGACTTAAAGAAACAGTAGCATCAGCCATATTAAAAGAATCAATACCACCATCAAAATATAAAAACCAAATTTTTTCAAAGTTAAATTCCAAAGGTTCAACATGGTATTATGTACTAGAGATGAGTTCAAAAATAATTGCTGGATATTTATTTGTGATAAATGGATATTTGCCAATGATATGTTCGTTGATAGTATTAATAATAGCAACAATAATATCTATGGGATTTATAGAACCAAACAAAAAAACAAAAGTTAACTTCAAAAAGACAATGGAAGTTAATGAAATTGAAGATATAAAATCAGGATTTAAATTTGTTTTGAAATCAGAAAGACTAAAAGCATTAATATTATCAGCAGCTTTCATCTGCACATTGTTGGCAATATTAGAAAATTATGAAGTTAGTCTTTTAGAAGATATAAAATTATCAGCTGTAGTAATAGGTTATGCTGGTGCTATAAATAGTCTTGTAAATGCAATTGCATCAAAAAAAGAAAATGAATTTAATAAGATGTTTAAAAATAAATCACTTACAATATTATCATTAATATTATCAATAAGTGCAATAATAACAGGAATTTGTGGAATAACAGAAATAAAAGAAAACTTAATAGGAACTATAATAATATTAGGTGCATATATGATATTTGGTTTTATAAATGGAATGTATTATACAATAATAGATAGATATTTAATGAGTTTTGCAAATAAAGATATAGACACTCAAATAACGTCTGTATACAATTTGATTAGAAATTTTGTTAGAATGCTATTTGGATTTATCGCTTCATTTATATTAGGAATTACAACAACTGCAAATGCTTTGACAATAGTAGGAATAATATTTACAATAATATTTATTGTGGTTGAACAATATATGAAACCAAGGTTAGGTTTAAAGCCAGAACAGTATTCAAAAGAAGAAAGAAAATATGATGAATTTAAAGAAAAGGAGATAGTATGATTTTACCAAAATTAGTACCATCAAAATTAAAAATAGGTGATACAATAGGAGTTGTAGCGCCATCAAGCCCAATAATTGGAGACAATATAGACGAATTAAATAGAGCAAAAGAAATAGCAGAAAGAAGCGGATTTAAAGTAAAATATTCAAAAAATATATTTTCAAACACAAATGGATATAGTGCTACCGCAAGAGAAAAAGCAGAAGATATAAATGCAATGTTTACAGACAAAGAAGTGAAAATGATATGGTGTGCAAAAGGTGGAAACAACAGTAATAGTACATTTGAATATTTAGACTATGAACTCATAAAGAAAAATCCAAAAATAATATGTGGATATAGTGATATAACTTCAATTACGAATATGATAACAGAAAAAACAGGACTAGTAACATTTAGTGGAACAAATTTTAAAACAATAGCAACAGATGAAACAGACTTTAGTTACAAACAAGCATTAAGCAGATTTGTAGACGGTAATTTAGAATTTGGACCAGAAAATGAAGAATATGTAACAATTCAAAAAGGAAAAGCAGAGGGTAAACTAATAGGTGGAAATCTTTCACTAACACGTGGAATGGTAGCTGGAAAATATTCATTAGACTTTACAGGTAAAATCTTATTTTTAGAAGAATTAGGATTTGAAACAGACCCAGAAGCAACAAGTAATAATGTATATTACATGAAACAAAATGGAGTATTTGATAAAATAAAAGGTCTATGGATAGGAAATTATGAACATGAAAGTGGAATTGTGTTGGAAAAAATAATAATGGATGTTTTAGATGGTGAATACAAATTCCCAATAATAAAATCAAATAATTTTGGACATATAGAAAGAAAAACAGTAATTCCAATAGGTACAAAAGCAGAAATAAACACAGATGAAGATGTAAAAATAAAATTAGTAGAAAATTGTGTAATGTAGAAAAGTCTATATAATTTTAAATAGGATGTAGATATATTAAGAGGTGTAATAATGTTTGAAACATGGGAAGAACTAGAAAATTCAATAGTAAATTGTAATAAATGTAAATTATGCAAAACAAGACAAAACATAGTATTCGGAGTAGGTAACAAAAATGCAGATATAATGTTTATAGGTGAGGGACCTGGAGCAGACGAGGACAGGTTAGGAGAACCTTTTGTTGGGAGAGCCGGAAAACTTATGGATATGGCATTTGGAATTGTAGGAATAAAAAGAGAAGAAGTATATATTGCAAATGTCGTGAAATGTAGACCACCAGCAAATAGAAATCCAGAAGAGGACGAAGCAAATGCCTGTCTAAATTATTTGAGAAATCAGGTTATGTTGGTAAAACCCAAAATAATAGTTCTATTAGGAAGTGTTGCTTTAAAACATATTCTGGGAAAAGAATATGGAATTACCGCCTCAAGGGGAAAATGGGTTGAAAAAAAAGGAATAATGTATATGCCAACTTGGCACCCTGCAGCACTTTTGAGAGATGAAACAAAAAAAGTTGATTTTATAAAAGATTTGCAGTTAGTTATGGAAAGAATAAATGATTTAATAGAGTAAAACATTATATAGTTATAATAAAATTATAAAAAATTGCAAAGCTATTTTATGAAATAACCCTGAAAAGGTAGTCAGTCCCATTGACTACCTTGAAATTTTATAATAAAATAAAAATTGAGAAAGGCACAATAGATATGAAAATAACGAAAATAATTTGAACAAAAGAAAAGATAAATCTCAAAAGTTAATTAAAAAGGAAGAAAAATATGGAAGAAATAAAAGAAAAAGTAAACTACTGCTTAAACTGCAAAATAAAACCATGTTCTGTAAAAGGATGTCCACTAGAAAACAACATTCCAGACTTCATAAAAGCAGTAAAAGAAGAAGAATACAAAAAAGCATATGAAATACTATCAAAAACAACAGTCTTACCAGGAATATGTGGCAAAATATGTCCACATATGAAGCAATGCCAAGGAAGTTGTGTAAGAGGAATAAAAGGAGAACCAGTAAATATAGGAGACATAGAAAACTTCATATTTGAAAAAGCGGAAGAAGAAAACTATAGTCTAAAAGAAGCAATGCAAGAAGCAGAATGCATAGATACAATTAAAGCAGAAAAAATATCACAAAATAGCAAAAACTTATCAGATAAAAAAGTTGCAATAATAGGAGGAGGACCTGCAGGGCTAACATGTGCAGCATTTTTGGCAAGAGATGGAGTAAAAGTCACAATATATGAAAAATACAACTATCTAGGCGGACTACTAGTTCATGGAATACCAGAATTCAGATTACCAAAAACAAGAGTACAAGAAACAGTGAAAAGAATTTTAGATTTAGGAATAAATGTAGAGTACAACAAAGAACTAGGCAAAAACTTAAACTTAGAAGAATTAGAAAAAGAAAATGATGCAATATTTATAAGTATAGGTGCAAATAAATCTGCAAAAATGGGAGTAAAAGGTGAAAAACTAGAAGGAGTATATGGCGGAAATGAATTGCTAGAATACAATATGCATCCAGACTATTCAGGCAAAATGGTATCTGTAATAGGTGGTGGAAATGTTGCAATGGACTGCGCACGAACAATAAAGAGACTACGGAGCAAAAGAGGTAAATGTAATTTATAGAAGAGCAGAAGAACAAATGCCAGCAGAAAAAAAAGAAATTGAAGATGCAAAAAATGAGGGAATAAAATTCTTATTTCAAAATAATATTGTTGAAATAAAAGGAGATAACAAAGTTGAAGAACTAGAACTTATAAAAACAGAATTAGTTCAAAAAGAAGGAGAAACAAGATTAGTACCAGTTAATATTGAAGGAAGCAATTATGAAATAAAGGCAGATTACGTAGTAATGGCATTAGGAAGTAATGTTTCAGACGAAGTTTTAGATTTAGGACTAACTTTAAACAAATGGGGAAATGTAATAATCAACGACAAATATCAAACTTCTAATTCAAAAATATTTGCAGGTGGAGATTTGGCAGGATGTAAAGGAACCGTAGCTTGGGCTGCACGTTCTGGAAGAGATGCATCAGAAACAATAAAAGAATACTTAGAAAGTAAATAAAAAATGGATTAAAAAAGTAATATAGAAAAAGAGATTTGAGTTATATTCTAGCTCAAATCTCCTTTTCATTTATGACTTAATTATTTATTAATATTATTTTCAAAACTATCAACATTGCTTTGAGAACCATTATGTACAAATAAATTTTTAATATATCTGAAAATAGCTAAAAATTTAGAAGTTTTCTTTTTAATCAAATACATAGATGGGTCAGTAGGAACATTCTCCAATAAATTATATTTATCTTCCAAATCCATCATTTTATCAACATAATAATCATTAAAGAAAGTATATCCATCAGTAGAACCTAAGTAATCTTTAAAATTATATAATTTTCTTCTATAAGTTTCAATATCCTCTAAATCATTAATTTCAAAAAATACTTTATCAAAATAACTTGAAACAATAAGATTTTGAGTTTTCATAAATGTTAATGTTATACTATCTTTCAAAGAATTTATCTTTTTAATCATATTATCAACTTTTTTATTTCTATCATCAACTTGAATAATTTTATTATTAATTTTGATAATCTCTTCTTCAGCCATTAAAATTTTATCAATATTATCTTGGATATGCATAAAGTTTTTATAACCAACAATTTCAATAAATTTATTTTTAAAAGTATCATTGCTATTAATAGTACTTTCAAATAAAACATCTTCTCCAACAAGATATGCGAGTTGGTTAACAAGACAACACTCCAAAGGATAATAAGAAGGACTATTTGTTTCAAAAGTGATATTGAAATATTTTACATATTCTTTAGGAATACCTAAAACCTTAGATGCCATAAGTTGTACAGCAGCTTCATTTAAACCTAAACCATATATTTTAAATTCTGTATAATCACACAACCCCATACGTAATAAATAATTCTTTTTATCTTTTATTTCCTGAATATAATGTATACATTCATGAATAGCAAACTCTTCTAAATCCTCGTCAGCAATATGATTATTAAAATATATAGAGGTATTTTTATAAAAGTAATTTGCCTCTGCCATTCCTTCAGGCATTTTTGCAATATACATATCTAATCTTGATAATCTAATAAATAAATCATTTTGATTAAGATTAAAATCAGGAAAAGTTTCGCATAATCTAACAGCTACATTTCTTGCTATAGAGTTGACTTTTAGTGTATTCAATTTTTTAATGACTATTATACCATCTTTTTTTAAATCTGATTCTACGCTCATAAATTTCTCCTTAAAAAATCACTAAATATATTATACAACAAAATACATAAAGGAATGTTACAGAAATGTTAAGAAAATATTAAGTTTTTGTTACATTAACTATTGTAAACCCTTAAGGTGGCAACTTGCACACAAATTTTTTTAAGCTGTGAACTGTAACCTAAAATAGAAAAAATATTTGTTTTCAAGTTCAAAAATATTGATAAATCTTTTAAATTAATGTATAATATACAAGATAAAAAAAGTTAGGAGATAGATACAAATGAATGAAAAAGTAAAAGATATATTAGAATGGATATACTGCATAATAATAGCAATAGTATTAGCCTTATTATTTAGATATTTTATAGGAACACCAACAATAGTAAAACAGGTATCAATGTACCCAACATTGGTGCAAGACCAAAGATTGTGGCTAAATAGATGGGGAAGAACAACTAAGAAAATGCCAAACAGAGGAGATATAATAACATTTGAAGCACCAAGCAAAAAGACATATACATATAATGAAATTGACCAATCAAATCCGGTAGCAAAATATGAGAATGAACCAACAAGTTTATGGGGAAAATTTACATATTATGTATTGGAAATAGGAAAAGATAGTTATATTAAAAGAGTCATAGCATTGCCAGGAGAACATGTTGAAATAAAAGATGATAAAGTTTATATAAATGGAGAAGCACTACAAGAAGATTACCTTCAAAGTGGTATAGTTACAGATTTAATGGGAGCAGGATTTGACGATTTTGTAGTTCCAGAAAATTGTGTATTTGCAATGGGCGATAATAGAAATCATAGTACAGACTGTAGAGCCTTCGGATGTATACCATTAGAAAAAATAGAAAGCAAAGTTTGGATAAGAATTTGGCCATTAAATCTATTTGGAAAAATAAAATAAGAATATTTAAATACTTTAATAGTAAAACAATTTACTAAGAACAAAAAACAGGAGATAGGATGTTTAATAATATATTAGGAAATGATAATATAAAAGAGTTGCTAACAAATGCAGTAAAAAATAATAAAGCATCACACAGCTATATGTTTGTTGGAACAGAAGGAATTGGAAAGAAATTAATAGCAAAAGAATTTGCAAAAATGATTTTGTGTACTGACGAAAATAAATATTGTGGCAGATGCAAATCTTGTGTTGAATTTGATAGCAATAATAATCCGGATTTTCGAATAATCGAGCCAGATGGAAATAGTTTAAAAATAGAACAGATAAGAGAATTTCAAAATAAAGTTGCAGAAAAGCCTATCATTTCAAATAGAAAAGTTTATATAATAAATGATAGTGATAAAATGACTACTGAGGCTCAAAACTGTTTGCTAAAAACATTGGAAGAACCACCAGAATTCGTTACTATAATTCTTATAGGTTCAAATGAAAGTGCATTTTTGGATACTATAAAATCAAGATGTATGATATTGCGTTTTAACAAAATATCAGATGAAAATATTATAAAATTTTTAGAAGAAAATTATCAAACTAAAGTAAATAGTCAAATTATGTTAGAAGCATTTCAAGGTAGCATTGGAAAAGCTATTCAATTGCAAGACAAACAAGAAGAATACGAACAAATAGAAAATGTTATTGTAAATTTAGAAAATAGAGATAAAATAGATACTTTGAATAATGCAGAAGCTATCTACAAAGCAAAAGAAGAAAAATTTGAAATTCTAGATTATATAAATATTATTTTGTTAGATTTGGCAAAAAAATCTAGCAAATATGCAATGTGCATAAATATTGTTGAAGACACCAAAAGAAGGTTGCAGTCAAATGCAAATTATGATATGAGTATAGACAATATGTTGCTTAAATTGTGGGAGCAAGTAAATTAGAGACGGAATGTAAAAGTAAGTAGAAACAGTTAGATTTTACAATAAATATAAAATGTATAGGATGAAAAAATACATAAGACAGAAAATAAAAATAAAGAAAGGAAAATCAAACTTGAAAAATATAGTAGGAATAAGATTTAAGAAGTTAGGAAAAATATATTTTTTTAATCCAAAAGGAATAAAAGTTCAAAAAGGAGATAAAGTAATAGTAGAGACATCTCAAGGTGAAGAATATGCAGAAATATTAATTCCAAACAGAAATGTTGAAGACGAAAAAATAGTAGCTCCATTAAAAAAGGTACTAAGAATAGCTACAAATAGAGATATAAAAAGACACGAAGAATGCAAAGAAATAGAAAAAGAAGCATTTAAAGTATGTGAAAAAAAAATAAAAGAACACAAATTGAATATGACTCTTACAGAAGTTGAATGCAAATTTGATAATAGCAAAATATTATTTTACTTTACAGCAGATGGTAGAGTTGATTTTAGAGAATTAGTAAGAGATTTAGCTGCAATTTATAAAACAAGAATTGAACTACGTCAAATAGGCGTAAGAGATGAAGTAAGAAGAATAGGTGGAAATGGAGTTTGTGGTAGAGAACTATGTTGTTGCACATTTTTAAACGATTTTGAGGCAGTATCAATAAAAATGGCAAAAGACCAAAATATCTCGTTAAATCCATCAAAGATTTCAGGAAACTGTGGAAGACTTATGTGTTGTTTAAAGTATGAGGACGAAGCTTATTTAGATAAGTTGAAAAATCTACCAAATGTTGGAGCAATTGTTAAAACAGAAGATGGAATTGGCGAAGTTGACAACATCGAAATTTTAAAAGAAAAATTAAGAATAAAGTTTAAAGGCGAAGATGGTTATACATATAAAAAATATGATGCCAAAGATGTATTAGTAATAAAAGATGTTGCTAGAGAACAAGTTGATGAAGAAGAAATTCAAAATAAGAAAGAATTAGAAGAACTTGAAAAACTAGAACAAGAAGACAAAAAAGTTTTAGGAGGTGAGAAAAATGGCATATAAAATTACAGATAAATGTATATCTTGTGGAGCTTGTGCAGCAGAATGTCCAGTAGGATGCATTTCACAAGGTGAAGATAAATTCGTTATAGATTCATCAGCATGTATTTCTTGTGGTACTTGTGCAGGAGTTTGCCCAGTTGGAGCACCAGAGGAAGAATAAAAATAACGGGATTTAGGGGCCACCACTCCAAATCCCGTTATATTTATATATTAGGAAAGTTATAAAATTTCCTAATATATAAAATAAAAAATTGAAAATGATAAGGAATATAAAAATGATTGATTTAGAACTATATAAAATATTTGTAATTGTAGGAAACGAATTAAATATTACAAATGCAAGTAAAAAATTAAATATATCTCAACCTGCTATAACAAAACACATAAAGAATTTAGAAAATATTTTAGGTGTTAAATTATTTAAAAGAAATAGTAGAGGCTTGACGTTTACAGAAATGGGAAAAAATTTATATGATAAATTAAAAGAGCCAATTAATAAAGTAATAGAAGTAGATAATCAGTTTAATCAAAATGAAAAAATTGTTATTGGATCACATAATCATTTATTAAATATTATTTTTGGTGAAAGTATAAGTGAATTTTGTCTAAATTATCCAAATGTAGATTTGGATTTAATATGCTTAGAAACAAAAGCAATGTTAGAAATGTTAAAAAATAAAGAAATAGATATAGTATTTTCTAAAGAAGTTAAATATTTTAAATCAAGAAATATAAAATATTTACATTTAGGATTCTTAAATGATATATTTATAGCAAATAAAAATTCTTGTTTTGAACATAAAATATTTGATAAAACATGTTTACAAAATTCTACAATATATGTTCCAAGAAAATATGCTCAAACAGTAATGAGATTAGTAAAAGAAACTAATGGCATAAAATTAGATTTAAAAAATTCAAGTTACAATACTATTTTGGAAGTCGTAAGTAAAAGCGAAGCAGTAGGTTTTGTAACAAAAGAATATATTGACAATAAAGATTTGGAAAAATATAATTTGATAGAATTAAAAAACAATTTAAATCTTGAACCAGTTAGTTTTGGAATTTATTATTGTATGGATAAATACAATAAAGTGAGCAATCTAATAAAAATTATAAAGGGACAATTTAATAATAAACAGCAATAAAAAGATATAACTTATGGTTATATCAAAGACACAAAAATGTATTTCAAAAATATAGTAATACATGTTATAATAATTATGTAAAAAATATATAAATAAATGGTTTAGGAAAGGAGAACAATTTAATGCGGGAATATTATGGAGAGTTAATTGATGGTAATAGTTACAGAGATGATAAAAGGCACAAAGCTATTCCATTGAAAAAGGGAGGATTTAATTTTGAACTTAATAATGATACGGAATATTTATTAAAAGTTAGCATTGGACATGAAAATAGTTATGAAAATCAAAAATTAATAGAACCAAAAGGAAAAATCTTTATTCGGATTAATAATTATATGGTAGATATTTTTGTATCTACTAAAGAGAATGGGGGAATGAAGTGTAACTTTACAATTGAGGCTGGATGTATGGTTAAGAGAAATGCTGATAAATATATAGTTGGTAAACCATATATTGTACCAATTTTTAAGAATGGTAAAGTAACGATTGTAAATTGTAAAGATTGCAGACCTAATTTGGGAGTAAAAACTAAATATAAGATTACTACATTGAAAAATGCAAAACGAAAGCTAGAAGTTCGTAATTGTTCACCGTATGATATTATTATTTCAATAAATAATAATATCATTCAAAAAATCGAGGGAAGAAAGGTAAATAAAGAACCTTCTTCAAAATATATAAAAATTCCTGAAAGTGGAATTTTGTATATTGATACTTTGTCAGAAGAAATATTTTGGAAGGATGAATATAATATTTATGGAGATTCAATAATTAAAGTTAATGGCTGTCAAGTAGAATATACTGAAAAAAGTGCTACGAAAGTTACTATTCCTGGACCGGGAAGTACTGAACCATATATCCATCATTTATATGTATCTCCTAATGATAAATATTTTAAATCAATTGATATATGGTATAATACTATAGACTTTAGATTTGATTAGTCTTAAACTTGAAATATTGTATAGTGCTATATATTTAACCTAAACCACAAAACGATAGGTTGATTTTTAACCTATCGTTTTTGCATTATTTATTTGTAATTTCTTCCAAATCCAAAAGCTCTTGCCATCTTTTATCAACTTCTTTTTGGAACTCTTCAATCATCCACTCATTACCAGGTTTAAACATATGCTTAAATCTCTTTTGAGGTCTCAAGAATTCTTCAATAGGAAGTTTTTTAG
The DNA here is from genome assembly GCA_934120675.1 of uncultured Clostridia bacterium. GTDB lineage: Bacteria > Bacillota > Clostridia > TANB77 > CAG-508 > CAG-269. Next base: position 71,600 of record CAKOUU010000003.1, read on the forward strand.
CAGGTTTATAAGAAATATGATAAACACCGTCAACAACTTCATATAAAGGCCAATAGCAAGTTTCAACAGCCAATTTATTAATTTTCATTAAATCTTCTGTTGCATAACCCCAACCTCTAGGGCATGGAGCCATAACATTTAAAAATGTTGGACCTTCTGTATAAATTGCTTTTTCAGCTTTCTCATATAAATCTTTCATATTGTTTACTGCAATTGATTGAGCAACATATGGTAAGTGATGTCCTACCATTATTTTTGTTAAATCTTTTCTTGACTGCATTTTACCAGGGATGACTTTTCCAGCAGGTGAGGTAGTTGTGTCAGCAAATTTTGGTGTTGCAGATGAACGTTGAATACCTGTATTCATGTATGCACCATTGTCATAGCAAACATATAACATGTCATGTCCTCTTTCCATTGCTCCTGATAGTGATTGTAAACCAATATCATAAGTTCCACCATCTCCACCAAATGCGATGAATTTTGTGTGTTCATCTTCTGGTAATTTTCCTTGTTTTTTTAGTGATTTGTATGCAGCTTCTACTCCTGATAAAGTAGCAGATGTACATTCAAATGCTGTATGGATAAATGAATCTGTCCATGCTGTGTATGGGTAAATAAATGTTGATACTTCCATACATCCAGTTGCAGTTGATATTACTGCGTGGTCTTCTTCTTTTAGTGCTCTTAAAATGTGTCTTGCAACAACAGGTGCCCCACATCCAGCACACATTCTATGACCTTCTGTAAATCTTGAAGGCTTATTTGCAACTATTTCTTTAACATTATATGCCATAACTATTTTGCCTCCTTTCTTAAGCCTAAATATCTATAAGGATTTTCAACTTTTCCGTCTTTAGCAATTTCAGCTAAATCTGCATAAACTGAATTGATTTCTTTTTCTGTTGTGTCTCTACCACCAATTCCATAAACATAATTAACAACCGGAACATTTTGTTTAGAAACATACATGCTAGAAACAACATCTTCAAATAAAGCACCACCGATAGCATTTAAAGAATCAGACTTATCTAATACTGCAACAGCTTTTAAATGTGACAATGCTTTTGCAACTTCTTCACCTGGGAATGGTCTGTAAACTCTGATTTTTAATAAACCAGCTTTAACACCTTGCTCTCTTAATTTATCAACAACGGCTTTTGTTGTACCAGCAGTTGAGTTCATACAAACAATTGCGATTTCTGCATCATCTAATTTATATTCTTCAAATAAATCATAATGTCTACCAGTCCATTTTTCAAACTCCTTTGAAACATCTAAAATAACTTGTTTTGCAGCTTTCATAGCATTTCCTTGTTGAGCCTTGTGTTCAAAAAGGTAAGCTTGTAAATCTAGTGGACCAATTGTCATTGGTTCTTTTTTATTTAATAAATAATGTTCAGGGTGATATTCACCAACAAATTTTTTAACATCTTCGTCATTTTCTAATTCAATATTTTCAATTGAATGTGATGTTATAAATCCGTCTTGACAAATCATAATTGGAAGTTGAACATTTTTATTTTCAGCAATTTTGTGAGCCATTAAGTTATTATCATAAGCCTCTTGATTATTTTCTGAAAATAACATTATCCAACCAGCGTCACGAACACCCATTGCATCTGAATGGTCATTGTGTATGTTAAGTGGACCAGATACGGCTCTGTTAACTAAGTTCATAACAATTGGAAGTCTTAAACTTGAAGCAATGTAAATCATTTCCCACATTAAAGACAAACCATTTGCAGATGTAGCAGTCATAGCTCTTGAACCAGCGGCTTCAGCACCAATACAAGCACTCATAGCACTATGTTCACTTTCAACAGCAACGAATTCAGTATCAACTGAACCATTTGCAACAAATGTTGAAAAATATTGAGGAATTTCAGTTGATGGTGTGATAGGGAAAGCAGCAACAACATCAGGATTAATTTGTTTCATAGCAGTTGCAACAGCTTCATTACCACTTAATCTTTCTCTTATACTCATTATTCAGCACCTTCTTCCTTCATAACAATTGCACCAAATGGGCATGCTTTAGCACAAACACCACATCCTTTACAATAATCATAATTAAAATCTTCTCTTTTTAAAGAACCTTTGCAAACAGGAATACTATTATCTGGACAAACAGGGTAGCATAATCCGCATTGTTTACATTTTTCTTCTATCCATACAGGTTTAACACTTCTCCAGTCACCAGTTTTAAATTCTCTGGCATTACCTGCTTCATATATATTTCCACCTATTGTTAAATCTTCCATAGGTGTTGTTTTATCTATATTTGACATTTTTTTCACCTTTCCTTGTAAAAAATCGGGATTGGGGGACGGGTCTCTAGTCCCGATTTTTTAAAATTTTTTAGGGATTGGGGGACGGGTCTCTAATCCCGAATTTTTAAAAATTTTTTAGGGATTGAAGACCCGTCCCCAAATCCCGTTAAATTTTTTTAATTTCTTTTAAAGCCGTTTCTAAGGCTTTCATGTTTCCATCAATAACTTCTGGCTTTTTAGCAAATTTATGTTTAAATGAGCCTTTCATATCTTCTAAGAAAGCTTCATCAGACATAATTCCACTAACTTTAACAATTGCAGCAAGCATAGGTGTATTTGGAAAATATCTTCCTAATGCTTCAATTGATATTTTTCTTGCATCTATTGTGTAAACATCACCTTTGTAACCATTTAACGCACTTCTTAAATAGTCTGCAGATTTTGTTGTATTAATTACAATTGCACCTGTTTCTTTTAAACCTGCTGTTACTGGAACAGTTTCTAATAATGTGTCATCAACAACAACAACATAATCTGGTTCATAGATGTTGCTGTGAACTGTAATTGGATTGTCACTAATTCTGTTATAAGCAGTAATTGGCGCACCCATTCTTTCTGGCCCATATTCAGGGAAACCTTGAATGTATTTTCCAGTATTGAATGCGGCGTCAGCTAATAATAATGATGCAGTTTTTGCACCTTGACCGCCTCTACCGTGCCATCTAATTTCTATTAGGTTATTCATAATATTATTGCCTCCTTTAAAAATTATCGAATAAAAAATAAAATGATTAAAACTTTATTATATTATTTGATTTTACTTGTTTTGTATATACGCATAGTATGTATCTAGTATATGCCAAAAATAGAGTGATGTCAAGGCGTTTTTTTGAACTAGGGAGTCAGAAAAATCAAGAAGGGTAAACAAAAAAGCAAGAAAAATTATCTTGCTTTTAAAGTATTAATCAAAGAAATAAAAAAATAATTTAAGAAACAGTTTTGTTATTATCTATACTAATTAATTCTGATATATCACATTCTAAATATTTGCATAAATCTTCTAAATATTTGAAAGATATAGAAGTTGTTTCACCATTTATAATTCTGTTTAAATTTCTATTTGTTATATTCATATTTTGGCATAGCCAGTATTTTGATTTTTTTCTTTTTTTCAATAATTTTTCTATATTAAAATTCAACATAAAATTCACCTCGAAAAAATTTTACAACAAAAGAAAAATATAAATAAGCTATTTACAAGTAGGCTATTTATATGTATAATTAATGTAATGAATACAAATAAACTTTAAATCAAAATAGAGGAGGATACATATGAAAAAATTAAAGAAAAATGAAGCAATAACACTAGTAGCCTTAATAGTAACAATTATCATGTTATTGATACTTGCGGGGATAACAATAGCAACACTAGGTGGAGAAAATGGTTTATTTGCAAGAGTAAAATTAGGAAAAGAAAGATATGCAATATCAGAAGCAAAAGAAAAGCTGGAATTGGAAATAGCGAATTTGCAAATAGAACAGCAAGGAAAAGGAGAAGAACTTAAAAAAGAAGATTTGCCAAAAATGAATAATGATGAGATAGATGTGCGTGATACAACAAATTTTCCAGTAGAAGTAATATATAAAAACTACAAATTTGAAGTTGATAGCAATTTTCATGTTACATATGTAGGTGAGGCAAATGAAACAATTATAACATATACAACAGAACCAGATGGATATACAAATCAAAATAAAGTAAAAGTTTTGGTAACAATAAGCAACCCTAAAGGAATAAAATCAATATTAAAACCTGGAGAAACAGACAAAATATTACCACAAGATAGAACAACAGCGGGAATCGAATTTACAGTAACAAAAAATGGACATTATATTTTGAAAGTGGAAGATATTGATGGAAATGAAGTTTCTAAAGATATTTATATTGATTTGATAGATACTTTAGCTCCAGAGGAATTCACACCAGAAATTCAAAAGGCAGACAGCAGTATTACAGTAATTGAAAATGGAAAAGATGCAGAAGCAACAGAAGAAAGTTGTAAAAGTGGTATTGACCATTATGAATATTATTTAATAGATTCAAGTAATAAAGAAACAAAATATGAAACTAATAAGATAGAAAATCTGGCTTTAGGAAGTTATAAATTATATGTTGTAGCATTTGATAAAGCTGGGAATAATAAAAAATCTAGTCTAATAGAGTTTAAATTATCAATAAGATTTAAGATGGTAGATGCAGGAGAATATCATACATTAGCAATAGACATGCAAGGAAATTTATGGTCATGTGGACAGAATTCTTTTGGACAATTAGGAGATGGAACAACAGAGGATAAAACAAGTCTAGTTCAAATAAAAAATGGAACAAAATTTATCAAAGTAGTAGGAGGAACAAATCACAGTTTAGCACTAGATGAAAGCGGAAATCTATGGGCATGGGGATTGAATGATTATGGACAGTTAGGAGATGGAACGACAGAAAATAAAACAAATCCAGTCCAAATAAAAAATGGAACAAAGTTTAAAGAAATTGCAGGTGGATATGGTCATAGTTTAGCAATAGATGAAAACGGAAATTTATGGTCATGGGGAGATAATTCTTTTGGACAGTTAGGAGATGGAACAACAGAAAATAAAACAAGTCCAGTCCAAATAAAAAATGGAACACAGTTTAAAGAAATATCAACTGGAAATTATCACAATTTAGCACTAGATGAAAATGGAAATTTATGGTCGTGGGGATATAATTATTTTGGACAATTAGGAGATGGAACAAAAACAAATAGGATAAGTCCTGTTCAAGTAAAAGCAGAAACAAAGTTTAAAGAAATATCAAATAAAATTTCGAATCATAGTTTAGCAATAGATGAAAACGGAAATCTATGGGCATGGGGATTGAATAATTATGGACAGTTAGGAGATGGAACGACAGAAAATAAAACAAGTCCAGTCCAAATAAAAAGTGGAACAAAATTCAAACAAATTACAGGTGGAAATCACAGTTTGGCTATAGATGAAAATGAAAAATTATGGGTATTTGGATTAAATCGTTTTGGTCAACTAGGAGATGAAACAACGGTTAATAAAGTAAGTCCAATACAAATAAAAAGAGGAATAAAATTTAAACAAATATCAAATGGATTGAATCACAGTTTTGCAATAGATGAAAGTGGAAGCTTATGGGCGTGGGGATGGAATAATTATGGTCAACTAGGAGATGGAACAACAGTTAATAAATTGGAACCAGTTGAAATCAAAACAAAAATTTAAATTGAAAAGCAAGAAAATTTTTCTTGCTTTTTGTCATTTCTTATAGTAAAATGTAAAAAGTAAAAATTGTCAAAAAATGGCGGACTCTATGACGATTTTGAAAAAAAATAGGGATTAAAGACACGTCCCCGAATCCCTAAAAAATCTCTAAAAAAGGTGAGAAGATAAATGTATTTAAAAAGATTAGAATTACAAGGATTTAAATCCTTTGCAGATAAAACAGTATTGGAACTAATGCCCGGAATAACAACAGTAATAGGACCAAATGGTTCAGGAAAAAGCAACATATCAGATGCAATTAGATGGGTACTTGGAGAACAAAGTATGAAGTCATTAAGAGGTACAAAATCTCTAGACATCATATTTGCAGGTACTCAAAACAGAAAGTCTTTGGGCTTTGCCGAGGCTTCTTTGGTGTTTGATAATTCTGATGGTGCATTGCCAATTGAATATACGGAAGTAACTGTTACAAGAAAAATCTATAGAAGTGGTGAGACTGGTTATTATATAAACAAAGTTCCATGCAGATTAAAAGATGTATTGGAATTATTTATGGATACTGGTATTGGTAAAGACGGATATTCAATTATTGGACAAGGTAAAATCGATGAGATTTTGAGTAACAAGTCTGAAGACAGAAGACATATTTTTGAAGAGGCTGCAGGTATTGTTAAATATAGGACAAGAAAACAAGAGTCTGAGAAAAAGTTGGAACATACAAAATTAAATCTTTTAAGAATTAATGATATTTTGGCTGAAATTGAAGGAAATCTAGAACCTTTACAAATGCAAGCAGATAAGGCTAAAAAATATTTAAATTTAAGAGAAGAGTTGAAGAATATTGAAATTGGTCTATTTGTTTACAACATTGAAAAATATAAACAAGACTTAGAAAAAGTTGTACAAGACATTGAAATTATGCAGTCTCAATGCAATGACGAAGAAGGCAGACTAGAAAGAGTAAAAATCTTAAAGGAAGAGTTAAAATCTAGCATTGATGAGATTACAGAAACAATTGAAAATATGTCAAATATAGGTTTTGAGAGTCAAAAACAAATTGAACAATTGAATTCTGATATAAATGTTGCAAAGACTAGAATTGCAAATAATAATGAAAATAATGATAGATATTTAAAAGAAATTGAAGAGCAAAATGCTAAAATTAAAGAATTGAAAGACGAAATTGAACAAAAAGAGGCTAAAAAAGATAACTTAAAACAAAACAAAGAAAAATTTGAAAAAGAGTTAAATGAAAAACAAGCAGAATTAGATAAATTAACAGAAAAATTATCTTCTAAGGAACTTGAAATTGAAGGATACAAACATACAGTAGAAGAAAATACAGACAAAAAATATGAACTTCAATCAGAAATAAATGCTCAAAACATAAATTATCAAAACTTTGAAAAAAGACAAGCACAAATAAAACAAGAAATGCAGTCAACAATTTCTGAATTAGATGGAACTCGTCTTAATAAAGAAGATATTGCAAAGCAATTTAATGAAATTGAAAACAAGAAAAATAAGGCTCAAAATTCATTAAATGAAGTAGCAAAACAAAGAGAAGAAGCAAACCAAAAAATCAAATCATTTGAAAGCAATATAAATATTTTATCAAGTGAAATGAGAATAAAAGAATCAAGATTAAAATTTTTGATAGAAACAGAAAAAGAAAAAGAAGGATATATCAAAAGTGTAAAATCATTGCTTAAAGACTGCGAAAATATCAAAGAACTTGGCAAAGGTATGAATGGTGTTTTAGCAAATATTATAGAAGTTCCAGACGAATTACAAACTGCAATTGAAATGTGCTTGGGAGCAAGTCTTCAAAACATAGTAACAGAAACAGAAACAGATGCAAAAAGATTAGTTGAACATTTAAGAAAAAATAATTTAGGAAGAGCATCATTTTTACCAATTTCATCTGTTAGAGGTAAAAAATTAGACAAAATAAAAGGCAATGAAAGTGGAGTTATAGGAATTGCGTCAGACCTTGTAAAATACAACAAAAAATATGAGCAAATCATTTTAAATTTACTTGGTAGAACTGTAATTGTTGACAACATGGATACCGCAATTAAAGTTGCAAAACAAAATGGATATACATTTAGAATCGTAACAAAAGAAGGTGACTTAATAAATCCATCTGGTGCAATTACTGGTGGTTCAGTTGCTAAAAAGACTGTTAATATTTTAGGTAGAGGCAAAGAAATTGAAAAACTTGAAAAAGAGATAAAAAATCTAAAACAAAAAATTGAAAAACTAGAAAATGACAAGCAAAATTACGAAGAATCAATTGAAGGAATTTTAGAGTTATCTGCAAATCTTGAAAAAGAACTACAAGAAATTGACATCACATACGCAACTGAAAAACAAAAAGTTATTTCAATAAATGAAAATATTGAAAAACTTGAAAAGCGTTTGAATAGACTAAAAGAAGAACAGGCAAATCTTGAAAAACAAAAAGAAGAAGCGGTTTCAACAAAAGGTGATTTACAAGTTGAAATAAATAAAATTGTTGAGCAAAATGAAGAACTTTCTAAAATAATTACTGAATTTGCAGAATTGAACAAAGATGACCAAAAATACATTGACGATTTGAACTTTGATATTACAAACTTAAAAATTTCTGTATCATCATTTGACGAAAGTGAAGCATCAATTCAAGAAATTCAAGAAAGAATTAATCAAGAATTAGAAAATGCACATACAAGTATTGAAAATAAAAATACACAAATTGAGCAAATCAAAAAAGACAATGAAGACTTAGAAAAATCAATACAAGAGACACTTCAAAAAATAGAAGAAGTTAAAGAAAGTGTAAATAGCAGTAGTTCAAAAATTGAAGAATTGAAAAAAGAAAGAGCTCAAAAGAGTGAAAAACTTTCAAAACAAGAAGAAGAAATGACTGCTAAATTTAAAGTAATTGAAGACTTAAAAGGTCAACTTGTAAAATTAGATGTTAAAAAGACAAAAATTGAAGAAGATATTAATGGCATTATCAACAAAATGTGGGAAGAATATGAACTTACACCTAATAATGCAGAACAATATCAAAAACCAGAAAATGTTGCATTAACACAAAGAAGAGTTAACAACTTAAGAACTGAAATTAGAGAACTTGGAAGTGTTAATGTAGACTCAATTGAAGAATACAAAAACTTAAAAGATAGATATGACTTTATGAGTGAACAACGTTTAGACCTAGAAAATACAATGAGCAAATTAAGAAAAGTAATTTCAGATATGACTCAAATTATGAAAGAACAATTCAAAGAAAAATTTAAGGTTATAAACAAAAACTTTGGTGAAGTATTTGCAGAATTGTTTGGTGGCGGAAAAGCAGAACTTACATTAGAAGACGAAGAAAATATTTTAGAGTGTGGAATTGAAATTACTGTACAACCACCAGGAAAAAAATTACAAAATATGATGCTTCTTTCAGGTGGGGAAAAGGCATTTACTGCAATTGCATTGTTATTTGCAATATTGAAAATAAATCCAGCACCATTCTGTGTATTGGACGAAATTGAAGCGGCACTTGATGATGTAAATGTATTTAGATATGCTGATTATTTGAAGAAGTTTACAGACCATACTCAATTCCTAGTTATTACTCATAGAAAGGGTACTATGGAAGTGGCTGATACTGTTTATGGTGTTACTATGGAAGAGAGTGGTATTTCTAAGTTGTTGTCTATGAAATTGAAACAATAAAATAAAAAGCCGGAGATTAAGCAATCTCCAGCTTTTTTTACATAATATACTTAATAAATATCGTTAAGTATAAATCTTCTTAAACAATATTTAATTTAAGATACAGAGCTTTTAACCGACATGCTTTCATATCATTAGGAGTTTTACAGATTATCGAATCTGCAGTAAACATACCATGACGATAAGTTTTAACCCATTTGATAAAACGTGCAATTTCTACTTCTGATCCAGAAATACAAATGGTATCGCGCTGATGCTTAATTGTTAAAGAATTTTGTCTCATAAAGAAACCTCCTGTTGTTTAATAATAAATATTATACAACAACAATAATTAAAATGCAACAAATTTAAAAAATCCAATAAAAATTAATAGTAAACCAGAAATAATTGACCAAATATTTGCTGGCAACTTGCAGAAATTTCTAATATGAATTCCCAAATAAGAGCCCAAACTAAGAAAAATTAATTGAAAAGCACTTACCAAAAAAGGAAATAAGCTCAAATTAATATCTGCCATTGAACCAGAAATTCCAATACAAAAACTATCTAAAGAAAGAGCAATGGACAAGATTAGTGCTTCTTGGGGCTCAATTATCTTTGAATGGTTGAGATCAGAAGATATTGGACTATTAAAAACATTTTGGGAATCTTTTTCTTTTTTAGAAGCTTGAAAACATATGTATATTCCCATGCAAATCAAAATAAAACATCCCAAAAAATTTGTAAAAGAATTTGGAAGTATATATTGAATTATATTTCCAAAAAATATTGATATATATGTTGTAATTAGTGAAATTACAAATAAAATTATTTTGCTTAATTTAGATATTTTTGTATTTTTAATTCCGTATGTCACACCTATTCCTAAGGAATCTATACTACTTGATATAGCTAAAAGTATTGAATTTACCATAATAACACCTCTTACAACATAATATGACAAAAAAATTTTGCTGTTACATTGTAATAAAAAAGTACAAGCCACATATATTTAAATAACAAATATACAAAGGAGTGAATTTTATGTGGCAAACATTAAGAAAAGAAGAAGTATTAAGGCAATTAGGCACAGATGAAAAACAAGGATTAACTGAAAAAGAAGTACAAGAAAGACAAGAAAAATACGGAAAAAATAAACTAGAAGAAAAGAAGAAAGAAAGCTTTATTGTAAAATTTATAAAACAATTTAATGATTTTATGATAATCATACTAATAATAGCATCAATAATATCGGCAGTTGTCTCAAAAATGCAAGGAGAAAATGACTATGTAGATTCAATAATAATCATAGGAATAGTAGTATTTAATGCATTAATGGGAGTAATTCAAGAAGCAAAAGCAGAGAAATCGATAGAAGCCTTAAAACAAATGACACCACAACTTGCAAAAACAATAAGAGATGGAAAAACAGTTGAAGTAAATGCAGAAGAACTTGTAAAAGGTGATATAATAATTTTAGATGCAGGAAATTTTGTACCAGCAGACTGTAGAATTTTAGAAAGTCATAACTTAAAAATAGAAGAATCATCATTAACAGGTGAAACACAAGGGGCAGAAAAGGATGCAGATATTTTATGCAGTAAAAACGCACCTTTAGGTGATATGAAAAACATGGCTTTTATGGCTAGTATAACAGTAAATGGACATGGAAAGGCGGTTGTTACAGACACCGGAATGAGTACAAAAGTTGGACAAATTGCTAATATGATTATAGAAGATGAAGCACCACAAACACCATTACAGAAAAAATTAGGAGAAGTCGGAAAAATATTAGGGTTAGCCTGTTTAGCAATATGCATAATAATTTTTATTATGGGACTAATAAAACATATAGAACCTGTTGAAATGTTTATGACATCTGTTGGACTTGCAGTAGCGGCAATTCCAGAGGGGTTACCTGCAATTGTAACAATTATGCTTTCAATTGGTGTTACTAAAATGGCTAAAAAGAATAGCATAATTAGAAAATTACCTGCAGTTGAAACACTTGGAAGTAGTAGTGTTATTTGCTCTGATAAAACAGGAACTTTAACACAAAACAGAATGAAAGTTGTTGATGTTAGAAGTCAAAGTAAAAAATTTATTATTGAACTAGCAACATTATGCACAGACTGTGATGTAAATGTGGAAAATGGAGTGGCAAAAGTTTCTGGCGAGCCTACAGAGAAGGCAATTGTAGAAGAATGTATAAATATTGGAAGTACAAAAAATAGATTAGAAAATTTTATGCCAAGAGTTAATGAAATTCCTTTTGATTCTAATAGAAAAATGATGACTACAATTCACAAAATAGGCAATAAATATAGGATTATAACAAAAGGTGCACCAGATGTACTATTACAAAAGTGTACAAAGCAAATAGATTCTATAAGTGAAATGACAAGCCAATATAACATTAAAATTAGAAATTTAGAAAATTTAAAAATTCAAAGTGATAATAGACAAATGGCACAAAAAGCATTGAGGGTAATTGCAGTTGCATATAAGGATTTAGATACATTGCCAAGTAAAATTGATTCACAAAATATTGAAAATAATTTAACATTTGTAGGACTAATTGGAATGATAGACCCACCAAGAGATGGAGTAAAAGAAGCTGTTCAAGTATGTAAAAATTCAGGAATAAAAACTGTTATGATTACAGGTGACCACTTAGAAACGGCAAAGGCAATAGCAAAAGACTTGGGAATTCTAGAACAAAAAGATATGGCAATAACAGGTCAAGAACTTGATAAAATAACACAAAATCAATTAGAAAAAAACATAAAAAAATATTCAGTTTTTGCAAGGGTAACACCAGAACACAAAGTAAGAATTGTAAAAGCATGGCAACGAAACGATGCGGTTGTAGCAATGACTGGTGATGGTGTAAATGACAGTCCAGCTTTAAAAAATGCTGATATTGGTATTGCTATGGGCAAAAATGGTACAGATGTTGCCAAAAATGCAGCAGATATTATACTTACAGATGATAATTTTGTTACAATAGTTGAGGCAGTAAAACAGGGAAGAAATATATATGATAATATAAAAAAAGCAATACACTTTTTAATTGCTACAAATATTGGTGAAATTGTAACAATTTTTATGGGACTTGTTTTAGGCTTAAAATCACCACTTCTTGCAATTCAATTATTATGGATAAATCTTGTTACAGACTCATTACCAGCAATTGCTTTAGGACTTGAAAAGCCTGAAAAAGACATAATGCAAAGAAAACCAGTTGATAGTAAAAAAGGAATATTTGCAGATGGTTTGTGGAATAAAATTATTGTTGAAGGAATTATGATAGGTGTTCTTACTCTTGTTGCATTCAGTATTGGAAATAAATATTATGGCTTAGAAGTTGGAAGAACTATGGCATTTTTATCAATAGGATTTTTGGAGTTGATCCATAGTTTTAATGTTAAAAATGAAAGGTCTATTTTTGAGGCAGGACTTTTTGAAAACAAGTATTTAGTTGGAAGTTTTGTTTTAGGAATTTTTATTCAGACTATAGTTGTTGTGATTCCTGCTTTTGCAAATATTTTTGAAGTTGTACCTTTAAATTTAACTCAATGGATTATTACTGTTGCAATTTCTATTTTGCCTGTTCCTGTTATTGAGTTACAGAAAAAATTTGATGAAAAGAACAAAACTTCAGAAAATAACAAAGAAGAGAAAAAGAACTTCTCATTTGCAAAAATGTGATAAAATTGCATAAAAATAGTTGCAAAAATTTGATGAAGCACTTCCCAAAACCCCAAAAATATGGTATAATTTAAAAACAAAAAAGAGATCAAATAATCAATAAGGTTGAAAAAGAAATCAAATCTTTTTCAACCATTAATGCATTGTGGAGGAAATAAAAAATGAACACAATAATAGGAGAACTAGGAAAATCACAAAAATTTATAGATTTAAGTAACCAAATAGAAAAAGAAAAAAGTCCGATATCAATATCGGGCTTAACTAGCGTTGGAATGACAGAACTAGTATCTGCAATAAACGGATACAACAAAAAGCCAATATTACTAGTAACATACAACGAAATACAAGCAAAAAAAATAGTACAAAACCTACAAACATTCGAAAAAGACAAAGTAGTATTCTTTCCAAAAAAAGAAGTAGTAACATATGACTATGTAGCAGAAAGCAAAGACTTGCCATATGAAAGGATAGAAACACTAAACAAAATAAAAGAAAAGAAAGATCTAATAGTAGTAACAACAATAGAAGCACTAATGCAAAAAATGCCATCAAAAAAAGCACTATACAAAAACACATTAGAATTCGAAGTAGGAGACATCCATAACTTAGAAGACATCAAAAAAAGTCTAGTAAATATGGGATATTCAAGATGTGACTTAATAGAAGGAAGAGGACAATTCAGCGTTAGAGGTGGAATTGTTGACATTTCTGCAGATGACAAAATTGGTATAAGAATTGAACTATGGGGAGACGAAGTTGACTCAATCAGAAACTTCAGCATAAGCAGTCAAAGGTCAATATCAACACTAGAAAAAGCCAAAATATATCCAGCAAATGAGTATGTTTTAGACGATAAAATAGAAAATATTTGTAAAAGAATCAGACAAAAACTAACAGAAGGTAAACAAGACGAAATAATAGAAGAAGACTTAGAACAAATAAAAGCAGGAAATTACATAAGCAAAATAGATAAATATTTTGACGAATTTTACAAAGAGCAAGAAACATTAATTGATTACATGAGTAAAGACTGCTTAATTATGGTAGATGAAGTGAACAAAGTTGAACAAAGAGAAATGAATATCTTACAAGATATTGAAAACTTGAGTAAAAACTTAATAGAAAAAGAAAAAATAGTACCAGAAGCATTAACAAGCACAATGAGCGTTGATTTTGAAAGTCTAGAAATCAAATATCACACAATATATTTAGAAAAACAAGATGCAGTAACTAAAAAACAAGCACAAAGATATCATTTTGAATATAGAGAAATCAACTATTACAAGAGTGAAATTGAAAACCTATTTGAAGATTTAAATAAATGGAACAAAGAGAAAAAAAGCATATATGTAATGGTTGAAAATAAAGAAAAAGCAAAGAAATTAAAAGAACTTCTAGAAAAAGAAGATATACTATGCAAAATAGAAGAAAAATTAGACAAAACAATTATAGTAAAATCAACCGAAAATATTGTAACAATATCAGTTGGAAAAATAACAGAAGGATTTGAAAACTACGAAATAAATCAAGTTGTAATTTCAGCAGATGATTTAATTGATGGTGGAAAAAAGAAGAAAACATTTGCAAATCAAGCATTTAAAGAAGGAGAAAAAGTAGTATTTGCAGACTTGAAAGTTGGTGACTATGTTGTACACAAAAATTATGGTATAGGACTTTTTGTTGGTGTAAATACTATAACTGCAGACAAAACAACAAAAGACTATATCAAATTAAAATATAAGGATGATGCAATCTTATATGTACCAACAAGTCAATTAGATGCAATTAGAAAATACACAGGTGGAGATGCATTAAATTTACCATTAAATAGCCTTAGCAGTAAGGATTGGAAAAACACAAAAGAAAAAGTAAAGAAAAATTTAAGAGCGGTTGCAAGAGAATTAATAGAATTATATGCAAAAAGAGAAAAGGCAAAAGGATATGCATTCAGCCCAGATACACCTTGGCAACAACAGTTTGAAGACCAATTCCCATATCAAGAAACAGATGACCAATTAAGATGTATAGAAGAAGTAAAAAAAGATATGGAAAATCGAAGACCAATGGATAGACTTTTATGTGGTGATGTTGGATATGGAAAAACAGAAGTTGCTATAAGAGCGGCATTTAAAGCAGTAATGGACCATAAACAAGTAGCATACCTGGTACCAACAACAGTTTTAGCACAACAACAATATGAAGAATTCAGAGATAGAATGAAAGACTTCCCAATAAAAGTGGAAATATTAAACAGATTCAAAAGTGCGAAATATCAAAATGAAGTTATCAAAAAATTAAAATTAGGTGATGTAGACATCGTGGTTGGAACACACAGATTATTAAGTAAAGACGTTGAATTTAAAGACATTGGACTACTAATAATAGACGAAGAGCACAGATTTGGTGTAAAAGCAAAAGAAAAAATAAAACAGTACAAATCAAATATAGATGTTTTAACAATGACTGCAACACCAATACCAAGAACAATGCATATGTCCATAGTTGGAATAAGAGATATGTCAGTAATTTATGAACCACCCCACAACAGGAAACCAGTTCAAACTTATGTATTGGAATATGACCAAGAGGTTATAAAAGAGGCAATAACAAAAGAACTTGAAAGAGAAGGTCAAGTGTTTTATATTTATAACAGAGTAGACACAATACAGAAAAAAGCAGACGAAATATCAAGACTTGTACCAGAAGCAACTGTAAGTTATGCACATGGACAAATGACAGGAAATCAAATTGAAGATATAATGCAAGACTTTATTGAAAGAAAATCAAATGTATTAGTGTGTACAACAATATTAGAATCAGGAATTGATATAGCAAATGCAAACACAATTATAGTAGAAAATGCAGACAGAATGGGGCTTGCAGCATTATATCAAATTCGTGGTAGAGTTGGAAGGTCAGACAGGCAAGCATATGCTTATATAACATACAGAAAAGACAAAATGCTTTCAGAAGAAGCGGACAAGAGATTAAAAGCAATAAAAGAATTCACAGAATTTGGTTCAGGATTCAAAATAGCAATGAGAGACCTAGAAATCAGAGGAGCAGGAAGTATGATTGGAGAAATACAATCAGGCCACTTAGAACAAGTAGGATATGACACATATTGCACATTACTAGACGAAGTAGTAAAAGAAATTCAAGGCGTAGAAGTAGAACCAGAAATAGACATACAAATAGACTTAAATGTAACAAGTTATATACCAGATGAATACATACCAGACTCAGCACAAAAAATAGAAGTATATCAAAACATAGCATTATGCAAAAAAGAAGAAGATATACAAAATGTTGTAGACGAAATCATAGACAGATTTGGAAATATGCCATCTGAACTAGAAAACTTATTAGATATTGCCAGAATCAAATATCTAGCAAAACCATTTGCAATAAGCAAAATTGCAAGTAAAAGGACTGCTGTTGTATTTACTTTTGAACAAAGTAAATATGAAATTGATTTACAGAAATTGATTAAAGCATATGGTAATAGAATCAAATTTTCACCAGGTGTTAAGACAATGATTACATTAGATATTGGCTCAACAAATGAAAGACAAATCTTAAATGATGTTACTGAATTTTTGAAACAGTTAAGTAAATAAAAATTAGGGATAGGGGGACGGGTCTCTAATCCCTAAAAATTATTGTACATTATATATAACTACAATGTAATGATAAAAAATAGGGATTAGAGACCCGTCCCCCTATCCCTAATTTTAGTGAAGTGAAAGGAGAAAATATGCAAGTAATCACGAGTAAAGATAATGAATTTGTAAAACATGTAAAAAAATTAAAAGAAAAGAAATACAGAGACCAAAGCCAAGAATTCATTATAGAAGGAATAAAATTAGTAAAAGAAGCAATCGAAGAGAAAGCAAATATCAAGCAAATCATAATTTGTGATAATTGCGAAGATTCAGGAATAATTCCAAAAGATTTGATGTATGAAATTGCAAAATATAATTGTGTATATGTAACTGAAAATATATTAAAAATAATGTCAGATGTAAATGCACCACAAGGAATAATGGCAATAATAGGAAGAAACAATAATGAAAATAACATTGATTACAGCCAAGATATAATAGTTGCATTAGATGATATTCAAGACCCAGGAAATTTAGGAACAATACTTAGAACTGTTGATAGTATAGGCTTAAACCAAATATTGGTATCAAAAGGAACAGCTGACTGTTATAACCCAAAAGTTGTACGTTCAACAATGGGAGCAATTTTTAGAATTAAGATTATAGAATGTGAAGACTTAGAGCAAACGCTAAAAGAAACACAAAAAAATAATTTTAAAATAGTTGTAAGTTCACTTCAAACAAACAATAGCTTATATGATATCAATTTTGATAAAAAAGTGATTATTATAGGAAACGAAGCAAATGGTGTTGAACCACAAATTCAAAAAATGGCAGATGAAAAAATAAAAATACCAATGCTTGGAAAGACAGAAAGTTTGAATGCATCTGTTGCAACAGGAATAATTTTGTATGAATATGTTAGACAAAAAATTACAAAATAATATTATTTTGTAAAAAACTCAGACATAAAAATACAATAAAATACAAATTTCAACATAAAACAACAATATATAATTATAACTTAGGTAACAATTCAAAAATCAATTGCAATTGTTACCTTTTTATGTTAATATAAAGACAGAAAAAATTTTTTCTTAAATTATTAAATTCAAATGTAAATTAAATTCAAAAAAGTTGTAATCCAAAAATTACCAAAAAATTTATTAAACAAATGAATAGAAAGGGGTGGGTATGAATTATTTTTCATACAATGATTATGCCGATTGTATAGAAAATAGAAAATTTTATAGAATTACAAAAGTAGAAGAAAAAATAGAAAGATATGAAACCAATAATGGAATAATACAAGAGCATAGCAAAAAAAATAAAATCATAAAAATTTTAAGTAATGAATGGGAACTCAAAAAATTCTTAAAAGAATTTTTGAATTTTTCATTTAACGAAAATGTTGTATATTATGATAGCGAAACAAATATTACAGATAAAAAAATCAATAACAATTTAACTTGTAAAATAGAAAATAGAGAAAATTTTATATTTATTAAGGTTTTAGACAAAATTGATAACAATATTTCATATAGGATATTTGAACGTTCAACAGATATCATAAAAAAATGGAGCAATGAAGAGAAAAAAGAAAATTCAAGATATCCAATAGTGATACCAATTGTTATTTATACAGGGAAAAAAGAATGGAAAAGCAGTAATAAAAATATAAGGTACATTAAATATGAAAAAAATAGAATAAATTTTTCTTATAATATTATAGACATAAATAATATAACAAGTGATAAATTAAAAAATATGAATTCAGAAGTAGCAAAAACTTTATTACAAATAAAAAATAAATATTAACAATATGATAAAAAATATTGACTAATAACCATATAAGTGATATATTTACAAACAAGGAAAAAGGAGGGAGGAAAATGTTGCCAGATTATAGTGTTATAGGAAGAAGAATAAGAGAAGCGAGATTAAATAAAAAAATAAGACAAGAAGAGTTGGCTGATAAAATAAATGTATCTGTTGCTTATATGAGTCGTGTAGAAACAGGGAAGTGTCAAATTAATTTAAAGAGATTAACTCAAATAGCTGAGGTTCTAGATGTATCACCAGGATATTTATTAATAGGAAGCAATAGGACTTCAAAAGAGTATTTAAAAGAAGATTTTAGAGCGCTACTGGATAAATGTACTCCAGAACAGCAAAAATTGATTTACCAAATTTCAGAATTAATTAGTAAAACTAAATTTGAAAATGTGAATTTATAAAAGAAAAGCAATAGCTACAAAGTTATTGCTTTTTTCTAATTATATTTTGATATATACGTTCTATGATATGTGTTTTTTAATTTTATTCAATTCAATACGAAAAAAAGAAATTCTAAAATTCTTTTATGGTACCATTCCACAATGTGAACTCTTTCCATAAAACTATTTAAGAATTTCTAATTTTTTCTCCAATCATATTCATAAAATTATAAAACACATATTATAGAACTTAAAAAGAAATTAGAAGAAATAAGGTAACCTCTATTTTGAATTTTACATAAAATATATTAGGATAAATAAAAGGAGGCAATTTATGAAAAACATACTAGAAGTCAAAAATATAGGAAAAAAATATCAAAACAAAGAAGACGAAATACAAGCACTAAAAAATGTAAATTTCAGAATAAAAGAAGGAGAATTTGTAAGCATAATAGGACCAAGCGGATGCGGAAAATCAACACTACTATCAATAATAGCAGGTCTAGAAGAAAAAACAGAAGGAGAAATCTACATAGAAGGAGAAAAAGTCAGCGGAATATCTCCAAAAATAGGATATATGCTACAAAGAGATTGTCTATTAGAATGGAGAAATATATTAAGCAACACATTATTTGGGCTAGAAATAAAAGGAATAAAGACTAAAGAAAATATTGAATATGTAAAAGAACTACTAAAAAAATATAACTTATACGATTTCAAAAATAAGTATCCATCAGAATTATCAGGTGGAATGAGGCAAAGAGTTGCACTAATTAGAACACTTGCAGTAAAGCCCAAAATATTACTGTTAGATGAAGCATTTTCTGCATTAGATTATCAAACAAGAATAATGGTAACAGAAGATATTTATTCAATATTAAGAAAAGAAAAGATTACGGCACTAATCGTAACACATGATATATCAGAAGCAATAAGTATGTCAGACAGAGTACTTGTATTAAGTAAAAGACCAGGTACAATAAAAGATATCCACAAAATTGATTTTGAAATGGAGAATAGAACACCAATAAATTGCAGACAAAGTCCTAAATTCAGCAGATATTTTGACTGCCTATGGAAGGAGCTTGGTGTAGATGAAAAATAAGATATCACAAGAAAGAAAAAAATATTTAAAAAAAGTAAAAAGAAAAAAATTATTAGTAATAGCCACTCAATTAATAATTTTAATAGGATTTTTAGTGATTTGGGAAGCCTTAGCAAACGCAAAAATAATAGACAGTTTTATAACAAGCCAACCAAGCAGAATATGGAGTACATTTACACATTTGACATCAAACGATTTACTAAAACATGTAAAAGTAACAGTATATGAAACAATTGTAGGATTTGGACTTGGAACATTGATGGGAGTTGCAATTGCTATAATTTTATGGTGGTCTAAATTTTTGGCAAAAGTATCAGAACCATTTTTAGTAGTACTGAACAGTTTGCCCAAAGTTGCACTTGGCCCAATAATCATAATTTGGGTCCGGATCAGGCATGCCAGCAATCATAACGATGGCAATTTTAATTTCTTTAATAGTTACAGTATTAGAAATGTTAAATGGATATTTAAAAACTGACAAAGAAATAATCAAAATGGCAAAAACTTTTAGCAGTACCAAACTTCAATTACTTACAAAGATAGTTATACCAGCAAATATAGGAACATTTATAAATTCTTTAAAAGTAAATATAGGGCTTTCATTAGTTGGTGTAATATCTGGTGAGTTCTTGGTTTCAAAGGCAGGTTTAGGATATTTAATTGTGTATGGTGGTCAGGTATTTAAACTTGATTTGGTCATGACAAGTGTTATTATTCTAGGAATTGTAGCAGGTGTTATGTATGGAGGAGTTTTATTGCTTGAAAAATTTATCCGAAAATAATGTTTTGGAGCAATTCTTGTTTTAAATAATTTATCAAAAATTACAATAAATAATAAAAAGAATTGCAACATATTTAGGAGGACTATTGTGAAAAGAAAAATAATAATGTTAATCGTTATATTCTTAATAATTGCAATAATTGCAGGAATAGCAATATATCAAAAAAACAATAACAAAACAGACAGTAATTCAACAGTAATAAAAATGAATGAAGTAACACGTTCAGTATTTTACGCACCACAATATGTAGCAATAAACAACGGATATTTTAAAGATTACAACATAGAAATAGACTTAACAACAGGGCAAGGAGCAGACGCAGTAATGACATCAGTATTATCAGGTGAATCTCAAATTGGATTTGCAGGACCAGAAGCATCAATATACGTATATAATGAGGGAAAAGAAGATTATACACAAGTATTTGCACAACTTACAAAAAGAGATGGATCATTTTTAGTGTCAAAAGAAAAAATTGATAACTTTGATTGGAATATGTTAAAAGGAAAAACGGTAATACCAGGAAGAAAAGGTGGAGTTCCATATATGACATTAGAATATGTAATCAAACAAAAAGGACTAACACCTGGAAAAGATTTAACATTAGATGATAGTATAAAATTCGATTTGATGGCAAGTGCTTTTACATCTGGAAGTGCTGACTATGTAACACTTTTTGAACCAACTGCATCTAACATAGAAAAATTAGGCAAAGGTCATATTGTAGCATCAGTTGGAAAAGAAGCGGGAGAAATACCATATACAGCATATTTTGCAAAGAAAAGTTATATTGAAAATAATCAAACTACAATTCAAAACTTTACGAATGCAATTTACAAAGGACAAAAATGGGTTAAAGAACATACTGCAAAAGAAATAGCAGAAGCAATTCAAAGTTTCTTCCCAGACACTGATATTGATCTTTTAACAACTGCAATTCAGAGTTATAAAGATATTGATGCTTGGAATGAAACTCCAGTTCTAAAACAAGAGAGTTTTGATAAATTGCAAGAGGTTATGAGCTTGGCAGGTGAACTAAAAGTTAAAGCTCCTTATGGCAAAATTGTTAATAATAAATATGCAGAAGAAGCAATTAAATAAAAAAATGTCCTTTTTGGGACGGTTCTATTTGAGATATCGTCATTGAAAAGGACATTTTTTTTGCCTAAAATATTGTAATCACCTATAAAATATGATATAGTGGACAAAGAAAAATATTGGTAACAAATTTAAAATCATACCAATATAAAAAGTAAGGAGTGATACAAATGATAGCATTAGGAGCAGACCACGGAGGATACAAATTAAAAGAAGAAATAAAGAAATATTTAAAAGAAAGCGGAATAGAATACAAAGACTATGGAACAGATTCAGAAGAAAGAACAGACTACCCAATATATGCAAAAAAAGTAGCAGAAGCAATACAAAATAAAGAATGTGATTGCGGAATATTAGTCTGCAGATCAGGGTATGGAATGACAGTAGTAGCAAACAAATTCAAAGGAATAAGAGCAGCATCAATTCATGACCAAGAATCAGCAAAATATGCAAAAGCAGATGATGACATAAATGTAGTAACATTAGGAGGAGATTACCTAACAACAAATGAAGCAATTTGCATAATAAGAAATTGGTTAGGAACAGAATTTAAAGGCGGAAGATATGAAGAAAGACTAAGAATGGTAGAAGAAATAGAAAAAAACAATATGAAATAAAATTGAAAATAGTTTAGGAAAGGACAGAAAATTATGTGGGGAAACATAGCAATAGCATTTATACTGGCATTTGTAGTAACATTAGTAACTACTCCATATACAATAAAAATTGCCAATAAAGTAGGAGCGATTGATGTACCAAAAGATGAAAGAAGAGCACACAAAAGAACAATGCCAAAATTTGGTGGACCAGCAGTAATATTAGGATTTTTAGTTTCAACAATTTATTTATTAATTGTAATGAGTATAGAAAATTCAATAAATCTATTTGGTGTACAAGAATACTGGAAAAAACTATTAGGATTTTTAGCAGGAATATTGATAATTTCAGCATTTTGTATAGTTGATGATATAAAAACCATAAAACCATTAACAAAATTAACAGGACAAATATTAGGTGCAATATGTATTGTAGCAGCTGGAATTAGAATAGATGGAATAACATTACCATTTTTAAATTTTCCAGAGATACATGAAATCACATCAGTATTACTAACATTAGCCTGGATAATAATTGTAACAAATGCAATAAACTTAATAGATGGTTTAGATGGACTATCATCAGGAATATCAGTAATATCAGCACTTTCATTATTAGTAATATTTGTATTAAATGGATCATCATTAATATCAATAGTACTAATAACAGCACTAGCAGGAGCATTAGTAGGATTTTTACCATTTAATTTTACACCAGCTAAAACATTTATAGGAGATACAGGCTCAAACTTTTTAGGATTCTCATTAGCAGTAATCTCAATATTAGGGTCAGCTAAAACATATACAGCAGCAGTAATCGTTTTACCACTTATTGTTTTGGGACTACCAATATTTGATACGGTTTGGGCAATAATAAGAAGATTAATAAAAGGAAAATCAATAAAAGCAGTATTCAAAGCAGATAAAGGTCACTTACATCATAGATTAGTTGCAAAAGGATTTAGCCAAAAACAAGCAGTTTTAATTTTATATGGAATAAGTGCGATATTTGGAATGTTTGCAGTAATCTTATGTGATAGTGGAATTTGGAAAGCATTGTCATTTTTATTAATAGTAATAGTTGCAATTGCTGCAGGTTATAAAAACTTTTCTGTTGAAAGAACAGGAAAAGAACAATATGAATGTACACAATGTAAATATATTTATAATCCAAAATTCGGAAATGAAAAAGCAGGAATTGCAAAAGGAACAAAGTTTGACGATTTGCCAGATGACTGGGTTTGCCCAGTGTGTGGTGAGGGTAAGGATATGTTCCAAATTCATGAATGAGTTGAAAAATAATTACAATTTTGGACTACGGCAAATTTTATTTAAAATGCGGTTACATACAAACGTATGTGCCCTTGCTTTTTAAATAAAATTTTTCTTGCCAAAATTTAATTCTTTTCCAACCTTAAATATAAGAAAGGACAGATAATTAAATGCAAGACAAAATAATGAAATTTTTAGCATATGATGGAAAAATATCAGTAGTATGCGCAAGTACAACAGAACTTGTAGAAGAAGCAAGAAAAATACATGATTTAAGCCCAGTAGCAACAGCAGCATTTGGAAGATTACTTACAATTTCAGCAATAATGGGAAATGAAATGAAAAGTAAAGAAGACAAATTAACAGTTCAAATGAAAGGAAATGGACCACTTGGAACAATGCTTGTAACATCAGACAACTTCCCAAGAGTAAAAGGATATGTAGCAAATCCAGTTGTAGACTTACCATTAAATGATATGGAAAAATTAGATGTTGGTGGAGCAGTTGGAAATGCAGGGTTCATAAATGTTATAAAAGACATAGGGTTAAAAGAACCATATGTTGGAATATGTCCACTAATTTCAGGAGAAATAGCAGAAGACTTCGCAGAATATTTTGCAAAATCAGAACAAAAAAATACAGCAGTTGCTCTAGGTGTTTTAGTAGATAAAAATGGAGTTAAATCAGCTGGAGGATATATAATCACACCAATGCCAGACGCAACAGATGAAGAAATATCAAAAATAGAACAATCAATATTTAAAGCAGGTGCAATTTCAAAAATGTTAGATAAAAATATGACATTATTAGAAATAGCAAAAGCAGTAACAGGTGATGAAAATGTTCAATTAATAGAAGAAAATATAACACCTGTATATGAATGTGATTGTTCAAAAGAGCATATGGAAGATGGACTTGCAACATTAGATAAAGATGTTTTAAAAGAAATGATTGAAGAAGATGGAAAAGCCGAATTGGTTTGCCACTTTTGCAATAAAAAATATGAATTTTCTAAGGAAGAATTAGAAGATATATTAGAAAAAAATAAAAATAATTAAAGTGTTCGCTTGTTTTTTACACATAAATGTTGTATAGTAGTGAACATAGGAAATGAGAATAAACGGATGTGGTTTGCCTCCAATAGAGGAGGTGAGGCGTATGATAGAAACAACTTTATTAAACATTATATACATACTATTTTATTCTTTAATTGGAATAACTATCATTGCGTTTGCCTTAATTATAGCAATAGTTATAATTTTGCGTAAACAAAAATAACCAATAAAAACACATCTGTAACTTGGCGGTTCGATGTGTTTTTTATATTAAACCGGCAAACCACTTTTGTGGCCTCTCCATTTCCTATAAATATTATATCATATTATTAAAAAAAGTCAATAAAAAAGGAGAAGATAAAAAATGGAAAATAAAGTATTAATATTTGGACACAAAAATCCAGACACAGACACAATTTGTTCTGCAATGGTAAAAGAAATTTTATACAAAAAAAATGGATGCGAAAAATCAAAAGCAGTAAGATTAGGAAATGTAAATAAAGAAACACAATATGTTTTAAATTATTTAGGATTAGAAGCACCAGAATTAATAGAAAAAGTAGAAGAAGGACAAGAAGTAATATTAGTAGACCACAATGAATTTAATCAAAGTGTAGAAGGAATAGAAAAAGCAAAAATTTTAGAAGTAGTAGACCATCACAGAATTGCAAACTTTGAAACATCAGAGCCACTATATTACACAGCAAGACCATTTGGATGTACATCAACAATTTTATATAAAGAGTTTAAAAATAGAAATATAGAAATCGAAAAAACAGAAGCTATATTAATGGCAAGTGCCATAATTTCTGATACATTATTATTAAAATCACCAACAACAACAGACCATGATAGAAAAGCATTAGAAGAATTAGGAAAAATAGCAGGAATAAACATAGAAGAATATGGACTAGAAATGTTAAAAGCAGGAACAGATTTAGACGATTTTTCAGCAGAAGAATTAATAAACTTAGATGCTAAAAGCTTAGACAAAGATGGAACAAAATTTGTTATAGCACAAGTAAATACTGTAAGTATTGAAGATGTCTTAAAAAGACAAAATGAATTAGAAGAAGCAATGAATAATGCAATTTCAGAAAAAGGTTTATCATTATTTGTATTAGCAATAACAGATATTTTAAACAGCAATTCAGAAATTATTGCATTAGGAACAAAAACAGATGCAGTTGAAAAAGCATTTGATAAAAAATTAGAGAACAACAGAGCTTTCTTAGAAGGTGTTGTTTCAAGAAAGAAACAATTGCTACCATTTATTGATAAAAATATATAGTAATGAATAGAATATATTAACAAAAGAAAAAATGAGGTATGGTTAATTTATAGCCGAAACACCTCATTTTTAAGCATTTTTTACAGCTATTTTCTGCAGTTCCGTAAGGGGTTGACAAATTTGTAAAAAAATTGTATACTAAAGAACGTATTTTGGCAGAAGTAATATAATAATATAAGGAGTAAAAAAATGAAAATAAAATTAAATATAAAAAGCATAATATTTATGGCAATAATAGCAATGGCAAGTCTGCTTTTTATAAACATAAGCTTTGCAGCAAATACAGGAAAGGTTATAGTAGAAACAGCAAAACTTAGGGAACAAGCAAATACAGACTCTAAAGTATTAGAATTAGCATCACAAGGTGACGAAGTAGAAATCTTAAGTGAAGAAAACGAATGGTACAAAATAAAATATAAAAACATAACAGGATATTTAAGAAAAGACTTAGTTCAAGTTGATAATAAAGAAGCTGCAAACACAACAAATAATAAAAATGAAACAACAAATGAAACAAGTGAAAATACAAATGAAAATACAATAACAAATACTACAGAAAATAATGTAACATCTGAAAATACAGCAACAGAAAAAAATGATGAACAAAATGAAACAGAAATAGTCAAAAATGAAAAATACAAAATAGTAGAAAATGTTAAAATAAAGGTAATACCATTAATAAGCTCAATAGAGTTAGAAGAAGTACAAAAAGATGCAGAAGTAGAAGTAGTAGAAATTTTAGATGACTGGGTAAAAGTAAAAACATCAAGTGAAAAAGAAGGATGGATAAGAAAAGAAAAATTAACAACTATCCAAACAGAAACTGCCAATACAGAAAATACAACAAATGAAACAACAGAGCAACCAACAACAGAACAAACTACTCAACAACCAGAAACAATACAACAAACAAATACTACAAAAACAATGTATGTAAATACACAAACAGCAAATTTAAGACAAAAAGCTGATAAAACATCACAAGTAATTAAACAATTATCACAAAGCACAAAAGTTACAGTAATGTCAACTGATAATGGATGGGCATATGTAGATGTAAATGGAACAAAGGGTTATATAGCAGAAAGCTTATTAACAACAACACAAAAAGAAACATCAAGAAGTGGACTAACAACAAGGGAACAAGCTGCAACAAATAATAGTGCGGCAAAATCAACAACACAAAAAAATACAGCAGTAACAGAATCTACAACAACATCAGCATCAGGAAGTGCAGTTGTATCATATGCACAACAATTTTTAGGATGCAAATATGTATATGGTGGAACAAGCACAAACGGATTTGACTGTTCAGGATTTACTCAATATGTATATAAACATTTTGGAATAAATTTAAACAGAACAGCAGCTGCCCAATACAGTAATGGTAAATCTGTTACACAGTTACAAGCAGGTGACCTAGTAATGTTTGGAAAATCAGGAATAAATCATGTAGGAATATATATCGGGGGAAATACATTCATACACGCTGCAAATCCAGGTAGAGGTGTAACTACAGATTCACTTTCTACAGGATATTACAAAACAAATTACGTCGGAGCAAAAAGAATTTTTTAAAAGCAATTTTAGGAGGTAATATTGAAAAGACCGATTTTAGTTGCAATTATAGGATATATATTAGGAATAATAGTGGGACTATACTTACACATAAGTATAGCCCCATTTTGTATTATATTAATTGCAATGTATATGATTTATAAAAATACAAATTATAAGAATAAGCAACGAAATAATAAACTAAAAATGTTTGCAATAAAAAGATATTTTAGATATTTAAAAATATTTGTCAATGCAAAAGTTATTGCTTTTGTATTGATATCAGCAATGGTATCAAATACAATAGTGCTACTTCAAAACCAAAGATACAAAAAAATTTATAATGAATTATCAGAAAAAGAAAATATAACAATGGTAGGAAAAGTTATAGGTAATAAGGAAGAAAAGCAATACTATAACAAATACAAAATTGAAACCAAATTACAAAATAAAAAATACCGATTTTATATTATGACAGACAAAAAAATACAACTAAATTATGGGGATAAAATAAAATTAAATGGAGAATACCAAAGACCTGAAATCCAAAGAAATTATAAAGGCTTTGATTATTCTGAATATCTAAAACAATTTAAAATATATGGAACAATAAAGTGTTCAAAAATTGAAATGATTAACCAAAAAGCAGATATCAATATTTTCAAATTTGCAAATGAAATATCAAATAAAATGATACAAAATACCAAAAAAGTTCTTGATGAAGAAACATCTTCAATTTTACTTGGACTCATATTAGGATATAAAACAGACATAGACGGGGATACACAAGAAAATTTCAGAAACGCAAGTATGGCACATCTTTTAGCAGTATCTGGAATGCATATTACATATGTTATTTTAGGAATTAATATCATTTTAAGAAAAACTTTAGGAAAAAGAAAAACATACATTTTTAGCATCTTTGTATTAATATTTTATATGTTTATCACAAATTTTTCACCATCAGTAACAAGAGCAGGAATTATGGGCATAATGCTTTTATTTTCAAAAATAATATATAGAAAAAATGACATATTTACATCTATGTCAATATCATTATTTTCAATTTTAATTTATAATCCATTTCTAATTTTAAATATTGGGCTTCAATTATCGTACATAGGAGTTGTTGGAATTATAGTATTCAACAAAGAGATAATTAAATATCTTAAAAATATTAAAATCAAAAATAAATTTTATAAATATAAAATAAAGCCTAGAATCCAGAAAAGTTTAGACACAATAAAAGAAATTATCTCAATTTCCTTATCAGTTCAATTGGCAATAATGCCAATATTATTATCAAATTTAAATACAGTTAATCCATATTTTTTAATATCAAATTTAATTTTAAGTATTGTGGTAGGTCCAATAGTAATCACAGGATTTTTATTTATAATATTAGCGTTAATCAATGTTAATATTGCAAGTTTGTTTTCAAAAATAATTAGATTAGGAATTAAAATATTAATTTGCATATCAAATTTAGGAAAAATGCCATTTTCAAAAATTTATGTACCAAAACCAAGTCTATTTTTAATTATATTGTATTATTTTGCAATAGGTACAACATTATATATGTATAAAGTTTATTCTGCTAAAAAGCCAAATACAACGCAAATAAGGGTAAGAAATTTGATAGCTATTATAAAAATTAAAATAAGAAATAATGAACAAAAAATTAGAAAAATTTTTGTAATAATAATTTTATCAATTATAGCTATAAATTTAATTCCCAAAAGTCTAAAAATTTATTTTATTGATGTTGGACAAGGTGATGCAACATTTATTGTAACTCCACATAATAAAACAATTTTAATTGATGGTGGTGGGAGCAAAGATTTTAATGTTGGTAAAAATACATTATTGCCATACTTACTAGATAGGGGGTACAGCTCAATTGATTATCTTATACCGAGCCATTTTGATAATGACCACATAGGACGGTTTACTATATGTAATGCAAGAAATAAAAGTAAAAAATATCATAATAGGAAAACAATATGAAGTAAGTGAAAATTATAAAAAGTTTGTTAATATTGTAAAAGAAAAAAATATAAAAGTAAAAACAGTTGAAGCTGGTCAAAAAATAAATATTGAAAAAAATCTTTATTTTGATGTCTTATGGCCAAGCCGGAAACAATATGATTTCTGAAAATGCAATAAATAACAATTCTTTGGTATGTAAGTTAAAATATAAACAGTTTTCAATGCTATTTACAGGAGATATTGAAGAAGTGGCAGAAAAAGCAATTTTGAATAAATATGGAAAATCAAGTGAACAAATATTAAATTCTACTGTTTTAAAAGTTGCACATCACCGGATCAAAAACATCTTCAAGTAAGGAATTTTTGAATGCTGTAAAATCACAATATGCATTTATTGGAGTAGGAAAAAATAATAAATTTGGGCATCCCTCAGATATAACAATTCAAAACTTAAATGCAAATAAAGTTAAAATTTTTAGAACTGACGAAATTGGGGAAGTAGTTTTAAAAACAAATGGAAATAGAATAAAA
This sequence comes from uncultured Clostridia bacterium, assembly GCA_934120675.1. Taxonomy (GTDB): domain Bacteria; phylum Bacillota; class Clostridia; order TANB77; family CAG-508; genus CAG-269. Next base: position 101,668 of record CAKOUU010000003.1, read on the forward strand.
ATATCCAATAAAGTATAAATTATGAAAAATCTGTAAATAATAAAAGAAAAAATTACGGAGGAAATCTTATGAAAAAAGTGTGGATAATTGGGCTAATTATAGCAATTATAATAATAGGAATCATTTTAGGGATTTTTATTTATAACAACAATGCCAATAATAATAAACAAAACAGTATAGTGGAAAATGAAATAAATATTGTATCAGAAAAGGTTACAGACGAATGCACAGAAGAATATCAAAATAGCGAAGAAGAAATTGAAACAGATTCACAAGAAGAAAAGATATCACCAAATTGTTTGCTAACTTTAAAAAAGTATTATGAAGAGTGTAACCACACTATAAATGAATATGTTGATATTCCACAAGATTTAGTAAATGGAACAGAAGAAGATTTGAAAAATGAATATCCATATTGGCAGGTAGAAAAATATTCAAGTAATGATATAATTTTATATAAAGAATTTAATAGTAATTGTGGTCAACATTTTGTTTTAAGAGAAGATAATGGAAAGATTACAGTTTATAAAATAAATGAAAATAATGAAGAAGAGGTATATGAGAATACTGAAATTTCAGTTGAATATTTGTCTGAAACTGACAAAATCAAAATTAGTGAGGGAATTAGAGTTAATGGAATAGAAGAACTAAATCAATTGCTTGAAGATTTTGAATAGAATGAACCAATGAGGACGTTGAACCAATGGGGACGTTGTTAAAATGGTTGAAAACCACTGGGGACGTTGTTAAATTGGTTGAAATTACTAATTATATTTTGAT
>CAKOUU010000004.1 GCA_934120675.1 uncultured Clostridia bacterium
CGTTTAAGTCCATTTACTTTATCTGTTATTTTTATAAGTATTTTTACTTTTCCATTTTCTATTTTTTCTGTTTCATATTCAAACTCTAAACTACTTAAATTATATTCAGATGAACTGATTTCTAGATTCTGCCCTATTAAAAATTTTCCAGTTATATTGCTTTTATTCATTACAACTAATTTTCCATTTAATGATGCATCTTCTTTTATTGCCGGACTATAATCACTTGAAATTGCAGAACTTATCCATTCCTGCGTTACATCATCTAAACTTGCATTTCCTTTTTTATCTATCTGCAGACCATTTAATGCTAGTGTTAATTGCTCTTGCATTTCTGCTTGAATATGTGCCTTTTTCGCTTGTTTTACTCTTGCAAATAAACCATTTTCTCCGCCTAATGTTGCTATTGCTATTCCTGCTAGTATTAGCAAAATAATAATAGTTATAACCAAGGCTACAAGCGTTATACCATCTTCATTTTTTAGTCTTAAAATTTTCATTTGTTTCTCTCCTCTTCATATCTTCACTAACATAATTTATTATGTATCATTACTTTACATTATACATAACTATATATGTATTTACAATATTTTTCTTTCAATTAAACAAAATGTAATATATTTGTAATATTTTTGTAACATATTTATAATATCTTTGTAAAGAACAAAAGCGGACATAAAAAAAAAAGAAAACTATAAAAGTTTTCCTTTACTTTAGTTTTCTTTAATATATTAATTTTTTTATTTGTTTCAAATATAAATGCCTACTCTTCTTCACAAATATGTTCAACAGTTTTATCATCTTCTAATTTTGGATCAGATTCTACTGTTACAGTTTCTTCCAAATTTGATTTTTCTTCATTCACTGTTTGTTGACTTTCCTCAGATTCATTATTAACAGCATCATTCCCATCAAACGGATTATTACTTTTTTCTATTACTTCAACTTCTTTAGCTGGTTCTTCCTTGATTTCTTCTTGTTTTGCACCACATTTAGGACAGAATTTTACATCTTTTTCTATTTCAGCAAAGCAACTTGAACATTGTTTTTTATCTTTTAACTTTAGACATTGCTTTAAATTTGAATCGATTTCATCACTTAAAACATCTATTTTTGTACATTTTTCTTCAATCTCTTTTTCGATGTCATATTCACCGTTTCTTGTATGCTTTTGGTAAACCGTTTCACCAATTTCTTTGTATATGTCATTTATTTGTGATTTTAAATCAGATATTTTCATTCTTAATTTAGCTTCCTTTGCTAATTTTCCAGTTTTATCTGCCGTAACTTTGTATGCTTCACTTGCTTTCTTCCCTATTTTATCAAAAAAATCCATTTCTATTCCTCCATTCAGTCATCAAACTTTAGATACACTTTATAATATTGATTTTTATACAAATCAGTACCTTTTATATTTTATTTTTATATTTTATTTTTATATTTCAAAATTTGATAACTTTTTTATAAATATTATTTCATTTTTTTTAAATTTTATTCTTAAATTTATTTATATATTAATTTCAATTTTATAATTTTTATTCCGTTTTTCTGTCACGTGTCATTAAACTTTTTACAGCTTCTTGTGGGTCAAGATTTTCGTATAAAACTTTATAAACTGTTTCAACTATCGGCATTTCAATATTATGTAATTTTCCAAGTTCATATGCAACTTCAATATTATCAACACTTTCAATTACCATACCAACTTCTTTTTTTGTTTCTTCAAGTGATTTTCCTTGTCCTATTAAATATCCAGCTTTTCTATTTCTACTATGTTCACTTAAACAAGTTACTATCAAATCTCCAAGGCCACTTAAACCATAAAATGTTTCTTCTTTTCCACCAAGTTCAACACCTAAACGTACAATTTCTTTCAAACCTCTTGTTATCAGCGCTGCAAAGCTGTTATCTCCTAAGCCAATTCCTGCGGCTGCACCTGAGCAAAATGCAATTATATTCTTTAATGCTCCACCAAGTTCTACACCTTTTACATCATTTGATGTATATATTCTCATTTTTTCTGACATAAATGCGTCTTGTACCATTTTTAATATATTTTGATGTTTTGATGCAATTACTAGTGCCGTTGGTACCGCTATTGAAACTTCTTCTGCATGACTTGGTCCAGATAATGCACCAACTTTTGCTGTTGGCATTTCTTCTAAAATAACTTCGTCCAATGTTTCTAATGTTTCTTTTTCAAATCCTTTTGAACATATTATTACTGGTTTATTTCCTACATATTCTTTATATTGTCTAAATGTACTTCTTGTAAATTTTGATGGTGTAACATGTAAAATCATTTTGCTATTTTTAATTACTTCCTCAAAATCTGTTGAGCACATAATATTTTCTGGCAATTCAACACCAGGCAAAAATTTACATTTTTTTTCATTGTTTATTAAATCTCTTTCTTCTTCCATAAAAGACCATATTTTAACATTGTTTCCTACACTTGCCAAATGTACAGCCAAGGCAACTCCCCAGCTTCCACTTCCAATTATTGCAATATTCATAACTTTTCCTTTCTTTTGTTTAGCTCATTTGAGCATTATTTTGTATTTTTAAAACTTAATTTGTTTTCTGTTCCACTTAAAATTCTTTTAATATTACTTCTATGATTATATAAAACAATTATAGCTAATATTACACTATAAATAAAATAAACTCTACCACTTTTGCCATCTGTTAAAACAGTGTAATGTTGATTTATGAATAATGTTAAAACTGGAAACAATACTGCCGCAGCACAAGAACCTAATGATACCATTCTTGTTAATGCCATTAAAACTACTGCAAATACCAAACAAATTAGTCCTATTTGCCAATTACTCATAAGTAAAACTCCAAGTGATGTTGCTACACCCTTTCCACCTTTAAATCCAAAAAACACTGGGAATGTATGTCCTAAAACAACTGCAATTCCTGCTATTTGTAAAAGTAATTCTCTATCTAGATTTTTTGCAATATTTCCTACAATTATTGCAATTACTATAGAAACAACTCCTTTTAAAATGTCACAGACTAATGTAATTACTGCTGCCTTTTTTCCAACCGAACGCAACATATTAGTTGTTCCTGCATTTCCACTTCCTTTTTCTCTTACATCAAATCCTGCCATTTTTTTGCTTATTAATACTGAAAAATTTATGCTACCTATTAGGTATGCTATTACTGCTACTATTATGTATGCTGCCATTTTCTTTACCTTCTTTCTTTTGAATATCAATGTCTTTTTAAATACGATGTCTCAAACAGAACCGTCTCTAATGCGACATTATTCTTTTTCTCCCTTTTCTCTAACAATAATTCTAACCGGAGTACCCTCAAGTCCGAATTCTTTTCTAATTTGATTTACCAAATATCTTTGATAAGAAAAATGGAATAATTGTTTATTATTAACAAAAATAACAAATGTTGGTGGCTTTGTAGAAGCCTGTGTTCCATAATAAATTTTTAATCTTCTTCCCTTATCTGTTGGTGGTTGAACAATTGCTATTGCCTCATTTATTACTTGATTTAATACTGATGTTGATACTCTTAATGCATTTTGTTTTGCAACATTATTTATCATGTCAAATAATTTGTCAACCCTTTGTCCAGTTTTTGCAGATATAAAAATCATTGGTGCATATGATAAATATGATAATTTTTCATAAACTTCTTTTTTATATTTTTCTAGAGTTCCTGTTGTTTTTTCGTATTCATCCCATTTGTTTACAACAATTATAACACCTTTTCCAGCCTCATGAGCTTCACCTGCAATTTTTGCATCTTGGTCTGTTACGCCATCATTTGCATCAATCATCATTAAACATACATCAGCTCTTTCAACTGCTAATAAACTTCTTTGAACACTATATTTTTCAATTGATTCATTTACTTTTGCTTTTTTTCTAATACCTGCTGTGTCTATCAAAACATATTTACCATGTTCATTTTCGAATGGTGAATCTATTGCATCTCTGGTTGTTCCTGCAATATTACTTACGATTGTTCTTTTTTCTCCTAAAATTTTATTTATTAAAGAAGATTTACCAACATTTGGTTTTCCTATTACAGCCACTTTGACAATTTCTTCATCATCTTCTGAATCATCTTTTTCAGGGAAATGTTCATATATTGCATCAAGTACATCACCTATTCCTAAAGCATTTGATGCAGATATTGGATATGGGTCACCTAATCCTAAATTATAAAATTCATATGCCTCTTGTCTGTCTTTTTCGTAATTATCTGCTTTGTTGCATACTAAAACAATTGGCTTTCCTGATTTTTTAAGCATTAATGCAATTTCTCTGTCAGCTGCCGTAACACCTTGCCTAATATCTGTTAAAAAGATTATTACATCTGCCATTGATATTGCTAAATTTGCTTGTTCTCTCATTTGAGACAAAATGATATCCTCTGATTCTGGTTCGATACCACCTGTATCTACTAATGTGAATTTTCTTCCACGCCAATTTGTTTCTGCATATATTCTGTCTCTTGTTACTCCAGGTGTGTCTTGTACTATTGATATTCTACTTCCCACCAAATAGTTGAAAAATGTTGATTTTCCTACATTTGGTTTTCCTATTATTGCTACTATTGGTTTTGCCATTTTTCTTCCCTCGCTTTACTATCTAATTGTCCTTCAAAATTTTTATGTTCCATTTGGAACCGATGTTCCAAATGGAACCGTCCCAAAAGAGACATTTTATCTTCCGGCCTCCGCCACCACCGGCCTCCGGCCTCCACCGCCGCCTCCTGAGAAGCCGCCGCCTCCGCCAGAGCCTGATGAATATGTTGATGAATATGTTGAATGTGCTGATTGTATTGAAGAGCTCATTGCATTTGTAAAACTTCTACTGAAATCAGTATGTAACATCAAATTCATATATGAATATGTAGCTATGCTATCTGACATGTTCTCAAAATCTGGATATACAATTTTTAGTTGTTTTATAACTTTATCAGCAACTCCCATTGCTGTTGCATATACCAAATATTTTTCCCATATAACTAATTCTGGAACTTCTCTTTTATCTAGCATTGAGAATTCTTCCATAAATACTTTTAGCCCTTTCCATTCTGCCTGTTTATCGATACCTTTTTGTGTAAATATATTTGATTTCTTTTGAATTTTCCAACATAGATATGCATTAATTGCTGATATTACAATCGCAAAAATTGGTATTATAGCGAATACAAACCAACATAAAGCAATTATTGCAACTATGTATCCTACTTTAGCAGATGAATATTTTTTATAGTCCGTATATCCTTCTGCATCTATAATTCCATCATCTTCAAGTTGTGTTTCTATACTTTTAAAAGTACCTGTCAGTAAATTTTCAACTTTATATGGCTGATTTTTTATATACTTTTGTAATTCTTTTAATGTTATAACTTTTTTACTTCCAGCTGCATTTTTTACAAATGTCATAATACGCTGTTCATTTGATTTTAAACCATCACTTACTTGTTTCAAAACATAAATATTTGTAACATCTTTATTTTTTTCATTTTTTTCTAATTTTACGTCTAAATATTTCTTTAAAGTTAAATCAAGCATTGTTGCTGAAAATATTCTTCCAAATTCTAATGAAGAAAATTGAGAACTTATTGGGTTTAATATTCTCATTACTTCTCCTGGAGTCGCACCTTCATCTGGAATATCTCTAAAATACTTATATTGAGTTGTTTCAACAATTTTTTCTCTATTTTCTATTTCTTTCAATTTTGCCTTATACTTTTTAGTCTGCTTAAGTTCCGCAATAATCACAATTAAAAATATTGAACCAAATATTAAAATTATAATTAGTCCAACAAGCCAATCAGAATTTTCTTGCATCCAACTATCTATTTTTCTTTGCCTGTTAGCCTTATTTGCCCACTTTGTTTCCTCTTTAACGACTGTATCTAGTATATCTGTTTGTTTTACTCTACCAGAAGTATTAATTAAATTTGTTGGAAACAATGTTCTTACTTCTACATATGTTCCATGTTTAAATTGATTTATTTCAAATTGAATTTTATTTGTATCTGTTGCATATATTGTCCCGTTTAAACCTGCTGTATGTCCCCAAACTTTAATTTCTTCTTTATTTGAAACATTTGATGGCAAATAAATTGTACCTATAATTCTTTTAGCATCTACTTCAAAATCTTTTCCTACAAATTGCCAATATAATTCAGCATAATCATTATATTTTGTTATAGCATCATTTACTCTATATGAAATTTGATATGTTCTCAATGATGATGTTGTATCTAACCCGACACCCCATCCAATTTCAAAATCATTGTCTTCATTTTCAGTTCCATAGTAATATCCTTTTTGTACATGATATGCCCATTCATTTATTTTCTTAAAGTCAGTTGATGTTCCATTGGTTACATCTTTTACAGTTACATTTGTTATACTTGAATATTTGCTTTTGTCTTTTTTAAATGTTTTGTACAAAGTATTTGTATTTTTTATATTTATGTACCATGTTTCAGTAACATCCATACTTCCATCATTATTAATTTGTGCATCAAAACCCAAATCACTAAGATATAGGCTTCCTGCATTCGATTTTACTGTTCCCAATAATATTAGAATTATTGCAAACATTATTGTTACAAGTAACTTTTTCTCCTTTCTCATATGTACCCTCCTTTATTTTCTACCACAATAATTCTACTATATTGAACTTAAAATTGCAATGTTTTTAGAATATTTTAAAACAAAAAAATACCAGAAAATATTTTCATATTCTCTAGTACTTCTAATCTCTTAGTCTTATGCAAGACCATATTTCTTTTTAAATTTATCTGCTCTACCACCAACTGTTTCTTGTCTTAAGTTTCCTGTCCAGTATGGATGACATTTTGAGCAAACGTCTACTTTTATATCTTTTTTTGTTGAACCAACTTCTAAAACATTTCCACATGCACATGTGATTGTTGTTTGGTTGTATTCTGGATGTATTCCTTCTTTCATTTCAATTTCACCTCTTTTTCGTATTTTATAACATGACTGTTTTTTATAATAACATATTATCAAAATTTTTTCAAGTATTATTTTTGGGTATTTGTATTTTTTTCTTCACTAAATATATATTGCGCTGATTGTAACATTTCTTTGTTTAATGATAATTTGTGTACAAGTTTGTTCATAACATTGAAAACACAAGCAATTATTAGTATTAACATTCCAATTCTTTTCCAATATTTTTTTAGCATCGTTTTTCTCCTTTTCCAAATAATACATATCTATTATACTGTTTTTTCTGTAAAATGTCAACGAAAATTGGCTTTAAAAATAAATTTTCTTCAAATTCAGGTTACAGTTCAGTAAGGAAAATACCTAAACTGTAAATTTATTTTTTAGCAATTTTTTCTATTTCTTCTTTCTTTAATCCAGTTGCTTCCATAACTTGTTCAATTGTCATTCCCATTTTTAATAATTTTTTTGCTGTTTTTATTATACCTTCTTTTATTCCTTCTTCTTTTCCAACTTTGGTTGCATAACTAATAGCATTTATTCTATCCATTTCCCATTTTTCTCTTAATTCTGCAAGTCTTCTTACTTCTGCATCTCCTGTTAAGTAATTCATTTCTATTCTTGCTTTCTTCAATGTTTCATTTTTGTTCTCTGCCATATCTACCAACTCCTTATTATTATCGTCGATAAATGCCAACCATTGATTGACTTTTTCATTCATATCAGGTTTTGCTTCCCTGAATTTTGGCAATTCAATAAAATACCATTTTATTCCTGTTAGTACCTCATAATCTCTATGTTTATCTAGCACAATCGCTGTTTCTGATATGTAATCTTCTACATCAAGCATATTAAATCCCAATATATTTATCATTATTATTTGACTAATATCCTCATATTTTGTACCTTTTTCTACTTCTCTTGACTCAACTTTGCTCGCATACATTGTCGTTCTTTCTTTAAAGTTTCCCTCATCTTTCATTTGCATTTCAATAGAAACAATTGTGCCATCTTCAAGTCTTGCCTGTAAATCAAGTCTTCCGCCTTTTTCTTCTTTACTTAGTCTTTCTAAGTTGACTTCTTCTCGTATTTCAATACTTTTTATGTTCATTTTTAATAGTGCATTTAGGAAATCAATTAAGAATTGTTCATTTCCTTTTCTTGCAAAAAATGCTTGAAATATAATATCATTCTTTAAATTATATATTTTTTCTTTTGTTTGTGGATTTTTTAGTTTTGGATCTTCCATCTCTTTTCCTTTCTAAATTATACTAAACTTTTTTGTTTTTAGCAATACCTTTTAGTATAATTTTATTTATGATTTACAATTAAAAGAGACAATTATAGACTATAAATATATTAAATTTTACACAAATACAAGTGCATTAGGGTTATCAACACTTTTTTAAATTATTTAATATTATTTGGAATATTTTTTTGATTTAATATTTTTGATTTTAATCTTTACTATTTAATTTTTTTATTCTTGATTCTAATTTTGAAATCTTTTTGATTTTAGTATTTTAGCTTAAATTAAAAATTGATTTTGTTTTCTACTAAGTTGTTTGATTTAAATCTTTATTTTAAAAATTTAGTCATGCAATTGTCTAATTAATTGCATGACCATATATTACCATAATTTTATGTTACTTGTCAACAAGAAAATTTCGACAAAATGTGACAAACAGCATAATTCAAGCTTTTTATTAAATTTTAAAGTTTTCTATAAAAATATCACCTTTTGTATCTCTCTATTTTCAATTAAATCATAGATTTGTTTATTATTTTTTATATCATCAACATTTCTACCATGCATAGTAAAAATTCCTCTAACACCAGAATATAAAGCATAACGAATAGCCTCAACATCCTCTTTACTTCCAATTTCGTCACATGCTACAATTTCAGGCGCCATTGTTCTAATTAACATATGTATTCCTCTATTTTTATCAACATTTTCTATAACATCAGTTCTGATTCCAACATCATTTTGTGGAGCTCCTTTATACATAGCTGCTATTTCTCCTCTTTCATCAACAACTCCACAATTTTTTCCTTTAAATCCAATTTCTTCAATTCCATCACTTAATCTTCTTATAATATCACGAAGAATTGTTGTTTTTCCCTTGCCTGGAGGTGCTACAATAATTGAATTATAAATCGTTTTGTTTTCTATATCAATAATTTCTCTCAAAACTCTTGTACTGCAATTTTTAACTTCTCTTGCAATTCTAAAATTTAAACTTGATATGTATTTTACATTTGTAATTTTTCCATTTTCTATAACAACAGAACCTGTTAATCCAACTCTATGTCCACCTTTTACCGTTATAAATCCCTCACAAATTTGATTTTTATATGCATATATTGAATTTTCACATAATCGTTCTACGATTCTTAATATTTCTGACTGAGGAATATTATACTGCAATAAAAAATCTCTATCTCTCAATTTCAAAATTATAGGTCTGTCCACCCTTATTCTAATTTCTTGCAATTCTTCAATTATTTTTGGATTTTCTTGAAATAAATTAAAAAAAATTTGATAAATTTTATTTGGAAAATACATTAAAATTTCATCAATATTTTTCATTTTAGTTAATTCTCCTATATAAATATTTAATAAAATTAGTATATAAACTTTTATTTAATATGCATATAGTTTTATAATTTTTGAATATGATTGGAGCAATATTAAAATTTTTTAGATAAATTTATGGAAAGAGTTCATGTCAAACGAAGTGCAGACTAAATGGAAGAGCGCCATAAATTTATCTTAGAAATTTTTATATTGCATATTGAGTCGAAAAAATTATAAAACTATATGCATAAAATATATATTATACTTCATTTTATTATATTCAAATTAATGGTATTTTATTACTATTTTTTGTACATACTAATACTGGTGATTAAATTGAAAAAAAATAAAATAATAATTTTGATTATAATATTAATAATAGGCATCTCTGTAGGAATCTATTTTATATTTAAAACCAAAAATAAAAATACTACAACAAAATATTCAGCAAGTAAAACTTCAACAAATGAAGAGCAAAACAATACATCTATAAGTACTAATACTTTAAATTCAACCCAAAATAATATTGCTGAAAACAATACAGTTAACAATAATCAAAATAATGTAGATTCCAATGTTACACAAGTCCCAGCAGAACCACCTATAGTAGAGCCACCCAAAGAAGAAACTATTGCATCTTTTACTACAAAAATATATAACAAAGATTCTGCTAGGCAAAATAATATAGCCATTACTACCTCAAAGCTAAATGATACAATTGTAAAAAATGGTTCAAATTTTTCTTTTTGCAATACGGTTGGTCCTGCAACTTCTGCAAAAGGATATCAAGAAGCTGATATATTTGACAAAGATGGTAATAAAAAGAAAGGCCTTGGTGGTGGCAATTGCCAGGTAAGTACTACATTATATAATGCAGTTTTAAAAATTTCCAGTTTACAAGTAACCGAAAGACATGAACACAGTAACAAAGTCCCATATATAAAAAACGGAAAAGATGCTGCTGTTGCATATGGTAGTTATGATTTTAAGTTTAAAAATAATTCTGGATTCGATATAAAAATAAAAGCAACTGCTACAGCAAACAATGTAACAATTACTTTAAATAAAATCTATTAAATTTATAACCCTCTATTTTCCTACTATAAACGCATTTGGTAAATATCTTTCACCTATAGGAGTAGATGTTTTATTTACAACTTTTCCATTATAATACATTGTAGCAGAAGAGCCTCCATCAAGGTTTGCTGCATTATACGCATTATATCTATTAAAGATATTTTGCATTTCTAACAAATTAGTACCTATACTATATCCCGGTTGTCTACCATCAACTACAACAAATATAAATGTACCATCTTTTCTTTGTCCTATACCCATTCTAGGATGTATTCCACCAGAGTTTGAATTTTTTATTTGATTATTTCCATTTACAATTAAATATGGTCCAAACTCTATTGCTGATTCTATTCCTGCGTTCATAGCTTGTTGATATGTATACTTTCCAAGTACTAATTTTTTATCTGTAGATAGTCCAATTAAACTATATTTCGTACTTTTATTTCCATACAACAACTTTTTATTTATAATAGTTGCATCACATAATACATTACCTGCTCCAACTCCACCATCATCAGCGAATCCTCCTGCATTTATTCCTGCTATAGCATTGTTGTTTTTAACAATTTCACTCAATTTTGAGCCTCTATTTGATTTTCTTGCATCTACCAATTTTACCTTTGTTGCATCAGGTATTGTCATTACATATCCAACATAATTTTTTCCTGTTATTTTTTCAACTTTTATATCATCATTTGTTTCATTGGTATTTATTTTTATTTCATTTGAATTAGAATCTTCATTATTTTGAACTTCTAACTTACTCATTATTTCTTGTATTTCCTCATCTGACAAGAACCATGTTGCTAAATATTGATGGTTCATTGTAGACATTGCTGTAACAACCCATAATTCTTTGTACTTTTGGAATAATGATGTTTTAAAAAATAGAAATATAAATATTGCAAACAATAAAAATAACGCTATAATTATTTTTATAAATTTAAATATTCTTTGTTTTATAGTTTTCTTTTTCTTATGTTTTCCTTTTGTTTTTTTATTTTTACTATCTAGTTTAAAATTTTCTTCGTTTATTTGTTCATTTTCTTGTTCTTCATGTAATTTATATTCATTATTTAATATTACATTTGTTACTGTATCTAAATCTTGCTTTTGCATCTTTTTTCCTCTCGTATTTTTATTATTTTAACATTTATTTGCAATATTATAGAAATACTTTCAACATTTCTACCTCTGCCAATTAAACATCATCTTTTGATTTTTTTCTAATATTTTTTAAAGTTTTATTAAGCTCTGCACCCAAAAATAATGAATAAAAACAAGAATATGTCCACATCATTATTAGCATCAATGTTGTCAAGCTTCCATAAGTTATAGAAAATCCCTTAAAAATATCTAAGTATTTAGAAAATACAAATGATATAATATTTAAGGCAAGTGCACCAAATATTGCACCAGGAATCTGGCTTTTAAATGTCACTTTATGTTTTGGCATAAATCTATATAAAAATAAGAATATAATAAATGTTGCCAAAATAAATCCTAGTTCTGTTACGACTTGTGAAAAAGTACTAAAATTTTCTAATGCTCCAAAGTGTTGTTGCATCAATGATTTTAAGCTGTTTCCAAAAACTAATAAGACCATTCCTAACATTATTAAGACAATAAATATTACTGTTTCTATTAATGCCATTATTCTTAAATATATAACTGATTTTTCGCTATCTTCTCCTGTATTATATACAGAATGAAGCCCTTTTGTTAATGCAAATAAGCCCTTTCCAGCTGACCATAACGTAAATATAATTGATACTGATATTGTTCCAATTGATTTTGAATATACTTCTCTTACTATCCCTATTACAAACTCATTCATACTTGATGGTATTATTTTTGAAATTGCATCAAATAATGTCTGTTGTTGTATATTTGTATATTGTATCAATGTTATTAGCAATATGACAAATGGTATAAATGATAATATTGTATAATATGAACATTGAGCCGAATATTCACTTATATGGTCATCTCCACTATTTTTTAAAATCATATTAAATTGTTTCATTCTTTTAGAAATCTTCAATCTTATTTTTTCCATTGTTCTTCCCTTTACTTTTAACTTATTTTTTCAAAAATCTTTCACAAATCAATTTTTTTAGAAATTTAATAACTTCTATATTATTCTATTTTATTTAGTTTCTTTTTTATTCTTTATTTTTGTCTTTTTAGGTAATTCTTTTAAATCTCCAACTTTATCAATAATTTCTCGTTTTTGCTTATTCATATTTTCTTTGAATTCATCTGTTTGTTCTTCAACTTGTCTTTTAATTTCTTCTTTTTTTTCTTTAATTTTAATCTTGATTGATTGAACTTTTGGGTATGCTTCTAATAATCTTCTATATAATCCAGATTTGTTTAGTAATGCCTCTTTTACCTTATTTGTTATTTCTTCAGTATTGTCTAGACTCTTTCCAAATTCTTTTGTTGTTTTTCCAACAAATCTTATAACATTAGTTGAAATTATATTATCTAATAAAAATATTGTTAATAATGCTCCTGATATTATATTTAATTCAAGTTCTGGTAATGCTTCAATTTTTCCTATTAAGAATGGATTTGAAACGTACATTATAAACATTCCTAATAAACCGAATGGAATTATTGTATTTAAACATACTCTTCCATTTATGTTGAATTTTCTTTGACTATAGTCCCACCATCTTGCATGATAAATTTTTTCCATAACATAACTTGTTAAATATTCTAGTGTTCCACATACAAGTATTGCCATTACAAATAGAGCAAATGGATCTGGTACATATTTTTTTAATAAAAAAGTTATTAATATTGCTCCTGTTCCATATATAGGGCAATATGGTCCTATTAAAAATCCTCTATTTATAAATTTCTTTTTTTCAATTAATTTTCCTACTACTTCCATACACCATCCTGCAACAGAATATGTTAGAAATAACAAGAAATATACTCTTATATCTATTCCAAATATTACCATTTTCTTTCCTCCGTTTTATTATAATTTTAAATCTTTATACTTGACAATATTATCAAAGTATTAAAAAATTTTAAATCTTTATACTTGATAATAGTATCTAAGTATTAAAAATTTTAAATTTCATATGCAATATAATTATTATATCTCGATTCTATCTGTAAATTTGTTTTTAACTGATATTTTTAATAACCTATTTTCTTCTTTTTCTAATTTAGGGTCTTTATTTACAATTTTTACTGCTGCTTCCTGAGCCAATTTTAAAATATCCATGTCTGTAAACAAATTAGCAATTTTAAAATCTGGAATACCATGTTGCATTGTACCAAAGAAATCTCCTGAACCTCTTAGTTCCAAGTCCTTTTGAGAAATAAGGAAACCATCATTAGTTTCACACATAATTTTCATTCTTTCTTTAGTATTTTGTCCTTTTCCCTTAAATTTTAAAACACAATATGATTTATACTCACCACGGCCAACTCTTCCACGCAACTGATGTAATTGTGCTAATCCAAATCTTTCTGCATCTTCAATTACCATTATATTTGCATTTGGAACATCAACACCCACCTCAATTACAGTTGTTGAAATAAGTATATCTATTTCCTTGTTTTTGAATCTTTCCATTATTTCGTCTTTTTCTTTTGGTCTCATTTTTCCATGTATATATTCGACTCTGTAATCAGGGAATGTCTCTTCTTTACATTTTTCATATAATGATGTAACTGCTTTTAAATCTGTGTCCTCTTCTTCACTTTCTTCAACCAATGGACAAACAATATAGGCCTGTCTACCTTCGTCAATTTGTTTTTTTATAAAATTATTGATTCTTTCTTCCATTCTATTTGTAACTGCAAATGTCTCTATTGTCTTTCTATTTGGTGGAAGTTCGTCAATTATTGATATGTCCAAGTCACCATATAAAATTAATGCAAGTGTTCTTGGAATTGGTGTTGCAGACATAACTAAAACATCTGGATTTTGGCCTTTTTGTGCAATTTTTGTTCTTTGCTTTACTCCAAATCTATGTTGCTCATCTGTAACAACTAGACCCAAATTTTTAAATTCTACATTTTCTTCTAGCATTGCATGTGTCCCAATTAATATATCAATTTCACCATTTTTCAAACGTTCTAAAATATCTTCTTTTTTCTTTTTGCTGATACCTGATATTAATAATTCACATTTTATATCAAATTGATTTAGCATTTTTTCAAAGTTAACCATATGTTGTGTTGCAAGTATTGCTGTTGGTGCTAAAATCGCTGCTTGATATCCAGATTTTACGGCTTTGTATGCAGAAATCATTGCAACAACTGTTTTTCCAGAGCCAACATCACCTTGTAAAAGCCTATTCATTGATTTTTCTGATTCCATATTTTCATCAATTTCTTGTAACACTCTTAATTGTGCTTTTGTTAATTTGAATGGCAATGTGTTTATTACATCTGACATCTTTACATTTTTGTCAAACGTAATTCCCTTTTTATCTGTTAAATTATTATTTTTTAATTGAAGTAATGCCAATTGAGTTGTTAGCAATTCTTCAAAAACTAATCTTCTTCTTGCCTTTTTAAAGTCCTCAAAATCATGTGGAAAATGTATATCATAATTTGCCTTGTTTGCATTTTCTAATTTGTATTCATTTAATATATAATCTGGTAAAGTCTCTGGCAAACCACCTTGTTCCTTGACTTTTTGTAATCCGTTTTCAATTATTTTTCTTAAAGTATTTTGGGTTAAACTATATGTCAATGGATAAATTGGTATTATTTTTCCAGTATTATTTGAATTTTCTATCTCGTCAAATACAGGGGAATTCATGCTTATTTTTCCATATTGAAACTCAACTTTTCCATAAAATCTGTATTTTTTTCCGTATTTGGAATTTTGATTTTAGGTATGGTTGATTGAACCATGTTATTACTGCTTGTCCTGTTTCGTCAATAACTGCAAGCCTTTGTATTGTTCTGCCTTTACTTATTCTACTATCTACTAGTCTTGACATTGCTACTGCTTCTATTAATGCAACTTCTCCATTTGCACATTCACATATATTTTTCGGCTTACTTCTGTCTTCATATCCTCTAGGATAATATGTAATTAAATCTTCAACATTGAATATTCCTATCTTATTTAGGAGTTTTACCTTTTGCGGTCCTACTCCTTTTATATATTTTACATCTTCTGTTAAATTCATTTTTTATCTCCATTTTTTAGGGATTGGGGGACGGGTCTTTAATCCCTAAAAATTTTTCGGGATTAAAGACCCGTCCCCCAATCCCTAATTTTTATATTTTCAATAATTTGAAATCAAGACCAT
Organism: uncultured Clostridia bacterium; assembly: GCA_934120675.1. GTDB lineage: Bacteria > Bacillota > Clostridia > TANB77 > CAG-508 > CAG-269. The sequence continues at coordinate 15,926 of CAKOUU010000004.1, forward strand.
CACTACTTACTAATTTATATTCGATTCCATCAATATTTCCTTCTACTGCATCTTGTATTGAATTTGCATGTAGATGCCCATAATAGCATCTTTTTATATTATATTTTTTCAAAAGTCTAGTGTAATCTGTATTCATATAATTTTTTGTTAGCGGTGGATAATGCATAAACACTATGATTTTTTTATCTTCTCCATATTTTGATATTCCATCTTGTATTGATAATTCTAATCTTGCAACTTCTCTTTTCGTTAATCTAATATCCTCTTGGTCTTCTGATATATTCCATCCCTTTGTCCCTGCTATTATTTTATTTTCGAATTCATAACTGTTATTATACAAAAAATCTATGTTTTCAAAGTCTTGTTCTTGTATGTATCTTCTCATACTTGTTACTGTTGTCCACCAGTAGTCATGATTTCCTTTTAATAAGATTTTTTGTCCTGGTAAATTGTTTATAAATTCAAAATCTTTGTCTGTTTCATCTAAGTACATTGCCCACGAAAAGTCTCCTGGCAATATTACCATATCTTCTGGTTTTACTTTTGATAGCCAGTCTTGTTTGATTTTTTCTTCATATTTTTGCCAATTTTCCCCAAATATGTCCATTGGTTTATTTGTGTTGAATGATAAGTGTAGGTCTCCTATTACATATATTGCCACTATTTCACTTCCTTTCCTTATGTCATATAAAAGTTTTATATATTATTATTTTATGTTGCTAAATATTTTTATTTATTTTACTCGTCTGTTTTTATTCTTTCTATAGTTTACAATATTTTTCTTTAATTGTCTATAATTGGTTTTCATAAAGTTGCTTTTTTTATAAAAATGTATTATAATGTATGCATACTAAAAATTTAGGAGGGGCATACTATGGCAAAAGGAGAGGAATTAAACGAAGAAGAAATGTTTAAAAAAATTTCCCTTGCATTTCAAAATCACAAAGGAAATGAAAAGTCTCTTGGAGAATATCGGTTGTTAACATTTGACACCAGTTATTCTGTAAAAGATTTTACTGATTTAATATTTAATCCAATTTTAGGATTGAATAATGATCTTATTAAGCAAATCTCACTCCGTTCAGCCTCAAGTAAGGAATGGATAAAGAGAGTGAATCAATTGAAAAAAATCTATTTTTCAATTCGTTCAATCAAAACAGCATCTAATTATAAAAAAGCAATACAAATATCAATAGAATTAAGGGGAAATGGAATTGGTAGCAACATTAATGATACAAAACCTTTAATAGTGATAAAATTGTATTAAATTTGCCCAAAAGTACCAATTTACTTAAAATTGGTACTTTTCTATTTATAATTTTAAATTAGGAACAGCATTTAAATCCAATTCATCTCTTTTTCCTTTAACAAAATTGTAATATCCTGCTGATGCTATCATTGCAGCATTGTCTGTACATATTTTTAAATCTGGCATATATACTTTTATGCCTTTTTTCTCCAAATTCAAAAATTCTTTTCTTATATAACTATTTGCAGAAACTCCACCTGCTAATGCAACTGTTTTTAATCCAGTTTGTTCTAATGCCTTTTCTGCATTTTCTAACAAAATTTCTGTTACCGTTTTTTCGAAACTTGCACATAAATCAGCTTTGTTTATATCTGGTGTTTTATGATGTAAATTTATTACTGCTGTTTTTATTCCACTAAAGCTAAAATCTAAATTATCAAAATGTGTTTTTGGTAATTCTATTGCATTTGGATTTCCTTCTTTTGCAAGCTTGTCAACTTTTGGGCCTCCTGGATATCCAAGCCCAACAACTCTTGCAACCTTGTCAAATGCTTCACCAATTGCATCATCTCTTGTTTTTCCTAAAACTTCAAATTCTGTATAATCTTTTACATGTACTAATTGTGTATTTCCACCTGATGTCATCACACACAAGAATGGCGGTTTTAGTTCTGGATATGTAATATAATTTGCCGCAATATGTCCTTGAATGTGATTTACTCCAACTAACGGTTTATTTATTGCAAAACTTAATGCTTTTGCATATGATAGGCCTACTAGTAAAGCTCCTACAAGTCCTGGTCCATATGTAGGAGTAATTGCATCTATATCTTCAAATTTCACATTTGCTTCTTCTAATGCTTTTTTTGTTACTCTTGATATTGCTTCAATATGGTTTCTTGATGCTATTTCTGGAACTACGCCTCCATATTTTTCGTGTATTGGTATTTGTGTGTCTATTATGTTTGATAAAATTTCTCTTCCGTTTTTGACTACTGATACTGATGTTTCGTCACAACTTGATTCTATCCCTAATGTTAATATGTCTTTTTTCATTTTTTATGCTTCCTTTCATTTTGTATTAAAAATATAATATATGTGCCTAAATATCTACTTTAAAACTTTGAAAAAAATAGAGGGATTTTTGTCCTGTCCCCCAATCCCGTTTTTTTATAATCCAAATATTAATTTTCCTAATGCTAAAACTCCTTTTGAAACCCAGTTTATTGCAGGTGTTATTATTGTACCAGCAATGCCTGTTATCCAAATTAATACAAATACAATATAAAATATTTGCTCATTATTTACAAAAAATTCTTTTGCCTTGTATGGTAAAAATGGCATTATTATTTTTGAGCCATCTAGTGGTGGTAATGGTATCAAGTTAAATACACCAAGTCCAATGTTTATTGAAATTGTACTTGATAATAACATTAATATTACCATTCCTACAGTTGATGTCATAAAAGCAATTCCTGCAAATTTGTATATTGCACAATATATTAATGTGAATATTATTGCAAGTATAAAGTTCATTAATGGTCCTGCAAGTGAAACTATTGCTTCTCCTTTTTCCATCGAAATTTTTCTTGTATAATTTCTTGGGTCTACTTCTACTGGTTTTCCCCATCCAAATCCTGCAACTAATAGCATTAGTGTTCCTATTGGGTCTAAGTGTGCAAATGGATTTAGACTTAGTCTTCCTTGCCTTTTTGCTGTGTCATCCCCTAGTTTATATGCTGCATATCCATGTGCAAATTCATGGAATGTTATTGCTATAAGCACTCCTGGTGCACTTAGTAATAAACCTAATAATTGACCTGGATTTGTTGCATATTGTACTACTAAAAAAAACAACATAATTCCAATTATTATATACATTGTTCTTTTGTCAAAATTAAAACTAAACATAAAATTCTCCCTTCGTTTACATATCCCCAAATATTTTCACTTATTAATCCACTTCTTCTGATACTTGCTTTATTAACGATTCAAAGTCTGATAATTTTTTATCAAGCCTAACTTGGCATTTTTGAAAAACTTCAACTAATGCTTCAACATTTCCAGTTGTTTGTGCCTCATATAATGCTTCTCTATATTCCTTATTATATTCATCGTCTATTGCTATTAAATCAACCGAATTTTCTATACATTGTCTTAATATAATAAATCTTCCTATTCTTCCATTTCCATCTTGAAAAGGATGTATATGTTCAAACTTTTGATGAAAATCAGCAATTGAATAAATATCCTTTTTACTTTCTTTCCAGTCTTCTAATAAATTATACATTTTATTTTCTACCAAATGTGGTTCACATAATTTTAAATCTGTTTTTGATAATCTATTTTCATATTTTTTCCATTTTCCTATATTATCAATTTCGTCATCAACTGTTCCTTTTTTTAGTAGTCTGTGCCATTCCCACAATAAATATTTGTCAAAAGGTTCTTGCAATGTATTTATAACTACATCAAATAATTCTAATGAATTTTTTGTTTCTATTACATCATCTAAGAAGTGTTCTCCTTTAACCTGTTTTTGTTCTAGTAAATCTATTAAATTTTCTTTACTAAATGTACTTCCTTCGAGTTTGTTTGAGTGATATAAATATTCTATTTTTATTGCGTCATATACTGAATTTTTTATTTTTGATAATTTTTGTATTACTTTTACAGATATTTTCATAATGTTCCCCCCTTTTATCTTAGATATCAAATGATTTTACAAATTGTATAATATCACTATTCACTTTTTGTATTCTCTCATCATTTTCAAATTCTTTAAAAGAAAACCACTTGTATTTTATATTAAAACACTGAAATTCTTTTTTATTAAATTCTTCAATATTTTTTAGTATGTTTACTTTATAAAAGAAATGTTGATATTCTTTTTCTATTTTATCACTTTCTGAGAATTTTTTATGTATCTTTTCACTAACAAATGATATCTCAACATCTTCCTTCTCAATGTTTAACATTTCTTTTATTTCGTTATAAATTGATTCCATGTCTTCTTTGTTTTTCATTTTACTGTTTAAAAATAAATAGCAATTCCATTTTTTGTCATAATATTGTAAATATTCATTTTTTTCGTTTTTTATTATGATTATTGAATGTGTGTTCATAACTTTTCTCCCTTTTGGTTTATCTTTTGATTTTTTCTTGTTATTATATTTCATACTTTATCATATTTTTGTTAAAATTTCAATTACTATACTTATTTTTCTTTCTTAAAATATTCGATTTCATATTTATCCAATAAATCCATAGATATTTTTCCTTGCTTTAATGCTTCTTCTGCTGTCATTGCAACCCCATTTGGAAAATATACCATAACAACCTTTGTTTTTTGTGAAGGATAATAATACTCATATTTTTCGTCTTCAAAAAATTTATATTCTCCCCCTTGTAAATATTTGCTATAATATTTCTCTCTATCTGCTAAAGTTGTACTATCAAATATTTTAGTTTCATCTGTTTCTTCTATCTTTTCTAAAATGTCATTGTTATCTACTTTTAATGCAAAATACGGTTTATCAAAATTTGCCTCTTTCATAAATATTATAAAAGTATCTTGAAAATAACAATATTTTGTATCTTGTCCTATTCCCATATATTCTGTAACCATTGTTGCTTTACTTGATAAATTACATCCTCTTTCATTTAAATAAAAATTAACATTTTGTATAACATCATATATGTATAATCCTTTAGAATTTTTTATCTTTTTATCATATAATTGGTTGTAATTAATCATTCCATTTACCTTTACATATGGAACTCTTAGTTCGTCATCTTCTGAAAATTCTGTACGTCCTTTATAGTTTTTTGTTTTTGCTTTTATGTCTTCATAATATTCGTCAAATGATTTTTTATCATCTGTTCTATAAAGTATTATTTCGTCTCCTTCTTTTGTTTTTAATTTTATAGCCATATCATTACTTAATAAACTACCATTATTTAATTTATTATAAAATAGAATTTCAACATTTTTATTCATTTTTTCTGAACTCGCATTATTTATTCCAAAATATTTAATATATTCTTCACTATTTCCAAATGTCCATTTATAATCACTAAAATTGTCAAATGATTCTAAAAAGTTCAATTCTTTGTTAAGTGTAGCATCTATTTTGTATCCATTTGTAACTGTTCTTTCTACATTTATTTTATAATCATTTGGATTCAACATTTCTTTTGAAAATGTACTTTCATTTAAATCATTTGCAATTTGTGGCATTTCACCTTCTAATTCTATCTTATTTAATCCAATTTTATCTTCTAGTTCTTTCCATGCTAAATCTAGTGTTCCCACCCATAAATTATTTATTGTATTTTCATCTAGTGTACTTTGATATGATGGATTCATTGTAATATTATGATTTGTATTATTTTTTATATACTTATTATATATAACTGTTGTAGCATAGACTATTCCTGATAATGCAATTGTTGTGCATATAATTATTACAAAAATTTTCAAAACTTTATTCATTTTATCAAATCCTTTCTTTAGCAGGATTTTTCTTAATTGTTTTTTTCCTCTATGTATTAAATTCTTTGTGTTTTGTAGAGTTTCTCCTAATATTTTAGATGTTTCTTCATAAGATAGTCCTTCAATATTTACGAGATAAATTGCATTTTTATATCTTTCATCTAACAATTCTATTGATTCTAATAGTTCTTTTTTACTTTCCTCTGTTGTAATAATATCTAATACATCTTTTTCAATTTGTTCATCATCATTTGTAAGATATTTTTCTGTTATTTCATTTCTTCTTTTTTCTACATTTATATAATTTAGTGCTTTGCTTCTTGCAACAAGATATATATAGTATTTAAAAGAACTATTTTCTCTCATTTGGTGCTGTATAACGTATATAAAAGTTTCTTGAGCTATGTCCTCTGATTTTTGATAGTCTTTTACTATGTTATAAATAAAATATTCAATTTTATTTTTGTATTTGTTATAAAGAATTTCAAATGCTTCTTTTTCTCCATTCAAATAATCATTGTACAATTTTTTATCTAAATCTTTCTCCATTTTTTACCTGCTTTCATTTATATATAACAGTAACATTAAATAAAGTTTCATATATAATAGCATAAAAGCAAGTGAGTATCAATCACTTGCTCTTAAACATTTCTAAATACTTATTATAAATCAGTCTAATTTTACAATCAATAATTGATTTGCATCAATTGAACTATCAATACTATTATACCCATATTCATAAGCCTCTCTTTCAGGAAAATACCTTTTTGTCAAGTATTTAAATGAAATCGAATTAATTTTTTTATTTATTGAATTTCTTTCATTCATAAAAAATATTCCATCTTTAAATTCTAAATCAATTATTCTAATATAATCATCATATTTTGAATATATTCTTAAAAAGCCTTCTTCACCATTTTGAGATTTTTTTATTAGTTCATCAATTGCATATTTATCATTTGACAATATATTGTAGTTTTCTTCTACAAAGCAACCGTCGTTCAGTGCATTTTCCACACTATAATTGTCTGGTAAAGAATCTAGACTAGCAAAATTATTAGTTTCTATCTTTGGATATTCAATAGTTATATTAGTTTTTTCTCTTAACAATGCCTTATCAATAATAGCATATAATGTTATAGTCGTTTTATTATAGTTTGGTTTTTCTTTTTGTTTTAACTTTATACAAGTTGTTGTTTCATCAGCGTTAACATCTGATATTGTTAAATCAGATTCATATGGTTGGCGAGAGCCCCAATTTCCAATAATAATCAAAAAATTATCATTAAAACTGTCTTGTGTCATTTCTGGTAATTCATTTATCTTTGTTTTGTATATATCATAATCTTCGATATTTGTTATTATTTTGTAATATAAATCAACTTTATCTGCATATATCATATCGTTTGAAAAATCGTTTGAAAAAGTGCATTCTTTTACAACAAAAAGTTGATTTGAATTTATTTCATTTTGTTTTTTTATATATTCATTGTAAATTTTATTACTAGCAAATACTATCCCTGTTGTTCCAAACAAAGAAATAATTATAGCGGCTACAATTTTAAAAAAACTATTCTTTTTTATACTTTCTTCTTTTTTAATTTCCGATAAAATTACTTCATAATTATTATTTTTATTATAATATTTATCTCTAAAATATTTTTGTAATTCTTTTTTATTCTTCATCTTTTTCACCTCCCGAAAAATTTTTTCTTATTTTTTTTAACATTCTATATAAATTTGTTTTTACTGTTGATTCATTTATTTCCATCTCTTCAGAAATTTGCTCAAATGTCATATCTAAAGCAAAATGCAAATAAAAAATTTTAGCTGTTTCAACATCTAATTGAATTATGTACTTCCAAATTTTATCTAAATTGTCTTTTGTAATAAAGTCTACTTCTATATTTATGCCGTGAATCTATATCAATTGTAAATTCTTCATTATCATTTTCTCTATAAATAGAAATAACTTTTATTTTTTCATTTGATTTGTAATATTTTATTATCTTATTTTTGGCAATAGTTATAATGTATGCTTGATAATTTATAACTTCTTTTTTATCCTTTATTATCCTATATAATTCTAAATAAGTTTCTTGAATAATGTCATCTACATCATTAAGATTATTACATTTACATATTATATATTTAAGTGTATTGTTATATGTTTCATTATATATTTTGTTAAATTTTTTTAAAAATTTATGAGTACCCATTTTTCTCCCTCCTATCTTATACGATATTGAAAAAATTGAAAAAGTTTCAAATTTATATAATATTTTTTATTGTACCATATTCTGTCTAATATTATCCTTAATTAAAAATAAACAGATAATCTATTTTTTTAATTTTTGAAGTATTGTGCTTATGATTTCTTTGGTTTTTGGTTTATCTATAATGGTATATCCAAAATAATCAAATTTTAGTTTTTCTAATTCTTCTTTTATTCTTGTTTTTATTGAATCTTTACTATATTCCTTTTGTTTTTCATCTGCTAAATCTCTTATTAAATTTTTTCTCTTTTTATAATTTCTATTGCTTCTATTCCAGTTGAAACAGTAACTGTTTTATATTTTTCTGGAAACAGTGCCTTTATCGAATACAGTACATCTAGTAAACCTAAGCAGGGATTTGTAAATAAATCCGCATTACGTTACATTAATAGATATAACCAAACTGCTGTAGGCAGGGTTACATGTTATATGTCTCTTACCCAGCTGGTAACTCAACTAAATATGGATATATTTACGCAAACTAATTAACATTAAGCATCAAAAACGTCCTCTATCAAAAAAGAAGTCCAGTTTGGACTTCTTTTTTCTACATTTATATAATTTAGCGATTTGCTTCTTGCAACAAGATATATATAGTATTTAAATGAACTATTTTCTCTCATTTGGTGTTGTATAACATATATTATAGTATAAGAGCAAGTGGACATTAATCACTTACTTATTTAATCATTTGTAACATCCCCATTACCACTGACAGGAATTGTTTCTCCTAAGTATGTAGGTTCTGGCTTAAATATACATTTTATAAAATCTTTATCTCTTGCCAATATTTCTCTTATTTCTCTATATGTTGCTCCTACATATTGTCTTGGATCTGCTCCAACTCCATATGCTTCTAAATCTAGTTGTTTTGCAATATATAATGCTCTATACAAATGATATTTTTGAGTTACTATAACAATTCTTTTTGCTTTAAAAATTGCTTTTGCTCTATAAATACTTTCATAAGTTGAAAATCCTGCATGGTCCATAAAAATATCTTCTGATTTAACTCCTCTTTCAATAGCATAGTTTTTCATTATATTTACTTCATCATATTCTGCTCTACCATGGTCTCCACTCATTATTATTTTATTTGATACATTATTTTTATATAAATTTATTCCTTCTAATAATCTATCTTCTAGCATAGGACTAGGCTCATTATTCCATATTCCGGCACCTAAAACTATTATACAATCTATGTTTGATAATTTTGTATAGTCTACTCCTTGCACTATTTGTTTATTAGTAGATTTTTTCACATATAAATTTATACCTATAATAATTGTTACCATTATAATAATTGCAATTGTTCCATATTTTAATATTTTTTTCATATATCTTTTCTCCATATTTTTTATTTTGTACCTAGTTCATTAGAAAATCAAATATGTTCATTGCTGCACTTGTTCCTGTTTTGTATAATTCCGTGTATCCGCATTTGGTACAACTAATTGTTATAAATTTCTTATTTTGAACATCAAAAATTTTCGAAAAATTTCCTCCAGTTGCCTGAAATTGGTCCTTTTCATATTCTTCATTTCCACATTTTGGACATTTCCATTTTTCCATTATATCATTACCTCCAATTACAATATTTTCTCACAAAGTTGTATGATTGTTTTTTATATTCTAACACAAAAAATATTTTCAAACAATCTATTATTAAAAAAAAGTCCAAACTGAACTATACCCCTAAAAGATAAAGTTCATACTGGACTTCTTTTTATTTTTCTATAAGATTATATTGATCTTCCATTAATTGTGCAACTTGTTCATTTGAACCATTCCATCTATTTCCACCAATAATTTCTCCTGTCGTTGCATCAACATAATAAACATATCTTTCTTGATAATACTCATTATAATAATCATAATAAATTTTTACTTCCCAAACTTTTCTGACACGATTATCAACTTTGTAAAATTCTGCGTTATCTTTTATTTTATATGTTCCATTTTCATCACATTCATAATTAATTGTTCCTTTATTGTAATTTTCTATATCTTTCTCTCTATATACAACATCTGCATTCATTTTATCGATACCAATTTGTGCTTCGGTAGTTGCTATATTATGCCTTGTTTCAATTTTTTTATCTCTTTCTGTTGCAATTCTTATTGCTTCCTCTTTTGTAATAATTTGTTCATTATTTTCATATTTTGAGTTTTCTATATTTAGACTATATAGACCATTAATTGTTGGTATCCACCCAATTGATATTTTTTCGTACTGATTATATAAATCTCCATATTTTTTATAAAAATCTGCATACCAAATATATGAAGCCTTATCATTTTCCATATTTCTATGAAGTGATACTAATTCGTATTCATCATTATTATTTTCTGGATTATATTTTGCTAATAATTCTTTTGCCGTCTTTCTTGCTTCTTCTCTTGTAATTCCATAATTATATGGAATTTTATAATTATATGATGGAATATTTAAACTTTCAAAATTCCCTTTACTATCCATCTGCATTGTTCCTTTTGTGAACCCTATATCCCATATAACATCATTTCCTCGCCAACTTTTCATTAATCCTAGTCCGTTTATTTCATCTTCTAATCCTATTTTTCTTAAATATTCTTCTGCTTTTTTTCTGGCATCTTCCTCACTAATTGCATTTTCTTTATCTTTTTCAGTAATTTCATTAGATACTTTATATGATTCAGGTTGTTTCCATATTTTATCATAAATGGCAGTTCCTGTTGCATATACTATTCCTGTTCCTATTCCTAATGTTATAATCGCTGCTGCAACATATTTTGAAATTTTATTTATTTTCGGCATTTCTTTTTTCTCCTTTGCAAATTCAGATACAGCTATTTTTATTTGTGATTTTTTTATAATGTTTTCTATTATTTTATCTTCTTTCATAACCATACCCCCTTTTTTCTAATTCATTCTTTAATTTTTTTCGTATTCTTGATAATCTTGATTTCACTTTAATTTGTGATAATTTTAATAAACTTGATATATCTTTTATTGATTTTGACTGATAATAATAATATGTAAAAATATTTTTATCTTCTTCTTTCATTTTTGTTAGTTCATTAGTTAATATATTTATTTTTTCGTTTTCTTCTATTTTAATATGTATATCATTATTTTTTTCATATAATAAATTTTCATATTCTTCAATATTTTCATTGTTATTTTTGATATTATTTTTTCTTTTTAATATCAATTTTTTAGTTATTCCTGCTATGTATGGAGCAATCTCTTTATTAATGTCTAATTTTTCTTTGTTTTTCCATATTACAAGAAATACATCTGATGCTATTTCTTCTATGTCTTCATTATTAAATACACATCCACTATTTTTTATTATCATAAATATATATCCGTGCAAAATCATTCATTATTTTTTCCATATCAATGTTTCCATTAATAATATATTCTTTTATTTTTTTGTTTTTCATTTTGCTTTAGAGCTCCTTTTTAGATATCTATTTATATATTACCATTTTTTTGAAAAAGGTAACATTATTTTTTAATTAAATATTTTATAAAAAAAAGAGCCTTTGAGGCTCAATATCAAAAAAATATTTATATAATAAATAAAAATTTATTTATATTTGTTATTCATCATTATTTTCCTTCTTCTGAAAATAAGAAATTACCATCTAAATTATTATCATTATTTTTTAATTCATCTAATTCTTTATATAAATTAGAAGTTACTTCACATTGATTCAAGAAGTCATTTAAATTTTTCTTTGCTTTGGCTCTCATGTCCAAGTATAGAATAGACATTATTATTAAAGCAATAATCAATACAATTATTATCCCTCCAAAAACTTTATTTGACTTATTCATAATTCCAAAAATCCCCCTTCTTTATTTTTCATAAATCGTTTTTAATATATCATTACTTAATAATATTTGCAAGATGCCAAACATGCAATTATAATCTACATTTCTATTTTATTTAATAAATTCAATAAAATAATAATCAGTAAAATCCTTTACTTTTTTTAGTTCATCAAATTCTAATATAAAATTTCTTTCTGATTTAAATATACTATCTTCGCAATGAGTAATGTAACAAATAGGTGTACTACTATTTTCAATATGGCTTGAAAATGTTAAGTTTTGTTTTTTAAATTCCTGATTTAATTGCTCTATTGGCATTTTTGCCTTCACAACCAAAACTACACGATATGTTGAATATTCTCCATTACCTCCCGAATCTCCTATTCCACTTTTTATTGTAACTTTTTCAATTCCTTCTGGTAATATAAAACTGGAAATTTCTTTTTCAAATTTTTTTAATCCTGTATTTGAATATAACCAATAACAAATAAATATCATTATAATTATAAATAAAATTGTTAATATAATCTTTTTTTTCATAAAATACATTTTCCTTCTAAAATACTATTTTTTAATAATTTACTAATTTTAAAATTGTTTTTTCTTTCTTATACCAACATATATAGTAAAAGCAATTGTTGCCAAACTTATAAATATAGAAATTTTAAATATATAATCATAGTTAAATGTATTATTATATAAATATTCTTCTATGTAATAATGTTGTTCAGTAGTATATAAATTAACAGATTTGCTTTTACCATCACTATAATAAAAATTCAAACTTTCATAATCCCACAATCCTTGCCCACATAATTCAATTTTAATAACAATATTTAGATTGTTTCTGAAATATTTCCGTTATTATCATAGTAATCTCCTATTTTGCTTATTATTTGCTTTTATTTTGTTAGTTGATAACTTTGTTCTATCAATTCTTTTACTAATGTTTTGTCCACTTTTTCATCTACAATAATCGTATTCCAATGTTCTTTGTTCATGTGATAAGCAGGTATTATATAATCATAAGTATTTCTTAATATGTCAGAATAATCTGGATTTGTTTTCACATTAATATATAACTTATCATTAACGTTCATAATTAGAACAAACCATTTGTTATTTTTAATATGTTTCATTGTTACTGATTCAAAATCATTTGGAAATGGACAGTCTTTATATGTATCTTCTAATGTCAAACAATACTTTATTATTTCTTCTTTATTCATATCTACATCCTTTTAATATATTTTTATTTATTTTAATACTTCTATGATATAAGACTTTTATGACTTCTAGTACTTAACTATCTTCCTTGTTTTTAACATTATAGCATAAAACATGAATATAGCAAAATATTTTTTTAATTTTTCTAATATTTTATTCATCTTTTCACCTCATACTTTATTTTAAAGAGTGCGATATCAAAAACAAAGTTGAGAAAAAATTTGAGATAAAAAATAGCACTAGTTTTTAATTCTAGTACTATATGAATCCTTATTAAATATGAACTTTTATTTACTTATTTGCTAGCTAGTAAAGAAAAAGGAATTATATATTGACAATCCCCTTTTCAAAAAAATCAATCAGAAATATTCTCTTTTCATTTGTTTTACCTCCTTAACTAATTAGTTTACGAGTTACACGCTAAATGAATACGTTTTATTTTGCATCTGCTATGTTATTTTACTGAACCAGTATCACAATTAGAAGAGTTATCCATGAAAAAATAATCTGATATATTTGTATGTACATAGATTCTTCTTAACTCATCTACCGAATAGTCACTACCTGTAAATTTTTTTCATAATTCAGCTGAAATTTCAGCAAGTATTTTATTATTACTTAACTCTTTATTCATTTAATATTCCTTCTTAAAAATATTTATTTTTAAAGTTACATCTATATAAAAACTTGCACCTGGCAAGATTGAAAAAGTATGCACATATTCTATCACAAATTTATGTATAATTCAAGACAGAAGAAAAGAAGTCCGTCGAAACGAACTCCTTGCTTTACTTTTTCTCTTATTCATCACCATCAATAAATCCATCACCAGTATGATCTACTGGTGGAGCAAAGTATGACTGATAAATAATTCTAGCATCTACACTTTTTGCTTCAGATAAATGTTTTTCAAGTGATTCTAGTTTTCTTTCTGCCTCAATCCGTTTTTTTCTTTCAATTGAACGATCAACTAAAAGATATGCAATATCTAACATAAGAACTATTACTATAAATGTTCCTGCTAATGTAGAGCCCATAATATCTTCCTCCTTAACTAATTAGTTTGTGAGTTACTTTTGTAGGGTAAAATACATTTTTCAAATTTCAACTTATCAATACTGATTTCTTGTTTATTTTTAAACTTTAAAATGTTATACACATTATTATATATAACAGCAGATATTGATAATAAACATAGTACAAAAATCATAAAAAAAGAAAATATTGAAAATAACATGCTATCCTCCTAGAAAAATATTTATGAATTATTTTTTAATTACTATAATATATATTGTCTTTTAAATTATCACGTCCTACATTAAAATCAGAATTATTTTGTCTAGTTTTTTCTTTAATAGATCTATCTAGTTCTTCCATTTTAGCAGATGATACTTTGATTTTTGCTTTAGGTTCTGTATGTGTTGTTGCTGACATATAGTTTAGTTTTACCTTTTTTAGAGCCATAAAATTTCTCCCTTAAAATATTTATTTTGATGTCTATAAGTTTCTCTATGTAAACTCCAAAAGGAGATTATAAAAATTGAATTATGTGAATTATATCACGATTTTGCTGGAAAGTAAAGGAAAATCCAGTTATTTTCAATAGCACATTTGTATTTTACATAATTTTGTATTATACTATAATTAGTTTTTTGTAGTTTTAACCTTTTTTCACTCAAAGTAAATCATCAAAGTAAAAAATAAAAACTCTAATCAGCATTTGCTAGGTTAGAGTTCTTCTTTGCTTTTACTTCAAAATCCTCACAGCATATAATGGATTTACTTCTGATACTGCAATTATAAATTGAACTATATTGGACGAATCTTCATTATCAGAAACTGAAAAAGTAATCATCTGTGTGAATTCTTTTTCGTTCTTATCTAAAAATAATTTTCTTTTTCCAAAATATTTCTCTGTTATTGCAAACATCACTTCTACCATTCCATTATGAACATTTTCTCCATCTCTCCGTAAAATACAAATTTTCATCTTAATACCTCCATTTTAGTTAAAACATTTTGGTTATTTGTTACTACTATTATGTGATATTACACATCTACATATATTATATCAATTTTTATATACTATTTCATTTGTAATTTCTTCCAAATTATATTTTGTTAAATTTCAAATCTTCTGATTTAGTATCAGTAAATTCTAACATTTCTAATCCTTTAATGACATACTCATTTTTCATAAAATATTTCCATATAGTTTCATTTAAATAATTTTCTATCATTAACATTCCTATTCCTTTATCAATTCCTATGTATTCTCTTGCAAACCAGTCTTTTTCTCCTTCTAAATTAAAACCATCTTTAAAACCGTAGTTTCCCCATAATTTTCTAAATGTATTATAATAATATTCAATAGCTTGTATGCTTTCTTTAGGTGTAAATACTATTGAGCCAATTGCACCACATGGAGATATTGTTCCATCGTTTTCTATTTCTAAATTGGTATCACATGGTTCAGCTCCTGGTCCTATATAACCTTTAGGAGAAAGACAAGCAGTTAATCCCCAGGAATTTTCTCCATAAGTTTTAAATTTGCTCTTATTATCTATACAATATTCTCTATTTGCTTTTGTCGCTTTTATTGAATTTTCAAACCAATTAACTCCATTAATATCTGTTAAATTTCTAAAATCAATCCATGCATGTGAATATTGATATGTAAATAATGTTCCACAATATGTATATATTATATCCTTTATATCTTTATAATCTTTCTTTTTTCTATTAAATTCATAATACATACTTTTATCTATTGGATATGTTGGTGAACTAACTCCTAATACATACATCATTAATTGTTCAGCATATCCATCCCATTGTCCCCAAAATCCTTTTTCAGGTTTATATCCCATATAAAATAAATTGTTTGTTTTGTTTCTATACCAATTCCAATTTATTTTTTTATATAAGATATATGCTTTATTTTTTACTTCTTTTCCGAAATATTCACCTGCAGTTATAGCACCACATATAAAAATTGCTGTATCTATTATTGATATTTCACAATTCCATTCTCTTTTCCCTGTTTGCATATTTACAAAATGATAATAAAATCCATTTTTTCCTTCTACGTTATTTATAAAGGTTTCTAGTGTTCTGTTTACTCTATCATAAGCCTTTTTATATTTTATCCAATTATGTTCTACTCCGATAACTAATGCTGCTAAACCATATCCTACTGATGCTATACTTGCTATATTATCAGCTAAAATTGTTTTATCTTTTATTAGTCCATAGCCTTTGCTTTTTTTATCTGTATTTGCTTCTTTAATAAAAAAATTATAGCTTTTCTTTAATTCCTTATATAATATGTCTTTTCCATATTTTTTTATTGTTCTCATAAATTATTGCACCTCTTAAATAGATTATACATTATTTGGAAGTATATGTTCAACAGGTATTTTTTTACAAATTTAACTAAAAATAGATAGCATTTAATTATTTGCTATCTATCACTGCTACCATATTTTGCTAACTTGCTACATAGTCTTTTATTAATAAATATTTCTATAATACTTAATCCTAATAAAATAAATTCTATTACAATTAGTTCATATCTCATCAATATTAATGTAAAAATAGCACTTAATATTAATGTTCCTAATCTTCTATAAACTTCAATTTTTATTATAATTTCTTGTTCATTATTTATTTTTGATTCATAATATAAAAATGCCGTTCCTAATACCAATACACAATATATTTTTACACCCTTTGTTTCAAATGTTTTAATCAAATTTTGTAATGAATCGGATATTAAACACGGTTCAATAGTCTCATAAAAAGATTCTGGATTTAGATAAGCATTTAAGTAATAATTTAAAAGATTTTCTTCATTTTCATTACGATGTTTTAAATAATCTTTATCTTTATGAATAGCTAGTGTGTCATCAAAATCAAAAATTGCAACTTTTATACTACTTAAATCTATTTTTTTATTTTCCAATTGTTTCAATTCTTTCATTTTTTATTTTAATAAAATAATACTTCTACAAATTTTCATTTATTTTTCCCTTTTTCTTAAATATATCATATAATAAGCTATACTTATTTGGAATATCATAAATAAAGCAGATAATCCAAACATATATCTTAATCCTATCTCATACATTATACCACAAAGGAATACACCTATTGCTTCTCCTAAAAACCTTATTATATGGCATATATTTGAAAAACTTAACTGATATTTATTTTCTAATCTGTTAATATATACAGCATCACAAATATTTTCATATGCTGTTGAAATAAATATAGACCAAGTAATTGCAATTAATGTAATCATTATACTATTTGATATAAATGCTATTACATATCCTAAAAATCTTATTCCAAATTTTATTGTTACAGTTAAATAATCATTTTTAGGTGTTAAGTATTTTAATGCTATAATTCCAAAAACATCTGCTAGTAGTCCAATAATTAATAAGTAATTAGTCGCTACACTATCACTAAATTGAAAATAATTTGTAAGTGTAAGCATTTTTAGTCCAAGAGCTGTTGACATTGCAATTGTTCCGATTAGTGTATAAATCAAATACAATATTAAAAGCTTGTCTTTAAAAATATATTTTGATGAAATTTCTTTATATTCTTCTATATTAGCAAAATTAGTGACTTTTATATTTAATAATACCAATAACGAAAATAGTAAAAAAATATTTGCTATAAGTAAACATGCATTATAATTTACAAATAATCCTGCTATACTTTTACCTATAAATACTCCTCCAAATAAAATTCCAATATCTCTAAATAAATATTCTGTTAATCTTCTTTTACTATATATTGTTCCTGTTTTTACAATAGTTGTTATTAATGGGTAAATACTTGTGATTATTATATATTCTGTTACAATATCTATTATTATTGATAATCTAATTAGTTCTACTGAACTTGTCCTATTTAAAAAATATAACCAAAACATATTTACTAATTTTACTAATAACACTATTACCAATGTATTTTTTAATCTATCTAGTTTTACGTATTTTCCTATTAAGCCAATAATTATAACACTTATAAATGTTCCTATACTTAATATATTGCTTATATTAGTAACAGCAAAATTATTATCTTGTAGCCATAGTTGTCTAAAATTTCCCCATAGTCCAACTGATATACTAAAAAAAGCTAACATTATTAATATTTGATTTTCATTTTTTATTTTTTTCATTTGCTACTCCATTTCGTTTATGTAATTATATATCTCTTTCCAATTATAAAATGTTTTTATTTCGTTGTTACTATTTTTTTCATTACTAATCATAATTGCTTCAATTCCGCAATTATATACGCATGAGCAATTACTTATACTATCATCAATTAATAAGTCTATATTATTTTCTACGCATACTTTTGCTTTATCTCTAGCATTAACAATTAATTTATCAAAATATATAGAATTTTCATTTAGCCAAGTTTCACTTTGAATATATGGATCTTTATGAAATTCAGAATCTCTTGCAGTTATAATATATATTTCATGACCCTCTTTATGTAATTTTCTTATTATATCAGCACAATCATTTCTTGGAAGTGCATTGTTAGTAATTTCTTCTTGTATAGTTCCTAAAAAATATTTTAATTCATCATAACTAAAATCAAATAATTTCTGATATATGTTACCATTATTATATATATCTACTATCTTATGATTCTTATTTTCTACATTTTTATTAAGACTAATTGCATATTCTTTTGCAGCATTTGTTAATTTGTCTTTTATATCTGTTAAAGTATCATCTATATCTATCCCTATTCTCATTTATTTACTCCTAATTTTTATATTTCAAATGCATATCCATCTTCTACAACTAAGACATTATTTATCTCATCACTCTTCAATTTTTCTCTAGTTTTATCTCTCAAATGAATGGCAATGATTTTATTTCATTTCCATATTAATTTTATTTTTTTCAATTATATACTGTGTAGATACTAGTTGATATATAACTGAAACTGCTAGTCCAATTGATGTGCAAAATGGAGATGATATAAAAGAACAAAAAATTCTAATTATATTGGCAATTTGTTTACTGATAGTTGCTTTTACAGCAGAATGTTCAAGTTGTATGTATGTTAATTTTGTTAAATAAATTGGATACATATATAAACTTACCAATTCTATACTTACTATGATTGATGTTGCCATTATATCTACCTTATAACTTGGATATAATATAATACCCATTATAATACTTGATATAATTAACAAATATACTAATTTTCTACTATTTTTTATATGTTCTTTATATGAAAATTCTTTTTTAGTAATATCAATTTGTGCTACTGTTTTTATTGCATAAGCAATATCCCATTGAGTATCTGTTATTAAAGTTGCAAATGATGTTGCTAAAATATATTTTTCACCAAAATCAAATGAATTTTTAAAACCAAACAAATAAATTATAAACATACTAATTTCCGCAAACAAATATACAGAATCATATTTAATACAATTTACTATATTAATTTTAAATTTTGTTTTTTCTACTATTCTAAACATCATAATAACAACAAAAATACTCATACATATTACTGAAATTCCAACAATTTTTATTTGTTCTTTTGTTATTAAACTCATTATAATTAATGAAGAAAAATTTATTAAATTGAATAGCAAACTATATTTGTTAGCTCTTTTATTTTCTTCTTCAAAATACAACTTACACAAAGATAAATTTAATAATAATTGAAAAAACATTTGAATAACAGCATATACTCCAAATATTTTATATGTATCAATATCCATGTTCATAAAAGTTATATATTTATCTATGTTTATTGCAACGCATCCTAGTATTATCAATCCTATACCAGAACCCAATACCACCCCAGAAAAAACACTATTTTTATTTTTATCTCTAATTGAACTTATATTAGCACCTGTTCCAAAAACACTTTGTATTGCACTTACAACAAATTGCATCGGATATATTAATGAAAATATATTGATTAAATTTTTATCCACTAATATTCCAAGTAAAAACCATCCTAAAATTGGAGTTACAGATGTTAAAAATGTATCAAAACCTATTCTTAATAATCTATTCATTTTATTTCTCCAATTTACTATAAATTATTCTTTATTTCTGGAAATAAATCATAAAGATTATATCCTAATAAACTGTCAAAATATTCTTTTAATTTCATAGTTTGTTCTATGTGATAATGTGTTTTAGCAAATACGCCATGTCTTAGTAATAAATCTATCATTCTTTTTTCAACAGTTAATGTTTTAGTTGTACACATTAAATCACAAAGGCTTATTATTTTTTCTTCCAAACTATATTCATTCTTTATATATTCTTTCACAAAATTATAATGTATATTAGATTTGTCTGTTTCATTTCTATCATTTGATATGCAGTCTATATCATTATTTAAAAAAGAATGTTTAATACAAATTCCTGCGTATTCTTCATCATACCCAAGACTTTTTATATAGTTATAACCATTTATAGCATGAGGAAATACTCCTCCATGCTCATTAAATTTTTTTCCTATATCATGAATATAACCAAATGATATTACCTTATCAATATCTACATTTATGCCTTTATCTTTTAATGCCTTTGCGATTTTACCTGCACTATTTCCTACACATATGCAATGGTCAATCCATCTATTATTTCTCTCTTTTTCTAATAAATTTCTTGCTTCTTCACTTGTTAATTTCATAAATCATTCTCCTAGTTTCTTAAATAAATTTTCATATATTTTATCTCTATCTAATTTAGTAACAAAAGTAATAATATGTCTATTATCAGTCAATTCGTAAGAACTATCTTCTCTGATATTAGGACAACTTATTTCTTTTGTATTAAACCAATTTTTATTTATCATATATGCTATTACTGATATATCCCAAATCACTCTTGTTTCTTGCGCACCATGATATCCATCATTATAAAATCTTTCAATTAAATAATTGCACAATTTTGATTTATTTTCCAAATTATTTTTTAAAGTATTTATATCTATTTTCAAGTCTGATACAACATTTTTGCATGGTAATATAGTCATTTTTACTTTTGAATTGAATACTATTTTTACTGCTTCAATATCCTGTTTAAAATTATATTCAAGATTATCTTTATATCCTAGTTCATTTCCACCTAACCATATAACTTCTATTTTATCAATTATTTTAGGTTCTTTCTTAATTGCTAAAGCAACATTTGTAATTGCTCCAATTGCTAAAATATATGTCTTTTTATTTTTACTTGCAATTTCTATAATTTTATTTACAGCGTCATTAGTTTCATCATATCCATTTTGTATATACTCCATTGAACCTTTAAATACTTTATTATTTATGTTAAAATTTAACCATTTGCATATTTTTAAAATTTCGTTATAACTTAATTCTTGTCCTTCTCTTACTGACACATTTCTTGATTTATGTGAATATGGTGCTACTGTAATTGCTTCAATATTAAATTTATCTTGATTTTTCAATAAATACGCTAGTGCAAATTGGTCATCACATTCATTATATGTGTCTGTATCTAATATTACATTTACTTTTTCTTTTTTATAATTTGTAATAAATTCATAAATTTCTTTCCAATTGTAAATTCTTGTTATTTCTGTTGCATATCTATTAGACGGCTTGTCCATTATAAGTGTAGTAATATTTTTTTGAAAACATTCTCTACAAATTCTGGCTGAATCATCTATCATTACATCAATGTCATTTTCTAAACATTTTTCTGCCTTACCTTGTTTTCCATTTTTATATCCGTTTGTGAATATTAATTTATCATATACTATTCCTTTTTCTTTTAGCCATTTTTTTGTTATAGTATATGGATCTTTATATTCTCCATTATCTCTACCTGTAATAATTACTATTGTATGTCCATCTTTTTTTAGTTTTTCAATATATTCTTTTGCACCTTCAATTATATCTAGACTAGGAGTTATTCTTCCTATATTTTCTAAATAAAATGTCCATATTTCATCATCAGTCCAGTCAAACATTCCTTTTGTCATATATGCTTCTGGGTTAATTATTCCTGTATTTCTTAGTTCTTTGTCATGTATTAAAAATTCTTTTTTTAATACTTCATCAAAGTTTGATATTACATTATCTATATCTATTCCTATGTTCATATTCTTAACTCCCTGTACTTCTATATTTATTTAGTGCCCAATTCCAAACTTTAATAGCAATTATCCATAAGATTACCATTATAATTGGAGATAAATAAATCATATATTTATCCATTCCTAAATAATTCATCGTTGGATGATATGCAACAAACGCAAATGGTAAAACTACTGTTATTAGTAGTTTAATAAATCCGTTATATATATCAATTGGATATTGTGCAAATGTATGTATTCTGTAAAATGTCCATATTACTTCATTAGACTTATATGTCCAAAATGATGCAATACTAAATATAGTTAATATAGCTCCAATAATTGCAGCCCCAATAATACTAAATACAACTATTTTTAAAACAAGGAAAAATGTAATTGGAATAGATAACTCTATTAACATTTTTATTGCTATAAATAATCCTAATCCAAAATATCCAATAGCTGTAAAACTTTTTGAACTCCCTATTATTGAAATTAGTGGATGAACTGGTCTTAATAAGATTTTATCAAATTCTCCATCTCTAATGTATTTTGGTCCTATATCATATAATGAATCAAAACATAAGTCCAGAATTCCAATTGATATCAATGTTGTACCATATAATAAAAGTACTTGTTTAAAGTTCCAGCCTGCAAGATTTTCTGTATTTTGAAATGTAATCCAAATAAATATAACTTCTACTGCTTGAGTAACTATTTGTGAAATCATACCGGTTAAACAATCTATTCTATATATTAGTAGTTCTTTTAAAGATGCTACGAAAAATGATAAGTACAATTTAATATTGTCAAATACTCTTCTCATTTTATCCTCCATTTATTGTTATTTTCTTTACTGAATATTTAAAAA
Organism: uncultured Clostridia bacterium; assembly: GCA_934120675.1. GTDB lineage: Bacteria > Bacillota > Clostridia > TANB77 > CAG-508 > CAG-269. The sequence goes on from CAKOUU010000004.1 coordinate 38,981, forward strand.
ATGCTTTTGATATTGCATATAAAATCAATGACCATAATATTAATTTTAATATTATAAATCCTATTTCATTCAAAGGAATATTTCCTAAATAAATATTTATAGGAGTATATATAAATTCTTTAAATGGAAGTATATTTGCAATTTTTTGAAACCATTCAGGAAATAATGTAAGTGGTGCAATTAATCCTGAAAAAATTGATATAATTGATTGCCTTAAAATTTGCATTCCCCATATTGAGTTCGTATAAAAGCCAATTGTTCCAACTATCATTTGTATAAAAAATGATATTGGAAGTATAAGTATTATTACAAATATAAATAATAAAAAATTTATAAAACTTACAGGAAGTTGTACACTCCAAAAAAATGAACATATTATAAATGTTGCTATTGAGATTGGAATTGCATATCCAATTTCTCCCATATATAATCCAAAACAATATTTAAAATATGATATTGGACTTAATAATTCTTTATTTAATTGACCTTTTCTAATTGACTCTGCAATATCTTCATTTATTCCCCACGTTGCTATTGCTTTTATCGAAATAACTAAAATATAATATGTAACCATATATTCTATACTATATCCACCTGCATTACCTGTTTGATAATATATTGCTTGCCATACAAAAATATAAACAACAACTTCTACTATTCTATTTAATGTCCATAAAAAGAAATTGGATTTATAAATAGAATATTGTTTAAAATGTACTCGTGCTAATGCTAACCATGTTTCTAACATATTTTTACTCCTCTATATATTTCTTTTAATATATCTTCTAATTCTGCTTCTTTCATATGAATATCTACTATATCTCCATATTTTGAAATCATCTCGACTATTTTTACAATTGTCATTTTATCATGGTCAAATTTTATTTTTATGCTTTCTTCGTTTTCTTCTACAATTTCAAAGTCTTCATCATATAAACTTTCAGTTATACTCGCTTTTTTATTTTTTAAAATGATTTCAGCTGAAACACTATTTCCATATGTATCTTTGAATTTTTGTTTTTCTCCATCAAAGATTATTTGACCTTTATCTAATAGTATTATTCTGTCACATACATCTTCAATGTCCTTTAAATCATGTGTTGTAAGTATTACTGTTGTATTTTTTTCTTTATTTATATCTTTAATAAATTTTCTAATATTCTCTTTTACTAAAACATCCAGTCCAATTGTTGGTTCATCTAAATAAACTATTTTAGGATTATGCAAAAATGTTGCTGCAATTTCACATCTCATTTTTTGTCCTAAACTTAGGTTCTTAACTTGTTTTTCTAGTAAATCTTCTAATTGTAATAATTCAGTAAATTGTTTTAAATTTTTTCTGTATTCATTTTCTGGAATTTTATACATCTTTTTAATTAATCTAAAAGATTCAATTACAGGCAAATCCCACCATAGCTGTGTTTTTTGTCCAAAAACAGCACCTATATTTTTGTTATTTTCTATTCTTTTTTCATTTGGCACAATTCCATTTACTACAACTTGTCCAGATGTTGGTGATAACAGACCTGTGAGCATTTTTATTGTTGTTGATTTTCCTGCTCCATTTTCTCCTATGTAGCCTACTAATTCACCTTCGTTAATATTAAAATTTATATTATTTACTGCTGTAAATTCTTTATATTTTGGTTTAATTAGATTTTTTAAGTAACCTAATAATCCATCTTCTTTTTCTATAATTTTATAGTTTTTTACTAAATCTTTTACTTCTATTAATGACATTATTTTCTCTTCTCCATTTTAGAATATTTCTTTTATTTTTCTATATATATCATACCAACTATAACATCTATAAATATTTTTTCCATTACATTGTTCATTATAATTTGCATGATAGCAAATTACAGGTATTTCATTAGAAATTGTATTTATATTTTTAGGCTTATCTTCAATCATTAAATCTATATTATTTTGTTTGCATATTTCCAATTTATCTTCTGGACTAAAGATTATATTGTCATAATGTATTTGATTAATTTTTAGCCAATTTAATACAATATTTCTATTTTCTTCTATTGTCATTACATCTGCTGAATGGCTTAAAAAAGAACCTCTAGCCGTAATTATATAAATTTCATGTCCATCTTCTTTTAATTTATCAATTACTTCATTTGCAAATTTTCTTGCTTCTACATTAATTGAATACTCTCGAAAATATTTATTCCAAAATTCATCATCTAATTTTATATCTACATCAAATATTTCATTTGTTTCATATCCCTTGTAATTCTTTATTTTTAAACCATATTTTTCATAAAAAAACTTACTTCCATAGTCTAACTGCCATTGTTCTACATCAGTTAAAACTCCATCTATATCAATTCCTATTTTCATTATTTTACCTCCTAATATTTCTGTATTTCTTAATTTTGTTTTATCTTATCATAAATACAATATTATTACAATAAATCAAACTAATAAAATTAATATCTATCTTGTAAAGTCTTAAATTATTCAAAACAATTCTCCTTAAAATAATTTCGAGCAAAGGTTTTCACCTTTGCTCTTTTTATACCCTACTTTAGGCTAGGGGTTTCCTCTTCAATATACCCTACTTATAGGCTAGGGATTTCCTTTTCATAATATTTTGCAATATTACTTCCTTTAGTATATTCATTATACTAATTTTTTATTACTTTTGTCAAACGAATTATCGCTTTTTGATAGTTTAAATTTATTAATATAATTCATTTGCTTCTGTTTGATTTATTAAATTTTGGCTTAAACTATAATCTATTTGATTTTTTCTTTCAACATCATTTTCTATACTTTTTATATGATTTATTAATTGTGCATGTCCATCTTCAATTTTTCCATTTTCATTAAATAGATATGAAGTTGATATTTTAAAGATACCAAATCCAATTGCAACTATAATAATTATTGCAATTGCAATTATTACATTCTTTCTATTCTTCATTTGTTTTCCCCCTCTCTCTTGATTTTATCAATTGTTCATTAAGTTTTTTTATTGTATTTTTTGTCTTCAAGTACATAATAATAGAAATAATAACATATATAATTGTGAAGAACAATAAATTATTTTTAATAGATTCTATAAATAAATTCAAAAAATCTGTATTATATTCACATATTTTTAGAATAATCATTTCTGTTAAACTAAATATGCAATTAAATATAAAATAATTTATTATAAAAAATACCATAACATTAAAAATTTTTTTCATATTACAAACTCTTATCCTCCAAAAAATTTAATACATCTTTAATTCTTCTTCTCGAAACCTTTTCTTCTGTATCATCATATAATTTTACTATTATTTTTCCTGTTTTACTCATATCAAAGCATTTTACAAAATTGACATTAACTATACATTTTTTCGATATTCTAATAAAACTATCATCTATGTTTTCTATTTCATATAATTTACTTCTTATTTTGTATGTTTTATTATCAACTGTTTTACAGTAATTATTTTTTCCATTACTATAAAATAGAATAATATTTTTATAATCTATATAAAACGATTTATAGTCTTCTGTAACTACAACCTTGTTTGTTTTGTAATTAGCTATATAATCAAAAATTTTTTCTGTTTCTTTATTTTTTGAATTTGCTTCAATTATAATATTTATCTCATTGCTCTTAATATTTGTATTTATTTTTTCTGATATTCTTATTCCCATTTTTTCCTTTCTCCATGTTTGAATTATATATCTAAAAATTTTTTATATCAATACTTAAACGATAAACGGTTGTTTTTTTAGATAATTGGTTTTATATTATCCTTCCATCCTCTATTTTTATAATTCTATCTGCCAATTTGGCTATTTCTAAATTATGTGTAATCATAATAATAGTTTGTTTATAGTCTTTATTTGCCTTTTTTAAAACCTGCATAATTTCCTCACTTGATTTTGAATCTAAATTTCCTGTTGGTTCATCTGCTAAAATTATTGTTGGATTTATCATTAATGCTCTTCCTATTGCAACTTTTTGCTGTTGCCCACCTGATAGTTCATTTGGCAAATGTTTTTTTCTTTTTTCTAGTCCTAAAAATTTTATTATTTCATCTAATTTTTTGGTATCTATCTTTTTTCTGTCTAACTCTATTGGTAATGTTATATTTTCTTCCACATTCAAAGTTGGAATCAAGTTATAAAATTGATATATTATTCCTATTTTTTGTCTTCGCAAAATAGTAAGTTCTTTTTTACTCATTTTATATATATCTTTATCATAAAAATACACTTTTCCACTTGTTGGCTTTTCTAGTCCTGCAATTGAATGTAACAATGTTGATTTTCCGCTTCCAGAAGGTCCTATTATAGCAATAAATTCTCCTTCTTCTACTTGAAAAGAAATGTCGTCTAATGCTTTAACTTCTGTTTCTCCACTCCCATATACTTTCTTTAAATTTTCTATTTTTAAAATATTCATTGTTCCCTCCTATAATTTTGCCACTTCTTTATAAAATTTGTTGCATACTTAAATATCATTAAGGATATACTAAATAATCCCATAATAAATAAATTTATTTTTCCAAATGGTACTAATAATTTATTTTCAATAATAATATTTTGCATATACTTTATAATCATATATATAATAGGAATCGATAACACTATTGTTATCATTAATGCTTTAAGAAACATATATATACATTCAAACATTAATATTTTATTTATATTTTCCTCTGTTGCTCCGACAATATTTAAAACTATAAATTCTTGTTTTCTTTCGCATATACTTGCATTTATAATATTAATTGTGCTAATTATACCAATTATAATTATCGAAATTACAATAATATTTAATATTAATTGAACTATTTCTATATAAATTATTTTTTCTTGATTTTCTAATGAATAATATTCTGCATCAATACCTATATTTTGTTTTTTTACTATATTATCAATATAACTTGAAAAATTCATAATATTTTTGCATTTTACTTTTATCAATATTTCATCCAAATCACTTACAATCCAATTTTCAACTTCATATCCTTCAGTATCATTATAATCAGAATTTATTTTTTGAATATTATTATAGTTTTCCATATTAGTAAAAATAATTGGTGCAAGATACTTAAATTGCAATTCTTTAAATCCTTTTATATTTTCATTTGTAATAATATAATTTCCATTCAATTTTCCATTATTTATTTTCTTATATTGATTAACTTCATTTTCTTCATCATTCAATACTGATATAAGATTTAAATCAAAATTAATACCTGTTTTTAATACATCATAATTTGTATATACTAAATCTCGTCCTTCCAAAATTTCAGTAGCCTTGTTATAAATTATATAATCCCCATATTGAGCATTCAGTTTTTTTATATAATTATTATATGTTTCATCATCTAAGCCAACAATAACCATATGCATACTTTGTTTTCCATCATTATATGTTGTAACATTATCCGTCAAAAGTGCCTGTTTAGGTTCTACCAATACATTTATTCCTGTGAGTTTATATTCCGTATATTCAATTTTATCTCCTGTATTATTTTCATAGTCTTTCAATATTTTTTTGTAATTAATGTTTTGTGTTGAATCTATGGATAACTTAGCATCTGAATCATATTCATTTATTAGTTTAGCACTTTCTTTTTCATATTGAATATATGTATTTATTGTAATATATGATAGCATACATATTACTAATAGCATTATTATAATTGAATATTTATTTTTATTTCTTTTTACATTCTTTATTGCTACTTTTCCTTCTATTGGTAATATTCGTTCTATAATTGTATTCTTTCTATGTTTTATTTGTTTATTATTTCTAATACCTTGAATAACTGATGTTGTACTTGCTTTTATACTTGGTATTATAGATGATATAAAAATATTAAATATAATAATTCCTAGAGATAATATTATGTATCTTATATTTAATATCAATCTGAAATTATACCCTGTATTTTTTAATATATTATTCAATAATTTCAAAATCACATTAGAACTAAAAATTGATATTATTCCTCCTATAAAAATACCTATTGCTCCCATTATTATGCCTTCAAATAATATCATTTTTAATATTTGTCCTTCTGTTCCTCCTATACTGTTTAAAACTGCATACTCCTTTTTTCTCTCATTTATAGTTATCAAAAAAGCATTATATAATATTATTATAAATAAAATTGATATTGCTGCAAAAATAATTATAATCATTAATTCAATAGCATATGAATAATTAATTCTTGCTATACATTTAGGTATATAGTTTTCTGTTTCGATTTCAACATCAATAATCCCATATATAGTTAGTAGTTTTTGATTAAATTCGCATTTATTTTTAGAATTTTCAATTTCACCAGTTGATATATTTAATGTTTGTAATATATCGTTTGAATACTTGCAAACATCTTTCACATTTTTATATCTAATATATATATTTAAATTTTTTTCATTATCTTTCATGACATAATTTTTATCTACTTCTGTCAGTTCTGTATCATTTATTTTTTGAATATATATTTTTTCAATATATTCCTTATTTTTTATTTTTTCAAAATCTTTATTGCTTAAATCTTTAAGTATTACATGATAATCATTTTTTTCTTTTTCTGAAATCTCTATAATTCCGTTTTTGATACTACTAACTAGAATTGTTGTAGTAAATATCAATATTGAACATAACATTATAGATATAATTGTAAATAATGTTCTTTTTATATTGCTTTTTAAATTATTTAATGTTAGCTTTAGTTCTGTTTTCATTTTTTCTCCCCCGTAAAATAATGTATAAATATGCAAAAAAATATTGATGTTTTATATATATCATTTAAAATATAAAACATCAATAAAACTTTATATTCTTTTGTTTACAATTCCATTTATCTTAACAGGATTACCATTTATCATTATTTTTTTACAACTTTTTCAATATATAAAAAGCAAGTGGTTATCAACAAGCACTTGCTAAAATTTTACTATCTTCTTTATTTAATTATAAAATTATAAGTTGTAATCTGTTTTTTCTGCTTTTATATTATTTCTAATAAGTATATCCTTTCTTCTATAAATGGCTAATACCAAAGCCAAACACATCATATTAACAATAAGATTTAACCTACCATAAGAAACAAATGGCAAATTAAAATTAGCATCAATTATTAAATTCAAATTCATAAGAATATTAAATATACTTTGTAAAATAAACATACTAGACATTCCAATTATTAATAATTTTCCATTAATTTCTTTTATCTTAATTGAATTTATAATTAGTTCTATACTTAAGGCTAAAACTGCTATTACTATTCCAATGCTTACTACCCAGCCATAATGTGCTAAAATTGATATAAACGCATAATTTGTGCCTTCGTCAAATATTTCTAAAGCATTGCTAGTATCGTCCGCTTCACCAAATGTTTGAGCAGAATTTATAATTATTTTTCTATTTAAAGGGATCCATCCATAACAATCTGCTTGACTTTCTGGATTATATACTGCTACAAATCTATCAACAATATATGGTGTTTCAATTATTACACTTAGCGATAAAATTGTTCCTAAAATTATTGGTATTCCCCAAAGGATTAGTAAATTTCTTTTTCTATTTGTTTTAGTTTGTACCAATTTTACAGTTCCTATTATTAAATAAATAAGTCCTAATATAAATGCTGATACAATAGATGGTATCCTTACAAAAATAAATATAGAAATTATACTTAATGTTATTATTTTAGCTAATTTTAAATTTATATTCTTATTGAATATTGTAACATTCTTTTTGTATTGTTTTTCACTATTTAAAAAGCCTACAAACGCAATAATATAAAGTGGCATTGCAATAACAACTGGTGAAAGTGTAATTGATGGTGAAATATATATGTATGGTAATCCATTTATATCTATTCCAAAAAGAAATGAATAGACAATAAATAAAGTTGCAATTATATAAAATATATTTGAGTATTTCATTATTTTTGTATAATCAATAAAATATACACATATACCTAAAATACTGCCTACTATTAAAGAAATTATATATCTTTCAAAAAAATTCATTGAATTATATCCATCTGTTACTATATTACATGTTCTAGTAAATGCAACTAAAAATCCAAATCCTAAAAGCACTATTAAAATTATTAACAATTTCCAGTCTAGTTTTGGCTTATGTATTTTATTTAATTTTTCTCCGATTTCTTTGGCATCTCCCATTTGTGTAATTGCTTTTTCTTCTGCTTCTTTTTCCTTTAGTCCATCTTGAATATAGTTTTCTTTTGATTCTTCTATATGATTTTCTAACTCTTCTGATATGCTATTTCGTATAGGTTTGTATTTTATCTGTTCACATACTGTATTTAAAAATTCTTTAATTTGCAAATGAAACACCTCCTAATACATGGTTAATTCCATTGCTAAAAATTTTCCATTCTTCTTTTTTCTCTTTTAACTGTTTTTTTCCTTTTTCAGTTATTGCATAATATTTTCTTTTCTTTGCTGTTGTTTCATCCCAATATGATGTTATAAATCCGTTTTCTTCTAATCCATGTAATATTGGATATAGTGTTCCTTCTTTTAATTCAAATACATTCTCTGATTTTTCTTTTAATTTTTTTATCATCTCATATCCATACATGTTTTGATTTTTTAATAAGTCCAATACTAGCATTGTTGTGCTTCCTTTTAGTAATTCTTTACTAATTTTCACTTTTATCCCCTCCTTAAAAATAAATATACCTAGATATTCTATGTATTTTTATACATTGTATATCTAGGTATTGTTTTTGTCAATAGATTTTTATAATTATTCAAATTTTTTTATAAAACTAATACTATAATTTATAATATTTGTTGGCTAATTCTTTTGCTTGTTCTTCTGTTATGGATTTTTCTTTATACCGTTTTAATTTATAATTCTTCGGTTTTAAATGTGAAATAGCCTTCATATAGATAACTATTATCTATACCTTTCATATATACTTCTCTATCATTTATCTTATCAGTTAAACTATGTTTTAGCAATTCTTTAATTTCTATATCTTTTATTGGACTACGTTCCATTGCAAGCAAATAATCTGTTTTATCTACTTTTCTCCAGTCAACTACTAAATTTAGCTCTTTCTTTAAAATTAAATCTAGCCATATTCTTGTACTTCTGCCATTTCCTTCTCTAAAAGGATGTGCTATATTCATTTCTACATATTTTTCTATTATTTCTTCATATGTTGACTGTGGCATTTTCTCGATATTTTTAATTGCTTCTTCAAGATAAGTAAGAGGTGTAAATCTGAAATTTCCTTTTGCTATATTTACTTTTCTTATATTTCCTGCAAATTCATATATTTCATCAAATAAATATTTATGAATTTTCTTTAAAGTTTCAAATGTTCCTGGCTCTAATTTATTTAAATAACCTGTTTCAAACATTTCTTTTGCTCGTATTTTGCTAATTTTTTCTTCTTCTCTTGCAAGTTCTGCTTGGTCAGTAATATTTAATTTATTCTCTAAAATCATTTTTTACCTCCTCAGGCATTTTTTACATACCAACTTTTAGTTTAAAGGTTTCATTGTTGGGAATAGTAATACATCTCTAATTGATGCAGCATCTGTTAATAACATTACTAATCTATCAACACCAATTCCTAAACCACCTGTTGGAGGCATACCATATTCAAGAGCTTGAATAAAGTCTTCATCCATCATACCTGCTTCTTCGTCTCCGGCATTTCTAGCTTCAACTTGTTTTTTAAATCTTTCATATTGGTCAATTGGGTCATTTAATTCTGAGAATGCATTTCCATATTCTCTACCACCAATAAATATTTCAAATCTTTCTGTTAATCTTGGGTCTTTTGGACTTCTTTTTGCAAGTGGTGAAATTTCTACTGGATAATCATATATAAATGTTGGTTGTATTAATGTTTTTTCTACATACTCGTCAAAGAATAAGCTGATTACATCTCCTCTTGTTTCTTTTGTTGAGTCTGGAATTTCTAATCCTCTTTCTTTTGCTAATGCAACTGCTTCTTCGTCTGAATTGATTTCGTTGAAGTCAACTCCGCAAGCTTCTTTTATGCTATCTATCATAGTAATTCTTTTCCATCCTGGTGTTAAGTCAATATCTTGTCCTTGATATGTTATTTTTGTTGTTCCCAAAACTTTCATAGCACATTTTGTGAATATTTCTTCTGTTATATCCATCATATCATTGTAATCTTGGTATGCAGCATATAATTCTATTGATGTAAATTCTGGGTTATGTCTAATATCCATACCTTCATTTCTGAATATTCTACCCATTTCATATACTTTATCATATCCACCAACTATTAATCTTTTTAAGTTTAATTCTGTTGCAATTCTTAAATACATTGGTAAATCTAATGCATTGTGATGTGTTATAAATGGTTTTGCTGTTGCTCCACCTGATATTGTGTTTAATATTGGTGTTTCAACTTCTAGGTAACCTTTTTCGTCTAATATTCTTCTTATCTCTGTTATTATTTTGCTTCTTGCTTCAAATGTTTTCTTTACTTCTGGATTCATTATTAAATCAACATATCTTTGTCTATATCTCAAATCTGGATCTTTTAATCCATGGAATTTTTCTGGTAATGGTCTTAATGATTTTGAAAGTAATGTTACTTCTTTTGCATGTACAGAAATTTCTTCTGTTCTTGTTTTAAATACAAAACCTGTAATTCCAATGATATCACCAATATCATATGTTTTAAATGCTTTGTAGCTTTCTTCTCCTAAATCATTTATACTTACATAACTTTGGATTTTTTCATCACTGTCTTGTATTGTACAGAATGATGCTTTTCCCATTATTCTTTTTGCAATTATTCTACCAGCAACTGTTACATCTTTTTGTTCAAATTGTTCGTAATTTGCTTTTATTTCTCCTGCTGAATTTGTTCTATTAAATTTTGTTATTTCAAATGGGTCTTTTCCTTCTTCTTGTAATTCCTTTAATTTGTCTCTTCTTATTTGCATTAGATGGTTTATATCTAATTCTTCTACTTCGTTATTATTGTTATTCTTATTTTCGCTCATTTTACTTTCTCCTTTTTATTTATATATTTTAATTTTAAAAATAATGCTTATATTGCTAGGCAAACTTTATAAAAAAGGCAAGGGCGCATACTTTTGTATGTAACCGCGTTTTTTATAAAGTTTAACGACGCAAGATGAGTATTATTTTTAAAATTTACTCGTACCACTCAAGTTCCCAGTCAGAAATCTTAACAGTATCACCTTCACACACACCAAGTTCTTTAAGCTTATCTTCAATTCCCATATTTTTTAAACATTTTTGGAAATAATACATAGACTCATTATCTTCAATATTAATTCTACCCATAAGTCTATCAACAGCTCTACCTTTAACATAGAAAACCCCATCTTCTTCGTATGCTTCCCATTCTTGGTCTTTGTCTTGCAAAGTATATACAACTCTATCTTCGATTTCAACCAATTCTTCTTTTGGTAAAGTTTTTAGAACTTCTGTAACGTGGTCTATTAGTTGTTCAACTCCTTCACCTGTAACTGATGAAATTTTGAATAATTCTAATTTTTCTTTTTTAGCTAATTCTTCTAACTTTTTCAAATTTGTATCGTCTTGCATACTGTCTATTTTAGTTGCAACTAATATCTGTTTTCGTTTTACCAACTTTTCACTATATTTTGCAAGTTCTTCATTTATTGTTTTGTAATCTTCAATAGGGTCTCTGCCTTCTTGCCCAGAAACATCAATAAAATGTAATAGTAATCTTGTTCTTTCAACATGTCTTAAGAATTGAATTCCAAGTCCTACTCCTTCACTTGCGCCTTCTATAATTCCTGGTATATCTGCTATTACAAATCCATCACCATTTTTTGTTTTTACAACTCCTAAATTTGGATTTATTGTTGTAAAGTGATAGTTTGCAATTTTAGGTCTTGCATCTGTTACTGTTGATAAAAAAGTTGATTTTCCTACATTTGGAAATCCTAATAAACCTACGTCTGCCAATAATTTTAATTCTAATATTAATTCTTTTTCTTCTCCTTTTTCTCCATCTTCTGAGAATCTAGGTGCTTGTCTTGTAGGTGTTGCAAAGTGTGAGTTACCTCTTCCACCTCTTCCACCTTTTAATATTAATTCCTTTTGGTTTGGTTTAGATAAGTCTGCAACAACTTTTCCCGTTTCTGCATCTTTTACAACAGTACCTATTGGAACTTTGATATATAAATCTTCTCCATATTTTCCATTACAACGGTTTCCGCTTCCATTTTCACCATCTTTTGCTTTAAATTTTCTGTTATATCTAAAATCGATTAGTGTATTTTTATCTTTATCGACTTGAAAATAGATGTTTCCACCATTTCCACCGTCTCCACCATCAGGTCCACCTGCTGCCACATATTTTTCTCTTCTAAATGTTGCAGCACCATTTCCGCCGTTACCTGATTTAATTATTATTTTTGTATAATCTGTAAACATTTTTCCTCCCTCTATTTAATTTCTTGTATTGATATATATTTTATAAGTCCCATTTTAGTATATTTTGTCACATCTACCTTGTATCTTTTATTATCTGATATCACCTTATAATTTGGAATATTTAAATAGTTACCCTCATTAATTTTCACACATAGTATTGCATCAAAATAATTATCTTCATTTTTTTCAAAAACTTCTTGTATTAATTTTTTTACATCTCTTCCATTTTGAGTTCCTATATAGTCTTCAAAAGAAGAATTATATTTAGATACTTGATTATTATAAAAACCACTTACATAAATATCTACTCCTGTCGTGGCTATACTTATCATATTGTAAACATAAATTGCAATAATTATAAATGCTAATATCATCATTATTACTATTAATACTTTTTTTATTTTACTTTCATTTTCTAACTTATTCATATGTTTATTTCCCCTTTAATTTTAGTAATCTAGCATCATTGCTTTTTTTACTTTTTTCATTGTTTCTTTTGCTACAGCTCTTGCTTTTTCTGTACCCTCCATTAGAATTTTATCAACTTCTTCTGGATGTGCTTCATAATATGCTCTTTTTTCTCTAATTGGTCTTAACTCTTCAATTATATTTTTAGCTAGTTGTTTTTTACAAGCAACACAACCACGTTTTCCGGCTTTGCATTCTTCACATACTGTTTTTACATCTTCTTTTGGTGTAAATAAATTGTGATAATATGCAACCATACATATATCAGGATTTCCTGGATCATCTTTTTTTATTCTTGCTGGGTCTGTTACTGCACTCATAACTTTTTTAGTTATTTCTTCTTCACTATCTGATAAGTAAATTGCATTTCCTAATGATTTACCCATTTTTTCATTACCATCTAGTCCTTTTATTCTTTTTGAGTTTGATAGTACTGCTTTTGGTTCTTTTAAAACTCCTTCGCCATAGATACTGTTGAATTTTCTAACTATTTCTCTACATTGTTCTATTAGTGGTAATTGGTCTTCTCCAACTGGTACTAGTTCACCTTCAAATGTTGTTATATCTGCTGCCTGGCTTACTGGATATCCTAAAAATCCATATGTTACACTTTCCCCAAAGATGTCTCTTTTTTGTGCTATTTCTGTTTTTACTGTTGGATTTCTTTCTAGTCTAGCAATTGTAACCAAATTTGAGTAAAACACCGTTAATTCAGCTGTTTCTGGTATCATTGACTGTATATAAATTGTTGTTTTTTTAGGATCTATTCCTACTGATAAGTAATCCATTGCAACTTCTCTTACATTTTTTCTAACTTTTTCTGGATTATTAAAATTATCTGTAAGTGCTTGTACATCTGCTATTAATATAAATGGATCATATTCTGGATTATCTTGCATTTCTACTCTTGTTTTTAGTGATCCAAAATAGTGCCCTATGTGTAATTTCCCTGTTGGTCTGTCTCCTGTTAATACTCTCTTTTTTTCCATCTTTATTTTCATCCCTTCATTCGTTCATCATCATTCAAATTTTCTGTCTGCCAAATCTAGGCATTTATGTAGAAATTATACCATATTGGGGTTAAAAATTCAATTAAAATCTCATGTTTCTGTAAATTTTTATACAATTTCTAAAATATCTCTTGAAATTGTTGCTATAAGTTCACTTGCGTTTGATATTTCCTTTGTAAAAATGCCTATTAAATATGTGTTTTTTCCATATACTATTCCATAATCGTGAACATACCCATTGTAACTTCCATATTTGTGTGCAATATCAATGTCTGTAACATATTTTTTTAAATACATATACTCTGAAGATTTTTTCATATCTTCTATCAATTCTTGATATTTTCCCAAGTTATTAAATAAATATTTTAAAACATCTAATCCATATTCCGCTGAAATAATATTTTCTTTATAAAATTTTTCTGGTAATTCTACACTTGTATATTTAGCAAATTCTTTTCTATATATTTTTTTACCACCTAATCCATCTGCTAAAATATTTGTTGCGGTATTGTCACTATTTATTATCATTTCCTTTAATAAAGTTTTAATTGCTATACTATCTCCAACTTTACAATTATTAGTTATAAGCCCGTTTCCTGCTTCGAAATCTTCAGCTTTATATACAAATCCCATGTTTGGATTTATTTCTTTATTATTTATTTTTTCATAATATAACATCGCAATTTGCACTTTAGTAGTGCTTGCTGCAACAAACCATTTTTCTTTATTATAAAAGTAATATTTATTTGTGTTCAAATTATAATAAAAAAATGCAAAATTGTCTCTATTTAATTCGTTTTCATTGATTTTTTTATTTATTAGTTTTTTTACATTTTTGTCCTCTAATTTTTCCATATATGCCTCCAACTTATAAACAGTAATTTTTTTGTTTTTACGAAATATATTATATCATACTTTATTTTTTGTAGCATATTAAATGTTGCATAAAATATAATTTTTGTAAAAATGAAAGGAAAATGATTTTATGAAAAAAATTTTGTTTAAAGGTGCAGGTTCTGCTGTACCAACACCATTTAATGAAAATGGTATAAACTTAAAAGAATTTGAAAAATTTTTACAATTTCAAATTGATAATGATATTGATGCTTTAATTGTTTGTGGTACAACAGGTGAAAGTGCAACAATGACAAAAGAAGAAAAAATTGATATTATAAAATGTGCTGTTGAAGTTGCACATAAAAATGAAACTTCTACACGAAAAATACCTATAATTGCTGGAACTGGTTCAAATAACACCAAAGAAGCAATTGAGATGTCAAAAATTGCTGAATCTTTAGGTGTTGACGGTGTTTTAGTTGTTACTCCATATTACAACAAAACAACTCAAAAAGGGTTAATTGCACACTATAAAACCATTGCTGAAAATATTAATACTCCTATTGTTTTATATAATGTTCCTAGTAGAACTGGAATGAATATTGAGCCAGAAACCTGTTTAGAACTTTCAAAAATTGATAATATTGTTGCTATAAAAGAAGCAAGCCGGAAATATTTCACAAGTTGCAGAAATTGCTCATTTGTGCGGGGATAATTTACATATTTACTCTGGCAATGATGACCAAGCAATTCCTATTTGTTCTTTGGGTGGTTTGGGTGTTATTTCTGTTTTATCAAATATTAAACCAAAGTTCACACATGATATGGTTTGGAATTTTTTAAATGGTGATGTTGAAACGGCTAAAAATATGCAATTAGAAAGTATTCCTTTGATAAATGATTTGTTTGCTAAAGTTAATCCTATTCCTGTTAAAGCTGCTTTGAATAAAATGGGCTTTGAGTTTGGCAGTACTAGACTGCCTTTGAAATAAAAATAGGGATTGGAGACCCGTCCCCCAATCCCTATTTTTATTTCATTTTTTCTTTTATTCTAACCAAAGTATTCAAAGCATCAATTGGTGTCAACTCATTCAAATTAACCTTATCTATCTCGTGAGCAATTTCTGCCAACTTATAATTAAACATATCAAATTGTCCCTCGACAGCCTTCTTACTTTCCTGTTTTTTACCAGTTAAGATATTCTTTTTTTCTAAACCTCTTAAAATTTCATCAGCCTTTTGTGTTACAGCCTTTGGCACACCTGCTAAACGCGCAACATGGATTCCATAACTTTCGTCTGTTCCACCTGGTATAATTTTTCTTAAAAAGATAATATCTTCTCCTTTTTCTTTAACTGCAATGTTGTAATTTTTTACACCTTCTAGTTTTTCTTCTAGTTCTGTTAATTCGTGATAATGTGTCGCAAATAATGTTTTTGCTCCACATTTTTCTTTATCTGCAATGTATTCTGCAACAGCCCAAGCAATTGAAAGTCCGTCATATGTTGATGTTCCTCTTCCTATTTCGTCTAATATTACTAAACTATTTGATGTTGCTTCTTTAAGAATTGTTGCAACTTCCATCATTTCTACCATAAATGTACTTTGTCCCATACTTAAGTCGTCTGATGCTCCAACCCTTGTAAAGATTTTGTCTACAACACCTATATGTGCTTCTGATGCTGGTACAAATGAGCCTACTTGTGCCATTAATGTAATTAATGCAACCTGTCTCATATATGTTGATTTACCAGCCATGTTAGGTCCTGTTATAATTGATAATCTATTTTCTTTTTTATCAAGATATGTATCATTTTCAACAAATACACCTGTTCCAAGCATTTTATCTATTACAGGATGTCTTCCTCCTTTAATATCTAAAATTCCTGAATCATCTACTTCTGGCATACAATAATTCAAATCTTCTGCAACTGTTGCAAATGATGTAAGTACATCTAATATTGATACAATATTTGCTGATTTTTGTAGTCTTTTTACATTTTTAGCAATTTCGTCTCTTATTTGTACAAAAGCATTATATTCTAAGTTTACCACTTTTTCTTCTGCTCCAAGTATTTGATTTTCTAGTTTTTTCAAATCTTCTGTTATAAATCTTTCTGCATTTGTTAATGTTTGTTTTCTAACAAATCTTTCAGGCACTTGATCTAAATATGATTTTGTAACTTCTATAAAATATCCAAATACTTTATTAAATCCAACTTTTAAATTTTTAATTCCCGTTTTTTCTCTTTCTTCTGCCTCTAATTGAATTATCCAATTTTTGCCCTCTGTTGTAGCAGTCTTTAACTTGTCTATTTCTTCATCATATCCAAGTTTGATAATTCCACCGTCTTTTACTGTCATTGGTGGGTCTTCTACTATTGATTTATCAACAAGTTCATAGATGTCTTGTAATTCATCTAAGTTTTCATATAAATCTTTAAGCATAGGAGAATTTACATTTGATAACACTTTTTTCAAATCCGGCAATTTTGATAATGAATTTTTCAATGTTATCATATCTCTTGCATTTGCATTACCATAAGCCATTTTACCTGCAAGACGTTCAATGTCATATACTTTTTTAAGATTTTCTACAACATCTCCTCTTAAAATAACATCATCTTTTAATTCTTTTACAGACTCAAGTCTTCTATTAATTTCTGTTGTATCTATAAGCGGGTCATTAAGCCATCTCCTTAAAGCTCTTCCACCCATTGAAGTTGACGTTTTATCAAGCACCCATAAAAGTGTTCCCTTTTTAGATTTATCTCTCATTTTTTCAGTTATTTCAAGGTTTCTTCTTGCATTGATATCAAGTGACATATATTTTGAAATATTATAAACTGTTATCTTGTTGATGTGGTCAAGTGTAGTCATTTGAGTTTGTTCAATATATTCAATTAACGCATTTATTGAACAAACTGCCAATGTTTTATCTGCAATGTTTTCTATTTCTTTTTGATTACTATCAACAAAATTAAATCTATATCTTATTTTTTCCACATCATCTGTAAAAAATTTATCATTAAATCTTGTAATATATGAGTCAAATCTTTCTTTTATCTTGTCCATTTCTTCTTGGCAATTTGACATCATACTATTTATTACAAGTTCTGATGGCATATATCTTGCAATTTCGTCTAGAACTAATGGGAAGTTTTGGTTGTCCTTTATTTCTGCAGAATAAAATTCACCTGTTGAAATGTCACATACACTAATTCCAAAATAAATTCCAGATTTAAAAATTGACATTATAAAATTATTTTTTCTTTCTTCTAGCATATTACTATCAACTACAGTTCCGGGTGTTACAACTCTTATAACACCTCTTTTTACTATTCCTTTTGCAGTTTTTGGGTCTTCTAATTGTTCGCATATTGCAACTTTGTAGCCTTTTGCAATTAATCTTGATATGTATATTTCTGCTGCATGATGTGGAATACCACACATTGGTGCTCTTTCTTCTTGTCCACAGTCTTTTCCTGTTAATGTTAATTCTAATTCTCTTGATGCTGTTACTGCATCGTCAAAGAACATTTCATAAAAGTCTCCTAGTCTATAAAATAGGATGCAGTCTTTGTATTGTTCTTTTGTTTCAAGATATCTTTGCATCATTGGTGAAAATTCTGCCATATTTATTACTCCCTTTCTTATTTTTTCTGTCAAAAAGGGCATCCCCTTTTTGACATTATCTTTCTTTATTTAATTCCTTATAATTTTCTATTTGTCTCATTTTTCCTTCTTTTAATTCTTGTATTTCTTTTTTTGATATTTCATCATCTTCAAATAGTGCCTTACTTTTAAGTTCTCTTATTAACTCCTTTTGAAATGTTACATATACTTTATCTGTTAAATGTGGAAAATTATAAATTCTTCCTAAATCCTCTATATATTCTAAGTCAGAAATACGTTCAATTTCTTTAAATTTTGTCAATTCCATATATTGTTCTTTTGGCATTATTATATTTTTGGTATAATCTATTATATAAAGCTTATTTTTAACTTTATACTCTAATATAGAATGTAAAGCTTTTATATCCGCTATCACTTCATATCCTGTAACTATATTCGATTCTGGTACTCCAAAAGATAATTCAAGAGTTCTTGTGTGACATTTGTGGTGCCTTTTATCTGTTTTAAGTTCTTTTTTAAATTTTTCAATATCAGTAATATCAGATAATTCATTGAATGTATATATTTTTCCTTTTATTTCATATTCATATTGTTTTGTTTCTTTGTTATATTTAATATTTGAATAATTTATGCCATATTGTTCATCAAATGTCTTTTTTACTAAATCTATAAATAATTCCTTTTGCTCTGTTAATGTATATACATCAATTAGTTCTATTATCAAACTTGTTTTCTCGTCTGCTATCTTTTCTTTTTTTATATTATAAAAATCTGGAAATAACATATCATATGTATTTTTATTTATTCCATTTTTATAATATTTAGAATTTTTATTAACCATTTATCTCACCTTTCAAATACCACATATGTTCAGAAACTATTTTAAGTTCAACCATATTTCCAATCAAGTTTTTATCACCTTCAAAAATAACAACTTTGTTGCTATCAGTTCTACCAGTAAGCATATCAGCATTATTTTTACTAGTACCTTCAACTAAAACTTTTTGTGTAGTTCCAACATATTTTTGATTATTTTCTGCAATTTGGCTTTCAACTAAGGCTTTTAATTTATTAAATCTTATATGTTTTTGTTCTTCTGGAACTTGATTTTCCATTCTATTACCAGGTGTTCCAACTCTTCTTGAATAAATAAACATATACACTTGCTCGAATTTTACTTTTTCTACCACATCTAGTGTGTCTTCAAACTCTTCATCTGTTTCACCTGGAAAACCTACAATTATATCTGTTGATAATGTTAAGTTTGGAATTCCTGCTTTCATTTTTTCTACCAAGTTTAAATATTGTTCCTTAGTATATTTTCTGTTCATTTCTTTTAATACTTTTGTATTTCCAGACTGTAGTGGCAAGTGTACTAATTTGCATACTTTATCACATTCTGCAATTGCTTTTATAACATCATCTGTAAAATCCTTTGGATGTGGTGATACAAATCTGATTCTTTCTATTCCTTCTATTTTGTTTACTGCTCTTAGTAATGTTGCAAATGAATTTACTCCTTCATATTCTTCAAATTCTATGCCTTTTTCTCTTTCTACTCTTAAATATGAATTTACATTTTGACCTAAAAGTGTAATTTCTTTATATCCTTGTTTTGCAAGTTCCCTTACTTCTTCAATTATTGCTCTGGGTTCTCTACTTCTTTCTCTTCCACGAACATATGGAACTATACAATAACTACAAAAGTTATTACATCCATTCATTATTGTTACAGAGGCTTTTATTCTACTATCTCTTTTTATTGGTAATCCTTCATATACTTTTCCATCTATGTCTAGTATATCTTCTAGTTTGGTTTTATTTTCTATGACTTCATATAAATCTTGTGGAAATTTATGTAGCGTGTGTGTTCCAAATATTATGTCAGTATATGGATAGCTTTCTTTTATTTTGTCTGTAATGTGTTTTTCTTGCATCATGCATCCACCAATTGCTATAATTGTTCCACGTTCTTCTTTTATTTTTTTAAGTTCTCCTAATTTTCCAAATAATTTATCTTCTGCATTTTCTCTTACACAACATGTGTTAAACAATGCTAGGTCTGCTTCTTTTTGATTTTCTGTTTTTGTATAACCCATTTCTTCTAACATTCCACATAATTTTTCTGAGTCATTTTCATTTAATTGACATCCCATTGTTAGTATACTATATTTTAGGTTTTTATTTTCATTTATTTTCTTTACTTTTTCTATATATTCTTTTTGTAAATTTATTTCGTTTTCTGTTTTCATTTTTTATCATTTTCCTTCCTTAAGTTATATTTTTAATTCTATTTCATTATTTTATTAACTTGCTATATTTTATTATATTTTGTCGCTTTTTGCAAGGTTTTTAGAAATGTTTATGTAACGTTTCTCTTCTATTATTACAATTCACAACTCCAAAAAATTTTGTATGCAAGTTGTCCCCCTTAAGGGTTATATATATTTTATATTGTATTCGTTTGATTGAAGTGAAAAATAGAAAATCTTAAATAAAAAACTGAGGAATGCTCACGACAAAAATGTATATATGTATATGATTTGAAACATTTTCTCGGTTCAATACGCAACATAAGAATTTCTAAAATAAATTGATGGATAATTCCACTTAGTCCTCGCTTCGCTCGACGTGAACGCTTTCCATAAATTTATTTAAGAAATTCTAATATTGCTCTAATCACATTCGAAAAGTTTAAAATCATATACATATATACATTTTTGACCTGAGTGAGAGAGGCTCAGTTTGATATTTTAGATTTTCTTTTTAAACGTAATGAACAGGATACAATATCAAATATATATAACCCTTAAGGGGGGCAACTTGCACACAAAAATTTTCTTAGACTGTGAATTGTAACCTTGTATTTTGTTAAAGTTCAATAAGAAAAAGAGAATCTTCATTTTTGAAAATTCTCTTTCTAATTTTAAATTAATCTTTCATATAATTATCTATTTTCTTCATAAATATTATTCTATCGATAATATCTAATATACCATAGATTACTATTATAATTCCCATTGTTGTAAGCACTATATCTTTATTGATTAAGATTATAATACCTGCAAGCATCATAAGTAATGAAAATAATACTGATGCTGTCCAATATGGTGATTTAACTTGTTTCCATACTAAAGCAGTTTGGAAATCCATAACTCCAGCCGCAATTATCCATATTCCTAATATAATTCTGAATAATGATAAAATTGCATCTGATGCAAATATTACTATAACACCAAAAATTACAGAAATTAATGCAATTGTTAATAAATAATCTTCTTTTGTTTCTGAAGTATAATATTCTACTAATTTTAGGACTCCCATTGCAATAAATACTATTCCAAGTATTATTGAAATTGCACCTAAAGTTTCATTTGGTTTTGCTATAAGTAGTGCTCCAAATAGTACAAATATTAGTGAAATAACTATGTCTGTCCAACTTGATCTTTTCAAAAACTTTTCAACCATGGCTACTCCCTCACTTTCTTTTGTATTTTCATACATAATATCACAATAGTAAAAAAAAGTACACATATTTCGAAAAAATTTTACAAAAAAATACAAAAAAAAAATAGCACTATAATGTGCTACTAAAATACTTATGCATTTTCAGTTTCTTTTTTTGTTACTACTTGTTTTCCATCATAGTATCCACAGTTTGAGCAAACTCTATGTGGCATTACAGGTTCTTTACAATTTGGGCAAGTAGCAAATTTTGGTTCTTCTTTTTTCCATGTTGATCTTTTTGAATGTGTTCTTGCTTTTGACCATCTTCTTTTTGGTTGTGCCATTTCTATTCCCCCCTTGCTAAAAGATATATATTTTATATCTGTTTGAAATTTTTATCATTTTTTGCACTATAAAATTATACAAGTAATTTTTGTATTTGTCAACTAGTTTGTTGAAGTATTTCCATCAAATGGTATAAATTTATTTACAATGCTTTGTTGTTCTACACCTTCAGCTCTAAATGTCATAAATGATGTATTGATTTTATTTTCTATTTCTTCTTCTATAACATCTTGAGTTGCATGTTCTGCTAAAACTAATTCGCTAACTAATATTTGTTTTGCATTATTAAGCATCTTTTTTTCTCCTGTTGAAAGGCCTTTTTCTTTTTGTTTAAAGCTTAAATTTCTAACAACATCTGCAACTTCATATATATCTCCACTCTTCATTTTGTCCATATTGTCTCTATATCTCTTGTTCCAATTTTTTTCCATTTCTGTTTCGTCTTGACTAAGTACTGTAAAAACTTTTTCTGCTGATTGTTTATCTATAATATTTCTTACACCTACTTCTTCTGCCTTTGCAATTGGTATCATAACCTTAACTTCACTTGGCATTTTTAGTATGTAATAAGATTGTTTCTCTCCTAAAATATCTTTTTCCTCTATTGAATCTATTGTCCCTGCTCCGTGCATTGGGTAAACTATCTTGTCTCCTACATTAAACATGTAAGTCAACTCCTTTCAATTTTGTTTATATTCTTTTTGTTTATATCCAAAGACAAAATTCAAAATGCTTAACTTTATTTTTATCTCTAATATAAATTTTTCAGCAAAAAAATATTATAAAGTTATGTCTATATGAAATAACTTTATTGGATTTTTTAACCATATTTATTATACAACAAAAAAACAAAAAAGTCAAAGCTTTTATTTTGACTTTTTATGTTATTTTGTGTTCTTTTGCTACAGCTTCTAAGGTATTATTTTTTTATAATTTTATTTTCATTTTTTTAACCTGACCCAATGTTTAATTTTCTAGTTCTTTCAATGCTTGCATATATTGTTCTTCATTTGGTGCTTTTCCATGCCATTCAACTTTATTTTCCATAAAAGAGATTCCTTTTCCTTTTACAGTTTTTACAATTATACAAACCGGCTTACCTTTTACATTTCTAGCAACATCAAATGCATCTATTATTTCCTGATAATTATGTCCGTCAATATTTATTACCTGGAATCCAAAACTTTTAAATTTTTCATCAATTGGATATGAACTCATTACTTCTTCAATAGTACCATCAATTTGTAAATTATTATTATCAACAATTACACACAAATTATCTAATTTATATTTATTTGATGCCATTGCAGCTTCCCAAACTTGTCCTTCTTCTATTTCACCATCACCCATAATGCAATACACTCTATAATCTTTTTTATCTAATTTTCCAGCAATAGCCATTCCATTTGCAGCAGATAATCCTTGTCCTAGAGAACCTGTTGTCATGTCAACGCCTGGTATTTTTTTCATATCTGGATGTCCTTGTAATCTGCTATCAATGTGTCTTAGTGTTTTTAATTCTTCTATATTAAAATATCCTCTGTTTGCTAATGTTGAATATAATGCTGGTGCGCAATGTCCTTTTGATAAAACAAGTCTGTCTCTATTTTCATCTTTTGGATTTTTTGGATCAATATTCATTTCATAAAAATATAACACTGCCATTATATCTGCAATTGATAATGAACCTCCCGGATGTCCAGATTTTCCACTATATACTGCTTCAATTATTCCTTTTCTAATGTCTTTTGCAATTTCTTTTAATTTTATAATATCACTTATTTTCTCCATATGTACTCTCCTAACTTTTTATTATCATTCGTTATGCTTATTATATAATTAATATGCATTTTATTCAACCTTTTTAATATAATTTATGATATAATAACAACATAGTGTTGCATTAACATATTTAAAAAAATGCTAACTATAGCAACATATTAGAAAGGTGTGATATATATGTTTGAAAAATGCTTAAACAAAGATGAACTTATAAAAAATTTACAAGAACTTATCAAAATTCCAAGTGTTCATTCTGAATCAGCCAATGTAAATGAACCATTTGGTGAAAATACCGTAAAAGCACTTGAATACGTTTTAAATTTAGGAAAAAGACTTGGATTCAAAACAAAGAATATTGATGGTTATTGTGGATATATTGAATTCGGAGAAGGTCCTGAATTAATTGGAATTGTGGGACATTTGGATGTCGTACCAGAGGGAGAAAATTGGACCTATCCTCCATTTGAAGCACATATTGAAAACAATAAAATTTATGGCAGAGGCGCTATCGACGATAAAGGACCTGTTATGGCAAGTCTATATGCAATGAAAACAGTTATGGACTATTGTTCTGAAAATAATATTTCTATAAATAAAAGAGTTAGATTAATCTTAGGTCTAAATGAAGAAAGAGACTGGAAATGTATTAAATATTACAAAGAACATGAGGAAGTTCCTTCTATTGGTTTTAGCCCTGATGCTGATTTTCCTTGTATATATGCAGAAAAAGGTTTATTGTCTCCATTTTTAATTATGGACTATTCTAATTTTAAAGATAAAGATATTGTTTTAAGTGATATTGACTGCAATAATAATCCTTTGAATGTTGTACCAAAATATTGTAGCTGCATAATTTCTGCTAAAAATAATATTGACATCAATGATGTAGTTTCTTTTGTAAAAAATGTTATTAATGAACAATCTTTTAAAATTGATATTGAAATTTTAAATAATAATCAAATAAAACTAATATCTCGTGGTGTTCAAGCACATGCTGCACATCCTGATTTAGGTATAAATGCTATAACTAATTTGATTATTATTTTGGATAAATTATTTAAGAATTATGATATTGTTATACCTTTATTTGGTTTATTTACTCAATATATTGGTCTTGATTATAATGGAAATAAATTAGGAATTAATGTTCCTGATGAGTCAGGAGAACTTACTTTAAATGTTGGAAAATTTTATTTTAAAGGTGATGAATTAAAAATTGGATTTAATTTAAGAGTTCCTATTAATACTACCTTTGAATTTATAGCCAATAAATTTACAGAAGTTAGTAAAAATTATGGTGATGTTCATTGTGAACTTGGTGGTAAAATGAATCCTTTATATGTTCCAAAAGATTCATATTTAGTTAAAACTCTTTGCAAAATTTATAATGATGTTACTAATTCTAATGCAGAACCTATTGCTATTGGTGGTGCTACCTATGCTCGTGCTTTTGATAATTTTGTTTCTTTTGGTGCCAATTTACCTGGTCAAAAAGATATGTGCCATCAAACTGATGAGTTTGTTTCTATTGATAATTTACTTTTGGCATATGAGATTTATTGTAGGGCTATTTATGAACTTTTACATTAAGAAAGTTGTATAACTTTCCTAATATATAAAAAAAGAGGGATTTAGGTTCGTAGACCCATAATCCCTTTTATTCTCCAAAAATTTCTTTAAATTCCTGTTCATTTATTTTCTCTTGAGCAAGCAATGTCTGAGCAATAGCATCTAATTTATCTCTATGTTCAATCAATAACTTTTGTGCATTATTATATGCCTCATCAATTAATGATTTAACTTCTGCCCCAATTTTATCACCAATATTTTCTCCAAAAACAAACATATCATTTTGCTCTTTACCTTGGAAATCAATTGGTCCTAAATTGTCGCTCATACCGTATTTTGTAACCATTTCTCTTGCTATTTTTGTTGCAACTTCTATATCATTACTAGCTCCTGTTGAAATATCGTCTAAAACTAATTTTTCAGCAGCTCTACCACCAAGTAATGCAACTAGTTTTTCTTTCATTTCAGTTTTTGATATATAGTATTTATCTTCGTCAGATTTATACATTGTATATCCACCAGCAACACCTCTTGGTATAATTGATACTTCTTTTACATCTGTTTGTGTTGGTAAGTATCTACTTACAACTGCATGTCCTGCTTCGTGGTATGCAGTTAATTTTTTGTCTTTTTCTGAATATACTCTTGTTTTCTTTTCTAGTCCTACTGTTACCTTTTTAACTGCTTCTTCTATATCAGAGTTTTCAATTTCTTCATGTTTATTAATTGTTGCTATAATTGCTGCTTCATTTAAAATATTTGCAAGTTCTGCACCTGTAAATCCTGCTGTATCTTCTGCAATGCTTTCTAAGTTAACATCCTCAGATATCTTTTTATCTTCAGCATGGATTTTTAAAATTTCTAATCTTCCTTTTAAATCAGGTACTGGAATTGTTATTTGTCTATCAAATCTTCCTGGTCTTAATAGTGCTTTATCAAGCATTTCAGGTCTATTTGTTGCAGCAAGTACTATTATAGTTTCTTCTGAACTAAAACCGTCCATCTCAACTAATAATTGGTTTAATGTTTGATTATTTTCCGTTTCTGCTCCACTATTTGATGTTCTTCTTGCTCCTATTGCATCTATTTCATCTATAAAGACTATACAAGGAGATAATTTTCTAGCTCTATCAAATAATTTTCTAACTCTTGAAGCCCCAAGCCCTGCAAACATTTCGATAAATTCTGAACCACTCATTGAAATAAATGGTACATCTGCTTCACCAGCAATTGCTTTTGCAATTAATGTTTTACCTGTTCCTGGTTTTCCATATAATAAAACACCTTTTGGAATTTTAGCACCCATTTTGCTGAATTTTTCTGGCTTTTTCAAAAAGTCTACAATTTCAATTAATTCTTCTTTTTCTTCATCTAAACCTGCAACATCTTTAAATTTTATTTTAGTTTTTCTTTCTGTATCGTCATATACTTGTCCTTTTTCTCCCAAACCTTGCATTTTGAAAATCATTACAAATAATGCAACCATTATTATTGTTGGTAAAAGGCTAAAAAGTGTTGTAGATAATACTGTTATTGTGCTCTTTGGTTTTTGTATTAATTCTATTTCATTTCCTTCTGCTACTTTTTCTTGAATCAATTTTATAAAAGCTTCTGTATTTGGAACAATTGATTTTTTTTCTTCTTCTACATTTTTCATTTTTACTTTTACAGATGTACTTCCAACTGTCATTTCTATTTTTTCAATATTACCATATGACATTTCTTTTATTAAGTCTGTATATGCTAATGTTTTATCGTCTTTTCCGCTCTTATTAGCTACAAAATAAACTGCTATTCCTGCCAAAATGATTACTATTGCTACTAATATCATTGCTGATATTAGTAGTTTTTTATTATTTTTACCATTTTTATTTTTATTCATTAATTTTTAGTTCCTTTCTAACTGTAACATTTTATTTTATATATTTGAATACTTTTTAAGTACATATTTTTATGCATTTGAACCTTCTGGTTCTCCAGGCTCATTTTTTTCTTCTGTAGTTTCTTTATCTTTAGACTTTTCTTTTTTCTTTTTTGTTTCTTTCTTTTCTGATTTTTTTGTATCTTCTTTATTGTTTTCTTCTTCCTGTTTTTGTTCTTCTTTTACTTCTTTTTCTACTTCAACAATTTTTTGAACTTCTCCCTGTTTTTTATTAAATTCTGATTTTAGCATAAAAATCGCTGCAAGTATATAAATAGTTGATATCATTACATACATAACATCAAAATATGAAATTGCATATTTATAAAATGTATTTACAATTATATATATTATGTTTAAAATTGTAGGCAACGTGATTGAATATACTGCCATATTAAATACTGCAACAAATCTAATTTTCAATTTTAAAATCATTGTTGCTAAGAACCCAACCATACTTATAATAATGATATAAAATAATGTATTTATTAAATATACAGCAAATGCGTAAATAAATAATGTTAAAAATAGATTTGAATAATATTTAAACATAGTGCTTCCAGTTAAATAATCTATTAATTGTTGTTTGTTGAATTCTGTTATTCCCATTTGTCCAAATAAATCTTCATAATTATAATTTGCACTTCCACTTACTCCTGAAGTTTTCAAAATCAACTTATTCTTTAAGATGATTACTGCATTTTCTTCATCTTTTACATCACTTACATATTTATTTATTTGTTGTTCGTCATCAGTATTTGTGTCAACAATTATTTTTCCAAACTCTTCATTTTCATCAATTATTGCTTCTGAATTTTCTACTTTTAATGTATTTTCTGAGTATGTTAAATTAGGAATATTTTGGTCTATATATTGAGATATTTTATTTACCACTAAACTTGTTTTGTATATAGTCGAAGCTGCTGCTATAACTCCTATTACCAAAATAAGCATTGCTAAATATTTTAATGCACTTTTTAGTCCCTCTGCAGAAAGCTCTGCATATCTTTCTATTTTATCAATTGAATACCAAACTTTTTTAAAAAATCCTTTTTTTAATTCTTTATTTTCAACTTCAGACTCTTTATCTATTTTTTCTTTTTTTGTATCATTTATTGTGTCTTTATTCTCTATTTTATCTTCTTTTTTCTTCATATTAGATCCATTCCCTCCTAACACTACTATCAATATGTTTTATATTAGCATTAAATATGACTTCATCACCTATATTTACATTTTTTCCTGTTATATCTACTGTAACATGATAAGTTCCTACTCTTCCTAGTACTGGGCATTTTTTGCCGTTTATAGTTACAAATATTTGTTGTTTTTTAAAAGCATCTTTTATATCTCTTACTATGTATCTTATTTTATCAACTAGTCTAAACATATCTCTTCCTGTTTGAATATTTACCCCATCCATATATCCTGTTGGAACTATTGCAACTTTTGTATCTCTTTTGGTTTTATACACATTTGAATATCCAATATTAAAGTCTTTAGGTAATTCTTTTATTTCTGCAACATTTGATTTTAAATATCCTATCTTTTTTAGTCCCATAGAGTTACTAAAAGATATCCTTCCTGTAAAAGCTGAACCTACTCTTACAGCATTTAAATGCATATTTGGAAATTTTATAAATGCTGATGTGTTACATACATGCAACATTCCTGTTTCGATTTCGTTCATTTTTAATGTTTCAATACATTTAATAAATCTATCAAATTGTGTTTTTGTGTAGTTATCATCGTAATACGCATTTGAAAAATGTGTAAATGTTCCTTCAATCTTTACATTTTTTAACGGTTTTATTGTTTTAACAATTTCCTCTCTTTTGCTATAGATAAAACCATATCTTCCAAATCCTGTGTCTATTTTTAAATGTGCTTTTATTTTTTTATTTAGTTCTTGTCCAATGTTTTCAATAACTTCAGCTGATTCTTTTGAACCAATTGTTACAATAATATCATTATCAATTAGAGTTTTAACTTCTTCCTTAATAGATGTTGAAGATAGCATTAAAACTTTTGCTTCTTTTTCTGTAATTCCAGCTTGTCTTATTTTTAATGCTTCTTCTATTGTTGAAACTGCTAAAAAATCCATTCCATTATCTATTAAAAACTTTGAATATTCAACAATTCCAAGTCCATATCCATTTGCTTTTACAACTGCTATTATCTTTACTTTTTTTCCATTATCGTCTGGTAAATTTTTTTCTGCATATTCTTTTATTTTTTCTATGTTATATCTTAAATCTTCTTTATTTATTACTACAGAATTCACATTTTCCTCCAATATTTTTTCCTTTTGATTTTTAGGACAGTTCTTTTGTCTATTCTATCTTTATATTTTCTACTTATTTTCCATTTGAAATAAATGTCCCTAAAAGAACCATCCTTAAAAGGACATTTTTTATTTGTTTAACTTTCTTTTCATTTGCCTTAAAGTTCTAAATGCTTTTTCTGAGAATTTGTATAATCTATATTTTACTGGTTTAAATGGTATGTATATTTCTCCTATAAACTCTGTGAATTTTGCTCCAAATCCTTTTTTGAATCTATATAGTCCATATTGAGGATGATTTTCATCAACAACTCCAGATACACCTCTAAAGTCATATATATCATCATGTCTTGCTATTGCCATTTTTATCATTTCCCATTGTAATAAATAATTTGGCATTAAATTTCTGTGTTGATTGCTACTTGCTCCATATAAATACCATGTTTTATTTCCATAGAATATTGGTATTACACCTGATATTGGTTTTCCATCGTAATAAGCCATTAATAGTTTCATATGTCCACCTGGTACCATGTTATCATACATTTTTTCAAAGTATTCTAGTGGTCTTGTTATAAATCCATCTCTGTTTCCTGTTTCTATCATGATTTTGTGGAAGTCTTTTAAATCTTCTCTTGTTCCCTCTTTTACTGTTACTCCTTTTCTTCCTGCTAAACGGATGTTATATCTCCATTTTTGATGGAATCCTGCCATTATTTCTTCTTCTGTTTTGTCTTTTATATCTAATCTGAATACAAATCTTGGTTGTATTTCGTCTTTGAAGTCTTTTGCATCATCTTTTATTTTATATCCTAAATTTGTTACTATGTCTCTAAATGCTTGGTCGTCTTTTTCTATATCTGGTTCTATTCTTAGACCTATCGCATTGTATTTTTTTGCTAATTCTTTTGCTCCATCTGTTAATTGTTTTAATACTGCAATATCATGTATGTCACAAACTGGTCCTCTTGATGCATACATAATGTTCCCAAATATTGGCATTTTTCTTATCCATACACATAGTGATCCTATTATGTTTTTATCTTCGTCTTCTGCTAATATTACTTCTGGTTTCCAGTTTGGTTTCTTTATTTCTGCCCATTCTAGTGATTGTTGAAAGTTACATCTTTCGTTTTCTTCTAAAAATTTTTTGTATTGTTGTTTCGACTCTTCATCTTCTACAAATCTCATTTTTATTTTTTCCTCCTATTATTATTTGCAATTATTCGTATTTTACACCAAGTTGAAGAATTTTACAATAGATTTTACAGAAAATTTACACTAGCGGTTATAAGATAATAGATTTATGGTGGTATTTGCTGATATATTGATATTTGTAGTGAACCATTATCTTGTAACCACTACAAAAAAAGAATAGGATGCCAATTGGCATCCCACTATTTTTTTCTGTGTTTTTCTATATACTTTTTTTTCGCTACAAATAATGACACTGCTAAATACTTAAGTTCTTCTTGTACGACCTTAGGATCAATTCCCTTTGAAATTATTATTCCTGCATTTGGTTTCAAAGTTTCCATTACATAGTAATCAAAAAATTTTTCAGCATTATTATAATTTAGATAATATTTTTTCTTTTGAAATTCCACTTCGATAGTGCATTCCGGTGTATCTAATAAAAATAAAACTTTTTCCATTAATTCTTTAAGCCTACACTCCCGTGTGCACTTCCAGCAATCAATATTACATCCTAAATCTAAGTACTTCATAAAAACACTCCTTTCTGCATTTGTATACATATTATTTTATCAAATTCATGTTAAAAAGTCAATTTATGTAAATTAACTTTTTAAGATATTCTAAAAGTTTCATATTAGATTTTTATTTACAAAATCTGTGTTTTCCAATAGTAACAGTCATTGGCCTAGACCAAATCCACTTATTTGTCGCAGTAGATGGATTAAAATAATAAATAGCACCATAGCTTGGATCCCAACCATTCATTGCATCTTGTGCAGCTTTTCTAGCAGTTGAATCTGGTGTCAAATTAACTTGTCCATCTTTTACAGCATCAAAGGCCCCAGGCTGATATACAACTCCTGACAATGTATTTGGAAACGAACTACTTTTTATTCTATTCATAACAACAGCTCCAACAGCTACTTGACCAGTATATGGCTCTCCTCTAGCTTCTCCATAAATTACTCTAGATAATAAATTTAAATTACTACTATAAGACGAGGAACTACTTGAAGAAGATGATGAAGACGATGTTATTCCCATTGCCTTTAATGTTGCTGGACCTGCAATTCCATCTGCTGTTAAGCCATTTTTTCTTTGAAAATATTTCACAGCATTTAATGTTTGAGTCCCATAAATACCATCAACACTACCTGAATAATATCCCCATCTTTTTAATTTTCTTTGTATTTGTGTAACCTCTGAACCCCTTGAACCATATTTTGATAATGCCTCTACTGTTTCATTTTCTTTATTATTCTTATAAATTAATATAACCACTGATATTGCTGAAATTAATAAAATAATAACTGATATCATCTTCAATATTTTTCTTTTATTAAAAAATCCCTTTAACATAAAAAACCACCTATCAATAAAAATATTTAAGACAAATTTTTCTTTATCTAATCATTTATATTTTTATCAATATTTGGTTTTATTATACATTTTATGAATTATATTTTATTTTATGAACAATATCTACATAAAACGGTCTCCATTCCAACTTGTAAATCGATTTTTCCATTTTTAAAATTATAATCTAAGTCACATAAATCCTGTAAAATATTTCTTAAGTCTTTTTCTTTAAAATATTTTGACTGAACCTTGTATTTTGTTGTTAAAAACATTTGATTTGGCTTTAATTTCAAGCTTGAAGCCAAGTCCTTATTGGTATTCATTGCCATTTTTGTTATATATAACTTTTTAAAATGATTATACAATGTTACTAAAATTTTAGCCAATGGTTCTTTTGCATAAATCAAATTTTGCAAAACTTGTAATGCTCCTGTTATATCTTTTTTGCCTAAATCGTCAGTTAAATCAAATATAACACTTTCTAATTTTTTAATTGATAATTTATCAATATCTTCTTTTTTTATAGTTCCATTTTCTCCTGCATACTCAATTAATTTTCTAATTTCATTTATTAAATCTTGCATATTTGTTCCACAACATTCAATAAAATATCTTAATGTTTGTGCATCTATATTTACCTTATAGCCATTGCAAATAGTCTTTATTCTTTGTTCTATTTGATTAGCTTTTTGGAAGTCAAATTTACATACAATACCATTTTTTTCAATTGCTGTATATAAGGCTGATTTATTATCCGCTTCTTCTTCAACAAAAACTAATACAACTGATTCATTTATTAGTTTGATATTTTCTTCAATATATTTTGCCAATTTATCTTTTAGTTTGACTGTATCTCCAGCTTTTCTTTTTCCCTCTTTTTTAAAAAGTCCTGTATTTCTGGCAATTATCAATTTCTTTTCATATCCAAAACTTGGAGTTTCTATATCAGATATTATTTCTGAAACATTTTGTTCATCTATCATTATAAAGTTTATCCCTTTTACACATTCTCCAAATAAATTTTTTATTTTTTTCAAATTGCTTTCTAGTAAGAACAACTCCTCACCATATAAAAGATATACGCTATTTAGTTTTTTTGAATTTAATTCTTTTTCAAGATTTTCAATTGTCATTTTTTTCTCCCCATATAGATATTCTTAGAATCTCTGCCACACTCCAAGCTTGTGCAATAGCTCCTTTAGGCTTGTATGGTCTAACAGAATCATAGATTTCTGCGATGCTTCCTATACATCCTCTATGTTCAATTTCTTTAATAAATGTCTTATTAATTCTATTTATAAAATCATTCAATTTATTTTCTAATTCTGTTTTATATGTTTTTCTCTTTTCTGCTTTTATCATATTTCTTAAAGCATCAAAATATAGTCCTAATAGCCATGTCCAAGTTATTCCTTGATGGTAGCTCATATCTCTTTTAAAGCTGTCTCCCTCATATATTTCAATATAATTTGGTTCTCCTTTTGCTAGTGATTTTAGCCCATAATTATTTAATAATTTCTTTTCTACAACATTTACTATATTGTAAGCTTTTTCTGAATTTGGATCAATTACAGGATATGTTAAACTTAATGCAAATAATTGATTTGGTCTTATTTTTCCATCACTATTTTTTTCGTTACTTACAACATCATATAAGCATTTTCTTTTTGCATTATAGAATTTTTCATTAAATGATTTTTTACATTTTCTAGCTAAATCTTTATATTTTTTTATTTTTGCTTTTATTTCTACTTCTTTTTCATTGTTTGTATTTTCAATTGATGATTCTTCTAACTTCTCTGTTAATTCTGCCATTACCATTAAACTATTATACCACAAACTATTTATTTCAACTGCTTTTCCATTTCTAGGTGTAGCAGCTATTCCATTTGTTTTTGCATCCATCCAAGTATTTTGAGTATTTTCTGTTCCTGATACTATTAAATAATCAGAATCCAAATAAATGTTGTTATTATCTACATCAATTCCTTTTATATAACCATCTATAACTTTCTCTAATTTACTATATAAATTCTCTTTTACAAATTCATAGTCACCTGTATAATTAATATATTTTTGGATTTGCTCAAACAATAATAATGATGCATCTGCACTATTGTACAATGGTCTGTTATCAAATCCTGAATATCCATTTGGAACTAAGCCATATTTTATATCTCTAACCATTGTTAGTAAAACTTCTCTTGCCAAATCAAATCTTTTTGTTTTTAATAACAATCCTTCAAATGAAATCAAACTATCTCTTCCCCAATCAAGGAACCATGGATATCCTGCAATTACAGTGTGCAAGCCAAATGATGGTCTATATACTATAAATTGGTCTGAAGCTTTTATTAATTCTGATATAAATTCTTTATTTTTATCAGATACATTTTTTGATTTTGTATTTCCACGTTTTTCTTTATTAGATTTTTCTTCAGAATCCATAACATTTTCAACTATTTTATCAATTCTTTCAATCTCACTTTGCATTATTTCTTTTACATTTATTTCTTCTATATTATCTTCCAAACTACATACAAATGATATTTCTTTTTCTTCATTTGGTTGTAATTCAACTTCATATACTCCTGAAACGCTATGATTTTCTTTTGGAAAAAATCCACGTTTTTCTTCTTCTATGTAGAACATATCTTTAAATGTATCATTCTGATGTTCAATATATTTTCCTTCTGATAAGTTCATATATATTGGAAATTTTGATTTACCGTCTATTACCAATTTTACTTTTGTATTGTTGATAGTTTGTCTTACATCAAAATAATGATTTGTACTCATTGAGTGAAAATCCCTAAAATTAAATATTGGCGCTATTGATAATTTTGATGGTTTGTCTGTATTTTTTATTTTATAATATATTCCTACAATATTTTTTCCATATTTCATGCATATAGCTTTTGTAATCTTTACATTATCTACTGAATATTTAAAAATTGGAAAATATTCTTTTTTAAATTCTTCTTGATATTTAAATCCCTCAGATATATAGTTTTCTCCCACATTTGTATATAAATCATGCTTCACATCACCAATTTGAATACTTTCGTCTACTTTTGATAAAATCAAATATCTTTGTGCAGGTGGTGTTAATGGAGCAATTAATAATCCATGGTATTTTCTTGTATTTGCCCCTATAATTGTTGAACTAGCAAATCCACCAATTCCATTTGTTATTAACCATTCTTTTTTTAATCCATTTTCAATATCTAATTCTTCTTTTGTAATCTTCATACTAAATATCCTTCTTTCCAATTTCTTATATTTTCAATTTATTCCCATTATAATTACAATTATTGCATTTTTCTTCTTCTACCACGTTGACTCTTTGGAAGTTCATTTTGAGCAACTCTTCTTTTTGTTCTTACAGGTTCTCTCATGCTCTTTTCATACTCTCTCCTAAACTCCAATATTTCTTTATCTTCTTTTATTTCTTCCTTTATTTCTTTTCTTACTTTTTTTACTCTTTTAGCCTCTCTTGCCTCTTTTTTTAATTTTTGTTCTTTCAATTTTATCATTTCATCAGCTTGTTTTATTGATTCAATTCTATCACTATATTTGCTGCTAAATTTGCTATTTCTTTTTTTAGTATCTTTATCTTTTTTACCCTTTTTCGCATCTTTTGCCATTTGTTTTTTTATTTTGTTAATTCTTTTATCTTCTCTTAATTTATTATTTAACATCAAATATTGTGGATCATTTTGTTTATCTTGATATTTCAAATCATCACATATAAGTCCAATTACAGACTCCGCAACTAACTCTGGGTCATGGCGTATACATCCATCTGATATTGTTGATAGATTTCTTTGTAAAAATGTTATTCCTTTTACCTTATCAATGTCACTATCTACTAGGTCTTGTCCCTCCAAATTATATTTTTTAATGTATTCTGGTACAACTTCTCCTGTATCATAAATACAATAATCTACAATTCCTTTTCCGCAATGTTCTATTATTGCATTCAAATGGTCTGACACACTATATTCATCTGTTTGACCTGGTTCTGTCATTATATTACTTATATAGACCTTTAATCCTGTTGACTCTTTTATGGCTTTTGCTACGCCATTTACCAATAAGTTAGGTATTACATTTGTATACAAACTTCCTGGTCCTATTATGATGCAATCAGCTTCTTTTATTGCATCTATTACACCTGGAGCTGGTCTACAATTTGTAGGATTTAGATAAATTCTATTTATTTTTGTTACCTTATCATATACCATTTCTGATATTTTTGATTTTTCTGTTACTAAATATCCATTAGCTAATTCAGCTGTTATATTCATTTCATCTAAAGTTACTGGTAAAACTCTTCCTACTATATTTAGCACTTCATTGCTTTTTATTATTGAATCTGAAAAATCATTATTAATATTCTTCATTGCACTAAAATATATATCAGAAAATGTTAAATTTCTTAATCTACCCTCTTTAAATTTGTAATTAAACAGTTTATCTATTTGTCCTTCTTGATTAGAAAGTGCAATAATACTATCCTTTACATCATCTAAAGGCATTGTTTGCAATTCTTTTCTTGATTCAGTTTGTCCTTCTCCATAATCAGAAATTGTAACTATTGCAGTTAAGTTATCTGTATATTTTTTTAGTCCTGCAAGAACAGTATTTAAGCCTGTTCCACCACCTATTACAACGATGTTAGGTCCTTGGTGATATACCTTTTTGTTAAATATCAATGATTTTACATTAACATTACTTTTGTCATTCATTCTGTCATCTGTTGACTCAATTAATATTTCTAATGTCCTTTTATTAAATCCAACTAGTCCTGATACTACAGCTATTACGCCTATTACAAATGTAACAATTATTTTTGCCAATTCACCAAATGACATTTCTTTTAGCACTAGTATTTCTGCAGTTCCATAACATACTAATGCTATTCCTATCAATATTATAAGCATCCATCTTTTTAATTTACTTTTTGAGTCAAACCATTTTATAATTCCATTCATTTTAATTTACCTCCAAATGTGTCTTTTTTAGCTCATTTCTGCTATTCTAAGATTTTAATTTCAAATTCTATTTTCTTTCCAAATTTTTCATAAACTTTATCTGTAACGTACCTTGCTAAATCTAAAACATCTTTTGCTGTTGCATCTCCTGTATTTATTATAAATCCTGCGTGTTTTTCTGAAACCTTAGCTCCACCTATTGAATAGCCCTTTAATCCTGCCTCATCAATAAGTTTTGCAGTTATAAAATCTGTTCCTCTTTTAAATGTACTTCCTGCTGATGGATACTCTATTGGTTGTTTTTCTTTTCTATATTGTGCATATTCATTCATTTTAGCTTTTATTTCTTCTTTACTGCCTTTTTGCAATAACATTTTAACTTGAAGAATTATGTATTCACCATTTGAAAATTTACTATGTCTATATGTAAACTCTGCCTCTTTATTTGTAAAGTTAAATATTTTTCCATTATAATCCATTGCTGTTACTTCTGTTACTATATCTTTTATCTCTTTTCCATGTGCACCTGCATTCATTAAAATAGCGCCACCTATTGTACCTGGAATTCCAGACAACTCTTCAAATCCTGTTATTTCTTCTTTTAAAAATTTTTGTGCTAAAAAGCCTATTGGCACAGCATCATTAACTGTAACTTCAACATTTTTTGAATCTTTATTTTCTATATTGATATCTTTTAAGTTTGTTTTTATTACTATTCCTTTTATTCCTTTATCTGAAACTAATACATTACTTCCATTTCCCAAAATAGTTATTTTTATATTTTCTTTTTTTGCAAACTCCAATACCTTTTGAAGTTCTTCAATAGAAGTTATTTTTATATAAATATCCGCTGGTCCACCAATTTTAAATGATGTATGATTTTTCATTGGTTCATTAGTCTTTATTAAATCTTTTGAAATTATATTTTCTAAGCTTTTTACAATTTCTGCACTTTCCAATTTTGCACCTGCTTTCTTTGTTTTTATTCACTTTTAGAATATATATACAATGCTTTATTTAAATTTGTCACTCTTACTGTTTCGTTAATTACTTCCCCTGTTTTGTAATTGACTATAAAAGTATCATCTTCACTTGTTATTCCTAAATTTTCGAGGTCTGCCTTTCCAAGTTTTTTATATTCTGTTCCTTTTAGTTCTATGCTATCTCCTGTTTTACTATTTATGTCCTTTATTACTTCTTGCACTTCTGCTATATTAACATCTGTTCCTGGTAATTCTTCTTTTGTTAATTGTGCCTTTGTATTTCTTTCTAATATTGCATGTTGTATCATTTCTAATTCAGACAATTGCTTTGCTGATACTGTTTCTTTATGCCCTCTTAGTGTTCCTGTTATTGATATTCCTGATATTATTAGTAATAGTACTATTGTTATTACTAGTGCTACTAATGTTATTCCGTTATTTTTTCTTATGTTCATTTGCTTTTTTGTATGACTATTTATTTTTAAATATTCATACTCTCCTTTCCGTTTTTGTTTTCTGTTATAATATATCATTTTTTTTTCAAAATTACAATAATAAGCCATACAATTTTCAATATTGTATGACAAACACAAATTTAATATTTAAAAGATTTTTGTAACAAATTATCTCTTAATGCTTTATTTTTCCAACATTTTATAGTATAATATAAATGTAGGTTCAAAAAATTTCATAAAGGAGAATTTATTATGTGGAAATTATGGTTAATAATTGCAGGACTATTTTTTATAGGAGAAATAGCAACAGTTGGATTTTTAATATTCTGGTTTGGAATAGGAGCACTAATTGCAATGATAGTTAGCCTATTTACAACAAACATAATAATTCAGACCACCGTATTTGTAATATCTTCAACAATTTTAATTTTTGCAACAAAACCTTTTGTAAAAAAATTCGCTGATGTCAAAAAAACAAATACAAATGTATATTCAATAATTGGTAAAAAAGCTTTAGTAATAAGAACTATTGACCCTATTCATTCAGTTGGTCAAATAAAATTAAATGGTGAAGTTTGGACCGCTGAGAGTGAAAACAACGAAGTTATTGAAGAAGGTCTAGAAGTTGAAGTTCTAAAAATAAAAGGTGTTAAAGCAATTGTAAAACCTGTTAAGGTTGAAAATAAAATTTAGTTTTTAATATTACTTTTTAAGTATTAATATATATATAATAAAAAAACTACGATAAACAAAATAATTCAGCTAAACATCCAAAATACTGAATTATAATAAGCGTAGTGAAAGGAGTTTTTAATATGGGATTTTTAATCGCATTACTAGTTATAATATTAATTATAGCATTCAAATCAATTAAAATCGTTAAACAAGCTGAGGTTTATGTAATTGAAAGATTGGGTAAATTCTACAAAGTTGCAGATGCTGGTCTTACAATTATAATTCCATTTTTTGACCATGTAAGAAGCGTAGTTAGCTTAAAACAACAAACAATGGATGTTCCACCTCAAGGAGTTATTACAAAAGATAATGTAACAATTACAATAGATACTGTTGTTTTCTATCAAATAACAGATCCTGCAAAAGCAGTTTATGAAATTCAAAGTTTGAAAAAAGGTATTGAATACCTAGCAATTACAACAATTCGTGATATCATTGGTAAAATGGATTTAGATGAAACATTTAGTTCAAGAGATGGTATTAATAATCAATTAAGAGTTGTTCTTGACGAAGCTACTGATAGATGGGGATGTAAAATTGATAGAGTTGAAATCAAAGATATTACACCACCTGCTGATATCAGAGATGCAATGGAAAAAGAAATGAACGCAGAAAGAAATAAGAGAGCTTTAATTCTTGAATCAGAAGCTCAAAGACAATCTGCTGTTACAATTGCTGAAGGTAAAAAACAAGCAGCTATTCTAGAAGCTGAAGCTGATAAAGAAGCTAGAATTACTAGAGCAGCCGGTGAAGCACAAGCTATAAAAGAAGTTGCTGAAGCTAAAGCTAAAGAAATCCAAATGGTTTATGAAGCTATTAAGAAATCAGACCCTGATGAAAAATTAGTTCAATTAAAATCACTTGAAGCTTTAGAAAAAGTTGCTGATGGAGAAGCTAATAAAGTATTTATTCCTTTTGAAGCAACTAGTGCACTTTCAAGTTTAGGTGCAATTAAAGAAGTTATAAAAGATGAAAAGAAAAAATAAAAAAACGGGATTAGGGGACGGGTCTCCAATCCCCTTTTTTTTAGAACATATATGAAAATTTTCAATTATCGTTCCCAACTTCACCTAAATTAAAAATTAGGGATTGGAGACCCGTCCCCTAATCCCTAATTTTTACATTTTTTCTGGCATTTCTATTCCCAACAAATTAGCTCCTTGTTTCAAAACATCTGATGTTGCATATGTTAAATAAACACGAGCATTTTGAACATCTTTATTTTCAACAATAATTTTATTTTCATTATAAAAACTACTATAAGCTTTTGCCAAATCAATTAAATATCTTGCAAGTATAGATGGCTCATTTTTGTCTGTTACTTGAACCAATACATCTTCAAAATTATAAATCAATTTTAAAATTGCCATTGAATAATCATCTGATAAATTCTCTGTTTTTACATCCTCCATCTTTGGTAAATATCCTACTTTTTCTAATACACTTTTTGTTCTAACATATGTGTATTGAATATATGGACCTGTTTCACCTTGGAAATTTAAAATTGTATTCCAGT
Source organism: uncultured Clostridia bacterium (assembly GCA_934120675.1). Classification (GTDB taxonomy): domain Bacteria; phylum Bacillota; class Clostridia; order TANB77; family CAG-508; genus CAG-269. The sequence goes on from CAKOUU010000004.1 coordinate 79,964, forward strand.
CAAATACTTCATCTTTTATTCTTGATGCTGACATATCATTAAATATAACTGCACCTATTCCAACTTTTTTAGCAACTTCTTCTTTATCTTCTAAGTCTGGATTTTTTTGTTCAATTATTTCTTTGGCTCTAGAAATTGCCTCATTTAATAATTCTTCAAGTTTAATAATATTACCTTCTCTTGTTGACATTTTTCCTTCTGGTAGCAATACCATTCCAAATGATACATGTTCTAGTCCATTTGTATATTTTTCATCTAATCCTAAAAGTTTTGCAACTTCAAATACTTGTTTAAAGTGTAATACTTGTTCATATGATGTTACATACAATGCTTTATCAAAATCATATGTTCTAGCTCTATATAATATTGCTGCTAAGTCTCTTGTTGCATATGTTGTAGAACCATTTGATTTTTCTATTATACATGGTGTATTTATTCCTTTGTCTTCTAGGTCTATTATTTTTGCCCCTTGTGATTCTACTAGTTTACCTGTTTTTTGTAATATATCTATTACTTCCGGCATTTTGTCTGAATAGAATGATTCTCCATTCCAAGAGTCAAATTTGCTTCCAAGTAAATCATATACTTTTTGGAATTCTTGTAAACTAAGTTCTCTAAATTTTTTCCAAATTTCTACACAATATGGGTCTCCTTCTTCTAATTTCTTGAAGTTGTTTCTACAATTTTCTAATATTTGTTCATCGTTTTTACATGCTTCATTTATTCTTATATAAATTTTTGTTAATTCATTTATTGAATCTTTTTCGATGTCATATTCTTTTCCCCACATTTTGTAGCCTTCTATTAATTTTCCAAATTGCGTTCCATAGTCCCCTAAATGATTTACACCTGTAACATTATATCCCAAATATTTGTATATATTATATAATGCTCCACCTATTACTGTTGAACGCAAATGTCCTATATGAAATGGCTTTGCAATATTTGGTGCAGAATAGTCTATAACTATATTTTTACCTTCTCCTACTTTTGATTTTCCATATTGTTCTGTTGTTGACATTTCTCCTAATACTTCTCCAGCTAATGTTGCTTTATTAATAAAAAAGTTTAAATAACCCCCTGCAACTTCTACTTTTTCTATTTCGTCTGTTACTTCAATTTTTTCTTGTATTTCACTTGCAATCACTGGTGGTGCTTTTCTTAATTCTTTTGCTAGTCTGAAACATGGAAATGCATAGTCTCCATTTTTACTATCTTTTGGAGTTTCAATATAACTCTCTAATTCTTTTTCGTTAATTTCTATTGTTTTTGATATTTGTTTTGCTATTATTTGTTTAAAATTTTTCAATTTATTCATTCCTTTCTTAGGGCCTTTTTCCAAAATCTACATAAATATTATAATTTATAATATGAAAAAAGTCAAACTTTTTAGCTTGACTTTTACTATTTATGCAGTTTCCTTGCTATTTTGTGGAACATGCCTATCTTTTTTATTTTTAGGCTGTTCCTCTGTTTTTTCTCTTATAATAAGTTCAGGTGGTTTCTTTTCCAAAACTGTCTCTTTAGTTATTATACATTTTGCAATGTCTGGTGTTGATGGAACATCAAACATAATGTCTCTCATTATTTCTTCAATAATTGAACGCAAACCTCTAGCTCCTGTTTTTCTTTCAATTGCTTTATCAACAATTGCTTCTAATGCGTCTTGTCTGAATTCTAGTTCAACATCATCCATTTCTAATAATTTTTGATATTGTTTTACTAACGCATTTTTTGGCTCTGTTGCTATTTTTATTAAAGCATCTTTATCCAAGTCTTTAAGTGTTGCAATAATTGGTAATCTTCCTATAAATTCTGGAATTAAACCATATTTCAATAAATCTTCTGGAAGCATTTCTTGGAATACTTCATATTTATTTATTTCTTTTGAACTTTCAATTTTTGTTCCAAATCCTATACTCTTTTTACCTGTTCTATCTTTAATGATATTTTCTAGACCTTCAAAAGCTCCTCCACAAATAAATAAGATGTTTTCTGTATTTATTTGTATCATTTCTTGATTTGGATGTTTTCTTCCTCCTTGAGGTGGTACTGATGCAATCGTTCCTTCAACAATTTTTAATAATGCTTGTTGTACACCTTCACCACTAACATCTCTTGTAATTGATAAATTTTCTGATTTTCTTGTTATTTTATCAATTTCATCTATATAAACTATACCTTTTTCTGCTTTTTGAATATCTCCATCTGCTGCTTGAATAAGTTTTAATAATATATTTTCAACGTCTTCTCCAACATATCCTGCTTCTGTAAGTGTTGTTGCATCAGCTATTGCAAATGGTACATTTAATATTTTAGCAAGTGTTCTAGCAAGTAATGTTTTTCCACATCCTGTTGGTCCTAAAAGTAAGATATTACTTTTTTGTATTTCTACATCATCTTTTTTCTCACTTTCTTCGTGAGCTATTCTTTTATAATGATTATAAACTGCTACTGATAAAGTTTTCTTTGCTTCTTCTTGACCAATTACATAGTCATCTAAAATTTTCTTTATTTCTTTTGGACTAGGTATTTTATCTAATTCATTTAATGTGTATCCTACTTCTTCATCTTCATAGCATTCTGCTTCAATTATGCTTGTGCACAAGTCTACACATTCGTCACAAATATATACACCTGGTCCAGCAACTATTTTTTTTACACTATCTTGTGATTTGCCACAAAATGAACATCTTACATTTTTTGGTACATCATTTCTAGCCATAATTTTCCTCCATTTTTATCTTTTATCAACTTTGAACAATGCATTACCATTTAACATTTCCAAATGGTAATGCTCTGAATTTCAAATTTACACTCTTTTATCCATAATACCGTCAATTAAACCATATTCTAAAGCTTCTTGTGCTGACATGTAATGGTCTCTTTCAGTATCTTTTTCAATTTGTTCAATTGGTTGACCTGTTTTTTCACTTAATAATTTGTTTAATTTTTCTCTTGATTTTATTAAATGATCTGCATGAATCTTAATTTCAGTTGCTTGACCTGAAATTCCTCCACCTTGGCCACCACCTATTAATGGTTGATGTATTAATATTTCAGAGTTTGGAGTTGCATATCTTTTTCCTTTTTCTCCATTTGCTAAAAGAACTGCTCCAAAGCTTGCTGCCAAACCTACACATATTGTTGTTACTGGGCATTTAATGTAATTCATTGTATCTACAATTCCCATACCATCTGTTATTGATCCTCCTGGTGAGTTTATATAAAGAAAAATTTCTTTATCTGGATCTTCTGATTCCAGGAATAACAATTGTGCTATTACTAAACTTGCTGATGTAGAATTTACATCTTCTCCTAAAAATATAATTCTGTCTTTTAATAATCTTGAGAATATATCGTATGATCTTTCTCCTTTACTTGTTTGTTCAACTACATAAGGTACTAAACTATCTTTTTCAAACATTTCTTTTCCTCCTCTTTTTGACCAATGAGGACGTTGTTAAATCAACCAACGGGGACGTTCTTAAATTGGTTGAATATATTAATTATATTTAACATCATTTTATATTTATTGTATCAACCAATTTAAGAACGTCCCCGTTGGTTGATTTAACAACGTCCCCATTGGTCGAAATTACAAAAAGTTGGCATGAAAATACTTATTTTTTTCACCCCAACCTTTCATTATATATTATTTCATTTTTGCATTTTTAACTAAAAATTCTAAAGCTTTTTCAGATTCTAATCCACTCTTTATGTATTTTCTAACATTTTCATTTTCCATAAATTCTTTATCATCTGATTTTCCATAGTTTTTAGCCATTTCTTTCATTTTTTCAACTATTTCGTCTTCTGTTGCTTCAATTTTTTCTGCTTTTATAACTGCTTCTAACATTAATCTTGATTTTATAGCTTCTATTGCTTGAGGTTCATATTCTTTTTTAACTTCTTCAGCTGTTTTACCCATCATTTGAAGATATTGTTCAAGTTTTAATCCTTGGTAAGAAAGTCTTGTTTCGATATTTCTTAACATATCTTCTGTTTCTGTTTCTATCATTCCAGATGGAATATCAACTTTTACATTTTCGCATACTGCTTTTATAACAGCATCTTCTGTTTCATATTTTTGTTTTTGCTCATTATCTTTTTCTAATCTGTCTTTGATGCTTTTCTTTAATTCTTCTAATGTATCAAATTCACTAACATCTTTTGCGAATTCGTCATCTAATTCTGGTAATTCTTTCTTTTTGATTTCATGAACTTTTACTTTAAATGTTGCATCTTTTCCAGCTAAGTCTTTTGAGAAGTATTCATCTGGGAATTTTACTTTTATATCTCTTTCTTCATCGATTTTCATTCCAATTATTTGGTCTTCAAATCCAGGAATAAATGTGTTGCTTCCTATTTCTAATTCGTGACCTTCAGCTTTTCCACCTTCAAATGCTTTTCCATCAACAAAACCTTCGAAATCGATTACTGCTATATCACCTTTTTCCACTGGTCTATCTTCAATTGATATTAATCTTGAATTGTGTTCTTGCATATGTCCTAATTCATGGTTGATATCTTCATCTGATACAGTATACTCTATTTTTGTTATTTCTATACCTTTGTATTTTCCAATTTCTGCTTCTGGTTTTGTTTGGAATACTGCTGTAAATATTAAATCTTTTCCTTTTTCTATTTGTTTTACATCAATATCTGGTCTACTAACTGCTTCAATATTGTTTTCTTTTAATGCTTCTTCTAATTCAGCTGGTACTACTTCATTGAATGCATCTTCATAGAAAATCTCTTTTCCATAATATTTTTCTACTATATTCATAGGAGCTTTACCTTTTCTGAATCCTGGTATATTAAAGTATTTTGCACTTTGGAAATATACTTTTTTTATTGCTTCTTCAAATTTTTGAGCTTCTATTGTTAACTCTAATTTTACTTCATTTGCATTTTCTGTTTTTTCAACTTTACATTTCATTGTTTATTCAATCCTTTCTTTTTGTTATTATAAATTTATTTTTAAATTTATAATTCCATTTTTGTTGTTGCCTTTTTTGAAATGTTTATCACATCCACTCAATAGCTTTATTATTATACCATATTTTTGGCAATTTGCAAGGTTTTTTTGACAATTTTCAAAAAATACTTGTTTTTTTTATTTTTTTATGATAAACTTATTGTCAGTCAATTTAATAAAAAAATTAGGAGGTGCAAAGATAATGGCAAAATGTGCAGTTTGTGGTAAATCACAAAGTAATGGAAATAAGCTTAGCATAACTCGTTCACATATAAGTAAAAGAAGTCCAAGAACTTGGAAACCAAATTTAAGAAGTGTTAAAGCTATAATGGAAAACGGTGAAACAAAAAGAGTTCACGTTTGCGCAAAATGTTTAAAAGATGGAAAAATTAAAAGAGCATAATAGAACGCTCTTTTTTTGTTTTTCATATTAATGATATTTTTTTCAACAAAATTTGACAAACAAATGAGACATTTTTGTACTGTCCCACTTGTCTTATTTTTAATCTTTAATTCCAAAAATAAATTTCACAAATCCACGTAAACATTTTGGAACCTTTTTTACAACTATAGTCATATGTAACTCCCTCCTTTATTTAACAAGCAAGCCACATCAAGCCGACACAAGCAAGTGCAACTCCTATTATAAATAGCCAACCTGTAAGTGGAAGTAATAATACAAGTAAAATACCAAGTCCAACTCCTATTAATATAACACCTATAGTTTTCTTTAACGCACAAAACATATTATTACCTCCTTGTTTTTATATATTATATTAATTTTTAAATTTTATTGTTCCTTTTTATGTATATCAAATTGTAAAAACCTTATTTTAGTATCTATTTCTGTTTTTTATGAATTTTATTTATTGATTTTTTTCTAATTTCACATTATAATATATTTATAATTTAATTAAAAATATATTGTTATATATATCTTTGAAAGGATAAAAATATGAAAAAATCAGATGCTATAAAATTTGTTGAAATATTAAAAGAAACATATCCTGATGCTACTTGTAGCTTAGACTTTAAAACACCTTTTCAAATGGTCGTGGCTGTAATGCTTTCCGCTCAATGTACTGATGAAAGAGTAAATAAGACTACTCCTGCTCTTTTTGAGCGATGCAAAACTGTTCAGGATTTTGCTGATATAGATATAAATGAATTAGAAAAAATCATTCACCCTTGTGGTTTTTATAAAAATAAAGCTAAAAATATTAAGTTGTGTGCAAAACAAGTTTTGGAAAATTTTGGCGGTGAAGTTCCTGATAATATGGAAGATTTGCAAAGTTTGGCTGGTGTTGGCAGAAAGTCTGCTAATGTTGTTATGCTTGAGGCTTTTAATAGTCCACAAGGTATTGCAGTTGATACTCATGCCAAAAGAGTTTCTAATTTAGTTGGTCTTTCTAACGAGTCTGACCCAGCTAAAATTGAACAAGATTTACTTAAAATTTTTCCAAAGGAGTATTTGAAGGATATTAACCATTTATTTGTTTGGCATGGCAGAAATACCTGTGTTGCTAGAAAGCAAAAATGTGATTCTTGTAGTGTAAAAAAATTTTGTAAGTACTATAAAAAGAGTAATGGTATAAAAATATAAAAAAATTCAAACCTCTCCCATCTAAAAAGAGTAGCGAAAAATAAATTTTTCGACTCTTTTTGACGGTTCCCACGACGGTTTGTTTTTTTATATTTTTATACTATTACTCTTTTTTATGATTTTAAAGAACTATTTTTTTACATACTTAATAACTTCCACATTACTCATTTTGCTTCTTTCCACCATTTGATTATAAATTTTATCTCTCAAATTTTGTTGTTTTTCTTTCATAGTGTTACAGTTTTCATCTGGGAAAAATGGGCCATCTATATAAGAAACTAAACGAACTTTATCCTTATTTTTCCCATAACTTTGATATGTATTTGTTACGCAAAATGCCGATACATCTAATTGTACTGGATATTTAAATGAAACATTTTTAAATGGCCTTATTTTTGTATAATATGGCCAAATATGTGCTTCCGGAAAAATTGTAATACTATGTCCTTGTTTTATTCTTAATTTTATTGCATTTAAAAAGTTCTTCATTGCTTCCTTATTGTCTGGTATTGGAATTGCTCCAAGCATTTCTACTACATTGCCTAAAAATTTCATAGATACATTTTCTGGGTTTACTATAAAATAATTTCTTTTTGGATAGTTTCCATTACTTGTTATAAATGTGTCTGCAAATACTTGTGTATGATTTCCATATATAAAATATCCTTGTTTTTTATATGGTTTGTATTTTTCTTTGCCAACATATTTTATTTTTAGTTTCAAATGTGCATATAGATATTTTATTGGCAAACTTAGTATATTTTGTAAAATAAATGCTGTTGTATTCCATATTACATTTTTATGAATATATTTATAATTTTCATCTATTTTTCTTGGTGTTATTTCTGCTCCTGAAAATTCATCATTTAGTTCGTCCTCGTAATATATCGTTTTTTGTTCTTTCATTTTTTCATCCTTTCTTTCAAGGCATATAATTAAATTTAAAATTGGTTGGAAAACCTTCATTTTCCAACCTTTTATAATGTTCTTTTTATTTTAAACATTTACATTTTCTTTATCACTTTCAGTTGTATATTCTAATGGAATTCCATAAAAATCCTCATATATTTCTTTCCAAGCCTCAAAATTTTTATTAAGCATCATTTCAGTATTTTCTCTTTGCGATAAATTCGGATCTGGATAAATAGGTTCTGCAATATTTACAGTATATTCTTGAATTGGGAAGCCCTCACCATCTATTTTATCACTATCTTCCATTGTTATAAAAATTGGTATAACTGGTACATTATTTCTCGCAGCCATTTTAAACGCTCCATGTTTCAATGGCTTTGGTTTTCTATAATTCCACCACATACTTTGTTCAGGATAAATTAATATAAAATCTCCCTTTTGTAATAATGTATCAACTGCTCTCATAAATTGTACCATTGTTCTTTTGTTTGAACTTAATGGCAATGTATCGCAGTTTCTAAAAAAGAATCCATATAATCCAGGAAAATTTGTGTAATTTCCCTCTCTTATTACTTTATATAATCTTTTTTCTTCTATCTTTCCTGACATTCTGAATACTTTTTCTACAGTGAAACAGTCAAAAGGATTAAAGTGGTTACATGTAACCATTGCCCCTGTTGAAATTTTATTTAGATTTTCTAGTCCTTTTACTTCTTTTATTATTAATTTGTTGTTTTTTAAAAGATTATCTAAAAATCTTTCTCCAACTTCATTTGCAAATATTCGTTTTAATTTACTAGTCATTTTTTTTCTAAGATAATCAACGTTTTCAGGCGTTAAAACTATTGTAGGTGGATCGTCTTCTGCATCAACATCAAACTTTCCTTCTTTTTCAAGTTGTTCGATTTTCTTTAAGACTTCTTGTCTATATTGAGACTTTTCTATTGGTTCTTGAATATCTTCTTGTTTATTCTTCCTTATTTTGACTAATATTTTTCCTCTTGTTTTCATTAAACTATCTCCTATTTATTCTATCATCTCCAACGCATTCTGTTTCCTTTTGTGCTAATTCTATTAGTTTTGCACTATTTGCGTCATCTCTTTCTTTGTCTGCATCTGTATATTTTGCTCCAATTGCTTTTATTTCATTATAGAATTCTGTTTTTTCCGCATATTTCCAGAAATATTCTTGATACAAAACATCGTCAAAATACCATGGTTTAGCTCCTAGATTATAGTGAATCAAGTTTATTTCACCATCTCTTTTTCCCATAACTGGCATTCTGTTCCAAGAAAAGTCTAATATTTTTACTCTTCCTTTGCAAAGTCTGTTTAAATAGTCTTGGTCTTGTGCAACTTCAAATCTAATTTTTCCTAACATATATATGAACTTTTCTTCAAATTTATATTCTCTTAGTTCTTTTAAATTCATTACTATTACACCTGCATTAAAATAATTGTTGTAATCTGCAACCCCTACCACTCTTTCAACATAATCTTTAAATATATCAATTGCTTGAATTACGCCATCTGGTATTCCTGCTATTAAGTTGTCTCCCATATCAGTATTATATAATTCTGCTATATCTGATAAGCATACTGTGTCACTGTCTATATATACAGCTTTGTCATATTCTGGGTATAGTTCTGGTATAAATAATCTGTAATATGTTGTATTTGAAAAATAATTGCGAGTATATAATTTTTCTTTTATTTCTTCTAATTGTTTATTTAAATCAACAAATTCAATGCTTATATTTTCTGTTTCATATTTTTTTATTTTTATTTTATTTTCTTCTGTTACATTTGTATATAGTATTTTTATTGCATATATATTTTCTTTTGATGTATTGTCTATTAATGATCTTAATGCAACTGATAAGAATGGTATATATCCATTATCTACTGCGAAAAATACTGGTATTTCTTTATTCATTAATTTTCTCCCCTTTTTTGTTTGTATATTGTTTTTTTAATTCTACATATTCTTCTAGGTCTTTATCAAATGCATAGCATTTTAAAATTTTGTGAACTTCTTCTATTTGCCATTGTTTAAAGTTTTCTGTGTGTGGATATGGCCTCCATAAAAGTCTTTTGCAGAAATGACATATTACTGTATCTTTTTTGTTAAATTTTGACTGTTCATTATATATTCTTGGTAATAATAATTTTGATGTTGTTGAATAATATATTGCACTTTGGTCTGCAAATATTAGCTTTCTATTTTTTATTAGTTCTCTTGCTTTTACTAATAAGCCTGTTTCTTTTATTTTTTTCATATTTAATAAAAGCATTCCAGCATTTATATAGTCTGGCCATATAAATACTGAGCCATATTTTTCTTTTACTGCTGCATATTCATATTCTGTTATGTCTGTATTATATAATTCTGATATATCTCCATTTGCCATCATATCAATGTCTAGATATAACAATTTGTCTGGCATATCTGGAACCATATCCGCTAATAGCCTTAACAAGGTATATGGTGTACAATATGCGTCTTCATTTTTGCAATGTCCAAATTCTTTTTCATATATATCTGTTATATCTACTTTTATTACTTGGTTTTTTGAATTTTTTGTTTTTACTACTTCATTTAAAAATTCTATTTGTTCGTCTTTTATTGATGTATATTCTGGTTTTATTCTTGATAAATCCATTGTGAATATATATGCCGTTATAGCTTCTTTTGTTTTATTTGTAATTGATATTAGCTCTGTTAGCGCTCCATCAAATACTTTTCCATTTCCACATAAAAGTATATTCATAATTTTTCCCCTATTTTAAAATCTTTAACATTATATATTATTTTTAATTTTTTTTCAACTTTTTTCTTCATTATTTTCAGTATTTTTTTCTTCCATTTTTTGGCATTTAATTGCATTTACCATTGTTACTATAGCACTTACAATTATTAGCAAATAAAAATTGATTCCTCTATTTAATATCATCGCACTACTTATTGCATTTTGTGGGAATATTGTTTTAAATATTTCCAAAAATCCACCTTCAGTAACTCCAACAGCTCCTGGTGATGGTATTCCAGATACCGTTCCATATAATACTGACTGTATGCTTATTATTCTTAATATATTGTGTTCATGTAATCCAAATGAACGATATACCCAATATGATACACTATAAAATGCTAAAAATTGGATGTATGTAGTCATTACTGTTTTTAGCATTACTAACTTGTGTTCTTTTATATAGTCACTACTTGTCTGATATTTGTTTAATTCATTTTCTATTTTTTCTTGTTTTTTATCCACATTTCTTATTTTTAATTTTTTCATTACTTTTACTACAAAGTTTATTAGTTTTTGTAATAGTTTTTTATGGAATATTGCTATTATAAGCAATGTTAATGCACTTGTATTTAACAATATCCCTATTACAAAAAACCATATTAGTGCAGTGTTCATAATACTGTGATTTACTGCTACACTTATTAGTGCAAGTGATATTGTTACTACTTGCATACTACTCAGATTTATTAATAATGCTAGTGTTGAGTTTGCTACTGATATTTTATCTTTATACATATAATATATTTGCATTGGCTGACCACCGCTTGCTGCTGGTGTTATTCCGCTAAAAAAGAATCCTATTAGTGCATATTTTATATTATTGAAAAATGATGATTTTTCGTTTAATGCTTTTAGTGTTCTTCCTATATTAATTGCTTCACCTAGCACATATATGCACATACATGTTATTCCTATTAGGACATATTGTAATTTTACTGTTCCTAATATTTGAAATACACTATCTATGTTTTGATCCTTTAGTATTATATAAAATGTTAATATTATAAGCAGTATAAATATTATCACATTTCTTATTAATTTGCTCTTATTCTTCATTTTTTCTCATTCCATTCTTAAAGCACATATAAAGTAAAAAAGTTATTGAAAAATATATTTTTTAACCTTATATTTATTTTTCTAAATTATAATATATCCTTTATCTGATGCAGTTAGGCTTACACTTCCAAATTTCGTTATTTGAACTGTATCTTCTATTCTAACCCCAAATTTTCCTGGAATATAAATTCCCGGTTCATCTGTTACAACCATGTTTTCCCTTAATGTTGAGTCATATCTAATTCCTACATATGGGGGCTCATGTATTTCTAAACCAACCCCATGACCTAAGCTATGAATTAAATCATATCCATTTAACTTAAAATCATTTTCTACCATTTTTGTAACTTGTCTTGTACTTGCACCCTCTTTATATTGGTCTAACGCAAATTCTTGGTTACTTAAAACTAGGTCATAAACTCGTTTCATTTCTTCAGTTGGCTCACCTACAAAAAATGTTCTTGTCATATCTGAGCAATATCCGTTTACCTTGCATCCCATATCTATTGTAATTATATCATGCTCTTGTATTTTTCTATTTGATGGAACTGCATGCGGTTTTGATGAATTTTCACCTGATGCAACAATTGTGTTAAATGATATTCCATCTGTTCTTTCCGCATAGTAATCGTCAATTTCTTTTGCTATTTGTTTTTCTGTCATTCCTGGTTTTATATAGCTTAAAATGTATTTAAAGCAGTCATCTGTTATGTTACATGCTTTTATGATATTACTAATCTCTTCGTCATCTTTTATCATTCTTTGTTTTTCAATTATATATTCTGTTTCTACAAAATTATGTATTTTATATTTTCTTATATATTCTTTGTATGTTGCATATGATATGTAATGCTCTTCAAATCCCACATTTTCGCAGAACATAAAAATATTTTCATAATCATCTTTTGACAAATCGTTTACATCATATACTATTATTTCGTCAAAAAGTGTTAAAATGCTGTGTACATATTCTATATATCTTCCATCTGTTATGTACATATTTTCTTTTGGTGTTATTAATAATGTTCCTTCTGCATCTATGTTTGTTAGGTATTTTATATTTATTGGATTTGATATTATTATTCCTTGCATATCTAAGCTTGACATTTTGTTTCTAAGCCATTGAAGTTTTTGATTCATTTGTAAACTTCCCCCTTTTTAATTTTTCGGGATTGGGGGACGGGTCTTTAATCCCTAAAAATTTTTTTAACTTTTTAGGGATTAAAGGTCCATCCCTCAATCCAGAAAAATTTTATTTTTAACTTTTTAGGGATTAAAGACCCGTCCCCCAATCCCTAATTTTTATTTTGCATATAATCCTAATGTAAAGAACATTAGCAACGCATATTTTATTGTTTCGAATGGTACAAATATGCTTATGAATGTTCCTATTACTATAAAAGGTCCAAATGGTATATATTCATCCATTTTTTTGATTCTTGTTGCTAATAATATTACACTTAATATTGCTCCTATTAAGAATGAAACTAGTGTTATTGCAATTATGTTTGATAGTCCGAAGTATAATCCTAATGCTCCCATTAGTTTTACATCACCAAATCCCATTGCTTCTTTTCCATATATTGCTCCACCTATTAATGTTATAAGTAAGAAAATTCCCCCTCCTACAAGCATTCCAAGTGCCATATTTATTGTTATGGCTACATCTGATAGTCCATATAAAAACGCTATTACAAGGCCTATTTCGAACATTGTTAGGTTTAGTCTGTTAGGTATTATTTGTAATCTATAGTCTATTACAAATGCTGATAATAACATTGGCGTTAATATCATATATTTTATTAAATCCAAGTTTGCTATAAATGTTGTTCGTATCCCATAAAAATATAAAAGTGCTACATATATTGCTGATGTTACTAGCATTAATATATAATTTGGTTTGAATTCTGCAAAGTATTCTGTAAATATTTCTTTTGAAAATACTTTTTTATAGTCTGGTAGTCTTTTGTTCATCCAATCTACTAGCATTCCTACAAAAAGTCCTATTATTGCAAATACTGCGTAATATGCTATATGTGTTTCATTAATATACATCTTTATTTTTCTCCTCTTTTGATTTATATTTATTTTTAATCTTGTTTTCTATTGGTCTTTTCCATGCAGTGTACCAGTAGTCTTTTTTATTGTCTATTGGGTCTACTAATATTGTAAACATGTTGCTTCTGTTTCCACCTAATACATCTGTAAAAATTTGGTCTCCTACTACTGCTATATTTTCTGGTTTTATATTTGTTTCTTTTTGTATGTTCTTAAATCCTTTTTTTAGTGGTTTCATTGCAAAGTATTTGTATGGTATTTGCAGTTTTTTTGCTACTGTTTCTACTTTTTCTTTGTTGTTTGTATTTGATAGTATGTATAGCTTTATTCCCTGCCCTTTCATTTCTTTTGTCCATTGTTTTACTTCTTCTGATAAATTTTTGTAATAGTCTATTAGTGTGTTGTCTACGTCTAGTATTAGTAATTTTATTTTATTTTTTAATAATATTTCTATTGTTATCTCTTCTACTTTTTTATAGTAGAGATTTGGATATATTTTTTTCATTTTTACTTTTCCTTTCTCAAGGTACAAACCCGGTTGGGAAAGAATTAAATTTTCCAACCTTTTGTGCTCTTTCTTTTGTTTTTTAGCACTTATATAATATCAATATGGCTTTTATTTGTCAAGGAATTTGCTAAAATTTAAGCAATCAAAAAAATCACTCTAAGTCTAGTTTTTCAATATGTTTATATTGAATTTCTTACTAGATTTTAGAATGATTTTTAATTTTAAACAATTTTCTAATTATACTATCAAATCAGTTTCTTCTAATTTTTCTGATAATTCTTGTTTGAATTTTATAATAGGTCTTCTAAATACTAAACCTATCAATAATGGAATAATTGTATGTAATAATAACGCACCTATGTACATTATATAATTATTCCCATAGAATCCACCTATTGTTTCTCTTAGTGCATTCATTGCTGGATAGAATGGCATTATTGGTTGTAATTTTTGGAAAAATCCTGGTAATAGTTCAATTGGGAATGTTCCTCCTGAACCAGCAACTTGTAATACCATTATTACTACTGCTGTTGCTTCTCCAACTTTTCCAAATGATATTGTTAGTGAATATACAATAAGCATAAACACTAAACTTGTGAGCATAATCGTTAGTAAAAATAATGGATAATTTATAACCTGAACTCCCATTATAATATCTCCAACTCCTATTACTAATCCTTGTAATATAGCTAAAATTCCAAATGTCATAAATCTTCCGAAAAATGCTTGATATGGTTTTATTTCTCCCAGTTTTTTGTCTTTTTTAATATCTGTTTTTACTATTGATACTAGCAATGTGCATCCAACCCAAGATGCTAATACTGTATAGAATGGTGCCATTTTTGAACCATAACTATTTATTTCATATAAATCAATTTCGTTTGTAGCAATAGGTGTTGAAATAAAGTCTGCTACATCATTTGGCTTATTTTCTAACAGATTCAATATTTTCAAGTATAACTCACTTTGTGTTGCTCCACCTAATTTGCTTATTATTTTGTTTATATCATCTTCTAAGCTTACTAATACTGTATCAATATTTGTTGTTAGTTTGCCTGTACTATCTAATGCTTTTATTGTACTTGCCAATGCTGTATCACTTTTTCCTAAAGCTGTGTCTAATGTCGAAATCATATTTGCTATATTTGACATTGATGTTGATGCATTAGAAAAAGCTTTATTTAATGCTGGTTTTACTGTGTTATTATATTGTGTTTTTATATTTTGTATTTTTTGATTTAGTTCTGCTGATTTTGCTTTTAAATCTGCTAATGATCTTTCGTCCATTTTATTTAAGTCTTCTATCATTTTCTTAACATCGTCAAGTGCCTGTTGCGTAAGTTCTTTTAGTTTATCTAATGTTACTCCTTGTGTGCCGTTTAATGAATCTATTATGCTGTTTAATTGTGATAGAACACTTGATAAGCTATTTAATGCATTTAACAAATATTCTTTATTTTCTTCTATTTTTCCTGACTGAATAACATTATTTACATTTGATGATATTGTTGCTGCTGCATCTATTATTAGTCCTATATTGTTGTTAACATCTGTATATACTCCATTAAATGACTTTATTATGTCTTTCATATTTGATATATTTTTTGAAGATGTTGTTGATATATTACTTACTGTTGGTAATAAGTCTTTAACCGCATTTAATGCATTTCCTGCTGAATCTGATGCAAGTGATATTGTGTTTAGTGTTGCTCTTAATTGTTCTATACTTTTATTTGTGTTTTTTAATTTTGTAATTACATCTGTTGTTGTTGCTGTTCCTTCCGCCACAACATTTGCATCTTCTGCAGTGTCCATTACTTTATATACAATTGCATTTACAAATGCTTGGTCTAGGTTGTTTTCTATTGTTCCTATTGCTTTGTTTACAATAATTGGTGCAATTGGATTTTTCTTTTGATTTACATAGAAATCAAATTGTGGTTTTACTATTTCAGTCCCATCAAATAATGTTGCTATTTTACTTGTAAAATCTTCAGGTAATATTATTACTCCATAATATTTTCCCTTATCGACATTTGCTTTTGCATCATCTTCGTCAGTAAATATCCATTTCATTGCTGTGTTTGATTTTAAACCGTCTACCAGCAAGCTTCCCATATTTATGTCTTCGTTTAATATTGTTAGACCTTGGTCTTTGTTTACTACTGCTATTGGCAGATTTCCTGTGTTGTCATATGGATTCCAGTTTGAGTCTATGTTTAGCCATGCATATATTCCCGGTATGAATAACAGGCCTATTAATATTATTACTGCTATTTTTCTTTTCCAGACTTTTTTCATGTCTATTTTGAATATTTCTATTATTTTTTTCATGTTTCCTCCTAGTATTTTTTATTATGATAATTTTATAATAAGGGTGATTTTTTGTCAATATAAAATCGGGATTGAAGACCCGTCCCCAAATCCCGATTTTTTTATTTTCTTATTTCTAAACCTTTATTTTCTAAATCTTTAATAATATTATCCAAAATAGTATTAATTTCTTCATCATTTAAAGTTCTATCAGGTGTACCAAATGTTAATGAATAAGCAATACTTCTCTTGTTAGAATCAATATTTTTACCCTCATAAACATCAAATACATTTATATCTAATAGTAGCTTTCCAGCTTTTTTCTTAATTAACATTTCAACTTCTTTTGATGTCATATTTTTATCAACTAATAATGCTAAATCTTTTTTAACAACTGGGAATTTTGAAATTTCTTTGAATTTCATTTTTCCTACTCTTTTCGCTAACAATTTGTCTAAGTTGATTTCCATTACATAAACCGCTTCTTTTTCTACTGATGGATGTATTCTTCCTACAATTCCTACAACATCATTGTTTACTGAAATTTCTGCAGTTTGACCTGGATGGAATTCTGCTGGCATTTGTTTTGGCAATACAAAACTGTATCTTCCTGCATATCCTAAATAGTCTAATAATTCTTCTGTTACACCTTTTATGTCATAAAAGTCAACATTTTTGCTATGTCCTATTCCTTCATAATATTTTCCTGTCATTAACACACAGATTTTTTGATTTTCTCCGTATTCTTCACCCTTTTTCCAGAATCCTTTTCCAATTTCAAAAAGGCAAACATCTTTGTTTTCACGTGCTTTGTTATATTCATAAATTTTATATAATGAAGGTATCATGCTATATCTTAATGTGTTTCTTTCTTCTGTTATTGGGTCCAATAATCTGACTTCTTCAAATTCGTCTGTTGTGAATTTGTGAACATCTTTATCATTTATTAAGATATATGATAATGTTTCGTTTAATCCCATATTTGACATTTTTGCTCTTATTTTTCTTGCTGTTTTGTCTAGATGTCCCATTTTCATTGGAACTACTGGTAGTTTACCTTGAATGTTGTCAACTCCATAGATTCTTCCAACTTCTTCTATTAAATCTGCTCTAATTGATATATCAATTCTTCTTGTTGGTACTGTAACGATTACAGTATCTTCTTTTGCATCTGTTTTGAAGTCTAATTTTCTAAATACGTCAACAATATCTTCTTTTGATATGTTTGTTCCTAACACATCATTTATTTCTTTATATGATATTTCAATTACTTTTTCTTCATTTTTTGTAACATCATATTTTACAATTCCTGTTTCAATTTCTGCATCTGCATATTTTTGTAATAATGTACATGCTCTTTCCATTGCCATATAAGTTCTTGCAGGGTCAAGTCCTTTTTCGAATCTGTTACTTGCTTCACTTCTTAGGATTTTATTTGATGTTTTTCTTACTTTTACTGAATCAAATATTGCTGATTCGATTATTACATTTTTAGTTGTTTCTTCAACTTCTGTGTCTAATCCACCCATAACACCTGCTAAGCCAATGGCTTTTGTTCCATCTGTTATAACTATATCTTCGCTTGATAAAGTTCTTTCTGTGTTATCTAGTGTTGTTAATTTTTCTCCATCTTCTGCCATTCTAACAACTATTTTGTTGCCCAAATTATCTGCGTCATAGAAGTGTAGTGGTTGACCTAATTCTAGCATTACATAGTTACTAATGTCTACAACATTGTTTATTGGTCTAATTCCACAAGCGATTAGTCTGTTTTTTATAAATTCTGGACTTTCTTTTATTGTTACATTTTTAGCTTTTTTTGCCAAGAATAATCTACAATTTTCTGTATCAACTCCAACTGAAAATTCTTTATTTACGTCTTCTCCACTTTCTTTGTATCCATATTCAACCGGTTTTACTTTTTTGTCATAAATTGCTCCTAGTTCATAAGCCATACCTAAAATACTTAATAAATCTCCTCTGTTTGCAGTTAATTCAAAATCAATAACACCATCATCTAATCCCATATATTTAATTGGGTCTTCTCCAACAGGTGCATCTGCTGGTAATTCATGTATTCCATTTTTATCTGCTTCAGATAAGAATTTTTTATCAATTCCTATTTCATATAAAGCACATAACATACCATTTGATTCTTGTCCTCTAATCATACCTTTCTTGATTTTAAAATCTCCCGGAAGTTCTGCTCCAACTTGTGCAACAATAACTTTTATGCCTTTTCTGGCATTTGGTGCACCACAAACTATATCTAACACTTCACTTCCAATATCAACTTTACATAGATGTAAGTGGTCAGAATCTGGATGCATTTCACATTCTTTTATTTCTCCTATTACTAGTTTTGTTGCATTTACTAATTTTTCTGCAGAATCATATTCATTTCCAGCTTTTGTCATCGCTTCTGCTATATCTTTTACGCTTAATTCGCTATCTAAATCTATATAGTCTTTTACAAAATTTAAACTTAAATTCATTTTTTAATCTCCTTCCATTTTTTAATTTTCAAAAGAAACAAAATTACTCTTCGTCCTTTCTGTCAAATTGTGATAAAAATCTAACATCATTTGTATACAAATATCTCATATCAGTAATACCATATCTAAACATAGCCAATCTATCAATACCAGTACCAAATGCAAAACCACCAAATTTTTCTGGGTCATATCCATTCATTTTTAAAACATTTGGATGAACAATTCCTGCACCCAAAACTTCTATCCAGCCTGTTTGTTTACATAGATTGCATCCTTTTCCGCCACATTTGAAACATGTAACATCAACTTCATAAGATGGCTCTGTGAATGGAAAGTAACTTGGTCTAAATCTTAAATCTAAATTTGCTCCTATTATTTTTCTAACAAAAACTTCTAATGTTCCTTTTAAATCTGCTAAAGATACATTTCTTTCTTTTTTGTCAATTACTAATCCCTCTATTTGATTAAATTGATGTGAGTGTGTTGCGTCATCTTCTCTTCTATATGTTTTTCCTGCTGTAATCATTCTTATTGGTGACTTTTCTGTATTTGCCATCATTGTTCTTGCTTGAACTGCTGATGTTTGTGTTCTTAATAAATATTCGTCTGTTATATAGAAACTGTCTTGCATATCTCTTGCAGGATGTCCTTTTGGAAGGTTTAATCTTTCAAAACAATATTCATCATTTTCAAGTTCTGGTCCTGTTACTACATCATATCCCATTGATACAAATAAATCTTCTATGTCTTCTATTATTCTTGTTACAGGATGTAAGCTTCCTCTTTTCATTTTTGTACTTGGTAATGTGATGTCAATTTTCTCTGCTTCTAATTTTTTGTTTAATTCCTCTAGCTTGAATTTTTCTTCTTTTTCTTCAATTAATTTTTCTAGGCTTTCTTTGGCTTCATTTACAAGACCACCTATTATAGGTCTTTCTTCTGGGCTTAGTCCTCCCATACCTCTTAATACTGCTGTAAGTTCACCTTTTTTTCCTAGGTATTTTACTCTTGCATTCTCTAATGTTTGTAAATCTTCTGCTTTTGCTATTTCTTCAATAGCTGTTTTTTTGATGTTTTCAATTTGTTCTTTCATCTTTTCTCCTTTCCAAATTTTCGTGTACTTTTATCCTTTTGTCCCATTGGGGACGGTTCTGTTTGAGACATCGATTCCAAATAAGACATCGATGCAAAACAAAAATTGTCTTAAAAAAGGACATTTAAAAATCCATTTCTATCCTATTAGCACTTATTTGTGCTTATAGGACGAAATGGATTTCCGTGGTACCACCTAAATTTATTAATTCTTCTTTATACTTTAAAACATTTTTTAATATACTCTTTTATTAATAAAATGCATATTTAATATAAAGTTACTAACCTCATTTTAGTTTTAACGGTGCAACCGCTTCTTCCTAATTTTTATTCTTGTTGGGTATCTTATGTACCAAACAGAACCGTCCCCAATGGGACATTTTCAAAAGAAGTCCTAAAAAGTGAAATTTCTATATATAGTTTTAAATATCTTTCAGCCTCGGATATTTTCTCTGTTTGTTTTTTTATATATATACTTTGCTTTTTAATTGGATTTGTTTTATTTGTTAATCTTTTATTATGTTATCATAGTTTGAGCTATTTTTCAAGCTTTTTTTAAATTTAAATTTGGTTATTTTTAATAATTTTACATTTTTTATTCTTTTGATAATTTTTCTATTTCTTCTTTTTTTAGTTGAGTTGCTTCTTCAACTTGTTTACTTGTTAGTCCCATCTTTAATAATTTTCTTGCTATTTCTATGCTTTTTTCTTTAATTCCTTCTATTTTACCCTCAATTTTACCTTCTTTTCTTCCCATATCAATATACATCTGATTTTCTCTTCTTATCATATCAACCACTGCTAACACTTCTTTTTTCCTCCCTTCTTCTATTTTATTTACTAATCTTTCTACTTCATCTTCTCCTAGTTTTTCTTTAAATACTATTTTTATTATTCTAATTAATACATCTTTATCTTCCTCTTTTGTTCTTTCTAT
>CAKOUU010000005.1 GCA_934120675.1 uncultured Clostridia bacterium
TCATCTATTTTTATTGTTTTTTCTGTTTTGTTTCCATCTCCTGTTGTTATTACAAATTTATATTCTTTTCCTAATTCCACATAATAATCTATCCCTAATGGTATTTTTCTATTTTCCATTATTATTGAATCTTTACTTGCTTCTGGATAATCTACTCGTTTAAGTCCATTTACTTTATCTGTTATTTTTATAAGTATTTTTACTTTTCCATTTTCTATTTTTTCTGTTTCATATTCAAACTCTAAACTACTTAAATTATATTCAGTTGAACTTATTTCTAGATTCTGCCCTATTAAAAATTTTCCAGTTATATTGTTTTTATTCATTACAGCTAATTTTCCATTTAATGATGCATCTTCTTTTATTGTTGGATTATAGTCACTTGAAATTACAGAACTTATCCATTCCTGTGTTACATCATCTAAACTTGCACTGCCATTTTTATCTATCTGCAGACCATTTAATGCCAGTGTCAACTGCTCTTGCATTTCTGATTGCACATGAGCCTTTTTTGCTTGTTTTACTCTTGCAAATAAACCATTTTCTCCACCTAATGTTGATATTGCTATTCCTGCTAATACCAATAATATAATAATCGTTACAATTAATGCTACTAATGTTATTGCGTTTTCTTCTTTACTTTTCATTTGTGTACCTCCATTTTATTTTAGTTTATTTTATATTATTTTCACACCTGTGTCAATATTATAAGCTCAAATTTTTAATATAATTTATTTATATAAATGATTAAATTTCTATTTAATGGATATATTATCTAATATTTATCAACATATAAGGAAGGATTGAATTTTGAAATGAAAAACTCTGGAAAATATGAAAATAATTTAAATGTAATAGGACCTATTTTAAGAGAAAAAAGGAAAGAAAAAAAGTTGTCTTTTGAACAACTTTCTAATAAACTTTTATTGCTTGGGATCAATATTCCTGTAACGTGTTTGCATCGAATTGAGAATAATCAACGTACAGTAAGAGATTATGAATTGTGTGCTTTGTCTATCGCTCTGGGGATTGATATAAAAGAACTTGTAAATCCATTCATAAACAATATAAAAAACTCAGAAAAAATTTAATCTGAGTTTTTTATTAATTCAATTCAATTCTTTCAACTTTAACATTTTCTAAATTTGAATTATCTATTTTATATCCATAACCACCTAAGAAATATAAGCAATTATTATAACCTTCTGCACTTTGTTTATTTCCTTCTTTTAAGTCAATCGTAGATGCTCCGTCATTTTGTGTAGAAATATATGCTTTATCGTCAATAATATAATTTAAATTTGTTCCAAAATCAGCATATTTTCCTAATTCTGCAACTGTTCCATCTTCTTTTATTTCAAATAAAGTATATTTTTCGTCTATTGAACCATCATCTAGTCTTCTTCTAACATTTGTATATGTTTTTCCAGCAAAAGTTCTTATTGTTCCAAAATAGCCAACTAAAGTGTCTTCTTTTGTTTCTAAATTCAAGATGTGTTTTGCTTCTTGTTCTGCATAGTCTATGTATGTTAGATATTTGTCTGTAACACTCAATACAAATTTTCTTCCTTGAGTCAATTCAGTTTGTTCTGTTCCATCTATATTAATTTGATACATTTTTCTGTTTTGAGTTGTGTAATAGATTTTATTATTATTTATATAGAAATAATTTTTTACATTTTCAGCAATATTTGTAATTTGTGTTCCATCTTTTTCCATAGAGCATAGTGTTCCCTGTGGATTTTGATTTATTGTATCAAATCCTATTTGATTTACAAAATATATTTTACTATCTGTAAGCCATAATTGTAATGTAGCTCCCTCATAGATTTTTTTTACATCTCCATTTAAATTTATCTTGTATATTCCTTTTCCCATATAGTAATATGGTATTGCATAGATGTTCTCTCCATCAAAATATATCTTATCTGCTCCATTTGGAACTTCCGCTATTTTCTTTGTTGTATTGTCTTCAGTATTATATGTATATATACTTTTATTTTTTTCTTCATAAAATACTGCTACGTTTCCTATTTTACAAAATTTTTCCCCTGCTTGCATACTGTTTTGTTTTTCTTCTTTTTTAAATTCTTCGTTACTTGTTTTATCTGTTGCTAATTCTTTGTTTTCTTTTTCTTCTTCTATGTTTTGATTTTTCGTTCCATCATTATTGACTGTTTTTACTTTATTCGGATTTATAATTACTATTGCTATTGCTACTACCATTAATATTGCTAATATTATACCTAATATTATATTTCCTTTTTTATCTTCCATTTTTACTCCTTCTTCTGAGACACCTAGAATATACAATATTTGTTTCATTCATTTGTAACATTTTGTCAAATGTCATTTTTCGACATTTGAATGAGACAATTTTGCACTGTCCCACTTGTCTCATTAAAATATTCTTAATATATCATTATAAGTTATATATAGTGATAATGCTATTAATATTGAAAATCCTATTAATTGTATATTTATTTCTGTTTTTTCTTTTAATGGTTTTCTTCTTATTGCTTCAATTATTAATATTAATATTTTTCCACCATCGAGTGCTGGTATTGGTAAAAGGTTTGTAACTCCTAATGATAGTGAAATTAGTGCCATCATATATATGAATTCTTTTAGTCCGTTTGTTTTTGCTACAACTTCTGATATTCCAACAGGTCCCATCATTTGGTCAACACTTACTCCTCCTGTAAATATCGTTTTTAAGTTGTCTACAATTGATAATGCAAATTCTTTTGTTTCTATTCCTCCATATATAATGTGGTTTATAAATGTGTTTTCGGCTTGTTTTAAATTTACTCCTAAATAATAAGAAGATTTGTATTCTGGAGTCAATTCAATGTTTATTTCTTGATTATTTCTTTTTACTGTGATTAACATTGTGTTTAAGCCTTTTTGTTGTATTATTTCTAATATTTTATTTACATCACCATTTATGCTTTCACCATTTATTTTTACAATTTGGTCATTTGTTTTTATTCCCTGTTTTTCTGCACTACTTTCTTTTTCTATACTTAATATTTTGCAATTTTGATCAATGTACATTCCTGTACTTTTATTTTTTACTTCTGTTGGTTTAACATTATATTTTAATGTTTCACCATTTCTTTCTATTTTTATCTGTAATTCTTGCCCATTGTTCTTTTCCATTGCTTTATTTAAGTCATATTTATTTTTGATTTTCTTGCCGTCTAATTCTACAATTTTATCATTTTGTTGTAATTCTATTTCTTGTGCTGCATAGCCGTCTAAAACTGAACTTATTTCATTTGTTACATATGTTGTACTTGTTGACATTAAAATAAAGTATACTATCAAACCAAATACAATGTTTACAGTTGCACCTGCTACTACAATTGCTATTCTTTTTGGTATGCTTGCTTTTGAAAAAGAGCCTTCATTTTCTGACCTCTCTTCTTCTCCTTCCATACTGCAGAATCCTCCGTAGTGGTATTAATCTTAGTGCATATTTTGTTTCTTTTCCTTGTTTTTTCCATATTGTTGGTCCAAATCCTATTGCAAATTCATTTACTTTTACTTTGCACAACTTCGCAACTATTAGGTGTCCCGCTTCATGTATCAATATTAGAAATCCAAGTAAAAATATTATTTTTAAGGCTGATATTATAATTGTCAAATTTACTCCTCCTTGTCGGGATTAATGGATGTTCCCTAAAATCCCTTTTTTTAAATCAATGTGAATAACATATATGCAAATGGTGCTATAAATAGCACACTATCTATTCTGTCTAGCATTCCTCCATGTCCTGGTAATAGATTACTGTAGTCTTTTATATCAACATATCTTTTTATGCAGGATGCTGAAAAGTCTCCTAATTGGCCAATTAGGCTCATTACTATTCCAAATATTGTTACTGTAAAATATGAATATTCAAATGCAAAACAATTATTTAAAATCATTGTGTATATTAATATTAATGCTGTTGCTCCTAATGTTCCACCAATACATCCTTCTATTGACTTTTTAGGGCTTACTTTGCTAAATTTGTGTTTTCCAAATCTTTTTCCTATACAATATGCAAATACATCAGTTCCCCAAGATGCCATAAATACATATCCTAATAGTATTTTTCCATTATTCATCCCATCAATTAATGATAAAAACATTATAAACACTGGTATATAACAAATTCCTAATAATGTATATGCCATATCTTTAAATGTAATTTTCATGTCTGATGCTATTACATGTGCAAATAATATTAGTATAATTGTTGGAATTGAATACATTAAAACATTTGTTAAGTTTTCTTTTGGTATGTAATTTATTATTGCCACAATAATGCAACTTATATATGCTACCCATTTTATTGGCTTACATACTTTTGATATTGCTTTTAAATATTCATTCATTGCTATTATTGCTATTATTGTAAATAGTATCCCTGTTATTATATTGTTTGGTATTAATAGTATTATAGCAAGTGCTACTGCTACTATAAGTCCTGATGTTATTCTTTTAAAATCCATATTTTTGATTTCACTCCTCTTCGCTTGTTTGTCTTTCTATCTTTGTATTTCCTTTTGTTTTTCCGTTCATTTTGCTTTTTACTTTTTATTTAGCTCCAAATTTTCTATTTCTTTTTTGGTATTCTTCTATAGCTTCGTCTAGGTCTTTTTCACTAAAATCCGGCCAATTCTTATCAACAAATACAAATTCTGAATATACTAATTGCCAAGGTAAAAAGTTGCTTAGTCGTATTTCTCCACTTGTTCTTATTAATAAATCTGGGTCAGGTTGACCTTTTGTATATAAATTGTCTGATATTGTTTGTTCTGTTATATCTTCAATTTTCATTTCATTATTTTGTATTTTTTCAGCAATGTTCTTTACTGCTCCTAATATTTCGTCTCTACCACCATAGTTTAATGCTATATTGAATGTTATTCCTGTGTTGTCTTTTGTTCTTTCCATACATTTTTCTATTAGGTCATTCATTTTGTCTGATAGCCCCTGTCTATTTCCTAATATTTGTACTTTTATATTTTCTGAATCCGCTCTTTTACTATAGCTTTCAAGATAGTTCATCATTAAATTCATTAATGTTGATACTTCTTCTTCTGATCTTTTCCAATTTTCTGTTGAAAATGCGTATACTGTTATATATTTTATACCTATATTTTTTGCATATCTAACTATTTTTTCAAGTGTTTTTGCTCCCTCTTTATGTCCTAGCGCTACTGGTAGTCCTTTATTTCTAGCCCACCTTCTATTTCCATCCATTATAATTGCAATATGCTTTGGTAAATTTTTTTGTTCCATTTTATCCCCCTATACTATGCCTAGTTTTATTTATTTCTGTCTTTTATGTATAAAGCAAGTTGTCTTAAAAATTCTGATTTTTCTCCATATATTTTTATTTGTCCAATTGCTTCTTCTATTATTTTATTTAACTCTTGCTTTGCTCCATCTAATCCATAATATGATACATATGTGCATTTACCCAATTCTTTATCATTTCCTACAGGCTTTCCTGTAATTTCTGGATTTCCTTCTTCTGATAAAATATCGTCTTTAATTTGAAATGCTAATCCTATTTTTTCTGCATATATTGTTAATCTTTCTATGTCTTTTTCTGAAGCTTCTGCTAATATTGCTCCCATTCTTACACATAATTTTAGCAATGCTCCTGTTTTATTTATGTGTATATATTCTAGCATTTCTTTTGAAATTTGTTGTCCTTCTAATTCTGTATCCAAGTATTCCCCTACAATCATTCTATCTACGGCTTTTGTAAATTCATTAAATGCTTTTACTTTGCTATAAAAGTTTTCTTTGTATTGGTTTTCAACTGAATATAAAATTTCGTCACTTAACACTATATATGCCTGGTTTAATAAGCCATCTCCTGCAAGTAGTGCTGTTGGATGGTTAAATTTTTTGTGATTTGTTGGTTTTCCATGTCTGAAATCATCATTATCAACTTCTGGCAAATCATCATGAATTAATGAGAAATTGTGTATCATTTCTATTGCTACTGCAAATGGCATTGCTTCTTCATAGCTGTCTCTAAACAACTCATATGTTGCTAAAACTAATATTGGTCTTAGTCTTTTTCCTCCAGCCATTAGACTGTATTCCATAGAATCGTTTAATGTCTTTTCTGGGCAGTTTTCTTTTCTTAAATATTTTTCTAGTTCTTCATTTATTATATTTTGATACTTTTTTAAATTCTCTTTAAATTCCATTTTTGCTTAGTCCTTCCTAATGTTTTTGCAATAATCTAAAACAGATATTAATTATTAGAATTTTTTCTGTTTTTTACCCCTGTTAATTCATATACAAAGTTTTTCTCTATATAATATTATTTCTAAATTTATACAGACATTACTTCTTTCTCTTTGTTTTCTAATATTTTGTCTATTTCTTCTACACTTTTATCTGTTAATTTTTGAATGTCATTTTCTGCTTGTTTAAGTTCATCTTCTGTCATGTTTCCTTCTTTTTGCTCTGCTTTTGCTGTTTCTATTCCGTCTCTTCTAACTGCTCTTACAGCTACTTTTGCTTCTTCAGCCATTTTTTTAATGTCTTTTACTAAGTCTTTTCTTCTTTCTTCTGTTAATTCTGGAAATGCTAATCTTATCACTTTTCCATCATTGTTTGGATTAATTCCAATGTCTGATGCTAATATTGCTTTTTCAATTTCTTTTAATACACTCATATCCCAAGGTTGGATAACTATTAGTCTTGCCTCTGGTACTGATACACCAGCTACTTGGTTTATTGGTGTTGGTGTTCCATAATAGTCTATTTTTACTTTGTTTAATATTGCAGGGTTTGCTCTTCCTGCTCTTACCTCTGATAATTTTTCACTGTATACATTTATACATTTTTCCATTTTTTCTTTAATATTTGTATAATCCATAATTTTTCTCCCTTCAATTCGCTTTGTCCCTTTGGGGACGGTTCTGTTTGCGACATTTTTTATTTTACTATTGTTCCTATATGTTCTCCTTTAACTGCTCTTACTATGTTTTCTGGGTCTGCTATTCCAAATACCAGTAATGGAATATTATTATCTCTACATAGTGCAGTTGCTGTTGAATCCATAACTTTTAAATCTTTTTCTAGAACTTCTAAATATGATATTTTGTCAAATTTTTCTGCAGTTGGATCTAATTTAGGGTCTGCAGAATATACTGCATCTATTGCTTTTCCTAGTAATATTATATCAGCATTTATTTCTGTTGCTCTTAGTACTGCTGCTGTATCTGTTGTAAAATATGGGTGTCCTGTACCACATGCAAATATTACTACTCTTCCTCTTTTTAGATGTTTTTCTGCTTTTCTTATTATAAATGGTTCTGCTATTTCTCTCATTTCTATTGCTGTTTGTACTCTAGAATGAACTCCTCTTGCTTCTAATGCGTCTTGTAATGCTAATCCATTCATTGCTGTTGCTAGCATTCCCATGTAGTCTGCTGTTGCTCTTTCCATTTGGTGTCCATTTCTTCCTCTCCAGAAGTTTCCTCCTCCTACTACAATTCCTACTTCTACTCCCATTTCTGTTACTTCTTTTATTTTGTCACATATTTTTCCTACTACTTCTACATTAACTCCTGTTTTTTGTTCCCCTGCTAAGGCTTCGCCACTTAGTTTTAGTAGTATTCTTTTATATTTTGCTTCTGACAATTTTTTCACTCTCCTTAGTTTTGTTTTCTTATGCGTATTCTATCATATATTTTCTAAATTGAATAGTGTTTTTTTAATTTTTTAATAAATATGATAAAAAGATTTTTATATTTAAAAATCTCTTTTTTATATTGCAATTTTAAAAAGCAAAAATGTCCTTTTTAAAGACAGTATCTCGAATGGAACCGATGTTCCAAACAGAACCGTCCCTAAAAGGACATTTTAAAATTATTTTATTTTAATTGGCTCATAACTTCTTCAGCGAAGTTTTCTTCTTTTTTCTCGATTCCTTCACCTTTTTCGAATCTAGCAAATGCAACAACTTCGGCATCTTTTTCACTTAATAATTGTGATACTTTTTTGCTTGGCTCTTTTACAAATGCTTGGTCTACTAAGCATATTTCTTCATAGAATTTTCCAATTCTACCTTGAACTATTTTTTCTGCTATAGCTTCTGGTTTTCCTTCATTCATTGTTTGAATTTTTAAGATTTCCATTTCTTTTTGTACTCTTTCAGCTGGAACTTCTTCTCTTCTTACAAATTCAGGTCTAGCTGCGGCAATTTGCATACAGATGTCTTTTGCAACTTCTTCTGTTCCTTTTGCCATATTTACTAAAACAGCGATTTTTCCATCTCCGTGGATGTATTTTGCAACTAATCCTTCTGATTCAAATCTTGCAAATCTTCTGATTGATAGATTTTCTCCTATTGTTGCTATTTTTCCAACTAGTGCTTCTTGTACTGTTTTTCCTTCTTCAAATTCAGCTGGTGATGATAATAATGCTTCAACGTTTGCTGGATTTGTGTCAACTATTTGTCTTGCTACGTTCATAACAAATGTTTTGAATTCTTCATTTTTAGCAACGAAGTCTGTTTCTGAGTTTACTTCTACAACAGCTCCTATTTTTCCATCTTCTGAAATATATGCTTCAACTAATCCTTCAGCTGCAACTCTTCCAGATTTTTTAGCTGCTTTTGCAATTCCTCTTTCTCTTAAAAGTTCCATTGCTTTTTCCATATCTCCATCAGTTTCTGTTAAAACTTTTTTACAGTCCATCATTCCTGCACCTGTTTTTTCTCTTAATTCTTTTACTAAACTTGCTGTAACCATCTTTTATTTTCCTCCTTATATTTTATTTTTGATATTCTTGTATATCAAAATATTTAACTGTACATAGTATAGAAAGATTTAAATTTTCTATACTCATAATATAAAAAGCAAGCCTATTCCCGTCCGAATATTTTCGAACGAGCGTAGCTCGCTCTTTCTTTTTAATTATTCACAAAATTTATTTCTAAATTTTATAATATTATATTTCAATTATTTTTCTTCACTTTCAGCTACTACTTCTTCCATTGAAGCTGGTTCTTCTGAAACTTCTTCAGCAACTTCTTCTGCTTCGAAGCTTTCACCTTGTTTACCTTCAATGATAGCATTTGCCATTACGTCTGTTATTAATTTAACAGCTCTTATAGCATCATCATTTCCTGGTATAGCGTAATCTACTTCTTCTGGATTGCAGTTTGTGTCTACTAATCCGATTACTGGAATTCCTAATTTTTTAGCTTCTAATACAGCTATATGTTCTTTTTTAGGATCTACTAAGAATATAACTCCTGGTATTTCTTCCATGTCTTTGATTCCACCTAAGTTTCTTTCTAGTTTTTCCATTTCTTTCTTTAATAATATTACTTCTTTTTTAGGTAGTACTTCAAATGTACCATCTTCTTGCATTTTTTCTAAATCTTTTAATCTTTGTACTCTTGTTCTGATAGTATCGAAGTTTGTTAACATTCCTCCTAACCATCTTTGGTCAACATAGTACATTCCAGATTTTTCTGCTGCGTCTTTAACGCATTCTTGTGCTTGTTTTTTTGTTCCTACGAATAGAACTGTTTTTCCTTCTTCTACTTGTTCTTTTAAGAACGCATATGCTTCATCGATTTTTTTAGATGTTTTTTGTAAATCGATTATATGGATTCCGTTTCTAGCTTGGAATATGTATTCAGCCATTTTAGGATCCCATCTTCTTGTTTGATGTCCAAAGTGAACACCTGCTTCAAGTAATTGTTTCATTGCAACTACTGCCATTTTAAATTCCTCCCTTTTTGTTTTTACTTCCATAAAGTTCATCATTTGAATAGGACCAACTTTGTTGGCACTTCCCTTCAAACTTGCTCTATGTGTTTAATACGCATACTATTATACCAGCATTTTCCTGTAAATGCAAGTCTTTTTGTAAAATTTGTTACAGTTTCGGTTGAAGTTGTTAATTGTAACCCATATGATTAAGATTTTCCAACAAAATACAAGAATAATGTTGTATTTTGTCGAAAAGTGTTGTATTATATTTATCGTTGCAAAAATATTGAACCAGCAGGAGGATAAAGTATGATAACAGTTTTAGAAGGTGCTGATGATAAGTTTTTACAACATTGTTTCTTGAAAGATCTTTGGGAATCCCTGAAAAACTTAACTCTCTGGATGCAATGACAAAGTTGCTAGTTTCAAATAACCTTTAATAGTGGTTCAAAGAGGTTTTCTTTTATAGAAAACCTCTTTTTTTCTTAATTTTACTTGAATTTATTTCAATTTTAGTATAGTATATATAGTAGAAAAAAAGAGATTACATAGGAGGAAAAAATGTCAAAAAAATCAAAAGAAGAAATAGAAAATTTAGAAAATAAAGAAATTAAATCTACAGATAAAAAATCTACCTCTACTGCTAAAAAAACAACTAGTAAAAAGGTTACTACTTCAACGAAAAAAATATCTACTAAAGTAACTACTTCAGAAAAAAAAGAAAATGCTAAAGCAACTACTGCTTCAAATAAAAAAACAACTAGCAAAAAAACTGCTACTAAGAAATCTACAACAAAAGCTAAAACAGCCACTGCAAAAAAAACAACTGCAAAAAGTAAAAAAAGTACAACTAAATCATCTAAAAAGGTCTGGCCAGCTGAATATTATGACTTACCACAAAAATATAATAAAACTGTTGTAAAAGTATTAGCACAAACTCCAAAAACACTATTCATTTATTGGGAAATATCAGATGATGATATTGAAAAATTCAAAAAGGATTATGGAGATAACTTTTTTGAAACTACAAAACCTGTATTAATTATTCATAATGATACTTTAAATTACAGTTTTGAGGTTGAGATTAATGATTTTGCAAATAGTTGGTATTTACATGTGAATGATAGTAAATCAGATTATAGAATTGAGCTTGGTAGACGTCCTTTTCAAGTTAATGAAAATATAAAATCAGATTATATCTACATAACTTCTTCAAATGAAATCGAGTCTCCTAATGACCATATTTTATTTAATAATTCACAAAAAATGGTTTATTTTAGAAATGTTAAAACTAATGTTGAAACTGCTAAAACATTTACATCTCTATCATTTATAAAAAATATGGGTAAAATTTATGAGATATATGACTTATATCAAGAATTATATAAAAATGAAGAAAATATTGAAGATTTAATAAATCCATCTTCACATATATCTTCTCAGTTTAAATAAAATGAGACAAGTGGGACAGTCTTAATTTGTCTCACATTTTTGTCATAAAATGTCGAATAGTAATGTACAATCAAAAACAAGTGAAGGGAGAATTACAATGCAAGAGAAAAAAGGTTATGTAAGTTTTGTGTTACATGCGCATCTTCCATTTATCCATCACCCTGAAAGTGATGATTACCTAGAAGAGTCATGGCTATATGAAGCAATTTCAGAAACATATATACCGCTACTTACAAATTTTAAGAAATTAGTTGATGAAGGGGTAGATTTTAGAATTACAATGTCTATGACTCCTCCTCTTCTTTCAATGTTAGATAATAAATTATTACAAAGAAAATATATTAAATATTTAAAGAGATTAATTGAGCTTTCTGAAAAAGAAATTGTTAGAACTGCAGGAAATGAAAAAGAAAATAAATTGGCTCATTACTATTTTGATAGATATTCTAATGATTTGCATCTTTTCAAAGATGTTTTTAACTGTGATTTGATTAGTCAATTTAAGTATTTTCAAGATATTGGTGTTTTAGAAATTATCACTTGTGGAGCAACACATGGTTACTTCCCTATTTTATATGTAAATGAAAAAACTGTTAAAGCTCAAATTGCTGTTGGTGTTCAAACATATAAAAAATATTTTGGTAGACAACCTCGTGGAATTTGGCTTCCTGAATGTGGTTATGTTCCAGAAGCAGATAAATATTTAAAAGAATTTGGAATTGAATATGTAATTACAGAATCTCATGGTATTTTATATGCTGACCCAACTCCTGTTTATGGTACTTTCGCCCCTATCGTTTCACCAGAAGGTGTTGTTGCATTTGGGCGTGATATAGAATCTTCTAGACAGGTATGGAGTTCTATAAATGGTTACCCTGGTGATTTTAATTATAGGGAGTTCTATCGTGATATTGGTTATGAAGCAGATTATGACTATATTAAGCCATATATCGCCCATAACGGTGTTAGAGTTCATACAGGTATAAAGTATTATAGAATAACTGGAAAAACTGAACAAAAGGATTATTACGATATTCAATGGGCAAAAGATTCAGCTGAAAAACAAGCAGGTCATTTCTTAGACTGCAGAACAAAACAAATTGAAAATTTATCTCCATGTATGGACAAACCACCTATCATTTTGTGTCCATATGATGCAGAACTTTATGGACATTGGTGGTATGAAGGTCCATATTGGTTATATATTTTATTTAAGAAAATTTACTATGATGATTGTAATTTCAAATTAATTACACCATCTGAATATATTGATAAATACCCAGAAATTCAAGTTGCTTCTCCTTGTCGTTCTAGCTGGGGTGCTAATGGTTATAGTGAAGTATGGCTTAATCCAACAAATGATTATGCTCACAAACATTTACATGTTGCTGGTGATAGAATGTGTGAATTGGCTAATTTATACCCTAACGCAAAAGGCTTGAAGAAAAAGGCTTTGAATCAATGTGCAAGAGAATTATTGCTTGCTCAAAGTAGTGACTGGTTATTTATTATCACAAATGGTACTATGGTTGATTATGCTAAAAAACGTATTAAAGACCACATTGGTCGTTTTACTAAATTATATTATCAAATTAAAAATGATGAAATTGATGAAGATTTCTTGAAAGACATTTCTAAAAAAGATTGTGTTTTTCCTGACATCGATTACAAAATTTATCAATAAGTGGGATTGAAGGAAGTTCCTTCAATTCCATTTTTTATGGATTAAGGGACACTCCTTTAATCTTTTTTTTAAAAATTTTTCTTGGTTTGAAAATAATTATTTTTGAACCATTTTCACTCTTTCATTTATTTTGCATATTATAATGTATAACTTTCAAAAGTTTAGCAGATAATATAAAAGAAGGGAGAAACTCATGAAATCTATATGTATAAAAACAAATGACCAAAATTTATTAGATTATCTACTAAACGAACTAGACTACATAGAAATAAAACCTGTTGCAATTTCAAAAAATAAATTCAAAAATTACAAAAATATAATTATCCACTATAGTGGAAATGACAACGAGAAATTTATTCATGAAGTTTCTTGCATTCTTTCATGTCTTGTCATAGACGAGTTAGAGGAATCCTTTCTGAAAATGATTTTATTAAAGAATTATTTTTATTTTAATTCCAATGAAATCAAGCATATTTTAGAACTTTGTTATGAAATTTTTTCTGATGATTTTAATACTTATTTTGATAAAAAACATAATCTTTTAATTGAGAGTTTTGAAAATTATTTGATGGCTAATAAATCTATAATCTTAACTGGTTTTATTAACTTTCGTATTAAAAGTTATATGGAAGTTTTAGAAAATGTTGTTGACGAAGCTGTTAATACATTTGTTGTTGAAAAGGAATATATGGAGTTTATCTCTCTTCTTAAGATGTATATAAATTCTCAAACTTCGAACTGTGATGTTGTTCACTTAATTTACAACAATAGCAATTCTATTTTGTTGGATAAAGATAAAAATCAAATTAATGTTTCTGATGATATTTTTAAGGCTAAGTATTTATCTGATATTTCTTTTTCTTCTAATGACTATGCTCTAAATACTTTGCTTACACTTATTCCTAAAAAAATTTATGTTCATTTAATTGATAATTGTATTGACGAGTTTATTAATACAATTTCTCTTATTTTTGAAAATCGTGTTGAAGTGTGTACTGATTGCAACATTTGTAAAATTTATAAAAATACTTCTTTAAAAAGAACCTTTATAAAAAAATAAATTATAAAGGTTCTTTTGGGGACTAAAAATAATTAAAAATCAATTTTTATACGCTTCTATTTATTCCTGTTGCTACTATCTCTGCCATATTTTCTATTAGGTCATCTATCTCTTTTGGTGTTACTATTAAATTATAATCATTTGGAACTAATGCCTCTTTTATTTCTTCGTAGTTATCTTCATCTTTTAACTGATTTAAATATTCATTTGATTTTGCTTCTTGTTGCAATTTTGTTATAAATAAATCTAGGCAATCATTTACAAGCACTGCAGTTTCTACAACTGTTGGTATTCCTATTGCTATTACTGGTATTCCTAATGTTGCTTGGCTTATTTCTGATCTTTTATTTCCTACACCTGCTCCTGGAACTATTCCTGTATCTGATATTTGAACAGTACTGCTTATTCTTTCTATGCTTCTTGATGCAAGTGCATCTATTACTATTACTAATTTGGGATGTATGTTGTCTACTATTCCTTTTAATATTTCTACTGTTTCTATCCCTGTTGTTCCCAAAACTCCTGGAGATATTGCACTTACCATTCTCGTTCCTTCTTCTACATATTGTGGTAAATAATTTATTATGTGTCTTGTTACTTCTATTTCGTTAATTACTTTTGGTCCTAATGCATCTGGTGTGACATATATATTTCCGAGTCCTACTACTAATATTTCTCCTTGTTTATCTATATGAGCATCTATTATTTTTGTTAGTTCATTTGCTAATGTTTCTGCTGATTTTTCTATATCTTCGTCTTGTGCTATTTTTAGCTTTTTGATATCTATTGTTATATAATTTCCTTGTGGTTTACCAATTGCCTTTGCTCCCTCTTCATTTGTTATTTTAACTCTTTCCACTGATATATTTTCGTTTATTTCTTCTTTTGTGCTTTCTATTCCGTTTATTTCATTCTCTATGCTGTTTGCTTTTTTGTATATGTCACGTCTTTCATTTGCTAGATCTGTTCTGAAATTGAATTGTTTTGTTTTATTTTTTTGTATATCTTCTATTTTATTGTTTTCTTTTTTTGAAATGTAATTTTCTAACATAAAAACCAACTCCTACTTTTATAGTATTTGTTGGTTTTGTTTTTTTATTCACTTATGTTTCTAATTATATTAATTGTAATATAGCAACTTCTGCTGCGTCTCCTCTTCTTGGTCCAGCTTTAACAATTCTTGTATATCCTCCAACGTTTTTACCTGCATATTTAGGTGCTATTTCGTTGAATAATTTTGCTGGTACGTCGATATTGTTACCTTCAGCATCTTTTACTTTATTTACTTTTCTCATTATTTTTCTTCTAGCATTTAATCTAGATGGCATATCTTTTTGTCTTTTTTCAGTAGTTTCTTCTTTAACTACTTTTAAGAATTCTTTACCATTTTTGCTTTTTACTAATTCTGTAACTTTATTACCTTTAGAGTCTAATTTAGCTTTAACAACTTTTGTGTCTACTTCTTCAAAGTTGTCTTTTTCTTTTATTGCTAGTGATATTAAGCTATCAGCTATTGCTTTTACTTCTTTAGCTCTTGGTAATGTAGTTTCTACTTTTCCATATACTAATAGGTCTGTTGTTAAGTTTCTTAACATTGACATTCTTATATCTGTAGTTCTACCTAATTTTCTATTTGTAGCCACTTTATTCACCTTTCCCTTTCGCTTTGGTCATCGTCATCAAAAATTTTATAAATTTTGGATGACAAATCTCTACTCTTTTTTATTTATTGCTATTCTTATTTTTTTACTCATCTTCTTGTGCAAAGTCTAAGCCCAATGAATGTAATTTGGCTGTTACTTCATCAAAAGATTTTTTACCTAAATTTCTAACTTTCATCATTTCTGATTCAGATTTACTAATTAAATCCTCAACAGTTGAGATGTTAGCTCTTTTTAAGCAGTTATATGATCTAACAGATAGTTCTAATTCTTCTATTGACATTTCTAGAACTTTTTCTTTCTTAGATTCTTCTTTTTCAACCATAACTTGTGTGTTTTTAGTTGTTTCTGATAAATCTATAAATAATTCTAAATGTCCTGTCATTACTTTTGCAGCTAAGCTTAATGCTTCATGTGCTTTTAAGCTTCCATCTGTCCATACTTCAATTACTAGTTTATCATAGTCAACTGTTTGACCAACTCTAGTATTTTCTACTTGATAATTTACTTTTTTAACTGGTGTGTAAATTGAATCAATTGGAAGTACTGAGATATCTTGATTTGGTTTTTTATTTTTTTCAGATGAGTTATATCCTCTTCCTCTATCAGCAGTTAGTTCCATTACAAGGCTTCCACCTTCTGCAACTGTTGCTATATGTAAGTCAGGGTTTAGTATTTCTACTGTTCCATCTGATTCTATATCTGCTGCTGTAACTTCTCCTTCACCTTTGAAGTTTATTCTTAATGTTTTTTCTTCGTTTCCGTCGAATTTTAATCTAACATTTTTTAAATTTACTATTACTTCTGGTACGTCTTCTACAACATTTGGTATTGTTGAAAATTCGTGTAATACTCCATCAATTTTTACGCTTGTTATTGCGCATCCTGGAAGTGATGAAAGTAATATTCTTCTTAGTGAGTTTCCTATTGTTACACCATATCCTCTTTCTAATGGTTCACATACAAATTTAGCATAATTATTTGTTTCATCGATTTCTAGACATTCAATATTTGGCTTTTCAAATTCTATCATTTTTACCTCCTAAATTGAGATTATTCTCAAACTCTTTAAAAACTTTATGAGTTTTTTTAAGTAAAATTTTAAAGTTTTGACTAAACCTTTACACTTACTTTCAAAAACTATTATTTTGAGTAAAGCTCTACTATTAAATGTTCTTCTATTGGAAGATCTATGTCTTCTCTAGCTGATAATCTAATTACTTTACCACTTAGTTTTTCGTTATCTCTTTCTAACCAAGCTGGAACTGGTCTTGCTGAGTTTTCTTCTATATTGATTTTTAATGTAGAGTTATCTTTTTTGCTTTCTCTAACTGCGATTACATCTCCTGCTTTTACTAAGTAAGATGGTATATCTACTCTTTTACCATTAACTTCAAATTGTCCATGGTTTACAAATTGTCTTGCTTGTGCTCTTGATGTTCCAAATCCTAATCTGTATACAACGTTATCTAATCTGCTTTCTAATATTTGTAATAAGTTTTCACCTGTTACACCTTTTTTATTTGAAGCCATTTCAAAATATTTTCTGAATTGTTTTTCTCCAACTCCATAATATGCTTTAGTTTTTTGTTTTTCTCTTAATTGTGTACCGTATTCAGAAAGTTTTGCTCTTTTTTGTCCGTGTTGACCTGGTGCATAATTTCTTCTTGATATACTACATTTATCTGAGTAGCATCTTGCACCTTTTAAGAACAATTTTTGTCCTTCTCTACGGCATATACGACATTGTTCGTCTTTATATCTTGCCATTATTTTCTACTCCCTTCTCTTATACTCTTCTTCTTTTTGGTGGTCTACATCCATTATGTGGTATTGGTGTTACGTCTTTAATTGCGCTTATTTCTAGACCTGCTGTTTGAAGTGCTCTGATTGCTGCTTCTCTACCAGCTCCTGGTCCTTTAACAAATACTTCTACTGTTTTTAATCCATGTTCCATAGCTGCTTTAGCTGCTGTTTCTGCAACTTGTCCTGCAGCAAATGGTGTACTTTTTCTTGAGCCTTTGAATCCTAATTCTCCAGCACTTCCCCAAGAAATTGCATTTCCTTGTGTATCTGTTATTGTTACTATTGTATTATTAAAACTAGAATGAATATGAGCTGCACCTTTTTCGATGTTTTTTCTATTTCTTCTAGCTACTGGTTTTCTAGCTGTTTTATTATTAGCCATTTCTAAAATTCCCTCCTTCATTGATAATAAGGTTTTATTCAATATTCTCAAAAATTGATTAAAATTATTAAGATGTGCATTTTTGATATTTATTACAAGGCGAGGCTATACGTTTGTATGCCGAGATTTGTAATAAATGTTGAAAATGTGCAGATTGATGATTTTAATCGATTTTTATTATTTTTTGCTTTTACTAACTAACTTTCTAGGACCTTTTCTAGTTCTAGCATTAGTTTTAGTTCTTTGTCCTCTTACAGGTAAACCTTTTCTATGTCTTAATCCTCTGTAGCATCCAATTTCTGTAAGTCTTTTTATGTTTAAAGCAACTTCTCTTCTTAAATCACCTTCAACTGTGTATGATTCGTCAATAACTTTTCTTATGCTATTAACTTCGTCATCAGTTAAGTCTTTTACTCTAGTGTCTGGGTTTATACCAGCTTTTGCTAGAATTTTTTGAGAGCTTGTTAATCCTATTCCATAAATATATGTAAGTCCTATTTCTACTCTTTTTTCTTTAGGTAGATCTACTCCTGCTATACGAGCCATATTATTTTGCACCTCCAAATTTTTTCTATATAATTATATGTTTTGCAACATTTTGTTGCGTTGTCTCTATTTTTTCTAAAGGTGAAATGCACCCATGCTCTTGGGTCTTTAGATATCTTCAAGACATATATATAAACACAAATCGATATGTTAATATATATTTTATAAATATATATTTACAGCCGCTACCTATTTGTGTTATAAACTGTTTTATCCTTGTCTTTGTTTGTGTTTAGGGTTTTCACAGATAACTCTAATTACACCTTTTCTTTTAATTACTTTGCATTTGTCACATATTTTCTTTACTGATGGTCTTACTTTCATGTTTTTGCACCTCCTATTTTTTTACCTTTTAGGTTTTATATATTTGGGTTAATTTTTTACTTTTATTATAAATAAATTAAAAGTGATATCTTTTTATTTATTTTATTTTGCTCTCCAAGTAATACGTCCCTTTGTAAGGTCATATGGTGAAAGTTCTACTTTAACTTTGTCACCTGGTAGAATTTTTATATAATTCATTCTAAGTTTTCCTGAAATATGAGCTAATATTTGATGTCCATTTTCAAGTTCTACTTTAAAATTTGTATTTGGTAGTGATTCTACTACTGTTCCTTCTACTTCTATAACATCTTCCTTTGCCAAAATATCCCCTCCTATAAGAGCAATCTATTATTATTTATGGTTTTGTGTTTAATCTTTTTGACTTAATTTTGCTTAAATTTAAATGATTTTTCCACAATTTTTCCATTTTGGTATAATAACTACTACATTATACATTATTTTTTTAGTATTGTCAATATTTCTGGCTCTTTTTCTGTAATTAAAATTGTATTTTCATAATGTGCTGCCATACTTCCATCTTCTGTTATAATTGTCCAACCATCATCTAGTTCTAAAATGTTTGGTTTTCCTTGTATTACCATAGGTTCTATTGCTAGAGTCATGCCTGGTTCAAGTCTTATTCCTCTTCCTGCTTTTCCATAGTTTGGAATTCCTGGGTCTTCGTGCATTTCTCTTCCAATTCCGTGTCCTTGGAATTCTCTCACTACTGAATATCCTTGTGAATGAACATATTCACCTATTGCATGACATATGTCACCTAGTCTGTTTCCTTTTTTTGCATACTTAATTCCTTCAAAAAATGCTTGTTTTGTAACATCTATTAATCTTTGATTTTCTTTGCTTGTTTTTCCAACTACAAATGTTCTTGCTGCATCTCCATTATATCCATTTTTTAATGCAACTGTATCTATGCTAACAATGTCTCCTTCTTTTAACTTTCTATATTTAGATGGGATTCCGTGTATAACTTCGTCATTTATTGATACACATATTGATGCTGGAAATTTAGGAACTCCTTTTATTCCTGGGTCATATCCTTTTTCTGCAGGTTCTGCTCCTAATTTTCTCATAGTTTGTTCTGCAATTTGATCTAATTCTAATGTTGTTATTCCTGGTTTCATGTGTTTTTCTAATTCATCATATACTTCTGCTACAACTTTCCCAGCTTCTCTCATTAATTCAATTTCTCTTTTTGATTTTATTGTTACCAATTTAGGTCGTCTCCTTTTTTATTACATTCTTATAATTTAATTTTAAATTTGACTTTTTTCGACATTTGTTTGAGACATTTTGTGTCTGTCCCTATTGTCCCAATTCTGCTGCAACTTCTTCTGCTACATCTTTTCCTAATTTATTAACAGTTTTACTTACAACTTCTGTTTCTAAAGTTCCTTGTTTTTCGTAGTAATCTACTAATGGACTTGTTTGTTCAAAATAACTTTTTAATCTTGCTTTTACAGTTTCTTCTGTATCATCTTTTCTTGTTACTAATTCTGAACCACATTTGTCACATATTCCTTCTACTTTTGGTGGATGTAAAACAATATTGTACACTGCTTTACATTCTTGATTTGAACATACTCTTCTATTAACAATTCTTTCTATTATTTCTTCTTCAGGTGTTGTTAAATTGATTACTTTATCAACTTTTTTTCCTTTTTCTTCTAATATTTTATCTAATGCTTCTGCTTGTTTTACTGTTCTTGGGAATCCGTCCAATATTATTCCATTTTGTACATCTGGTTCGTTTAATCTGTCTTCTACTATTTTTATTGTAACATCATCTGGTACTAGTTGACCTTTTGATATATATTGTTCTGCTAATTTTCCTAGTTCTGTTTGTTCTTTCATATTTTTTCTAAATATGTCTCCTGTTGATACTTGTTTGATTCCAAGTTTTTCTTGTAGCATTCCGGCAACAGTTCCTTTCCCTGTTCCTGGTGCTCCTAACATAATAATAATCATTAAAATCTCTCCATTCCATCATCGTCATCTAAAATCTTTTCAAAATTTTATCTGACAATTTTTTTAGATTATTTATAATAATCTTTATAATATCTACTTTATTAGTATATACATAATTTTTAAAAAGTATAATAAAATAAACATTATAAAAACCATTATAGGGTGATATACAAAATGCATATCTCCCCACAATGTTATACTCTATTCTAGAAATCCTTTATAGTGTCTCATTACTAATAGTGATTCTAATTGTTGAATTGTTTCTAATGCTACACCTACAACGATTAATATTGATGTACCACCAAATGCTATATTTAATCCAGTGAATCTTAGTAACATTGGTAATATTGCTATTACTGCTAAGAAGAACCCACCAAACCATGTTAGTTTTGTTATTATTGATGTTAAATAATCTGTTGTTGGTTTTCCTGCTCTTATTCCTGGTATAAATCCACCATTTTGTTTAATGTTGTTTGATACTTCTGCTGGATTGAATGTTGCATAAGTATAGAAAAATGTAAATGCCATAATTAATACTAAGTATACTAAAGCATTTGCTATACTATATCCAATACCTACACTTGAAGATGATGTAGCTATTGAAAATTTATATACTCCTGCCCAGAATCCAGTTTGAGTAGTTATATCTTTTATAAATATTTGTAAAATCATTGCTGGAAATGTTAAGAATGATGATGCAAATATTATTGGCATAACTCCTGCCATTGCAAGTTTTAATGGAATATGAGTATTTTGTGCTCCTACCATTTTTCTTCCAACTACTTTTTTAGAATATTGTACTGGTACTCTTCTTTCAGCTTGTTGTATAAATACAACTCCTGCTACTAAGATTATAGCACCTATTAACATTCCTATTGCCATCAATAATCCTGTTGTACTAAATCCATTACTTGTGAACATTAAATTCCATAATGTTGTTACAAAACTTGGTAATCCTGAAATAATACCAATGAATATTATCATTGAAATTCCATTTCCAATTCCTTTGTTTGTAATTTCATCTCCTAGCCACATTAATATTGATGTTCCTGCTACTAGAGATATTACTACTAAAGCTGCTGTAGAGAAGTTTGTGTTTATAAATATTCCAGAAGATTTGTAAGAAACAAATACACCTATAGCTTCTATTAAAGCTAAAACTAATGTTAATATTTTTGTGTATCTGTTAATTTTCTTTCTTCCTTCTTCTCCGCCTTCTTTAGTTAATCTCTCTAAAGATGGTATTATCATACCTAATAATTGTATTACAATTGAAGCTGTAATGTATGGACTAATTGACATTGCAAATACTGAGAATCTTGAGAAAGCTCCTCCGGAAATCATATCTATTAATCCTGCAACTCCATTATTTGAGCTCATTGTTTCATTTAATGTTATACTGTTTACTCCTGGTACTGTAATATAACATCCTAGTCTAAATATTACTATTAATAGTAATGTATATAATATTCTCTTTCTTACGTCAGGTGTCTTAAATGCATTTTTGATTGTTTTAAACAATTAAATCACCTCAGCCTTTCCGCCTAAAGCTTCAATTTCTTCTTTTGCTTTTGCAGTAAATCTTGTAGCTTTAACATTTAATTTTTTCTCTAATTTTCCTGTTGCTAATACTACGATTCCATCATTTACTTTTCCGATTATTCCATCAGCTAATAATGTTTCTGCTGTTACATCGTTAACAGTTGATTTGTTTAACATTGTTAATGTTACTTCTGTGTAATTTTTAGCGTGAATATTATTGAATCCTCTTTTTGGTAATCTTCTATATAATGGTGTTTGACCACCTTCGAATCCTCTTCTTACTCCGCCACCTGATCTTGCTTTTTGTCCTTTATGTCCTCTTCCTGATGTTTTTCCAAGTCCAGAACCGATTCCACGTCCTACTCTTCTTCTTGAAACTCTTTCTTCAGCTGGTTTTAATTCTCCTAACTTCATTTTGCGCTTGCACCTCCTCTTTCTTTAACAGGTTACATTTTTCCACAGGACTATACGAACTTTATATTCTTGCCCCATGTTAATGTGTTTTCCCTTTACTAAATTTCGTATTTTACTATAAAATTTCTTCTACTTTTTTACCTCTTTTTTTAGCTACTTGTTCAGCTGTTTGCATAGCTTTTAATCCTTCGATTGTAGCATAAACAACGTTTCTTGGATTGTTTGTTCCAATAACTTTTGTTCTTATGTTTTTATATCCTGCAAGCTCTAATACTGGTCTAACGCTACCTCCAGCTATTAATCCAGTACCAACAGCAGCTGGTTTTAATAAAACTTTAGCACTACCAAATTTTCCAACAAATTCATGTGGAACTGTTGTATCGACGATTGGTACTTCAACTAAGTTTTTCTTAGCTTCTTGCATAGCTTTTTTGATTGCGTCTGGAACTTCGGCTGCTTTACCGTTTCCAACACCAATATGTCCGTTTTCATCACCAACTACAACTACAGCACTAAATCTAAAAGTTCTACCACCTTTAACAACTTTTGCAACTCTGTTTATGGCAACAACTTTTTCTTTTAATTCGCTTTTTTCTTCCATTGGTTTTTATTCCTCCTCTTTTTATTCTAGAATTTTAATCCGCCTTCTCTAGCAGCTTCTGCTAATTCTTTTACTACACCGTGATAAATGTATCCACCACGATCAAAAACTACTGTATCAATATTTTTTTCTAATGCTTTTTTAGCTATCATTGCTCCAACTTCTTTAGCAGCTTCTTTATTAGCATGTTTTGTTTTTATATCTTTATCTAATGTTGAACAACTAACTAATGTGTTTCCTGCAACATCATCTATGATTTGTACATATAAGTTTGCGTTACTTCTATATACACATAGTCTTGGTCTTTCACTTGTTCCAGATACTTTTGTTCTAACTCTTAAATGTCTTCTTGTTCTTTCCATTTTTCTATCTGTTTTCTTAACCATTTTTATTCTCCCTTTCCCTACGCTCTGCTCCGGTCATCGTCATTCAAAATTTTTTCAAAATTTTGCCTGCCAAAATCAAACTATTTTAGCTACGTAGTAATTATACAATTAATATGCTTCGTTTCGTTTTAGATTTTTTGGTTTATTATTTTAATTCAAATCAAAATTAGTATATTGTGCATTTTTATAAATTAAGCAGGCTGAAGTCGTACGTCTGTACGTCGAAGTCTGATTAATGAAATAAAAATGTGCAAGATGCTGATTTTCATTTGAATTTATTTACCAGTTTTACCTTCCTTACGACGAATAACCTCATCAGCATATTTAATACCTTTACCTCTATATACTTCTGGTGGTCTCTTAGATCTTACAACAGCTGCTGTTTGACCTACTAATTCTTTATCAATACCTCTAACGATAATTGTATTTGCATTTGGAACATCAAAAGCAATTCCTTCTGGAGCTTCCATAATTACTGGATGAGAATATCCTAAAGTCATGTTTAT
This sequence comes from uncultured Clostridia bacterium, assembly GCA_934120675.1. Taxonomy (GTDB): domain Bacteria; phylum Bacillota; class Clostridia; order TANB77; family CAG-508; genus CAG-269. Next base: position 24,101 of record CAKOUU010000005.1, read on the forward strand.
TCCTGTTCCTTGTTTTGCAACTCTGTAACCAACACCATTGATTTGTAATTCTTTAGTGTATTCATGTGTTACACCAATTATCATGTTATTGATTAAAGTTCTTGTTAAACCATGTAAACTTCTGTTAGCTGGTTCATCATTTTTTCTTGTTACTTTAATAACATTATCATTCAATTCTAAAGAAATATTTCTATGTATTTCTCTTTCTAAAGTTCCTTTTGGTCCTTTTACAGTAATTTTGTGTCCGTCTATTTTTACTTCTACACCATCAGGTACTGTTATAGGTTTATTTCCTATTCTTGACATTTTCTTTTCCTCCTTATTTTTGAATTATGTCATATAGCTTTCGCCTTTTTAATGGATATTACCATACATATGCTAGTACTTCTCCACCTACTCCTAATTGTCTTGCTTCTTTATCTGTTTTTAAACCTTGAGATGTAGAGATTATAGCTATACCTAAACCATTTAATACTTTAGGTAATTCTTCTTTAGAAGCATAAACTCTTAATCCTGGTTTACTGATTCTTCTTAATCCATCAATTACTCTATTTCCTTTTTCGTCATATTTAAGAGTAACTCTGATGATTCCTTGATTTTCATCTTTTATTTCTTCGTAAGCTTTAATATATCCTTCTTTGAATAATATTTCAGCTATTCCTGTTTTCATTTTTGATGCAGGTATATCTACTGTTTTATGTTTTGATGTATTTGCATTTCTGATTCTTGTTAACATATCTGCGATTGGATCTGTAGTATTCAACTCTTTTTCCTCCTTTTCTTTATAAAGTATTTATATAGCTTTTTATTTTTGCTCTTTAAATTTGATGAAATTGATTATATTGTGCAATATATTTCAAAAAATTGATTTAAAGTAGTAAGATGTGCATTTTTGATATTTATTACAAGACGAGGCTATACGTTTGTATGCCGAGGTTTGTAATAAATGTTAAAAATGTGCAGATTGCTGCTTTTAATCGATTTTTACCAGCTAGCTTTCTTAACCCCTGGTATCTCACCTTTATGTGCTAATTCTCTAAAGCAAACACGGCAAATACCATATTTTCTGATATATGCATGTGGTCTACCACATAATTTACATCTATTATATTCTCTTGTGCTGTATTTTTGTGGTCTTGCTTGTTTTATTTTCATTGATTTTTTAGCCATAGTTTTTTATTTCCTCCTTTTGACTAGTTTTTAAAAGGCATTCCCATTAATTTTAATAATTCTTTTGCTTCTTCGTCTGAATTAGCTGTTGTTACGAATATAATATCCATACCTCTTAATTTGTCTACTTTATCATATTCGATTTCTGGGAATATTAATTGTTCTTTTATACCCATTGAGTAGTTTCCTCTTCCATCAAATGAATTTCCTGAAACTCCTCTAAAATCTCTAACTCTAGGAAGTGCTACATTGAATAGTTTGTAAGCAAAATCATACATTTTGTCTGATCTTAATGTTACTTTACATCCTATGTTTGCACCTTCTCTTAATTTGAATGCAGCAATTGATTTTCTAGCTTTTGTTATTACTGGTTTTTGACCTGTAATAATGCTTAAATCATTCATTGCGTTTTCTAATGATTTAGGATTTTCTTTTGTATCTCCTAAACCTATGTTTATAACTATTTTATCAAGTTTTGGAACTTGCATAACTGATTTATAATTAAATTTTTTCATTAATGCTGGAACTACTTCTTTTTCATATTGTTCTCTTAATTTTTCCATTATGAATTAGTCCTCCCTTCTCTATTATTTTAATTTTGCACCGCATTTTTTACAAACACGAACTTTTACACCTTTTTCTTCGCTATATCCAACTTTTGTAGTTTTTCCACATTTAGGGCATACTACGTTTGCTTTTGCACTTGGTATAGCAACTTCAACTGATATTATTCCGCCTTCTTCTCCTTGTTTTCTTGGTTTAACATGTTTTTTTCTGATGTTAGCACCTTTAACAACGATTTTGTCAGCTTTTGGTATTACTTCTAGTACTTCTCCTGTTTTTCCTTTATCATTTCCTGATAAGATTTGAACAGTATCTCCTTTTTTAATTCTCATTAGAGATTGCCTCCCTTCTTAAATTTTCTGATATTTACAAATTAAAGAACTTCTGGAGCTAAAGATAATATTTTCATATAATCTTTTTCTCTTAATTCTCTTGCAACTGGTCCAAATATACGAGTTCCTTTTGGTGTTCCGTCTTCTTTTATAATTACCGCTGCGTTTTCATCGAATTTTATATATGATCCATCTTGTCTTCTTAATCCTTTTTTAGATCTAACGATAACTGCTTTTACAACATCACCTTTTTTTACAACGCCACCTGGTGTTGCTGTTTTAACTGAAGCAACTATAACATCACCAATGTTTGATGTTTTTCTGTAAGATCCACCTAAACATCTAATACACATAATTTCTTTTGCACCTGTGTTATCAGCTACTTTTAAAATTGTTTGTTGTTGTATCATTTTGGTATTCTCCCTTCATTTTTTGTTTTTTGTGACTTTTCATTTATTTAACTATTGCTTTTTCAACTATCTTAACTACTCTCCATCTCTTATCTTTAGAAAGTGGTCTTGTTTCCATAACTTCAACTTTGTCACCTTCATGGCATTCGTTGTTTTCGTCATGTGCTTTTAATTTATATGTTCTTTTAACTGTTTTTCCATATACGTCGTGTCTAACACTTGTTTCAACTGCTACAACAACTGTTTTATCCATTTTGTCAGATACTACAGTTCCTGTCATAGTTTTACGAAGATTTCTTTCTTCCATTTATGAATCCTCCCTTTCTCTCACTGCGTTCGTTCATCATAAAATTAAATTTTTCAAATTTAATTTTACAAATCTCTCGCTCAGCTCGTTCATCGTCATTCAAAAATTTTTTCAAAATTTTTGTCTGCCAACTTTAAGCTTTGGCTTCTGCTATTTTTCTTTCTGTTAATACAGTATTTATTTTAGCTATATCTTTTTTAACTTCTTTAATTTTCATTGGATTATCTAATCCGTTTGTAGCTAAACTAAATTTTAATTTAAATAATTCTGTTTTTAGTTCACCTAATTCTTTTTCTAAATCTGGTGAAGACATTTCTCTTATTTTACTAATCTTCATCATTTCCACCTACCTTTTCAGATTCTCTAGCAACGAATTTTGTTTTATTAGGTAGTTTATTCATTGCAAGTCTTAAGGCTTCTCTAGCTGTTTCTTCTGGTACACCAGCGATTTCAAACATTACTCTTCCTGGTTTTACTACAGCTACCCAATATTCTGGAGCACCTTTACCTTTACCCATACGAGTACCGATTGGTTTAGATGTTATTGGTTTGTCTGGGAATATTTTAATCCAAACTTTTCCACCTCTTTTTATATAACGAGTCATAGCAATTCTGGCTGCTTCGATTTGATTACTAGTAATTAAACCTGCTGTTACAGCTTGTATTCCGTATTCTCCATCTGTAACTCTATTTCCTCTTGTTGCTTTTCCTCTCATTCTACCTTTTTGTACTTTTCTATGTTTTGTTCTTTTTGGCATTAATGGCATTATTGGTCTCCTCCTTCCATTTTCTTAGTAGGAAGAACTTCTCCTTTATATATCCAAACTTTTACACCGATTTTTCCATATGTTGTATCTGCTTCTGCAAATCCATAATCTATATCAGCTCTTAAAGTTTGAAGTGGAATGTTTCCTTCTTTATAGAATTCAGTTCTAGCCATGTCTGCTCCACCTAATCTTCCTGATACTGAAGTTTTGATTCCTAAAGCACCAGCTTTAAGTGATTTTTGCATACATTGTTTCATAGCTCTTCTGAATGAAATTCTTCTTTCTAATTGTCCTGCAATATTTTCTGCAACTAATTGTGCATCTGTATCGATGTTTTTAACTTCAACGATATTTAAGTTAACATCTTTTCCTATTAATTTGCTAACTTCTGCTTTTAATGCTTCTACACCTGCTCCACCTTTACCAATTATAATTCCTGGTTTAGCTGTGTATAAATTAATTTTTACCATTTTTGCTGTTCTTTCGATTTCTATTTTAGAAATTCCAGCTGTATATAATTTTTTCTTTAAAAATTTACGTATTTTTTGGTCTTCTACTAAATAATTTGCAAAATCTTTTGAATCTGCATACCATTTAGAGTTCCAATCTTTTATTATACCAACTCTCGCACCTGTTGGATGTACTTTTTGACCCATGGTTAAATTAAGCCTCCTTTTCTTTTAATACTATTGTTATATGACTTGTTCTTTTTCTAATTCTTACTGCTGAACCTTTTGCAGCTGGTCTTATTCTCTTTAATGTTGGACCTTGGTTTGCAAATATTTCAGCAACATATAAGTTTTCATGCTTCATATCATGATTGTTTTCAGCGTTTGCAATTGCTGATTTTAATAATTTTTCTAATACTTCTGATGATGCTTTTGGTGTGAATTTCATTATTGCTAATGCTTCATCAACATCTTTTCCTCTTATTAAATCTGCAACTATTTTAACTTTTCTAGATGAAATTCTTGCAAATTTAAGTGTTGCTCTTGCTTCTTTTACTAGTGTTTCTTCCACTTTTCTTACCTCCTTTTTTTATTAGGTGGGTACACCTTTATTTATCGTATTTCTTATTTTTTAACTGTTGATTTTTTGTCTCCAGCGTGTCCTTTAAATGTTCTTGTTGGAGCAAATTCACCTAATTTATGACCGATCATTTCTTCAGCTATATATACTGGAACGTGTTTTCTTCCATCATGTACAGCTATTGTATGACCAACCATTTGTGGATATATTGTTGAAGCTCTTGACCATGTTTTTAGAACTTCTTTACTTCCTGTTTCGTTCATTGCTTCTATTCTTTTTAATAGTTTTTCTTGAACGAATGGTTTTTTCTTGCTTGATCTAGACATATACCATGTTCTCCCTTCATATTGCTAATTGCCATCCGAAAATTATTAAAAATTTTCGGGTAACAAATTGCTATTTTATATTTTAAAATATTATTTTCTTCTCTTAACAATAAATTTGTTTGAAGATTTCTTTTTGTTTCTTGTTTTGTATCCAAGAGCTGGTTTACCCCAAGGTGTCATTGGTCCAGCGTGTCCTACTGGAGCTTTACCTTCACCACCACCATGTGGGTGATCTACTGGGTTCATTACAGAACCTCTAACTTCTGGTCTCCATCCCATGTGACGTTTTCTTCCGGCTTTACCGATTTTAACGTTTTCATGATCTGCGTTTCCTATAACTCCTATAGTTGCTCTACATTTAGCTAAAACTTTTCTCATTTCTCCTGATGGTAATCTTAATGTTGCATATTTTCCTTCTTTAGCCATTAATTGAGCACTTTGTCCAGCTGTTCTTACTAATTTTCCACCTTGTCCTGGATTTAATTCGATATTGTGGATTAATGTACCTACTGGAATGCTGTCGATTGGCATGCAATTTCCAACTTTTATATCAGCTGTTTCTCCTGATATTACTTTGTCTCCATCTGTTAATCCTTGTGGTGCTAATATGTAAGCTTTTTCTCCATCTTCATATTGGATTAATGCTATATTTGCACTTCTGTTTGGATCGTATTCTATACCGATAACTGTTGCTTCCATGTTATCTTTTCTTCTTTTAAAATCTATTATTCTATATTTTTGTCTGTTTCCTCCACCTTGATGTCTTACTGTTATTCTACCATAACTGTTTCTTCCAGCTTTTTCTTTCTTTTTTGCAAGTAAAGATTTTTCTGGTGTTTTCTTTGTTATTTCTGCAAAGTCTGAAACTGTCATGTTTCTTCTTGATGGTGTATAGGCATTAAAATGTTTCATTCCCATTTTCTATTCTCCCTTCAAAACGATGAAAACCTTCGCATTACTTCGTTAAATTTAAAAATATTTCTTCGATATACTTGCGTATTATCTCATCAATATTTTTAAATTTGCCTTGTACTGCTTGCTTTTGCTCGTTTTTCTTCTCTACTTTTATTTACGGATATTTTTCCTGCTCCGCATAACAGATATTTTTTATTCTCCGGGTTCTTTCCCGATATTTTTATTTAAAATCTGCAATTTTCTAATTCTGTAAATACTTTAGAAGCTTCTATTTCTCTTCCCATTCTTTCAGATTCTACTTTTGCTAATGCTTCATCTCTTTTTATTATATTTTGATAATTGTTTTCATAGGCTTTAATATCTTTTCTTAGTGCTTTGTAAAATTCTTTTCTTTGTTCTTTCTTACTTAAATCTATATGTTCTTTCATATTAAGCGCCCATAAATTCATCTATAGAATCTTTGAATTTCTTAGTAGCCTTAGTTGCTTTACCACCTTTAGCTAAGTAAGATACTTCTGCTGGATTTGTTTCTATAGTAACTATAGCTTTTTTCCAGTCTGAAGTTTTACCTGTATGGTATCCAACTCTTTTTGTTTTTCCTTTAACTGTCATTGTATTTACTTTTAATACTTTAACTTCAAAAAGTTTTTCAACAGCTTTTGCTATTTCAACTTTTGTAGCTTTTTTGTTAACTTTGAATGTGTATTTTCCTTGTTGTAATTCATCATTACTTTTTTCAGTAACAACTGGTGCAATTATAATTTCTTCTGGTTTCATTATGCGTACACCTCCTCAATTTTCTTAACAGTTTCTAGAGGTAAAACTAGGTTGTTGTATTTTAATAAATCAAATACGTTGATATTGTTTAAAGTTATTGTTTTAACTCCTTCAATATTTCTAGCTGACATTAATACATTTTTGTTGTTTTCTGGAAGAACGATTAATGTTTTTCCTTCAACTTTTAAGTCTGCTAATGCTTTTACCATTGTTTTTGTTTTGATTTCTGCTAATTCTAATTTATCAACAACTGTTAATTCTTTTTCTAATACTTTTGAACTTAATAAAGATTTAATTGCTAATCTTCTTTCTTTTTTGTTAACAGTATATTTGTATGAACGAGGTTTTGGACCTAAAGCTATACCACCTTTTACCCATTGTGGAGCTCTGATACTTCCTTGTCTTGCTCTACCTGTTCCTTTTTGTCTCCATGGTTTTCTACCACCACCACGAACTTCTGCTCTTGTTTTAGTACTTTGTGTACCTTGTCTTTGATTAGCTAAGTAGTTAACTAGTACGCTATGTACTATTGCTTCATTTGGTTCAATTCCAAATATAGCTTCTGCTAATTCAACATCACTTACTTTTTTACCTTTTATATCATATACATCTACTTTTGGCATTTCGTATTTCCTCCTTCCTTCTATTTAGTAGCCTTTACAGCTGATTTTATTTTTAAGATAGATCCTTTTGCTCCTGGAACACTACCTTTTAATAAGATAACATTTTTATCCATATCTACTCTTACAACATCTAAGTTTTGTATTGTAATTGTAACTCTTCCCATATGTCCTGGAAGTTTTTTACCTTTAAATACTCTACCTGGTGTTGATGTAGATCCCATTGAACCTGGTCTTCTGTGGTACATAGAACCATGTCCCATAGGTCCTCTGTGTTGTCCATGTCTTTTGATAACACCTTGGAATCCTTTTCCTTTAGATATTCCTTGAACATCTACTTTTTCTCCAGTTTCGAATACATCTGCTTTAACTTCGTCTCCAACTTTAACACCTTCAACTGATTCTAATCTGAATTCTCTTAAGTGTTTTTTTGCTTCAAGACCTGCTTTTGCAAAATGTCCTTTTTCTGGTTTGTTAATATGTTTGTCTTTTACTTCACCGAATCCTAATTGTACTGCATCATATCCATCAGTTTCAACTGTTTTTACTTGTGCTACTGTACATGGTCCAGCTTCTATAACTGTTACTGGAATTACATTTCCTTTTTCATCAAAGATTTGTGTCATTCCAACTTTTCTTCCGATTATTCCTTTTTTCATTTTTCTCTCCTTACTATTGGCTGATACTTGTATTTGCACATTGTTTTATGTGTAATATCAGCTTGGTTTTAGATTATAATTTGATTTCTATATCAACACCTGCTGGTAATTCTAATTTCATTAGAGTATCAACTGTTTTTTGTGTTGGGTAAAGAATATCAATAACTCTTTTATGTGTTCTCATTTCAAATTGTTCTCTTGAATCTTTGTATTTGTGTGGAGAACGTAAGATTGTTACTACTTCTTTTTGTGTTGGTAGTGGAATAGGACCTGAAACTTTTGCTCCTGTTTTTTTAGCTGTTTCTACTATCTTCTCAGCAGACTGATCTAAAACTACATGGTCATAAGCTTTTAATCTTATTCTGATTTTTTCACTTGTTACAACTGTTGTGTTTGCCATTGTAATTTTCCCTCCTTATATAAATTTTATTTTCTGGGTTTCCCCTGTTGGCAGTTATGATTTCTGCCTAAATTACCTTGGCAAGTTAAAACGTACTCTGGTGTTTTCAAAACACCCATTTTTAAAACCCAAAATATGCATGATAATTCTGGGATAAGTACTATTTTTAAAAACTTACCGCCTGGTCTTTGCCATGACATACTCCGCCGAAGTTCCCTCCATTCCTGTTTTCCGTAGGAATGTAGCCACATTCAGTTTCTTCGCTTAATTCATGCTTATATATTATACAATGCTTTTAGCCGTATGTCAACATGTTTTGGGAATATTTTCAAAAAAAAGAGGCAAACTGCCCCTCTTTTTTATTCATTTATAATCTTGTCTATTGATTGTTCTCTCATTTCCTTAATAATTCTGCAGCTATTATCAAGTTTAGCTTGTTCTTCTTCAGTTAGTTCAAGATTCAATAATTCACGAACGCCATGGTCATTAATTATTGCAGGAACTCCAATATAGATATCGTCTTGTCCATATTGTCCATCTTCTAAATAAGTAGAAACTGTTAAAATAGAGTTATCATTGTCCAATACTGATTTAACGATTTTGCTTAAAGACATACCTATTCCATAATATGTTGCTTTCTTTTTATTAATAATTTCATATGCTGCGTTTACAACATCTTGATGTATTTTTTCTAAGTCTTCCATTGGATGGTTTCCATCTTTCATAATATCTTTGATTTTTTTGCATCCTACATATGCATGATTCCATGGAACAAATGATGAATCTCCATGTTCTCCCATTATATATGCATGAATATTTTTGCTAGATACTTTTAAATAATCTGACATTATATAACGTAATCTTGCTGTATCTAAAACTGTTCCTGAACCAAATACTTGATTTTTTGGAAGTCCTGATACTTTTGCTACTACATATGTCATTAAATCAACTGGATTACTTGCAACTATAATTACACCATTAAATCCACTTGCCATTATATTTTGAGTAATGCTTTTCATTATTCTTGTATTTGTTTCTGCAAGTTCTAATCTTGTTTGGCCTGGTTTTTGTGCAATTCCTGCTGTAATTACAACAACTTGTGCATCTTTACATTCGTCATAATCTCCTGCTTTTATAACCATTTTTTGTGGTGCAAATGGTAGTCCATGTGATAAATCCATTTGCTCCCCTATTGTTTTGTCTTTATCTATATCTATTAGTACAAGTTCGCTTACTCCCCCTCTGTTTAGCATTGTGTATGCCATACTCATTCCTACAAATCCTGTTCCTACTAAAACAACTTTTCCTTTTTTCATATTAATATCATCCTTTCCTTTTGTTTACTGAATTTTTATCAGACTTGTTTTTTAAGAATGTGTTTTGGAATTTATTAACATTCTTATTATTCTATAACATTATATAACTATTTTGTGTATTTTTAAACAGATTATTAAAAAAAAATTTACTTTTTATAAATTTTATGATATAATGCGAAAAAATAAACAAAGTAAGGAGTGTTATGAAAATGCCTAGTTCAGATAATACAACTGCTTTGGCTGAAAATAAAGTTTTAATTTTGTATATTTTAGATCAAATATCAAATGGTTTACAAGAAGATGGTTTATATAAAATTATTTCTTCTATAAACGATGTTAATTACTTCTACTTCAAAGAAGTTTTAACTGATTTATTGGATTCCAAATTAGTTGGCATATTCACAAAAGATGAAGAAGAGTCTGTACTAAAAATAACAAGTGAAGGAAAAAATGCACTTTCTCTTACAATTGATGTATTACCGGGAATTTTAAAATTGAAGGCTGATAATGTTTTTAAGAAGGAGTTTCCTTCTATAGCTGATAAAACTTCTATTATAGCTGAATTTATTCCTAAGAGTGAGAATGATTATACTATTAAATGTAAAGTTATTGAAAAAAATGAAACAATATTTGAGGTAAAAACCTTTGCTGGTTCTCGAGATAGAGCAAAAAAAATTGTAGATAATTGGAACAAAAATGCTTCTAAAATATATCCTAAAATATTAGAGTTATTATTAGAAGATAGTACAGATTAAAGAAAAGTTGTCAAATGGCTTATTTCCATTTTGACAACTTTTTATATTATTTTTTTCTTCTTAATATCCATCCATTTTCACATTTAATTGGTAGTTTCATTAAAACTTTTTGTCCTTTTACTCCTGGGCTTACGCTGTCTATTTCTTCTTCTGTTTCGTCATCCCATAGTTTTTCTATTTTAAATGTTTCTGGTTCTAATTTGTTTGGAATTATTATTTCTATTGTGTCTCCTACTGCTAATTTATTTTTAATTTCTATTATTGATTTTTCTTCTTTATATTCTAGTATTTTTCCACCAAATTCATATTTGTCATTATACTGTCTTCCACTTAAATCTTGAATATCTTTATTTTTTCTGTCATTAAAATAGAATGTTGTAAATTCTCTTGTTTTTACTTTTTCTATTTCTTTCATATATTTTGTATAATCATAATTTTCTGGGTCTTTTATATAATCGTCAATTGCATTTCTATAAACATTTATTACACTTGCTATGTAGTATTCTGTTTTTAGTCTTCCTTCTATTTTTAAACTATCTATTCCCATATCTATTATTTCTGGTATTTCTTTTAATAAGCATAAATCTTTTGATGAAAATATACTTGTTCCATATTCACTTTCTTCTATTGGATATAATTGTCCTGGGTTGTTTTTCTCTTCTGCATATAAATTATATGACCATCTACAGCTTTGTGCACAGTCCCCTAAGTTTGCACTTCTTCCGCAGATAAAGTCACTTAAGAAGCATCTTCCTGAAAAGGCAAAGCATATTGAACCATGTCCAAACATTTCTACTTCTAAGTCTTTTGGTTTATTTTCCATTATGTATTTTAGTTGTTCTTTGTTTATTTCTCTTGCCATTATAACTCTTTGTGCTCCGTTTTTATACCAGAAGTTTGCATCGTGTACACTTACTATATTTGCTTGTGTACTTACATGTATTGGTACATTTGGTGCATATTGTTTTAATGTTTCTATTACTCCTCCATCTGCTGCTATTATTGCATCTGGTTTTACTTCATTTAGTATTTTTGCCATTTCTATTATTTCTTCATATTTATCGTCCCATGCAAATATGTTTAATGTTACATGTACCCTTTTTCCTATGCTGTGTGCATATTGTATTGTTTTTATTAAGTCATCATTGTCCATGTCTGCTCTTGTTCTTAATGATAGTGATGATGTTCCACAGTATACTGCGTCTGCTCCATATTTAAATGCTGTTTTTGCTTTTTCAAATGATCCTGCTGGTGCTAATAATTCTATTTTTTTCATTTTTTATCTCTGCCCTTCAAAATATATTTTTCTTATTTACTATACACTCTTTTATGTCACTTTGTCAATAATTGTATTAATATTTTACATAATATTCGCATTATATATTGATTTTAGGCTTTTTTTTTGATATAATATTAATATTATTATTTTATAAAATTCATTTTAAGGAGGTTTCATGAATATGAACGAACGGAAACTAGTTCCTATTTTTCCAGACATCAACGATTTTTTGTGTGGAAGCGAAACAATATCTTTACAAGAAGCCAATATAAATTATCGTGATGCACTAATCAAGACAAATTTGCAATACAATATAGAGTATGCAAATAAATTGGCAGAATATCAGAACATAAATCGGCCAAACAATTTTGTACCAATAAAAAGGGATTTAGAACAATTTATCTCACATATGAAGAAGTGGAAAAAGAAAAAAGGCTATAAATTTCAAATAGTTTTTAAAAAACGTAAAAAAAATTACAAGAAATTTAATGAAAAAGTACGCCTTTTCATTGAAAACAGCCTTAATGCTGAAGATGAATATCACAAAAGCAAGTTTTCTTTAGAGAGAATTTGTGATGAAATTGGAATCCGATTGATTCTTTTATTGGGAAATGTTGACACTATTGAAACTGTCAAAATCTGTTATGAAGTTTTATTTGAAGTTAATCGTTTCTTCACAGTTGAAAAAGGGTATTTACCAATGACAGCTGAACCGTTATATGATTTAGGGTTTAACTCTAAAGATTATCCTAACGTGATTGTGCCGACTGATAAAGATATTGTCATCTCGGATGATTTAAGGTCAAAAGTAAAAGATTACTATAAAACACCTAAAGCTCATTCTTATCAGTCTTTGCACATTGCTTATTCTTCATCTTTATATGGATTACCATTTGAGGTTCAGATACGAACAATGGCAACCCATACTCGTGTAGAATATGAAACATCTTTACATGATGAGCATGACAAAAAGCGGTACTATAATCGTATAGAATTAGATAGACCTAATATTAATATTTATGGATATCGTTTTGTGAAAACAGTTGATGATAATGGTCTTGATAGCTATGTAGTAGAAGATTTAGTAGGTTTAGAAAAGTCTGTCAATCCATTTGAAATTATCTATTAATGAATTTATCTCTTCAATTATTTTTGATAGAGACACTAAAAAACTCCCCCAAAATTTGGTGGGAGTTTTTTATATTCTAGGAAATTATAAGAAAATTTAAGTTTCACAACTCAAAGTGAAAATAAAACAACAATAGTATTTTATTTTCAAAGGAAAGTTCTCTGAACTTCCTAGAATATAAGTACTTTGCACAGAAATTTGCATAAAGCAAATTTCGCGTGCGAACAAATACGCGGACTTTACAATATTTTAAAAATTGCTAATGTTATTACTGTCCGCTTTTGTTATTATATAAATCTACTTATTGCTAGTCCATCTCCCACTTCCAAAATTTCAGTTTCTAGATTTGGATTTTCGGAAACTTCTTTTATGTATTCTCTTAAATTTCTTACAGCTGTACGTTGTTTATGTTTATTATAATCGCTCATAACATATCCTTTGTATAAAATATTATCCGCAAAAATAACACCATTTTCATTTATCATTCTTAATGATTCCTTTAAGAAAAATGGATATTTTCCTTTTGCTGCATCTATAAATACCATATCATATTTTTCATTTAAAGTAGGTAATATTTCTACAGCATCTCCTTCATAAAGTTTGATTTTGTCTTCTACTCCAACTTTTTTGAAATTTTCTTTTGCTTCTTGAATTCTTTCTTCATCTCTTTCTATTGTGTCAATTACTCCATCTTGTGCTAAAAATTCTGAGAAGCACATTGCAGAATATCCAACTGCTGCACCTATTTCTAATATTCTTTTTGGTGGATTTTCTTTTAATTTTTTTTCTATTACTTCTAAAGTATCATCCATTATTATTGGTATGTGGTCTTCTAAAGCTTTTTGCTTTATTTTTTCTAATTCTTGTTTGTTCATCTTTACTCCTCTTTATATTTAATAATGATTTGATATTAAAAGGTTAAACTTATATAAGCCTAACCTTTATCTTTCTCGTTCTTGTTTTTCTCTTTTATTTTTCTTTTTTATAGCATTTTCTACCCAATTTCTAACAAATACACTGGTATCTGGATTTATTGATTTAAGATATTCAAATTTTTCCATAACCCTATCTTTAAGAATTTCTTCAACAATTTTTTCTTTGTCCACATCTTCTCGTACTAATTTTCTTATCTTTTCCAAAATATATTTTCTATTTTTTGCATCATCAGAAATCTCTTTCCTATCTCCATATGCCTGTGCTGCTGCTTTTCTAATTTCCGTCTCTGCTACATATTTTATTTTTTTCTTATATAATGGCATTTTATTATCACCTATGCTTTATTATTTATTTCTATTAGCTCTTTCTCTTTCTTTAGAATCTAATATTTTCTTTCTTAATCTAATAGATTTTGGTGTTACTTCAACCAATTCGTCGTCTTGAATAAATTCAATAGCTTTTTCAAGTGACATTTGAATTGGTGGAACTAATCTTAATGCTTCGTCTGAACCTGATGCTCTAGTGTTTGTTAAATGTTTTTCTTTACATACATTTATTGCTAAGTCTTCACCTCTAGAGTTTAGACCAACTATCATTCCTTCGTAAACATCTACACCTGGTCCTATGAATAAGTCACCTTTGTCTTGTGCATTGTATAGTCCATATGTTACTGATTTACCTGGTTCAAATGCAACTATTGTTCCTCTAACACGGGCTTGAATATCTCCCTTGTATGGTTCATATGCGTCAAATATGTGGTTCATTGTTCCTTCACCTTTTGTGTCTGTAAGGAATTCTGTTCTATATCCAATTATTCCTCTTGCAGGAATTCTGAATTCTATTTTTGTATGTCCAGCTTCTGCAGGTTCCATGTTAACCATTTCTGCTTTTCTTCTTCCTAATTTTTCAATTACATTTCCTACACAGTCATCTGGTACGTTTACAACTAATAATTCAATTGGTTCACATTTTACTCCATTAATTTCTTTGAAGATAACTTTTGGTCTTGAAACTAATAGTTCAAATCCTTCCCTTCTCATTGTTTCAATTAATACTGATAAATGTAATTCACCTCTACCTGATACTTCAAATGAATCTGGTGTTTCTCCGTCTTTTACTCTTAATGATACATTTCTTTCTAGTTCTTTATATAATCTATCTCTTATATGTCTTGATGTTACAAATTGTCCTTCTTTTCCAGCAAATGGTCCATTATTTACACTAAATGTCATTGTTACTGTTGGTTCGTCAATGTCTACAAATGGTATTTTTTCTGGATGTTCAAAGTCACATACTGTATCACCTATGTTGATGTCTGGTAGTCCTGCAAATTCTATGATATCACCTGCTCCTACTTCTTCAACTTCAACTTTTTTAAGTCCAACGTGTGTATATAATTTTGCAATTCTTCCTTGTGTTATTTTGTCTTCTTTTCCACATATACTAACTGGCATTCCGACTTTCATTGTTCCTCTTTCAAGTCTTCCTATACCAATTCTTCCAACATAGTCATCATA
The DNA here is from genome assembly GCA_934120675.1 of uncultured Clostridia bacterium. GTDB lineage: Bacteria > Bacillota > Clostridia > TANB77 > CAG-508 > CAG-269. The sequence continues at coordinate 39,309 of CAKOUU010000005.1, forward strand.
ATCTATGTTAGATACTAACATTTGTGCTGGTCCTTCTAAGTCACATTGTGGTGGTTCTATTGTGTTTATTATTGTTTCAAATAGACAAGATAAATCTGTTGTTTCATCTGCTAAATCCATTTTTGCAATTCCGTTTTTTGCTGATGCATATACTACTGGGAAGTCTAATTGTTCATCTGTAGCATTTAATTCAATAAATAATTCGATAACTTGGTCTACAACTTTTTCTGGTTGTGCTCCAGGTCTATCTATTTTGTTTATTACTACTATTGGTTTTAGTCCCAATGCTAATGATTTTTTTAATACTTCTCTTGTTTGTGGCATTGCTCCTTCAAATGCATCAACTAATAGTAAAACTCCATCAACTGTTTTTAAAACTCTTTCTACTTCTCCTCCGAAGTCAGCATGTCCTGGTGTGTCTACTATATTTATTTTTATGTCCCCGTGCATTACTGATGTGTTTTTAGATAGAATTGTTATTCCTCTTTCTTTTTCTTGGTCGTTTGAGTCCATTACTCTTTCTTGTACTTGTTCGTTTTCTCTGAATACATGACTTTGTTTTAATAGTGCGTCTACTAGTGTTGTTTTTCCGTGGTCTACGTGTGCTATTATTGCTATGTTTCTTATGTTTTTGTTGTTCATTTTTATTACCCCTTCTTTATTTATTTTTTACATTATTTTATTTTTTCTCTTTTAACTTTAAAATTATACTACTAAATTAAAAGTTTGTCAACGAATTTTTGATTTTATTTTATGTAAAGTATAGTTAATTTTATAATATTTCTTGACTTTTTCCATATAAATAGACTATAATAAATATAGGAAATGACAATTCCGTTAGATACGGTTTTGCCGGAATTAGATTTAAATAAACCATTCATCTCCGTCAAAAGTAGAATGGTTTATTTTTTATTTATGTAGTTGCTTATCAACCCAGTTCTTATAAAGAACTAAAATTAAGGCAACGTTTAATGCTAAAGATAACATCAATGATATTATAAAAAAAAGTATTACTTTAACCATAAACATCACCACCTTTCCTACGATGTAATCGCAAAATTGGCGGCAAAACCGTTCCACTAATTATCAATTTCCTATGACAATTATTCTACAATATTATTTAAAATTTGTCTATAATATTTATAATATTTCATAATTTATTTTTACCAATAAATTATTATCTATACTTTTTCAAAAAATTATTCTCACTAATTTTCTATTAAAAAATACAATTTTATTTTGCAAGTTCAATAATATTGCTCATAATCTCCTCAGTAACCTTATCCAAAACCTCTTTATCCTTACTACCTTTATATTGACTAAAATCAATTGGCTTTCCATATGTAATAGTAACTTTTCTATTTCCTTTTTCTCCACCTTTAATACCGCATGGTACAACAGGTGCACCGCTTCTTACTGCAAAAAACGCAGCACCATCTTTAACTTTTTCACCCTTTGCCAAACCATTTCTAGTTCCCTCTGGAAACAAAGCCAAACAGTCACCATTTTTCAAAGTCTTCAAAGACTCCTTTAAAGCCATAACTTCTTTTGAATCTCTCTTTACCAAAATAGCATCAAATACATAACCTAAGTAAGCTAAAAATTTATTCTTTGTTAACTCTTCTTTTGCTAAAAATCTAGTATATCTTCCAGTAGTTACTTCCATTAATGGTGGATCTAAAAAACTTCTGTGATTTCCACAAATAATTACTGGTCCTTCTTTTGGTATATTTTCTTTTCCTACTAATTCAAATCTATATACAACTTTGCAATAAATCCAAATTGCACCTTTTACAATTTCTCTTTCTATTGATTTCAAAATATTTTTCATATTTATTTTCCTTTCACAATTAAATTTTTATTAAAAATTAATATTTATATTATTATAAATATTATAAATTTTCCTTTGGAATATATACATTTTTTGCTACAACCTCAAACTCCTCAACATTCATAGCAGTCAACTTTTCAATCTCTTTTTTAGCCTTAGCTTTAAACTCATTTATGCCCTCAACAACATTAAATCCATATACAACAGTTACTTCCATATACAACTTAACACCCTCGCCAAAATTATCAACTCTAATCTTTTGGACCTTGTGAATTTCAATTGTTTTAGAAGCTAAATACTCTATTATTTGTCTAAAAACTGTATCAGAAATAGTGAATTTTCCCATATAACTAAATGTTGGTCTAATTATAGATTTTTCTGAAATATATGGGTCTTTTCCCCTGCCTTTTGTTTTAAAAATTTGAAGTGGGTCTAATAAATATCCTGAAAAATCTTTTTTTATTTCAAATGTTGGAACTGGTATTACATGTTTTCCTTCTGTAACCCTTATTCTTCTTGCTGTTTCCATTTCTTCTTGTGTTGCTACATCAGAAATATATGTAGTATCACATATTTCTGGTAAACCTAAGTTAGCTGCTATTTTTTGAACCATACCATCTGATGTTCCAAGTATTAATATGCTTTCTGGTTTATATTTTTTTAATGCTTTAATTATTTCCTGTTTTTCCTCGTCTGTATAAAATAATGCATGTTTTACTGTTTCAATTTTTGTTGGTGCTTTTTTTGCTGACTCACCTGCAATTACTTCGTTATCTTTTATTAATAAACCGTCATCAATTATATAGTTGATATTTTTTTCACTTGCTACCATTTGGGCTCTGTAACTTTTTCCAGTTCCTGATGGTCCTACAAATGCATATACTTTTATTTTATTTGTTCCTAATTTTGATAAATTTGATAAGTTAGGTAATTTATTTGGTATTTTATCTTTTAAAGACATTTTTATTGCTCCTTTTATTTATAATTTTCTATACTTACTGGTGGATATGAAAATACTTTTCCGTTTTCAGTAAATTGTCCGCTTGGCGTATGTGCTTTGTCAAATTCATTTGAACCTTTTAGAAAATATTTGTATTTTGTTGAATGTGTTAGAATTGCTCCTCCTATCAATATCGGGTCATCCCAAGTGCAGTCTACTGCATACCATTTTTCATTTATTTGTACATAATTCCATGCATGATTTTCTGTGTTTCCTTCTGAATTTGTTCCTGTTCCAGAAACTACTATAGCCGGTATATTTAAGGCATCTGCTAAATATTTAAAAGCCTTTGCATATCCTTCACATACACAATTCTTTTCTACAAGCGCTCCATATAGATTATATGTGTTTGGACGAGATATAGTCTGATCATAATCTATTGTTTCTACTAAATAATCATGTATATTTTTTATATTTTGATATGTGCTTTGATTTTTGTTTTGTATAAAATATTCTTTTATATTTTCTATTTCAGTAAGTGCTGAATTTATTTCTTCTTTTGAAAATTGGCTTGATAAATAATTGGTGTTGTTTCCAGAATTCATCAATACCTTATATGTTTTCTTATTTCCTCTAGTTGTTGTTTCTATATTTAAATATAACTTTTCAAAATCTATATAAAATATTTCTGGATTATCATATGTATATGCTTCTATTGCAGTTTGATAATAATCTCCTAGTTTTTCTTCTCCATCACTTGCTGACAGTACATTAGTGAATTCTGTTCCTAAATTAATTTCATATGTTCCTGTTTTCATATTTTCTTTGTTTTTTTCTAATGCGTTATAAAATATTTTTGAATTATTATCCAATTGGTTGTAAAAATATTTGCTTATATTTGAATTACTGTAATCTATGTTTTCGTCTGATGGCGATATTGTTTCTACTGTTGTTTCTAGTACTTGTGGTGTTTGTATTTCACTTTTACTTGTTTCTCCACTTGATATTGTGATATTTGATACAAATTCTTGTACTTCGTCTGATATTTTTGTTTTTGATATTTCTTCGTAAACCATCATTCCAATAATCATTATAATTATCGCTATCAATATTGTGACAACTGTCATTATAAATTTGGTTATTTTTGATTTCATTTTTTTCACCAACTTTCAAATGTGATACAGAATTTTTTACATATGTTTATAAAATCTTTTTCGGTTTCAATATGCAGCTTTTGCATATGATTATATTATATCATTTTTTATTGTTAAAAAAAAGTATATTTACATTTTTTTTGCCAATACTACTAATATTATGAATATTATGAAAATAAAAGATTTTATTAATGATGCATTTGGCTATACGCCAAAAGAAGTATATCAGTTTACATTACCAACAGACTCTGAAAATCCCGAGTCTACTACAATTCAAAATAGTAAAAAAGTACCCGAAAAACCACAAAAAGTTTCAACTAATATTAATGCAAATTTAGAGTATGTGAAAACAAAATATAATACTTTGATTAATAGTGACATTATAATTCGTGAGTTTATTTTGAATGCTCGTGGTAATCAATACAAGGCTTTTTTGCTTTATATTGATGGTATGGTAGATTCTCAACTTTTAAATGATTTTGTTTTGGAATCTTTGATGCTACGAAATAGAAATAATCTTTTTGGTGGAGAGCAAAATAGAGTCATTTCTGAGACTGTTTCTAATAATGTAACTGTAAGAAAAGTAAAAAGATTTAATTTAGCAGATTATATTGAAAGCTGTTTGATACCTCAAAATAGTTTAAAACAGCAAAATATTTTTGATGATATTTTTGCTGGTGTTAATTCTGGAAACTGTGGATTGTTTGTTGATACTCTATCTGTAGGTTTTGATATTGATGTTAAAGGTTTTAAGCAAAGAAGTATTGCAAAGCCTGAAAATGAGGTTGTTATTAAAGGTGCACATGAGGCATTTGTTGAAAATTTACGTACAAATACTTCTCTTATACGAAGGTTTACTAATAATGAAAATTTAGTTATAGAAAATGTAAAAGTCGGAAAGATAACAAAAACTAATTGTGCTTTATGCTATGTAAAAGATATTGCAAATGATGATTTGGTTGCAGAAGCAAAGTATCGACTTAATAATTTAGATATTGATTCTCTTCTTTCTGCTGGAGAATTAGAGCAATTATTATCAGAGACTAATTTTTTAGGCGTTCCAAAAATTCTTGTTTCTGAAAGACCTGATAGTGCAGTAAAGTCATTACTTCAAGGTAGGGTTATTATTATTGTAAATGGTTCACCATATGCTTTAATTCTACCTGCAGTATTAATTGACTTTTTATCGTCTCCAGAAGATAAAAACCTAAAACCCATTTTTGCAAACTTTTTAAAAGTAATTAGAATAATTTCTGCTTTTTTTGCTTTATTATTGCCTGGTCTTTATGTTGCAATTACCAGTTTTCATAGAGAGATTATACCAACTGAATTATTGTATTCTATATTATCTTCTAGGCAAAGTGTTCCTTTCCCTATAATATTAGAAATTGTTATAATGGAAATTTCTTTTGAAATTATTAGAGAAGCTGGATTAAGGGTTCCTTCCCCTATTGGTCCTACTATTGGTATTGTTGGGGCTTTGGTTTTAGGTCAGGCTGCTGTAAGTGCTGGTATTGTTAGTCCTATACTAATTATTATTGTTGCTATTACAGGTATGAGCTCTTTTGCTATTCCAGATTTTACTTTTAGTTTTCATTTAAGATTTTTTAGGTTTGCATTTGTTTTTCTTGGTTACCTTGCAGGATTTTTAGGTATTGGAATAGGTATTTTTGTGTATATATCAGCTTTATGTGATTTAGAAACTTTTGGTGTTTCTTATACTGCACCATATGCTCCTGTAATGAACTCAAAAAATAATGGCTTTCTGCTTTCTCCAATTTGGAAAAGGGAAAGCAGACCTACTTTTTTAGCAACAAAAAGAATAAAAAAACAAAATAAAATATCAATGAAGTGGAGGTTTTAATTATGTCAAAGTCAAAGCTTGGAACAGTTGAAGCGATTGCTCTTATACTGTCTGTCCTTGCTCCATTTACAGTTATTTCGCTTTCACAAACCTTAATAAATGAACTAAAATCAAGTATTTTATTAAACATTTTTTATGTTGGTACAATTTGCTTATTTATAGTATTTCTGATTTGTACTTTATTTAAGAATTTTCCCGGCTTGGATATTATTGATATTTCTAAGTTTTTGGGTGGAAATGTATTAAAAAATATTATTGGCTTTGCATTTATTATATATTTTGTAATCACATCTTCTATGTTATTGCGAAATTTTTGTGAAGGACTCAAAATTGTATATTATCCTTATACAAATATATTATATATTATACTTATTTTTATAATAACAATCACATTTTCAAATGATTTGGGATTTAACTCCACTATAAAAACAACAACAATTATATTTCCTATTCTTTTGGTTAGTATTTTACTTATATTTATTGGAAATTTAGATAACTTTTCTTTCCAGAAAATTCTTCCAATATTAGGTAATGGTTATAAAAGTACATTTATTTTAGGTCTATCTAATATTGGTACTTTTTCTGGTATTGTATATATGTATCTTCTTCCTCCACTTTTAAATGAACCTAAGAAATATAAAAAAATTTGTATTTTATCAATAATATTATCTATACTTTTTATTTTTATGTGTGTTGCTACTTTATTATTTATGTTTTCAATTTATATTAATACAGATGAAATTATGCCTTTGTTCTCTGTAAGTAAATACATTGAGTTTGGTAACTTTTTTCAGCGATTTGAAGCACTATTCTTGCTTATATGGACAATTTCATTTTGCTGTTATCTAAGTATATCTTTAAAATTTTCTACTTACATTTTTGCAAAATTATATACTTTATCAGATACTTCTCAAATGATATCAATATTTTCAATTATAACATTTGCTATTGCTTTATTTCCTTCTAGCTATTATATATCTCATTTTTTTGAGACTTATATTTATAGGATATTAAGTATTTCAATAATGATTTTAGGACTTTTTATATTATTTTTAGCTTATATTAAAAAAAGGATGGTGAAAAAATTTGAATAAAATTTTTATAAAGTTATTTATTATTGTATTAATTCTTGTTCTTCTTGTTGCATTTTCTTCATCATACGGAGCTTTAAATATTGATAATTTAGCATTTGCCGTTGCTTTGGGAATCGATACTTCTGAAACAAAAGGACTTAAAGTAACATTTCAATTTGTAAATCCTCCATCAACAAGTGAGGGTTCAAATCAGGAAGCAAATATTTTTGAGGATACTGTTGAAGCTACATCGATTCCAAATGCAATTAATATTATGAATAGCTATCTTGCAAGAAAGATTGATTTATCACATTGTAGAAGTATTGTTTTTTCAGAGGATGTTGCAAAAAATGGTATTTCTGATCATGTTTATACTTTAATGAATGATGTTCAAGTTAGGCCTTCTTCAAATATTATTACAACAACATGTACTGCTTATGAATATATAAAGAATTCTATACCGAGCCTTGAAACTTCAATTACAAGGTATTATGATATTTTCCCTAGTTCAGGAAAATATACAGGCTATGTATCTGATGCAACTATTGGTGAATTTTATAATTCTCTTTTATGTAACGCCTGTGATCCACATACGATTTTAGGTGGAGTAAGTTCTACTTCTTCAACTAATTCTCAATCAACTGTTTCAACCGATTCTAATATAAAATCTGGATCTTCTCCAATTTCTGGTATGCGCTCTGCTGAAAGCATTGGTATTGTAGCATTTAAGCATGACAAATTAGTTGGTGAACTTGATGCAATTGAAACAATATGTTTTCATATTTTAAAAAATAATATCAATAGTTTTATTATAACTGTTCCATCGCCTAAAGATAATACATTTAAAATTGATCTTTTGGTTACTCCTAAAGGCACTTGCAAAACAAAAGTTGATATTGTAAATGGTTCTCCTTATGTAAAAATAAATGGTTCTTTTAATGCTAAAATTTACTCTATGGACGAAGATAAAAATTACCTAGACTGTGATTTTCTTGATTCTCTTTCTAATACTTGTAATATTTATTTAGAAAATGTTTTATTGAATTATCTGTATAAAACTTCTTTAGAATTCAAGAGTGACATAAGTGGCATTGGTAAATATGCTTTATCTAATTTTTCTACTACCAGTGAGTTTAAGGATTTCAATTGGTCTAATAATTATATGAATTCAACTTTTAACGTGAATATTAATACTACTATTGATTCAGGTTTTTTATTGAATAAAACTTAAATGTAGAGGTGATTTTGTGCTTAATTATTTTTTTAATTTTTTGTTTTTTATTTTTAGTATTTTTGTTTTGTTGAAGTCTGTTTTTTATGCTTTGTATGAGATTAAGTCTCAAGATAATAAATCTGGTGGGATTGCTGTTATTGTTTTTTCTGTTATTGTTATTGTTCTTGCTAATGTAGTTGTTTTCTTGAAATAAATTCGGGATTGAAGACCTGTCCCCCAATCCCGAATTTTTATTTTACTATTTCAAAATCAATTTGTCTTAGCATCTTATTAGCAGAAATAACCCTAATCTTAACCTTATCTCCAATTTTATAAGTTGTATTTGTCTTTTCTCCAATAAGTCTTTTTCTCTCTTCATCGTAAATAAAATACTCGTCACCCAAATTTTCAAATCTAATCAAGCCTTCAACTGTATTTTCTAGTTCAACAAAAATACCAAATTGAGTAACTGAAGAAACAATTCCTTCATATTCTTCACCAATTTTATTTTGCATATATTCAGCCTTTTTCAAGTCTTCACTATCTCTTTCAACCTTAGTTGCAATTTTTTCTCTTTCTGATGATGATGCCGCTCTTTGCTGTGCTTTTTCTTGATATTCTTCTATCCATTTATCGTCTACAACATAATTGACTTCCAAATATTTTGAGATTATTCTGTGTATAAACAAGTCAGGATATCTTCTTATTGGTGATGTAAAGTGACAATAATATTTACTTGCAATTCCAAAGTGTCCTTTGTTTTCTGATTCATATCTTGCAACTTTAAGTGTTCTTAGTATTAATGTTGATACTACTTTTTCTTCGTCTTTCCCTTTTATTTCTTCAAGTATTTTTGATACTTCTGTTGGATATACTTTTTCATTTACTACTTTTATTTTTAATCCAAAATTGAATAAGAATTTATTTAAATCTTTTATTTTATCTAGGTCTGGGTCTTCGTGAACCCTATAAATAAATGGTGCTTCTAGCCAATAGAATTTCTCTGCAATTGCTTCATTTGCACTTAGCATAAATTGTTCTATTATTTCATTACTAAAGCTTGTTTCATATTTTCCTACATTTATTGCCCATCCATCTTGGTCTAAATCAATTTTACTTTCTGGTATGTCTAAATTTAAATATCCTTGTTTTAATCTTCTTTCTTTTAAAATTGTTGCAAGTTCTGCCATTAATTCAAAGTCTTTTATATATTTTTCATATTTTTTTAGCACTTCTTTGTCAGATTTATCTAAGATTTTTTGTACATCGTGATAGTTCATTCTTTCGCGTACATTTATTATTCCTTTATACACTTCTGTTGATATAGTTTTTCCTTCTGGATTTATTTCCATTGAACATGAAAGTGTGAATCTGTCTTCTCCTGCATTTAAACTGCATATTCCATTTGATAGTTCTCTTGGTAACATTGGTATTACTCTAGAAAGCATATATATACTTGTTCCTCTGATTTGTGCTTCTTTATCTAGAAAACTTCCTTCTCTTACATAATAGCTTACATCTGCTATATGAACATCTAATCTATAGTTTCCATTTTCTAATTTTGTAACTCTTACAGCGTCGTCTAAATCTTTTGCATCTTCACCATCTATTGTAAAAATTACATGTTCTCTACAGTCAACACGATTTGGTATGTCTTTTGGGGCTATTTTATCACCATATTTTTTTGCTTCTTCCACAACTTGTTCTGGAAATGTGGATGGTAGATTATATTCTTTGATTAGTGATAACATATCAACACCCGCTTGATTTGGGTCTCCTAAAACTTCTATAATTTTACCTTCTGCATTTTTTCCTTTTTCAGGATATTTTGTTATTTGTACTAATACTTTATATCCATTTCTAGCTTTTCCAAAATTATTTTTTGATATAAATATGTCTGTTCCAAAGCTTTTTTCGTCTGGTACTACAAATCCAAAGTTTTGACTTTTTTGGAATGTTCCAACTACTGTGTCTTTTTCGTGTTTTATTATTTTTTTGATTTTTCCTTCTGCTCTTTTTATCTTATTTTTTTCTTCTGTTATTTCAACTAAAACTCTGTCTCCATTTAAGGCATTTAATGAGTCTTCTTTTGATATATATATTTCGTCTTCTTGATTTTCTATTTTTACAAATCCAAATCCTTTTTGATTTTTTCTATATATACCTTCTACAAAGTTTTCGCCTATTAGTCTATATCTGTTTTTCTTATTTTTTACTACCTTATAATTTTCTTCCAGGCTTCTTAGTGTTTGTGTGAATTCATTGTATTCTTTTTTTGGTACTCCTAATATAATTGCTATTTCTTTTGCTTTCATTGGAGTATAGTTTTCGTCTTTCATGAATTCTAAAATAATATTTTCTTTATTCATTTTTCTTCCTTTCTTTCTAAATTACTTCGTCATCAATCCATTTTAAATAATCAGCATTTATGCTGTTAATTTCATAAATTGCAAATTCAAAACATTCATATATTTTTCCATTTCCAACTACTATTACTTTCAATAATATGCACACCAGCTGCAGGTTTTTTGGCTAATACAGTATCAATAACTTTATTTACTTCATTCATATTATCAAATGCAATTTCTATCATACAATATCTACTCATTTTTTCCTCCTATGGATTTTTGATTATCAAATTTTGCTATTCCTATTACATTATCATCATTAGCTAAAATGTTAATTTGTCTTTTTGCAGTTATATTTAGTTTTTCTAGTCTTTCTTTTTGACTAATATTATTTTCTATCATACTAGCGTTTAATACTTCTAAATTAGACAATACTACAAGGTGTAATATATCTGTATAATCCCTTATATTACCATCTAGTTCAGGATTTTTTTCTCTCCATTCCTTTGCTGTCATTCCAAATAAAGCAACATTTATTACATCTGCCTCATTAGCATATACAAATAATTTTTGTTTATCTGTTAGTGTTGGAACAATATTTTCTTTAATACTATCTGTATGTATCCTATAATTTGTTTTTGATAAGCTCCTTCTAACTGACCATTCTATTTTTTCTTGATATGCTTCATTATGTTTTAATCTCTCAAATTCTTGAATTAAATATAGCTTAAAAGCTGGGTCTATCCATGAAGCAAATTCTAATGCAATATCGGGATGAGCAAATGTTCCACCATCATATTTTCCTCTTTTACTAATAAAACCTTTTGCATTAGTTGTATTTATCCATCTTGAAGGACTCATTGTAAAAGAATTATTTGCAGAGTCATTTTTAAACTCGCGAGATTCCGCTAGTTTAAATTTTTCATTAAACAGTTCTTCCCACAATGAATAAAAATCAAATGAGCTTTTATTACTCATCCATTTAATAATAACATCTCCAGGGTTATCAGGATTTTTATATCTTGCCAAATCGGTTAGTGAAATATAATCTGTATTATCAATTCTCATAACATTTATTAAATTATCTTTCACATTTATTTTTGCTGTAATTTTATTATTCATAATATATTATTCTTCCTTCCATTACCTCTAATGATTTTATTTTAATCATATAATTATTTTCTGTGTATTACTTATATCATAAATAAAGAAACATTGCAATATTTTTACGAATATTTGTTTTGTTTTTATATCTTTCCTACTATATAAAAAAATGGGAAGAAAATATTGTAATATTCTCCCCCCACATCTTAATTTTTATGCTAAATATAATATTCCTAAAACTATAGTTAAAACACCAAAAACAATTGAAGATATTACCATTGTTCTTTTTTGTTTTCCCTCTTTAGTTCTACCTTTATTTTTCTCATAAAAGTTATTTGTTGATGAACCAGTAATTGTTTGTGATAATCCAGCATCATCTTTAGTTTGTATTAATGCTAATACTATTACAACTAATGCTATAACAAAATATATCACTGTTAATATTGTTCTTATTATTTCCATCTAAATTTCCTCCCTGCGGTTTTATATTACTTGGCATATTTTATCATATATAATTTTAAAATGCAAGTAAACTATTCTCTATTTTAAAAAATCATTAAAATAATAGTAAACACAATTGTTTTTATTAATACTTTACTTAAAAATTGAAAATTTGTAAGCTTGATTCCTACATCATTTAATTCATCATATTTATTTACAATTTTATCAATTTCTTCATTGCTTGAAATCTTTAATTCTTGCATATATTCTTTGGCTAAAAATCTTGCTTTAATCATTGCGTCATTTTCAAGATATGTTCTTATTGCATAATATGTTAGTCCAAATATAATTAGTATTGATAAAAAGGTTGCACCAATAGGCAATATTTTTAAAATTGCTAAAATACATATTATATAAAAGTAAATTAGATAAATATTTGAAAATATAAAGTTGAACCATAGTAATTTTTTACTTTGTATTGAGTGTAAACATTCATGTGCAATTGTTTGAATTCTTGTATAACTTTCTTTTAAATCTGCAATAAATATTTTATTACTTGTTACTAAGTATAATGTTGTGTTTGAATTTTTATCTTCTTCAATTTTTACATTTTCATTTTTTAATTTTTTCAAATACCACTTGCATATTTCTATGTTTTCCGGATATTTTTGTGTTAGCTTATCTAATTCTTTGTCTTCACCTATTTGTTTTATTTTTTTAATGTTTACGTCAAATATATATCTTGATATCAGATATATTATTATCATAATTATTAGTAAAATTATTAATTCCATTTTTATTTATTCCCTTCTTGAAAATATTATTCTCAGTTGGAAAAGAATTAAAATTTGATGTGTTGTTACTTGATAATATTTTTTTGATGCTTACTGATATATTGTAACGATGTATCTAAAATTTTTATTTTATAACATCAATTACTGCATCACCAATTATTTTATTGACATCTGCTAAAACGATGTTAAATTTTGTTTCTGCTTCAAAAAATCTTGCTGCATCTTGATTTTCAAAAAGTTCAATATATAATTGTTGAACTTTTTTAGTTTTTTCTTCGTCATTTTTTCCTGTTTGCATTGCAACTATTTGTGCTTCATATCTTGCTGTTTCAAATTCTTCTATTCTCTTTTTTAGTTCTGGATTTAAGCTTAATGCTTCTTTTGCCATTTTGTAATTAACATATTCTTCTGATTGTTTTAATTCTTGTGCTAGTTTATTTGCTGTATCATATATATTCATTTTTTCACATCCTTTCTTTCAATGTTATTATGAACGTTTATATATTTTTCATAATACAAAAATAGAATTTAGGTTGAAAAATGATATTTTTTCAACCTATTTTATATTATAATATGTGCCAATGTTATTAATGCCCGCTTTTGTTCTTTACATATTGTTATTTGCTGTACTTTCTGTTGTTGATGGTCCATCTATTAAAACTTTAGCATTTTTTGGACATATATTTATCCAAGTGTTTCCATCATTTACTTTTATTTCATTTCCCTGTAAATCTTGATATTTTGTTTGTGTGTTTCTTGCTTCTTTTATACATTTAATTTTTATAGCTTTTCCATTTGTTATATAATATCCATCAAATGTTCCTGTATTTTTTAGTCCTTGTCTACCTTTGTCTTCACTATCTGGTAATGTGTAATTATCACAGAATGTTATTATAATGTTTTTTGTTGTTATGCTATTTCCTGTATCCCAGTCTGTTTGTGCTTTTTTTCTAGCATATCTTTTATATACTTGATTTTGTTCGTCATATTCGTATTTAACAGTTTGAAGCGTTGAATGTGGTATTGTTACACTTGTTGCACCTTGTCCATCTTCTAAATTAACTTCGTCTGTAGTATAATTTAAAACACTTTTTTTATCAGATGTTGTTTTATATCCTTTTGATTTCGCTGCTTTTAATAATGCTTCTGTACTTGTAACTGCATTATGTGGTGCTGCTTTGTCTTTTACTCTCCAGAATGTTGATTCACTTTCTGTTATTCCATTTATATTGTCTATACTATATTTTGTTATATCACTTTGTGCTTGTGGACTCCATCCAAAATGTGCATATATTGCATCATTTTCCATAGCATAATCTAAGAAATAATGTCTTGAGCTTCTTACTGGTCCTATTTTATCAACTGTTACACCTTTAAATAATGCCATTAATCTAGTTTCTCCACCCTCGACAATCGCTTCATAAACTAAATATGCTTTATTTAATCCGGCTTGTGGCCAAGCTTGGTTATGGTTGTCTATCATTACTGCAATTGGTCTGTCATTACCGTTAAAAATTTTTACTTTTTTTTCTTCAACTCCTGCTGTTAATACATTATCTTCTTTATTTGCTGATGTTTCTTCTGTTTGATTATTTTTCTTATCTTTAGTTATTTTATATGCCATTATTCCTCCAAAGGCTATTATTAATATAACTAATACTGTTATTAAAATCTTTGTAGTTTTACTACTCATTAATGGTTTCCCCCTTTTTAATTTTGGTATAGTTAGTCTCTAGTAATGTTTAATTGTTCTAGTACTTTTTCTTCTTTTGGTCTCATTATTTTTTTGTCTTCTTCTTCTATATGGTCATATCCCATTAGATGATAAAATCCATGTACTACCATGTAACTTAGTTCTCTTTCAAAACTATGTCCATATTCTTCTGCTTGTTCTTTTACTTTTTCTATTGAAATTATGATGTCTCCTAAAACATCTTCATATAAAAAGTCTTTATTTTTTATTTTTTCGTCTAACTCTGCTTTTTCAAACATTGGAAATGACAATACATCTGTTGCCTTGTCTATTTTTCTATATTTTTTATTTATTTTTCTTATATTTTCTGGTGTTGTTAATGTTATTGTCATAATTAGTTTTGAATCTAGAAGTCCTTCTACTTCAAAGCATTTTTTAACTACTCTTTTTATAGTTTCTTCATATTCTTTATTTTCTTGAATATCTAAATATGTAATTTCATACATTATGCTACCACCCTGTCTTCCTTATTTATTGTTCCAGTATATTTTCCTATTGATTTACAGTCATTTTTCAACTCTCTAATTGCTCCGTAGTCTATTAATTTTCTTCTATAATATGTTATTATTTTTGAGTAATCTACTTTTGAATTTTTTAATTTTTTCATGTCATTTTTTATAAATAAAATTTCTTTTTGTCTCATATACTCTACAAAATCAACATCTTTTAATTTTGATATTTCTTTATACTTGTCCCAATATTTTCTATAGTTATCTCTTTCTTTCATATCGTTCCAGTATACTTTTGTTGATAATAAACGTATATTGTAGTCTTCTATTAAATTTATTAACATTGCATATGCTTTTTCTCTTTTTGCTGCCATTTTTGTGTCTTGTACCAATACTCTTGCATCTTTAAGTAGTTTTTCATAGCATTGTTCTGCAACTATTAATGGAATGCTATGTGTAAATAATTTTCTACTTATTCCTAATAATATCATATTTTTTTCGATGTTATCTTTTGTATCTAATTTTCCTACTGTGTAGCTTTCAAATCTTTCATAATCGTCTATTATGTCTTTAAATTCATCTTTTGGATTAATTTCCATTTTTAATGGTAATATATTTTTTATATATTCTTCTAATGTATAGAATATTTTTACATATATCCATTCTTTTGAAGAATCATATATGTTTGTTGTGTCTGCAAGTTTTATTGAATAATTTTTAAGTATTACTTTATATAAGGCATCCATTTTGTCTACATAGAATTTGTTATATTTTCCTTGAACTTTTTCTTTTGCAGATACATCAACACTTTCTTTATCTAGTTCTAATAAATATTTTTGTTTTCTATATTTATAGTCCATATATTCTTTTTCTTTTAAGCTTGTAACTTCATAATATTTTGCCAAAGCATTTTTTTCAAATTCTGATGCTGTGTTGTTCTTTACTTTTTTATAAATAGAATCCATTACATATTTATCTAATGCTTCTAAGTACACAGTGTATGCTTCGTCATATTTTTTTTCTAATTCTTCTTTGTCATAATTTTCTGTGTCTTTTTTGAAGTTTTCATATGCTTTTATTAAGCTATTTCTTTTAATTGATATTAACATTCCATTAATACCTATTTTTGTTGGTATTAAAATTTTTGTTAATGTTTTTGTAATTTTGTTAAAAAAAGTTGTGTTTGTTCCTGTTATTCTTAGGCTTCTTTCTACCATTTCAATCATCCTTTCGTTTTTTAAAAGACAATC
Source organism: uncultured Clostridia bacterium (assembly GCA_934120675.1). Taxonomy (GTDB): domain Bacteria; phylum Bacillota; class Clostridia; order TANB77; family CAG-508; genus CAG-269. The sequence continues at coordinate 55,523 of CAKOUU010000005.1, forward strand.
TTTTCATTTGTCCCTATATTCTCTAGTACTTCATATGTCACATATATTTCAATTCCGTCTTCTTTTTCATATGTGTTGATGATTTTATTTACTATTTTCTCTTTGTCTTGAATTTCATTGTCCAATTCTTCTTGTAATTCTTCTATCCCTAAGTTTTTTGCTTCATCTATTGTATAATTTTTTTGTTCTTCTTTTATTTCTTTATTCGTTGTTTTTATTAAAGAAATTGGTAAATAAAAATCTGAAAATATCTTGAATTTATTCTCCATCACTATTGTATCATAAATTTCAAATTTTGAAACCCCTTTTGATAAATTTATTTCAAAATTATTTATTTTTATTTTATATTTGTTTTCAATATTGCCTGTTTCTATTCTTTCCGTAGCATTATATGGAATTTTTTTACTTTTTGTATGCCATACTTTTGCCTGAATTTCTCCTTTTGCATGTACATATCTTATTCCAGTATATTTTCCTTCCATCCATCCATTTATTAGTGTTGTTCCAACATTTACTGTATCTCCTACCTTAACTGCAATTGTTCCATTTTGTGCATTTATTTTTGTTATAATTCCATTCTTGTCTGATACTATATTGCAATATTCTTCTTCATTGACTATATCTGGTTTTGATGTCGCTTTTACAACTTTTACAATTGCATTTGTTCCTTTTAATTCTATTCCCATCCATGCAATGTCATCTCGTTTTAATCTCGTTTTGTTTATTATATCTTTAGTATTTATTTTTGATTTTAATGTTCCTATTGAAAGACCACTTTCAACAACATCTTGATATATATTTTCCATTTTTTCATTTTCTTCTACTACTTCAATATTCCATATAAAATTAGAAGATATTGCTAATGCTATAATCATTACTATTAAAAATGCAAAGAATAATTTTCTCTTCTTATATTTATTAAATATGAATGGTAGTCCTCTTTTTCTTGTTATTTTTATTTTGCATTTAGTTTGTCTTGCTATTTTTGCAACTTTTTTTAGATCTTTTATTCCCATATTTAATTCTAATTTTACATTTTTGTCCCTTTTCAAGTTCCATATAGTTATTTTATCGTTTCTACATATATTTATAAAACGTTCTATATAATATCCTTCTATTGATATTCTTATGTATCCAATTATATAATTAAATATTATTTTAATTAACATATTTTCCCTCTCATTTTTTATTGTAAAATTGCAGTTCTTTAGAAATATTATTTTTTTAATGTTGATAAGTATTTAATCAAAATTTCTTTCTATATCTATGCTCTCTACTTTTCCTTTTACCTTAATATCGTCATTTGTCATATTTTCTAATTTTAGTTCAAATCCATTTATATTTATAATTCCCAAAGATGTATTTATTCTTATATAGTAATCTTCGTATTCTAAAATTCCCTTAAAATTTTCTATTATCATTTCATTAAATCCTGTTATTGTTATTTTAGGTGTATCTGTGTAAACTTCTTGTGGTATTTCCAATAATCTATCTATCTTTGAAAAACTGCTTTTTCTTTTTTTCATTTTTACTACCATTCCTTTCTTATAAGGTACAAAATTTGATTAAAAATACTGTATTTTACAATTATTTTTCAAACTTTTCTTCTAAACATATTAAGTACTAAAAAAATTTTACACAGATTTCTCATATGTTTATTTCTTAAATTCATCTAATGATTTAAATTCATATCCCATGCTTTTTATTTCTTTTATAATGTCTCCTAGTATATTTGTGTTTGTCTTTGAATTCCCATGTAAAAGCATAATTTCTCCATTGTGAACATTATCTATTATTTTCTTTTTAGCATTTTTTTCTTCTGGTTGTTTGTTTTCATTCCAGTCTTCATATGCAAAAGACCACATTACTGTTTTATATCCTAAAGAATTAGTTACACTGATGCTTTTTTCACTGAATTCTCCCATTGGTGGTCTTATATATTTCATTTCATATCCGAACTTTTCATAAATTGATTTATGCAATTCCATTACTTCTGAATTGATTTGCTCGTCTGATAGTGTTGGCATACTTTTGTGGTTTACTGTATGGTTTCCGACAATATGTCCCTCATCTATCATTTGTTTTACTAAATCTGGTTGTGTGTTTAAGTAATGTGCTGTTATGAAGAATGTTGCTTTAACATTATTTTCTTTTAATGTTGATAATATTTGCTCCGTATATCCTGCTTCATACCCTTCGTCAAATGTTAAATATATATTTTTGTCTACACTGTTTCCAATTGCTATTCCATTGTTTTTTTCTAATAATTCTTTGTTTGTTTTTCCTAAGTCTGGTTGTTGATGGTTATCGTTTCTTTTTATTCCCCATCCTATCTTTTTTGTGCTTAATACCTGGGCATTTGTAACTACTGTTTCTCCTTTATTATGTGCGCTTATTATTGTTAATGTAAGCATTGCTACTAATATAATTAATAATTTGCTTGTTGTTTTCTTTTTTATATTCATTTTAGTTGATTCTCCTTTCACTGTACAAAACTAATTTTAAGATTTTAGCTTTTTAACATTTTATTTAAAACATTATTTTCTTTTTTAATATTATGTGTTTTCTTCTTTCTTTATTACTTATTCTTTTTCCTAAGACTTAAAACATTTGTCTTGTATGTATTATTTTCTGACATCTTTCTACCATTTATTTTTATAAGATAATATAATTAGCTTTACCTCTAAACAGTATTGATATTAATCTTTTTACCAATTGGATAATTTTGTAAATTTTCTATTGACATTGATATTATTTTAGATTATATTGTTATTGTTTCTGGAAAATAAAGGAAATTTTTTATTTTTTGTCGATTACTTTTTTTCCAAATTATTTTTTAGTTGTGGGAGGGGATTATATGTTAAATTTTGTTATATGTGATGATAACCCTAATATTTTAGATAAGTTTTCTAAAATTCTTGAAGGCATTTTTATTAAGCATAATTATGATGCACAAATTGGCTTAAAAACAACAGATACTGACATATTATTAGATTATATTGATGAAAATAGAACTGATGTATTATTTTTAGATATAAATTTAAAGGCAAATACTTCTGGTTTAGAAATTGCTTCTAAAGTTAGAGAGCGTAATAAAAACACTTATTTTATTTTTACTACTGCTCATTTAGAATATGCAATGATGGCGTATAAATTTAAAACTTTTGATTATTTGGCTAAGCCTGTTACTGCTGAAAGACTTGAAGAGACTGTTGTCCGTCTTTTTGACGATATAAATGGATTACCAAAAAAATATATAAAAATTGATAATAAGAAAACAATTATTGATGAAAGTGAAATTATGTTTATTAAGCGTGATGGTATGAAGTTAGTTTTCCATACTAAGAATAGAGATTATGAAACTTATAGTTCTTTTAATAAAATTCAAGATTTGCTTCCTAGTAATTTTATTAGGGCTCATAAATCATATATTGTTAATATAAATAATATTGCAAATTTAGATCCTGTTTCTAATTTGATTTATTTTAGTGATAATTCTACTTGTGATATTGGTCCTAAGTTTAAAAAGGATTTGTTAAAGGAGGTTAAGGATAATGAGTGTTCTAAATAATATATGGTTGGCGTTGAATACGCCGAATGAAAATTTAGTGAATTTATGTACTGCTTTTTTTGCTATTTTTATAGAAGCACCTTTGTCTTTATATTTAATATTAAATTTATTTGATATTAAAGCTACAAAAAAGCAATCATTATTATACATTATAATAATGTCTACAATTTCAATACTTTCGGTATTTATTATTGATTCACCTTTTAATGTTATTTTAAATTATGTGGCTGGATTTCTAATATTTTATTTTATATTTAAACTAAATCTGCTTAAAACCGTGATTGCATCACTATTTCCAAGTATTATTTTTAGTTTATTAGGTGTTTTAATTACTAATCCTTATTTGTCATTATTAAATATTTCAAATGATGAATTAATTAGTATTCCTATTTATAGATTTCTATTTTCTATTATTATATATCCACTCGCTTTTTTAATAGCATTTTGCTTAAAGCATAAAAATTTTAAAATAGATATTTTAGATAATTTAGATAAAAAGAATAAATATATTATAATGTCAAATTTCTTGTTTGGAGTTATTTATATTATAATTCAAATGTTTTTAACATTTAATTATGCTGATGTACTTCCTTTAGCATACACTTTTTTTAATTTTATTTGTTTATTAACTTATTTTGGTTTAAGTTTTTATACATTAAATAGAATAATAAAATTATTTACAACTACTCAAAAACTAGTTACTACAACTCAAAAATTAGAAAGTGCTGAAGAATATAATAAAACTTTACATATTTTGCATGATAGTGTTAGAGGCTTTAAACATGATTTTGATAATATAGTTACAACTATTGGTGGATATGTTAAAACCAAGGATATGGAAGGTTTAGAAAATTATTATTCTCAGCTTCAAGAAGATTGTTCTAAAGTAAATAATTTATATGTGTTAAACCCTGATATTATAAATAATCCTGGAATTTATAATTTACTTACAACTAAATATAATGAAGCAGAAGAAAAAGGGATAAAAGTTAATTTAACATTTTTGTTAGATTTAAATAATCTTAATATGAAAATTTATGAATTTGCGAGAATTTTGGGAATATTATTGGATAATGCGATAGATGCTGCATCTGAATGTGACAAAAAATTAATTAATATTTCTTTTAGAAATGATTCAAGAAATAACAGAAATATAATATTAATAGAAAATGCTTACAATGATAAAAATGTTGATTTAGATAATATTTTCAAAAAAGGTGTAACTGGTAAAGCTAATCATACAGGACTTGGCTTATGGGAAATTAGACAGATATTAAATAAAAATAATAATATTAATCTATATACTACAAAAGACAAACAATATTTTTCACAACAATTAGAGATTTATTATTAAAAGGCAATTGAAAAAATCAATTGTCTTTTTTTATAATTGATTTTTTTAATATAAAAAATCTAAATTAAGAATTTGTACGCAGTACAAACTGCCACAAATTCTAATTTTCGCCATATTTATCTTCTACAGAAAGTTATCATACTATGATAACTTTCTTAGAATAAAAAAAAGACAGTTTTACCTGTCCTTTTGGAATTGTTATATAAAATAACATAAAAGTATATTATGTATTTAAGTATAAGCATTGTCGAACTACCTATACTTAAAATTAATAACGCATTTATTAGTCCTTTTTAATTAAACTTGTTGGCATTTTAGGTTGATGTGCATACCACCAAATTGCACAAGCTGTGTTAGTAGATTTTGCATATTTTTCTGCTACTTTTGCTAATAATTTTAACATAAAGCATTCCTCCTTTGTTTTTTATATATAATATAAAAATACGCCGGCTGTATTTTTAATATTAACTCATTTGTTCTGAAGTATTTTCATATACTTCGTATCCATATTTATTGTTTGTTAATCTATAAGCTAATTTTGTAATCATACATGTTTGCATTAAATATCCAAATATTATTATATTTGAAACTATATTATTTTTAATAATTAGAGCTGCTGCTAACCCAACTATAAAAGTTATATATGATAAAACCTGTTTTTGTTTTCGAACCTTTTTACTTAATATTGGAACATTTTCTGTATCTGCTGGTGCATATAATTTTATCATAATTATTCCAAAAATTCCTAATGCTATAGTTATAATGTATTTAGAAATTTCATTAAAAGCAATATATTTTGCAAGTAATGCTGTTCCACAATAGAATAAGCATGTTGTTACTATGCATCCTATATGAGTTTTTAGATGAAAACCTCCTGAAAAAGTTCTATATGGCATAAGTATTAGAAATGTTATTAATGTTAATTTAAAAACACCTAACAAATATGCTATTGCTAACATTATAAATGTTTTTGGAACTTCGCCAACTAGAATCTGAAGGCCATAGTTTATAACTTCTGCTCTTTCATCATCTATCTCCGGCATTTCTTTTCTAATTTTGTTGGTTAGAAATTCTGTGATTTTATCTACCATTATTCTCACCACTCTTTTTCTTAAGTTTTCTATAGTTTAACATCTAATTTTCGAAATAGAACATTTCTTTTATAAAAAGTTATTTTTATTTTAGATTATTTTTGTTTTTCTTTTTTATAAAATATTTTATTATTTTTGTAAAAGTTTTTTTAAATTTATAAATAAATTCATATCAACATTAAAGAATAAATTTATGAAATAAATCTTCTGTGAAATATAATGTTACATATCAAAAAAGTCGTATAACTTTTTAATACGCAAAAATGTTAAAAGAATTTTATAAATTTCTTTTAACATTTTTAACTTATAAATTATTTATATTCCTTAAAATGCACCAAGTCCCAACTGTTTCTGGCAAATCTGTAAATGTCATTTTTTCTTTACTTATTGGATGTTCAATTGTTAATTTGTATGCCCATAATGCTATTTGTTTTCCTTGTCCCCTTGTTCCATACTTTTGATCTCCAAAAATACTATGTCCAAAATTTGATAGTTGAACTCTTATTTGATGATGTCTTCCTGTATGTAAGTTTATTTTTAATAGGCTCAAATTCTTTACCTCATTATATGTTATTACCTCATAATCTAATTTAGCAAGTTTTGCATTTTTCTTATCTTTGTTAACAACTTTGCTCATATTGTTTCTTTCATCTTTATATAAGTAATTTTCTAAACTTCCGCTTCTTTTGATTTAATTTTCCATCAACCACTGCTAAGTATTCTTTTTTAAATATTTTTTCTCTTACTTGGTTACTTAGTCTTCCTGCGGCTTTAGAAGTTTTAGCAAAAATCATTATTCCACCAACTGGTCTATCAAGTCTATGTACAAGTCCTAAATATACATTTCCAGGTTTATTATACTTTTCTTTTATATATTGTTTTACAAGTGTAAGCATATCAATATCACCTGTTTTGTCTGACTGTGATGGAATATTGGGTATTTTTTCTACTACTATAATATGATTATCTTCATAAATTACTTTTAAATTTTGCATATCTCTCTCCTAAAATTTCGGGATTAAAGAACTGTCCCCAAATCCCTTTTTTATTTTTCCCATCTTCCATAAATTCCACATGGCAATACCAGGTTAGAGTTTTCCATAGGAATTCCAATTTCTCCTGATTCCAATTTTCCTTTATATTTTTTGGCAACAGTTAAATTCAAAATATCTTCTAAAACCTTGCTTGAAATTCCTGTTGTATATGAATTTATTAAGAAAAATAGTGGGTTATCTGATAATACATTTGTACATAATTCTACTAAATCATATATATTATTTTCAAATTGCCATACTTCCCCTTTTGCTCCTCTACCATATGATGGTGGGTCCATTATTATTGCATCGTATTTATTGCCTCTTCTTATTTCTCTGTTTACAAATTTAACAACATCGTCAACAATAAATCTAACTGGTCTGTCTTTTAATCCAGATGATTCAATATTTTCTTTTGCCCATGTTGTCATTCCTTTTGAGCTATCAACATGGCATACTGATGCTCCTGCTGATGCACACGCTACTGTGGCTCCACCTGTATATGCAAATAAATTTAATACTTTTATTTCTCTTTTTTCTGATTTAATTTTGTTTATCATCCAGTCCCAGTTAACTGCCTGTTCTGGAAATAGCCCTGTATGTTTAAATCCCATTGGTTTGATATTAAATGTTAAATTCTTGTATTTTATTTGCCATTGTTTAGGCATTTTTTTGTTAAATTCCCATGAACCTCCACCAGAACTACTTCTGTGATATATTGCATTTATTTCTTTCCATTTTTTTGGATAGCTTTTATCTTTCCATATTATTTGTGGGTCTGGTCTTGATAATATTACGTCTCCCCATTTTTCTAGTTTTTGACCATCTGCCATGTCTATTATTTTATAATCTTTCCATTCATTTGCTAGTTTCATATTTTTTATATAGCTTAATAGCTACTATCCTCCTCTTTCTTAGAATAGTTCTATTTTACCATATTTTTTTATTTTTTTAAAGGATTATTTTAAGATTTTAAATTTTGTTTTGATTTTAAATAAATTTATAACTTTTTTAGAAATTCTTCTAATTCTATTTCTGATTGTTCTAAGATGCTTTTTAATGTTCCTCTTGCGACTTCATAATGCATTGGAATAATAAAAATTTTTCCGGTATTATAATTAACATATTTTGCATGACTGCCTTTTTGTGAGCATTTTTCAAAGCCTAATTTTTTCATTGCTTTAATTATGTCTTTGGGTGGCAGTAACGGATATTTAAAACTCATACAGCCACCTCCAATGTTGTTACAAATATTTCTTTTGGTTTTACTGGTTCTTCATCTTTCATATATAGTTCTAACGCTTCTTTTAAATTTGCCATTGCCTCTTCTATTGATTTACCTTGTGAAGCGACATTATTATCCAAGCATTTTGCTACATACCAGTCTTCTTCTTTTTGTATAATTACATTATATTTTATACTCATGTAATCACTCCTTTCTGCTTTGTAATTATACTATAAATTTAAAATTTTATCAAATATTTTCTAAAATTTTCAAAAAGCTAAAAATTAAGTAAAAATTTATACCTGAAAAAACAAAAAAACTCATTAAAATTGTAGAAAAGAATTTATGATTTCTAAAAAAATCAAATATTTTAAATTTTCTATTTTCTTTTGGTATTTCAAGCCTGTCCAATTTTGAATTATACTTTACATTAAAAATATTTTCCATTAAAAATCCCCCTTTAAAATGTACTTAAAAATTATTTTAAATTTTTGTCCCATTTTTAATATGTATATTCAATATATAAATAAAATATTCCAATTATTAAAATTTTATTGTTAAAATTTTAAAATGGTGCTATAATTTTGTAGACAAAATTAATATATTCAAAGGAGGCATATATGAAGAAGAAAATTTTTGTTCTTGGTATTATTGTCTTGCTAATATCTTTTTTAGTTAAGATATTGGCTCGGAAAAATCGTAACATTAATCCAATAGGTATTCGATTTGTCCGTCAAGACGGCTCTCATGTAAATATGAGAACTGTATTTAAGGAGCCTGGGCAATAAAGCCCACGGTTTCCTATTTTATATAGAAAGGCTGATTTTTATGTTAAAAAATAAAGAAAATATAAAAAAAATTATAGTTTTAATTTTAATTGCAATAATGTCTGGAATAATTGTTTTTTATCAGACAAAAAAAGTTGGTCTACATGAAGACGAAGGCTATACTTTATGTACTTCTGTTAACCCAAATGATGGTTTAATTTCCGCTTATGATACCGGAAATGATCCAGTTTGGAGAAATAGTGATTATTTTAAAAATTCTATGACATTAACTTTTAATAATTTATTTAATTTTAAAGCTTTATATATGAACCAAGCACGTGATAATCATCCACCATTTTTTTATACACTTGTTCATTTTTCAACTTTATTCTTTGGTGGAAAATATTCAATGTACTCTACTTTTATAGTTAATATCATTGCTTTTATATTAAGTTGCTATGTTCTTATAAAAATTTTAAAATTATTAAATAAAGAACATTTGATAATACCTGTTTTAATTTTGTATGGTTTATCAATGGGTACAATTTCTATGGTTATTTTCCAAAGAATGTACATGCTTCTTACATTATTTATTTTAATTTATTTTTATTTGAGTTTAAAATTATATAAAAATGATTTTATAATGGATAAAAAGTTTACGATTCAGCTTGGAGTTACAACTGTTTTGGGATTTTTAACACAATACTTTTTTGCAATTTATGCATTTTTCATATTTGCAATAATGTTAATTGAAATGATAAGAACTAAAAAAGATAAAAAAATAATTTCTAAATATGTTGTTGCACATATTGTTTATGCAGCTGTTGGAATTCTTATATTTGTACCTTGTATAAAACATTTGTTATTTTCAGATAGAGGTGTTTCAAATTTAGAAAATAGTGGATATTTTATTCATGTTTTTGAATATTTAAAGCATCTTGCTTATGCTTTTAGTATAAATAACTCAAATGTAGCTTTAATGGTTGTTACACTAATTTTATTTGCAATTGCTACTATTGTTTTATGTGTAAAAAGTAAAGAAAAGTTTATTGTTTTAGTTACAATTGTACCAAGTATTTTTTACTATTTTATAGCTGTTAGAATGACATCTTTCCAAGAGTTGAGATACATAATGCCTGTTATCCCTTTTGTGGTTTTAACATTTTTCTTTATTTTAAATGAATTTATTAAATTCAAATATAGAAATATTTTATTTATTGCAATTTCTCTTGCTTTAGTAATAAATGGTTTTATATTTTCTAAGCCATTATTCTTGTATGAGAATTATAAAAATATTTTAGATATTGCTGAAGAAAATAATGATAAATCTTTTGTGTATGTTTATGATAATTTCTTTAATCATATGCAAAGTGTTCCAGAAATGATGATTTATAATAAAACTTTAATTGTTAATGTTAATAATAATGATGAGCTTCATTGTGTTATCGATGATGAAAATTTAAATAATGAAGATTCTTATATTTTATCTATTAAGTCATATATGGATAATGATGCTATTTTGAATAGAATTAAGGAAGAGTCTGATTTTAAGAATATTTCTTTGCTTTATAAATCTGAAATTGGTCCTAATTCTGAAGTTGTTATGGATAATATATATTTAGTCTCTAAATAAATTCGTTTGCCTTGCATGAACTAATATGGATTTTGGGGGTAACGTCCCCTTAATCCTATATTTTAAAAAATAGAGATTTGAGGTAGCAAACCTCTAATCCCTATTTTTTTATTTGTTCTGCTATTTTTTCTGTTATTCCTTTTACTTGCATTAATTCTTCTTTTGAAGCCTGTTTTATTTTTTCAACACTTCCAAACTTTTTAAGTAATTCCCTTTTCTTAACTTCACCTATTCCTTCAATATCGTCTAACTCAGATTTAGTAATTGCTTTAGCACGTAATTTTCTGTGATATGTAATTGCTGTATCATGTACAGTGTCTTGGAATCTTGTTATTAAATTCATAAGATTTTCTGAAATTGGTATTTCATTTCTATTTTCGTCTATCAATGCTCTTGTTTGATGCTTGTCATTTTTGACCATACCAAATATTTTTATATCCAGATTTTCATATTTGTTTATAGCTGTTCTTATTGCTCTAATTTGTGTTATACCACCATCTGCAAATATTGCATCTGGCAATTTTCCAAATCCTTTATCTTCGTGGTCTATTGAATGTGCTAATCTTCTTGTAACAACCTCTTCCATACATTTAGGGTCATCTTGTGTTAAAACTGTTTTTATTTTAAATCTCCTTGATAAGTTTTTCTTAATAACTCCATCTTGCATTACACACATTCCCGCAACCATGAATTCTCCTGATATATTTGATATATCATATGTTTCGATTTTTCGTGGTAATTTGTCCATTTTAAGTGCATCTTTTAGTTCCATTAATATTTCTGATTTGTCTTTTTCCTTGTTTTCTAGTGTGACTTTTGCATTATTTTCTGCCATCTCTACAAATCTTAGTTTTTCGCCTTTTTTAGGGCTTTTCAATTCCACTTTTTTTCCTAACATTGTGGATAACCATTGCTCTATTACATCTTTTTCAGGTAATTCTTCTCTCAGCATTATTTTGCTTGGTATATTTGGATTTTCTAAATAATATTGTTTTATAAATCCTGATAAAATTTCACTATCTTCCATATCTTTTAATTCTGGGAAAAAGTAATGTTCTCTTCCTATCATTTTACTTCCACGCACAAAGAAAATTTCTATACACACCTCTAATTCTGATTTGTATAGTCCTATAACATCTATGTTGTTTTCTGAAATATTTGATACTTTTTGTTTTGATGATGCTCTTTCTATTGCTAACTTTCTGTCTCTTAGTTCTGCTGCTTTTTCAAAATCTAGTTTTGCTGATGCTTCTTGCATTTGCTTGTCTAGTTCTTTTAAAATTTTATCTGTTTTTCCTTCTAGCAAATCAATTATTTCATCAATTTGTTTTTTGTATTCTTCTGGCGTTACATATCCCATACATGGAGCTAAACATCTTTTTATGTGATAATTTAAACAGGGCCTTGTTCTACCTTGATAATTTCTACATTGGCGTATTTTATATTTTTGTTTTATAAAATCTATCATTTCCTTTGCAGCACCTGGATTTGCATATGGTCCAAAATATTTTGCCCCATCATTTATAAGTCTTCTTGTTATTACTACTGTTGGATAATCTGATTTTACATCTATTTTGATATACGGATATGTTTTGTCATCTTTTAATAAAACATTGAATTTGGGTCTGTTTTTCTTAATTAAGTTGCATTCCAAAATTAATGCTTCTGCTTCATTGTCAACAACTATGTATTCAAAGTGGTCTATTAAACTTACCATTTTCTTGATTCTTTCGGTCTTATTTGTTTTTCTAAAATATGACCTTACTCTGTTCTTTAATGAAACTGCTTTTCCTACATAGATTATATTGTCGTCCTTGTCGTGCATTACATATACTCCAGGTTTTCCTGGTAATTTTTTTAATTCTTCTTCTATGTTAAACATTTTTTTCATTCCTTTTATATTTTTTACATTTATTATAAACTATAAGTAGATAGTAAAGCAAGACTAATTTATACATTTTGAATATATCGGTGTTAATTTGACATAATTTCATATAAATTTTTATAAAGCAACATTTTGTAAAAAAAACAGTTAACTCAAACATACAATACAATTATAAAAAACAACAAAAGGAGGAACATTATGGGAAGAATAGTTGAAGGGCGGTGGAAATGTCCATATTGTAAAACAGAAGAAATATTAGGTAGATATCAAGTTTGCCCTAATTGTGGACGGCAAAGGGATAAAGATTTTAAACCTACTTTACCAAAAAACATTAAGGATAATTATGTTCCTGATGATAAAGCTAAAAAATTAAATAAAAATCCTGACTGGATGTGCAGTTATTGCCAAAGCTACAATTCTGACAATTATGATACCTGTACTTGCTGTGGTGCTTCAAGAGCAGAAAGTGATGAAAATTATTTTGATATCCAAAAAAAGAAAACCTTAAATAGTGATTCAAAAAATACTACTCCAACGCCAACCGCTGGTGAGGCTTCTTATGCAGAGGATGAAAATAAAAAAAACACTTTGAAAAATCTTAAAAGTAATTTTTTATCTTTCAAATCATCTTCTGTATTTAGATACATTTTCTTTGGTCTTATCATAGCATTATTCATAACTGGGATTATTACTTTAGTACAGCCTAAAGAAGTTACCATGCATGTAACTGAAGTATCTTGGAATAGGACAATTGATATTGAAAAATATCAAACAGTTGAAGAAAGTGACTGGTCATTACCCTCAAATGCGCGGCTATTGCATTCAGTGCAAGAAATTCACCATTATGACACTGTATTAGATCATTATGAAACTAAATCAAGAGAAGTTCCCAAAGAACGAATTACAGGATATAATACATACTATACCTATAATGATTTGGGAAATGGATACTTTGAAGAAGAAGAACATAGTGAGCCAATATATGAAACATATTATGAAACTGAATACTATGAAGATCCAGTTTACAGAGAAGAACCTGTTTATCAAACAAAATATTATTATGAAATTGATAAATGGCTCTATGAACGTAGTGTTAAAACATCTGGAAAAGATAAAAATCCTTACTGGGGAAATTTAAATCTTGCTTCAGATGAAAGAGAAAGTTCCAAATCACAACAATATCAAATAACTGGTATTGTAAATGACAAACAAAAAACCTATTTAATTTCTTTAGATGATTGGAAAAAAATTGATGTTGGTAAAGATTTTAAATTAAAGGTTTCATTAGGTAACGCAGAGTTAATTGAATAAAACACTTTTGATGGAAAGTGTAACATTTACAAGCTCCTTTTTGGAGCTTGTATTTTTGTTTTTAAAAAATAATAAAAAACACTTGCACCAAAATGCATTTTGATGTAATATAATAAAGTAAAATTGAAAGATGCATAAAAATATCAAGAAAGGAGTTATTTTTCAAGCGCCAGGACCACTATTTTCAGGAGGTTGACGAGGTCTAGAGTTATCGAAAAATTCGGCGGATGCTCTAGTGGCTTTTACTTAAGGTCATCAGTATTAATTAAAAACTAATAGTAATATTAGAACAGAAGTTAATATTTTAAGTTTGCATACTTTCAATTCCATAAATTTTAAAAATATTGATTCAGATGTTTTAACTCTATCAATTTTATTTTGATGTGTTAATGTATCAAATTAATTTTTTAAAATTACTTTTAATATATATTTAGGAGGACTTAATTATGTGTGGAATTGTAGGTTACATAGGAACAAAAAAAGCATGCCCTATTCTTTTAGCAGGGCTAACAAGATTGGAATACAGAGGATATGACTCTGCTGGTATTTCAACAATTGAAAAAGATGGATTATCAATAATGAAAGATAAAGGAAGAGTTAAAAACTTATCAAATTTAGATGGAATTGATAAATTAGAAGGAACTATTGGTATTGCTCATACAAGATGGGCAACACACGGAAAGCCATCAAAGGAGAACTCTCACCCTCATCAAGATAATTCAAAAACATTTAGTGTAGTTCATAACGGAATTATTGAAAATTACAATGAATTAAGAAAATTTTTAACAGAAAAAGGATATACATTCTATTCTCAAACAGATACAGAAGTTATCCCTAATTTAATACATTATTATTTTACAAAAGATAAAGAAAATGATGATTTAAAATTTTTAAGAGCTGTAAAAAATGCTTGTTTAAATTTAAAAGGAAGTTTTGCACTTGAAGTTATTTCTAGTCTTTACCCAGATAATATGATAGTTGTAAGACAAGACAGCCCATTAGTTATAGGAACTTGTGAGGACGAAAAATATTTATCTTCAGATATACCAGCTATACTTTCTTATACAAAAGATTTTTATCTTTTAAATGACTTAGAATTTGTTGTTTTAACAAAAGATTCAGCAAAGTTTTATGATAAAGATTTAAATGAAATTGAAAAGAAAACACAGTCTATTGAATGGAATGCTACAGCAGCTGAAAAAGAAGGTTATGACGATTTCATGTTAAAAGAAATTTTTGAACAACCAACTGCTATTAGAGAAACAATAGGTGCTAAAGTAAATGTAAATTCAAAATGTGAATTTGATGAACTTAAATTCACAAAAGAATATTTATCATGTTTAAATAAAATTTATATTGTGGCTTGTGGTACTGCAATGCATGCAGGTCTTACAGGAAAAAATTCTATTGAAAAACTTTGTAGAATTCCTACAGAAGTTGATATCGCATCAGAATTTAGATATAGAGATCCAATTGTAGATGATAAAACTTTATGTATTTTCTTATCTCAATCAGGAGAAACTGCAGATACAATAGCTGCTTTAAAATTATCAAAAGAAAAAGGTGCTAAAACTATTGCAATTACTAATGTTATTGGTAGTTCTATAACAAGAGAAGCAGATTATTCAATTTATACACATGCCGGACCAGAAATAGCAGTTGCTTCTACAAAAGCATATACTTCTCAAGTTGTTTTAATGACTATTTTAGCAATTTATTTTGCAGAAATACTTGGTATAGCTGATGAAAGTTTATTAGTTGATATTAAGAAAAGCATTTTGGAATTACCTAAAAAAATAGAAGATGTTTTAAATTGTGATGAAAAAATTGACAAATTTGCTAAGCAGATTTATCAAGAAAAAGATATATTCTTCTTGGGCAGAGGTATTGATGAGACAGTTGCAAGAGAAGGTTCTTTGAAATTAAAGGAGATTTCTTATATTCATTCTGAAAGTTATGCAGCTGGTGAATTGAAACATGGTCCTATTGCTTTAATTGAAAATGGTGTTACTGTTATTAGTATTATGACTGATAAAGATTTGGTTAAAAAGACTGTAAGTAATATTCAAGAAGTTATTACTCGTGGTGCTAAAACTTTGGTTGTTTCTAACCAAGATATTGATAAGAGTATGTTTGATGTTGTAATTGATATTCCTGAAACAAATTGTTTTGTTTCCCCTATTTTATCAATTGTTCCATTACAATTACTTGCTTATCATATTTCTAAGGAAAAAGGTCTGGATGTTGATAAGCCTAGAAACTTAGCAAAATCAGTTACAGTTGAATAGAAAAAAATCAGGATTGAGGACGCATGTCTTCTTTCCTGTTTTTTTCGGGATTGGGGGACGGGTCTTCAATCCCGTCTTTTATATTAATAACTTTATAATTACTAAACATACTGCCCCTGGCAGTCCAAGTAACCCTACTAAAATACTTGTAAAAATATTAAGTCCCATGTGGAATCCCCATATCCCACCAACAAGATTTATCAAAAAAATAGTAACGCCACCCAAAATAGAATTAATAACTAACTTTAAAATCTTTTTTATTGGAACAATAAACACTCTTCCAAAAATAAATAAAAAACATATGCATGCTAAATATGTAATTATATTTGTATCCATACTCATCCCTCTTCAAACTTTATTTATACATTTGTATGAATAAATATGGACATATATTCATTTATTTTTATAACTATATTTACTGGTGTAATTCACAAAAAAGATTCTACTTTCTACCCTATCTCTTCGTCATAATTTTCATATTTTAATTGTTTTATTCTATCTATTGTTATTCCATTTGCTTTTGCTAATTTAAGTAAATAATTTAGTTTTGCTTGGTTTGCTTTTATATGATATATATAATAATCTACTAATTCCATTTCGGCAAATTCAAAGTTTTTATTGTCATTTTTTAATTCTTCTCTTGTTTTAATTATATTTCTTATTAATTCAATTTCTTTATCGAATTCGCTTTTATCTTTTATTAATTGTTCTTTTCTAAATTCTTCTTGCATAAATCCATCCCCTCACTTTTATGTAATTTTAATTATTATATGTCGCTTTATTTGAATTTATTCTGAAAATTGTGTTACAATTCACTGCTTTAAAAAATTTGTGTGTGCAAGTTGCCACCTTAAGGGTTATATATTTGATGTTGTATTCGTTTGATTGAAGTGAAAAATAGAAAATATTAAATAAATAAATGAGGAATGCTCACGACAGAAATGTATATATGTATATGATTTGAAACATTTTCTCGGTTCAATACGCAACATAAGAATTTCTAAAATAAATTGATGGATAATTCCACTTAGTCCTCGCTTCGCTCGACGTGAACGCTTTCCATAAATTTATTTAAGAAATTCTAATATTGCTCTAATCACATTCGAAAAGTTTAAAATCATATACATATATACATTTCTGTCATAAGTGAGAGAGGCTCAGTTAGGTATTTTAGATTTTCTTTTTAAACGTAATGAACAGAATACAACATCAAATATATAACCCTTAAGGTGGCAACTTGCACACAAAAATTTTTTAAAGCTGTGAATTGTAGCAAAATTATAGTGTTTTATGCAACTTTTTTTGCAAAAATACTTGTTTTTTTGCCCATTTTATAGGATAATAGATATGTAGTAATAGAATTAAAACATACTTTAATATAAGAATTTTTTAAATTTTCTTATAATAAAAAATAGCAACAAAATATAATTAATAAAAAGGGGCAATTATATAATGAAAATAATAGATAAATTTTTAAAGAAATTAGGAACTAGTAGAAACACATTTGCAACATATGTGTTAACACTTTTAACTGTATATTTTGCAGTAGATAGAATTGTAGAATTCTTATTAATGTTATTTACTGGAGTTTCTTATTCATACTGGGGACCATTAATGTATACATTTGCATTGGCATGTCCTGTGTTTGCATTTCTATTTTCAGGAAGTTCAGAATTTGCTTCAACAAAAAGTAGAAAAGTTACATTATTCAATATATACATTATTGGATTAAGTATAATTGCAATTTCGATGTTTATACAATGGCTTAATATGGGTGCATGGCTTTTGCTTGTATTTAACCCTGGATATGTAGATTTAGTAACAAATTTCTCTGATTTAATACGACCTGCTATGACTTCTTTGACAATTTTGTTACCAGTATTAATGATTCCAAAAGTATTCAATTTCCTATACTTTGGAGTAAATGATAGTAAAGATATGACTCAATCTATCTGGGATTATGGTGGAATTGATTTATCTGATAAAAAACAAGGACATGGTCCATATACTTGTGATATTTATATGTTCCAAAATAGTGAAACTGCTGAACAAATAACAATGCCTGAAGTATCTAGATATCAATCTTTATTTGTATGTGGTGCTTCTGGTTCTGGCAAAACATCTTTAGTTTATGAACCAATGATAGCTAGAGATTTGGAAAGGAAGTTTTTCTTTAGAGAAGTAGCTAAAGAAATGGGATTTACTGCTTTAAAAACTGGAATTGCTGTATTAGATAAGCCTTATGATAATGATTATTTAAATACTAACTTTAATTTAAATATGTTAACTCCTTCTACAGGTAAAGAAGATGTTTATAAAGGTTATATGAAAAAAATGATTTTGGACTCTTCAGCTGGAATTACATATAGAAATTGTGGTATAACTGTTCTTTCTCCTGATAGAGAAATTTCAGATGATATGATTAGTGTCTGCAAAAACTTTGGTTTATCTTATAATATAATAGACCCATCAGATAAAAATTCAATTGGTTTAAATCCTTTTGTTTATGATGATATAAATAAAATAGCAATTACTATTTCTTCAGTAATGAAAGCTATGGTTGACATTTCAAAATATGAACTTTTTAAAGAGCTTCAAGTAATTCAGGCAATTGAAAATGTTTCAATATTATTAAAAGAAATGTACCCTAGGATCAATGAAGGTATGTTACCAAACTTAGATGATATGTTAAAGATGTTTACAAACTTTGAATTAATAGAGAAAATGTGTAAAATTCTAGAACATGATGAAGAATTAAAGGAGAAATATAATACTCAACTTGTTTATTTTAAAAATAATTTTTATAAAGACTCTCCTAATAAACACAATACAGAGACTTTCATTTCTGTTGTAGCAGATATTCTTGATAGATTATTAAGAATTCCTGGAGTAAAATCTATTTTATGTAATAGACATAATAATATTGATTTTGATAAAGCTCTTAAAAATGGTGAAATTACTTTTATTTGCACTAGACGTGGTGATTTAGGAGCTTCAAACCATAAAGCTTTTGGTCTTTTCTTCTTAATTTCTATGCAAAATGCTGTTTTAAGAAGACCTGGTACTGAAAAATCTAGAGTTCCAAATTTCTTATATATTGATGAATTTCCAGATTTTATTTGCAAAGCTACAGAACCTATATTTACAATGTATAGAAAATATAAAATTGGTACCGTTATATCTGCTCAAAACCTTGAACAATTAAATGTTTCTGGTGCTAAACAAACAATTTTATCAAACTGTGCAAGTAAAATATTTACAGGTGGTGGAACTAAGGATGAGTTAGAATGGTGGAGTGTTGAATTTGGACAAAAAAGAGAATGGTCTATGGGGAACACTATTGATTTTGATAAGATGAAATATGATTCTAAACATGGTAGTGTTGAATGGAAGTTTGTTCCATACTTTAAACCTGGTAAACTACAAAATCTTGGTCAAAAAGACTGTGCTTATAAAATCAGAGGTGGCAATGGTAAATCAATGGCTGGTCAAGGAAAACTTAATTATCTTGCATCAAAATATAAAGAAGCTCAAAAGGTTAAAACTTATGATTTTGGTAAATATTCAGATGGTGTTACTACTGAAACTGAAGATACAGAAAATGGATTACCTAAAAAGAAATTTAATCCTAAAAAATTGGACTTTATAGATGCTAGAAATGAAATTGATCCAGTTCAAACTGATACAACAGATTCTAATTATATTTTTGATAATGAAGATGCTATTGTTGTTAATTTAAGAAATAAAAAGAAAAATTAAAAAATAAAACTGTCACTGGTTTACTACCTAATGACAGTTTTTTATTTACAGTTCAGCGACAAATTCTATGAATTCATTTTAGTTTTGTATGTTACTGAACTGCAGTTTTTTTATATTGTAAATCCTATTAAATCAATTATAATTCCTGAAATAACTCCTATTGCATATAATAAAATAAGAATTCCTATATTTTCTTTTATTTTATTGTTTGTCTTGAATAATACTGCAAGTCCAACACCTGCACCTGTTAATAATCCTGATATCATACTTCCAAGTGAAATAACCTTGTCCAAATACATATTTGTTATTATTACTGATGCTGCACAGTTTGGAATTAAGCCTATTAATGAGGCAATTAGTGGTCCTATTACTGGTCTATTTAATATCCAACTTGCAATAGTCTCTTCCCCAACAAAATGTACAGCAGTGTTTATAATAAATGTAATTATTATTATAAACATCAATATGCTTAAAGTATGATGTATTGCTGATTTTAATATTCCACTTTCATTGCAATGGCAATGGTCTTCTTCACATATATGGCCTATTTCATCATCATCGTTTTCTTCACTTTCGGTTATATTATTTTCTTTGTTTTTCATTATTTTATTTTTTATTACGTGTAAGCCTAAATCTATTATAATTCCCGCAATAATTCCTATTATAATTTTTATTCCTAATATTTTTAATATAATTATTGGTGAAACTGCTTCTGATATAAATATTGGTAACATTTCATCTGATGTTGATAAATATACAGCAATTAATGTTCCTAATGTTATAACTCGTCCTGCATATAAATTTGTTGCTGATACTGAAAATCCACATTGCGGAAAAGCTCCTAATATTCCTCCTATAATTGGTCCCCATTTTCCTGATTTCTTTATTGCGTGTTTTGTTTTGTGCCCCATTTTATGTTCTATGTATTCCATAATTAAATATGTTATAAATAGAAATGGTAATAGTTTTATTGCGTCTATTATTGTATCTTCTATAATTTCTAACATTTTTATTCCTCCTAAAATGTTTTGCATTTATTAGTTTAACATAAAAATGTAAAATTATCAAGCAATTTTATTGTGGCTTTTCTTGGTTCATCTTTACTATTTTTTCTATATCTTTTTCTTTTAGCCCTGTTATCTCTAATATATCTTCTTTGGGTGTATTTCTTTCTATTAATTTTTTTGCTATTTGATACAAATTATTTTTCATTTCTTTTCGTACTTCTTTTCGTCCTTCTTTTCGTCCCATATTTATATACATTTGGTTTTCCCTTCTTATTGTTTCTACAACAGCTAGCATTTCTTTATTACCTCCTTCTAATTTATCAATTAATTTCATTGTTTCTTTGTATCCAATCTTTTCCTCAAAAATTATCAATATAATTCTTTTGAGAAGTTCTTTATCTTCATCTTTTGTTTTTAGTACCACTTCATTAAGTATTTTTATGATTTCATCTATGTTTTTTCCCCTCTCTATCAACATCATTTTTGATAAAAAAGTTTTGTCATTTATTAATTCTTCTTCCGTAAAATCATTAATATCTACTAAGTTATAATTGCCTAAAGGTATTTTTATTCTTTCAAATTCCTCTTGGCATTCTTTTAAATACTTTTTTGCATTCCATTTTTTATTTCCTGTATATAAGACAATTGGTATAACCAACGGAATTTTGTATTCTTTATTTTTAATTTTATTCATATTTATTGCACTTTCTATTATTGCGACTTCATATTCTAATATTCTGTATGGCATTGAATAATCTATTTTGGTTTGATGTTCTATTAAGAAAAAAATATTTCTGTCTTTTAGTTTGTAAACAACATCTGCCTCCCTATTTTTAAATATTTTATTTACAAAACTACTGTTATATTTTTCAATGTCTTGTTCTATTAATTTTGATTTTATTGCTTTGTTTATTAATTCGACAGTGTCTTCTTTTTTATCTAGTATGGTTCTAAATATTTTGTCATGCCTATTATTTGTTGCAAAATATTCTTCACCTTGTTCTAATACTGTGAAAATATTTTGATTTTGTTCACTTTCTTCTCTATATATTTCGGCAAATTTTCCTTTAAATAATTTTTTATATTTTATATAATCTCCATGTGTAAATATTTCTATATTACTTTTACCTCCTTTATTATAATCTTTGTTCTTAGATTTGTCAATATTAATTTGAAAGTTAATTTTATTTTTTTATAATTTAATATCACCTTCTTTATTTTTGTTATATTTCTGGACTTTTGTTCATCGATTTAGAACACGAAAAAATTTTTGAATAAAATTAAAGTATATTTATGATACTACAAAAAGCCGAACTTTGCAACATTTTTTCATCGCAAAATTCGACATTTTCTACCTTCTTCTAAAGCATCCACAAAAGCTTCCTGTTCTTCCATTTGTGTTATTATTAGGAAATACATTTGCTCTAACTGCTATCGAGTCATTTGATGTATTACAACTACAAGTGCTTCCATTATTACTATTATTGTTTGGGTAACTTGTATTAATTGTCAGTAAATCATTTTCGACTCCGTTACCTCCATTACTGCTTATTGTTAATAGATTCCCATCATCATTGTTTGAACATCCTCCGCGTTATTGATAATAATTGTGTTTCACTATTGTTATTATTTGAATTTCTATTTCTTCTATTGCAACAACCAGCTTCTCTTTCTCCTTCTCTCCTATCGAGTTCTCTAAGTATTCTGCAAATTATATTTGTTATTACTGCGGTTATAAATGCTAGTATTGTGTATGCTATGGTTGCTACTAAAAAGTTTAGATTTCCTATTACAAATGTTACTGTTAGGAATATTGCAAAAATTATTCCTGCTACTAAAAATGGGCATTTGAAGATTTTTTGTAGTGCTATTGATATTATTATTACTGCTATTGGTAAAGCAAAAAATATTAGTAAAGTGTTCATTTCTTTTTCTCCTTTCAACGTTAACTCTTTTGTTAATTGTAAAGTTTAAAAAATGTTGATTCTGTAAATCCTTTTTACTATATTTTATGCTTTTTGTTGGAATTGGTTACTTTCTTTAGTCTTTTCCTAATATGTATGGGTCTTCCTCTGTTCCAGTTCCAGATTTAATGTAAACTCCTGATTTTAGTGTAATTACAAGTCTTATTCCCAAACATCTGCCTTTTCCATATGTTGATTGTTCATATTTATGGTTTAAACTATTATAATCACTTCTTTCTAATAAATTTTCTTGAATATATCCACTATAACTACTAATATACACAAAATAATCATGTATGTCATGATAATGCTGACCGACTTATTCCATGATGTCCTCCATCTGAATACCAATAATATGTTCCAGTTTTTCTCATTATATTTGTTGTATTTTCTCCCTCTACCTTTTTTATTGTATGAATATCTTTTATTACATTTCCATCAGTATCTGTTTTGTCTTCTATCAAATCCTTTTGTTTCTCATCTATGTACATTTGCCAATCTCTTTTATTTATTTTTTTTCCATTCGGCAAGTTAGAACCATAATTATCGTTTCTTGAATTGAAAATATATTCCATCCTTTCATAAGTTGGGTTAGGATTATAAAATACAAAATTTTCTGAACTACCTGCATGTACTAATTGCGTTACATATGTTTTTCCATCATTTACTGTACTTGTTAATACTTGCCATCCTCCTTTATTAATTGGTTGATATTCTGTTGAATCATAATAACTGCTTATACATTGATTTTTGCTTGTTGCTAATATTCCATTGTCTATATATTCTTTATTTTCTGTATCTTCTTTATATGTAAATCCACCAAATGTAAAATTTAATGCACTTTTGTCATATTCATCTGTATTTAAACTATATTTATCATTATATGTTTTTTCTTTGTTTATATTATATAATCTTTGCTTTTTTAGTTCTTCTATTTCTTCTTTTGTCCAATTTCCTGCATCATATTGAACAAATCCTCCTTGTGCTTGATATTGATTTACTATTACCTCTTTTTCTTCACTTATTGTCTTTCCATTATATGCTCCACTTACTTTAAATGTATATTTTCCATTTGATGTTACTGGATATGGTACTGATTTTGAATTATCTGATTTTAAAGATACTGTACATCTATTGCCTTCTACTGTTGCTATTAAATTTATATACAATGTTGTTCCCTTTTCTATTGAATTTTCTTTTTCTGAACTTGTATTATTTGCACTACTACTTTTACTTACTGCTATTGCTGTGTATTGTATTTCCAACTTTTTAGTCGTTGCTTTTATATCAATATCACCTGTTACTTTTTCTATTTTTATTTTTCCTGTATTAATATCAACCACATTATTTCCTGAAGTTGTAATTTGTTGTCCTCCCATTGTTACTGTTAAACCTGTTATTGCATAATTTCCTTCTGTCGATACTGTTGCCTCATATGTTTTGTTATATGCTGCCTTTGTTACATTGTTATCTATTGTTGCACTTTCTCCTAATGTTTTTGTTACATTATAATAATAATCATCTATTTTTATTGTTTTTTCTGTTTTATTTCCGTCTCCTGTTGTTATTACAAATTTATATTCTTTTCCTAATTCTACATAATAATCTATTCCTAATGGTATTTTTCTATTTTCCATTATTATTGAATCTTTACTTGCTTCTGGATAATCTACTCGTTTAAGTCCATTTACTTTATCTGTTATTTTTATAAGTATTTTTACTTTTCCATTTTCTATTTTTTCTGTTTCATATTCAAACTCTAAACTACTTAAATTATATTCAGATGAACTTATTTCTAGATTTTGACCTATTAAAAATTTTCCAGTTATATTTCTTTTATTCATTACAACTAATTTTCCATTTAATGATGCATCTTCTTTTATTGTTGGACTATAATCACTTGAAATTACAGAACTTATCCATTCCTGTGTTACATCGTCTAAGCTTGCACTGCCATTTTTGTCTATTTGCAAACTATTTAATGCTAGTGTCAATTGTTCTTGCATTTCTGATTGCACATGTGCCTTTTTTGCTTGTTTTACTCTTGCAAATAAACCATTTTCTCCGCCTAATGTTGCTATTGCTATTCCTGATAATATTAGTAAAATAATAATTGTTACTGTTAGAGCAACTAATGTTATAGCATTTTCTTCATTTATTTCTCTTGTAATTTTAAATTTTTTCATCCTCTTTCTCCTTTGTTTTTTATATTTCTCTCAAATATTTTACTATATAACTTTTTTTATTGTCACCTGTCAACAGTTAATCTTCTCTCAAATTTTTTGTTATACTTCTTCTATAAGAAGGTGAAAAAATGACTTTAATTTCTGCTGTTAGCTATCGCATAGTTGAACTTTGCAATGAAAGAGATATTACAATAAACAAATTATCAACAATATGTGGGATTACGCAATCAACACTTGAAGGAATTGTTAACAAGAAATTTGTAAATCCAAAAACATTGACTATACTTAGAATATGTAGGGGGCTTGATATAAAACTAAAGGACTTTTATGATAGCCCATTGTTTGACGAATTAGATGACGATTAAAAGACTAGAACTTTTTATAATTATTAGTTCTAGTCTTTTAATATTTTTATCTTAATTTTGAAGAAAATGTTGTATTAATAAAACTGCTTTTTTACTATTTTATACAAATTTAATTATTATTCATAATTTACTTCTAATAGATACAACCCATTTGGTTGCAATGTTTTTCCAGCCAAGCTTCTGTCTTTAGACTCAATTATTTTTTCTATATATTCAGGCTGTATTTTTCCTGTTCCAACATCAACTAATGTACCAGCAATAATTCTAACCATATTATACAAAAATCCATTTCCTGTTAATTCTATGTAAATTCTGTTATTTGGCATCTCATAAACCCTTGCTTTATAAATTGTTCTTACACTACTTTTACTACTTGTTCCACTAGCTTTAAAAGCTTTAAAATCGTGTTCTCCCTCAAAGTATTTTGCTGCCTGTTTCATTTTTTCTATGTCTAATTTTTGTGGTATGTGAGTTTCTAAATTTCTGTATATTGCTGAAGAAAATTCAGAATTATTTATAACATATCTATATGTTTTACGTTTGCATGTTAATCTACTATGAAATCTCTCGTCAACTTCTTCTGCAGATATAATTCTTATTGATTTTTTTAAGTTTGAATTTATGGCAATCGGCATTTTTTCAATTGGAATATTTGAATTTGTTTTAAAGTTTGCAACTTGTCCAAATGCGTGAACTCCAGCATCTGTTCTGCCTGATGCCATTAAGTCCACATCTTCACCTGTTACTATTTTTATAGCCTGTTCTATTGTTCCTTGAATATTCAATTTTGTTGGTTGTTTTTGCCATCCATTAAAGTCTTTTCCATCATATTCTATTGTTAATTTTATATTTCTCATTTTTTGTAATATTCCTTTCTCAACATATGTATTTTGTCTAAAGAATTTTATAAAAGCCGCCTTTTAAGCGACTTTTGTTATTTGTTTTCATTTTCTTTTGTTTCTTCTTTATTTTCTGATTTTGATTTACTGATGAATCTCTTTTTTATATTTTCGAATTTATTATTTTTTACTGTTTTTTTCTGTGCAAATCTTTTTGTAACAACATTACTAATCAAGATTTTTTTCAAAACATCTTCTCTAACATCAGCAATTAAAGTTCCATCTTTTGCTACAGATATTTTGCCTGTTTCTTCTGATACAACAACTACTATACTGTCAGATTCTTTTGAAATTCCGATTGCAGCTCTATGTCTTGTTCCCAATTCTTTTGCTATATCTGGGTCGTCTGCAAGTGGTAAAACACACGCTGCTGCTGCAATTTTGTTATTACTTATAACAACTGCTCCATCATGCAATGGTGTTTTTGGTACAAATATGTTTACCAATAATTGTGGTGATACCTCAGAATTCATTGGAACTCCTGTTGCAATTATATCTTGAATATTTATATCTCTTTCTAGTACTATTAATGCTCCTGTTTTAGTTTTGGAAAGTTCTGTTGCTGCTATAACAACTTTATAAATATCTTCTTTTGTTTTTGTTGCCACATCACTATCTAACCCAAAAAACTTTGTAAATTTATTTGTTCCTAATTGTTCTAACCCTCTTCTCAACTCTGGTTGGAATATTACAATTATTGCTATTACTCCCCAATTCATTATTCCTGTTAAAATTGAGTTTAATATTTTCAAATTTAATAATCCACTAAGCCATGTTGCAATTATTAGAAATGCTATTCCTTTTATTAATTGCCACGCTCTAGACCCTTTTACCATCTTTACAAAACAATATAATAGAAATAAAACTATGACTATGTCCAATATTGTTGTAAATAATGTGAATGGATTTTCACTTAGGTTTTGAAATCCTTTTAATATATTTTCATTATAAAAATTTATCCAGCTATTACTTATACTTTTTTCCATATTACACCTTCTCTCAAATTTTGAGAATATTTTTTTCGTTTCAACTATGTATGTTTTAATTTTTTATTGTTACTATTTTTCTGATTATTCTATAATAATGTTGTTGATTTTTAAATTAAAGAAAATATTAATGAACCTGCTACTGATAAAATCATTAATAATGATAGGATTCCTGCCATTATTTTTACAAATACTTGTCCTTTATCATATTTCTTTTGTTCTTTGTTTTTTATTTTTTTCTCTTTATTATTTTTCATTATATTTCACTCCTTTTTTGTCTTTCAAAGTTTTTATGTACTTTTTGTGATGACTTCATTTTGGGTAATAATGTCTCATTTGGAACCGATGTCTCAAACAGAACCGTCCCCATAAAGACATTATAGCACTAAATTATATTTAATTTCAACAATTTATTTACAAATACCAAAAATTGTTGGCTCTTTTTCAATTTTATTATTACTTATTTTTATTATTTCTGTTAGTTTTATTTCCGCTTCTTCAGACTTTTCTTGATTATTTGCGTGAATATATCCTAAAATATCTCCTGTTGTTACTTTGTCAGCAACTTTTTTATTCAAAATAATTCCTACAGTATAATCGATGCTATCTTCTTTTTTTACTCTTCCTGCTCCAAGTCCACAAGCTACTTTTCCTACTTCTTCAGCATTTATTTCTTGTATATATCCATTCTGTTTTGCAATAATTGGTTTAATTATTTTTGCTTTTTCAAATTTATTTGTGTCTTTTAAATATGAACTATCTCCTCCTTGGTTCTCGACCATTTCTATAAATTTGTTTAAGGCCTTTCCATTTGATATATTTTCTAGCATTTTGTTTTTATTTTCTTCTAGACTTTCTCCAAGTCCCGCAAGTTTTATCATATATGCTCCAAGTTCTAATACTACTTGTTTTAGGTCTTCTGGCATATCCCCTTTTAGAAATTTTATAGCTTCTATTACTTCCAAATTATTCCCTACTGCATACCCAAGTGGTTCATTCATATTTGTTAGAACACATACTGTTTCTCTATTTGCAAGTTTTCCTATTTCTATCATTTCATTTGCAAGTAGTTCTGCATTTTCCATGTTTTTCATAAATGCACCTTTTCCAACAGTTACATCTAATACGATTTTTTCTGCTCCACTTGCTATTTTTTTACTCATTATGCTTGATGCAATTAGTGGTATGCTTTCAACACATGCTATACTATCTCTTAGCGCATACAATTTTTTATCTGCTGGTGCTAAGTTCATTGTTTGTGAAATCATACTTATACCAACGTTTTCCACATTTTTTATAAAATTGTTGATATCTATGTCTGTTTTGTATCCTGGTATTGATTGCATTTTGTCAACTGTTCCACCTGTAAATCCTAGTCCTCTCCCTGACATTTTTGCAACTGGTACTCCAAGTGATGCTACTAGTGGTAATAAACATATTGATACTTTGTCTCCTACTCCTCCTGTTGAATGCTTGTCTACTATTGTTTTATTTAATTTTGAAAAATCTAATATTTCTCCTGAATGTGCCATTGCTATTGTTAAATTTGTTGTCTCTTGTTTTGTCATTCCATTTAAAAATATTGCCATTACTAATGCTGCAGCTTGATAGTCTGCAACTTCTCCATCTACATAGCCTTTTACAAAATATTCAATCTCTTCTTTTGTTAACTCTTGCTTTTCTCTTTTCTTTTCTATTATTTCTAGAATATTCATAAATTTACGACCTTTCTTATTTATAATTCTATTTTTTAAATATTAAATTTTCTTCATAAATATATATGTTTTGAGAATTTGAAATGTGATTTGAGCAATATTAGAATTGCTTAAATATATTTATGAAAATCATTATATTTTAAATACAATTTTACTTTTGGAATATATTAAATAAAATGTCCCGTAAAACTTCTTCTATGAATTGGGCACAATCCATACTCCTTAATTGCAGCAATATGTTTTGCTGTTCCATAACCTTTATGTTGTGCAAAACCATATTGAGGATACACACTATCCCATTCTCTCATAATTCTATCCCTTGTAACTTTTGCAATAATTGATGCAGCTGCAATTGAATAGCATTTCGCATCACCTTTTATTATTGATTCATATGGTACTCCATCTGTATCTATATGTTGAAGAGCATCTATTATAATCAAGTCTGGTCTTACATCTAAACCTTTAACAACACTTGTAACTCCACTTTTTGTTGCATTCAAAATATTTATATCATCAATTACATCTTGTCCGATTATGGCAACAGAATAGCTAATTGCTTCCTCAATTATTTTATCATACAATAACTCTCTTTTCTTTTCAGAAACTTTTTTAGAGTCGTTAACTCCCTCTATCATTGATCCTTCTGGCATTATTACTCCTGCAACAACAACAGGACCAGCTAATGGTCCTCTTCCCGCTTCATCAATTCCACATATATTTTTAAATCCTTTTGTGTGTAATTCTTTTTCTATTTCTTTTAAATTTGTTAATCTTTCTTCTTCTTTTTCTTTCATTTCTTTTTCCTCTTTGTATAATTTCTTTTTATTACATATTTTTGTATTCTTAAAATTCATATTTTATTAGTTCTGTTTTTATATTTTTAAATTTTCTATTTCATTTAATGTGTAATATGTTTTATCTTGATTTTCAAAACCTTTTTCGTTGTAAATATCTATTTGTGCATTTTTTACATCATATTTGATAATGTAAAATCCATTCTTTGAATCAGACTTCACTTTTGAAATTCCCATATTTTCTAAGTCTTGTGTTGATAATTTATAGTAAAAAATCAAATTTGATTTATCTTCTTGAAATTGAGATTCTGTTATTCCCATTTTTTCGTCTAATTCGTTTGAACTTGTAACTTCTTCTCCCTTTAATTTTTCTTTTGCTTTTTCTATTCTGCTATTTTTTTCGTTTTCGTCTGTTATTTTTTCAAATGTTGTTCCTAAATTAAAGTTTGCATTTTCTACATATTCTTTTCCTTTTACTTTTATTAACATCATATTTGTTTTTAAATTTTCTAATTCTGATTGTTTTATTACTTTACTTCCTACTCCTATTGGTATTCCTGCTAAAATCAATATTAATATTATTGTTATAATTAATGCTACCATTGTTATTCCATTATTTCTTTTCATTTTCATTTCCTCCAAGGATTTTTTTCTTATTATACTATAATTCTTTATTTTAAATCAAGAGATTTTTTAAAATAGAAAAAAGACATCTTTTATATTGTTACAAATGTATATATGTATATGATTTGAAACATTTTCTCGGTTCAATACGCAACATATGAATTTCTAAAATAAATTTATGGCACCCTTTCACTTAGTCCTCGCTTTGCTCGACGTGAACTTTTTCCATAAATTTATTTAAGAAATTCTAATATTGCTCCAATCACATTCGAAAAGTTCAAAATCATATACATATATACATTTTTGGCCTGAGTGAGAGAGGCTCAGTTTGGTATTTTAGATTTTCTTTTTAAACGTAATGAACAGGATACATATCAAATATATATAACCCTTAAGGTGGCAACTTGTATACAAAAAATTTTCTAAGGTTGTGAATTTTTATATCATAAAAAACATTTAATAACTACATTTTTTTCACACAAATTTCACAAAGCTCTTGTATTCTTATATAGAATTAGGTTATTATATAAATATAAAATCATTTCATTTAGGAGGTAAAAAAATGGATGAAAACGAACAAAATAATCAAAAATTTAAAGCTATACCAGTAACAGGTTCAACATCTTATAATAAGACTAAAAAGAACAAATCTGGTTTTGGAAAAAGTGTAATGCTACCTTTTGTTAGTGGCGTTGTTGGTTGTTCTGTTGTAATAGGAACTTGTTTCGGTGTTCCTTCAATCAGAACAAAACTTATAGGTAATACAGGTAGTTCCTCTATAAGTACATCAAATAATACTTCAACACAGTCTGATGGATATGTAAAACAAACTTCTTTAGAGAACTATTCAGATACTTCTGTATATGCAGCAAATAAGATTTTGCCATCAATAGTAGGAATAAAAATAGAATATACTGTAAATTCTACTTCTATTTTTGGTAGAAGTAATTCTGCTACTGCAACTGCTTCTGGTTCTGGAATTATAATTAGTGAAGACGGATATATTTTAACAAATAATCATGTTGTATCTTCAAGTTCTTCAGAATCAAATTCATATTATCAAATTTCAGAAGCAACAAAAGTTACTGTAACATTATTTAATGATGAGACTGAATATGAAGCAAAAATAGTTGGTCAAGATGAACAAACTGATTTGGCTGTTATTAAAATTGAAAAATCTGGTTTAACAAAAGCTGAATTTGCTGATTCTGATGATGTAAAAGTTGGTGAGTTTGCAATGGCTGTTGGAAATCCTGTAAATATGACAAGTACAGTTACAACTGGTATTATTAGTGCTGTAAATAGAAAAATAACAGATTCAGATGGAAAGACTTATACTTGTATCCAAACTGATGCTGCTATAAACTCTGGTAATAGTGGTGGTGCATTGGTTAATAGTGAAGGTAAAGTTATCGGTATTAATACTTTGAAATTATCTGGTACAGGTATTGAGGGAATCGGTTTTGCTATTCCTATCAATTCTACAACAGATATTACTTCTCAATTGATTCAATATAGTAAAGTAAAGAGACCTTTTATAGGTATTTCTGGTATTGATTTAGATGAAACTACTGCTAAAAAATATAATTTAGTTGTTGGTGTCTATGTTAAATCTGTAGAAGATTTTTCTTCTGCTGAAAAAGGTGGTTTAAAAGCTGGAGATGTAATTATAGAAGCTGATGGAAAATCAATAAAATCAATGGATGAACTAAACGAAATTAAAAATTCTCATCAAATTGGTGATACAATGAAATTAAAAATTAATAGAGACGGTTCAGAAAAAGAACTTACTTTAACTTTAGGTGAACAACCTTAACTTTTGGTAAAATATATATAAACTTTTGCAAGGTGAAGAATTTAATAATTAATAAATTCTTCACTTTTAATTCACACAATGGACAAAATTCATTATTATAATATCAACATAGTCAGGAAGTTATCTGACTCAAATAAAAAAACATCCCCTTTTATTTTCAAAAAAAGAAGTAGGTTTAACACCTGCTTCTTTTAAATTATTACCAAATCCATTTCACTTGTAATTTTGTCATTTCCATATGCAAATATAATATAAATATTATTGTTATATATAAAATATTCTGATATGTTCTCTACTTTGTATATGTCACTTTCTGTATCTCTCGTAAAGATATTATATCCTAAATTTTTAAGTTCTTCTGCTTTTCTTTGCTCTTCTTTTATGTCTTTATTTATCTTGTCTTGCACTTCATTCTTTTTTAATTTATAATTTTCCATTGTGTCTTCTAATGTTAGTTCTTTATTGTTTTGTAAATCATAATTAAATGTTTGAATTATGACTCTTTGTGCACTTGTTTCTTGTTTTAAATCAGAGTATATTATTAATGATATTATATTTTTTTCAATTGTTGCTTTATATTTTACTGTATAAATTATATTTTTATTTGTGCTTTTTGTTATTTCTTCTGCTTTTTCTTTAAATGTACTTTCTATTTCTTTATTAAATTTTTTTGCATCTTCATTTTCTATATTTATATATGGTAAATTTACATTCATTTCATAATTGTCTGTTTTTTCTTGTTTGCTATAATCTGTATATATTATTTCTTTATCGTCTTCTATTTTTGATGTTTGATATTCGTCTTTGTATTCTGTATTGTTATCAAATATATTTTCAAAATTTGTTTTTAGTTCTGCTTCTTCTTCCTCACTTCTTTTTGTTATTTTGTTTATTCCAAATATGTTGTCTACTATGTCGTTTCCAAGTACTTGCACTCCTATTACTACTGCTATTGATATTATACAGATTATCATTATTGTTACATATATTATTATTCTTTGTTTTGGTATTTTTTCCTTTTCTGGTAATACTACATTCATTTTTGATTTCCTTTCTTTCACAAGTCATATCTAATATTGTAATTATTTTATTTTTATAGTGTTATCTATTCAATTATTCGAATTCTTTTTTAGTATAACATTTTTTATAAGTTATGGTCAATATTTTTAAATTTAATTATAAGAAAAAAGGTCTTCCAAAAAGGAAGACCTGCGGTAAATTTTTTACGCTGTAGCCATGCTCTCGAAGAAGACATTTACGATTTTATTTTTTTCTTTTTCCTTATCGCCTGTGAATTTTGAATCAAACGAAACTTTGCTGTCTTTTTTTGTAGAAGGATTAAATACTCCAATTCCTTCTCCGTCTTTTAAAACCTGAAATGTTCCTCCTCTGAGCCACTTAAATGTTATCATGTGTTTTTTTACCTCCTTGTGTGCTTTGTTTAAAAGTTACTTTTTTATAATAGCATATTTAACATAATTTTTCAATAGTTTTTTATTGATTTTTAGCACTTTTCATCGCATTTTATGATATTGTTCGACATAATTTTTCTTATTTTATAAAAGTTGACTATTTCTTAATTTTGAGGTATTATATATAATATTAAAAAAATTTAAGAAATGAGGAATTAGAAAGTTATGATATGTTCAGAATGTAAGAAAAATCCAGCAATACTTTTTTATGAAAAAATAGATAATGGAAAAAGCACAATGGAAGGCTTATGCTATGACTGTGCTAAGAAAAAAGGAATAGATGCAACAGAAGTATTAGCAAAGCAACAAGATTTATTATCAAAAGATAAAATTAATTTTGCAGATATGAATAAACAATTAGAAAATATCTTTAAAGATTTTGCTGAAAATTTAGATATAAGTAATTTAGAAAATATCGATGGAGCTATCACTTTTGGTGCTTTAAACGACGATGAAGAAGATGATGACGACATAGATGAAGAAAAGCCAAAAATTGCAGGTGCTGCAATCCCTTTAGGGTCAATATTTTCAAATATGTTTGCTCAGAAAAATGTAAATAATGAAAATTCAGAAAAACAAGAAAATGGTAAGAAACAAATAAAAAATGATAAAAAGAAAAATGTAAAAACAAGTAAAAAGAAAAAATACCTAGATACTTATGGTACTAACCTTACAAATAAAGCAAAAAATAATGAATTAGACATTGTTATTGGTAGAGATAAAGAAATCCAAAGGGTAATTCAAATTTTAAATAGACGTTCTAAAAATAATCCTTGTTTAATAGGTGAGCCTGGTGTTGGTAAAACTGCAATAGCTCAAGGATTAGCTATAAAAATTGCAAATCAAAATGTTCCTGCAAAGCTTTTAAATAAAGAAGTTTATCTTCTAGATATGACTGCAGTTATTGCTGGAACTCAATTTAGAGGTCAATTTGAGTCTAGAATGAAAGGTATTATTGACGAATGTAAAGAATACGGAAATATCATTTTAGTTATTGATGAAATTCACAATATAATAGGTGCAGGTGATGGTGAACATTCTATGAATGCTGCAAACATCTTAAAGCCTTCCCTATCTAATGGTGAAATTCAATTAATCGGAACAACTACTTTAAAAGAATACAGAAAATATATTGAAAAAGATTCTGCTTTAGAAAGAAGATTTCAACAGGTTTTAGTTGAAGAGCCTAATGTTGATGATTCAATTAAGATTTTGGAAGGTATAAAAAAATATTATGAAGAATATCATAAAGTAAAAATATCAACAGATGTTATTCGTCAAACTGTTGAAATGTCTGAAAAATATATTCATGACAGATTTTTACCAGATAAAGCAATCGATATTTTAGACGAGGCTTGTTCTAGAATCAACTTGGAAAATAAAGATTTATTTAAATTAGAGGTTTTAAGTAAAGAGTTAGAAAAGGTTCAAGCAGAAAAAGCGGAACTTGACCAAGCAGAAACTGACGAAGAATTCCAAAAACTTGCAGATTTGAAAACTCAAGAATGTAAATTAATAGAAGATATTGATAAATTAAAGAAAAAAATGAAGCCTAGAATTCTTACACTTCAAGACATTGCTACAGTTATCGAAAACTGGACAAAAATTCCTGTTAAGAAAATTACTGAAGCAGAAACTCAAAAATTATTAAATTTAGAGACAAATCTTCATAAAAGAATTATTGGTCAAGAAGAAGCTGTAAGTGCTGTTTCTAGAGCTATTAGAAGAAATAGAGCTGGACTTCAAAACGAAAAAAGGCCACCATCATTTATATTTGTTGGACCTACAGGTGTTGGTAAAACAGAACTTGCAAAATCACTTGCATATGAAATGTTTGGTTCAGAAGATGCAATAATAAGAGTTGATATGTCTGAATATATGGAAAGTCACTCTACAGCTAAATTAATAGGTGCACCTCCAGGATATGTTGGTTATGATGAAGCTGGTCAATTAACTGAAAAAGTTAAGAGAAAACCTTACTCAATTATCCTTTTGGATGAAATTGAAAAGGCTCACCCAGATGTATTTAATATCTTATTGCAAGTATTAGATGACGGAAAACTTACAGATTCACAAGGCAATACTGTTAGCTTTGCAAATACAATTATAATTATGACATCAAATGCTGGTTCAAATTTAAATAATAATTCTATTGGTTTCGGAAAACAAACTGTTGATAAATCTAAGATTGAAGATAGTTTAAAAGAAACTTTTAGACCTGAATTTTTGAATAGAGTTGACGAGATTATTGTATTTAATTCTTTGAATAAAGAAGAGTTATTACAAATTGTTAATTTAATGCTTGCTGATACAGTTAAAGCATTGAAACATAAAGACATTTCGTTTGAAATTTCTGATTCTGCTAAACAGTTTATTTTGGATAAGGGTACTAATATTAAGTTTGGCGCTAGACCTTTGAGAAGAGCTATTCAAAGATATGTTGAAGATGAAATTTCTGATATGATTCTTCGCTCTGAAGTTGTTGATGGGCAAACTATTGATGTTGATTTAAAAAATGATAAGCTTACTTTTAATGTTAAGAATTAATAATAAAAAGGGATGTTACAGCTCAGGTATTAACCTAATAAGCTGTAACAAAAGTATAATAAAAGGGAGTAAAAAACGATGTTTAAACATATACCAAATATATTAACAATAATAAGATTTATATTTATACCAATTATTTTAAGAGCCATATTTGATGGAAATTACATTTTAGGAATTATATTTTTCACTATATCCGGCTTGACAGATGTTTTAGATGGATTTATCGCTAGAAAATTTAATTTAGTTTCTAACTTTGGGAAACTAATGGATCCTTTGGCTGATAAACTAACTCAAATTTCTGTACTTGCCGCTTTAGTTAGTGTAAAAATTATTCCTGTATGGATTTTAGCTATTGTTGTTCTTAAAGAATTAATAATGGTTGTAGGTGCTTCTTTCCTTTATGGAAAAGATGTTGTAGTTTATAGTAAATGGTATGGTAAATTAGCTACTGTTTTGTTTTATTTAGCTATTGTTGTTACATTATTTATTAAACAACTTGCTCTTACAGGCATTTGGCTTCATTTGGACTTAGCTATTTATTGTTGTGCTTTGGTTTGTACAGTTTTTTCTCTTATTATGTATGTCAAATGTTTGTACCAAGGTGGTTTTATTGATAAAAGTGATTTGAATAAAGAGACTAAAAATGTTGTGGTTAAGGATAAATGGAGTTTTAAAAAATAGAAAAAACGGAGAACCACTGAGGACGTTGAACCAATGGGGACGTTGTTAAAATGGTTGAAAACCACTGGGGACGTTGTTAAATTGGTTGAAATTTTATTAACGATATAAAATCAAAATATAATTAGTAATTTCAACCAATTTAACAACGTCCCCAGTGGTTTTCAACCATTTTAACAACGTC
>CAKOUU010000006.1 GCA_934120675.1 uncultured Clostridia bacterium
TCATCAATTATTTCCCAAAGTTTTTCGAATATTGGTTTATATTTTATATATTCTTTATATGTAAACTTTTCTATATTGATTTCATCTCCTTCATTATAATATTTATTTTTGTCTTTGTCAACATTTATTTATAAGTTTATATATGTTTTTTAATCACCTACTTTCATATTTTGTTTTTAATTCATTTTGGATTTTCTTTTTGATTTTTAAATCTTTGAATTAATTGATTTGAATAAAATTAAAGTATTCTTATAATACAACAAAATGCCGAACTTTGCAACATTTTTTCATCGCAAAATTCGACATCTTTCTTCTACTTTTATGTTATTTCTATTATGCTTTTGTATATTTTTTAAGTACTTTTAACTTATGTATTATATATTTTTTGATATTATCAATTTTCTAATTTCGACATATTATATATTAATCAGACATTATGTTTGAAAAAATTATTATTTGAAAGGATGTAATTTTTATGGAAATGGAAGAAAAAAGACCTGGATGTCCAATATTAGATGTTGATGGTGTTATATCAGGTGGCAAACAATTTGACTTAGATATAAGCCTACCAGAAGATAATAGAGATGTTATATACGGTGTTATAAGAGACTGTTTCAAAGAACCAATTTGTGATGCAGTTGTAAAATTAACAGAAGTTGCTTATGACTGTGGTAAAGAAATTAGAAAACCAATAGGTCACACATTTACAGATAAAGAAGGAGAATTCGTATTTGGTCCTCTTTGTCCAGATAGACACTACGCTATCCAAATTTGGGCAAATGCTACAAAGAAAATAAAAATTTGTGCAAAATGTCATCACGAAGGTAAATGCTTAAAAGGTGATAAACATGATAAATGTGATTGCTTTATAGGTGATAAAAAACCTCATTGTGATGATAGAAATTGCGAAGAGTCTACAGATTGTTGTGACAAATAATTTTATCTTGGATTTTTGAAAATAATAGATGCAAAATCGAACTTTTCTTGTTCAACCTTGCATCTTTCAATTTTTTATAATATTCCCATTTTCTTTACAAATTTCTTTCCTTTTTTCATCATTTTGTTTTTATTTAATACGTCTGTGTCATTATATATCATTATTATTCCTGTTGCTAATAATCCGCCCATTAATAGGCCTTTTGTAAATTTCATATTCATCCTCTCCTTCATTTTTTCTGTTCATAATCATTTAATATTTTTTTAAGTTTAATTTTATTGTCTCCTTTTTGAATTTTTTTATTCTCTTTAATTATGGTATATATTTCATGAATGGCAATTATTGCCAAAAAAATTCCAAATAATTTTTTTAATTTATATACATTTGTATGAATTGATAAATTTGCTCCTATTATTGCTCCCAAAATTCCAAAAACTGAAATCATTGTTGCAACTCTAAATCGTATATTTTTATTTTTTATATTAACGATTATGGCTACTATAGATGTTGGTATGAAAAATATAAGGTTTGTTGCCTGTGCAATGTGTTGCTCTAAGCCACTTATATATGTTAATAAAAATATTAATATTGTTCCTCCACCCATGCCTGTTCCACTTACAATTCCTGAAACTAAGCCTATAATTATTTCTTTCATATATTCACCGCTTTTTATTTTGATTGTAATTTATTTGCGCTAGTATTTTTGTTTGCTTGTCTATTGCAATTTTCTATATTTTTACTGAGTTATCATTTTTATAGATACATAAATTAGAAATATTGTGAATGCAATTTTCAAGTATTTTTCTGGTAACTTTTTTAATAATTTTGCCCCTATATATCCGCCAATAGAGCCTCCTATTCCACATAAAATTGCTGAATTCCAGTTTATAAAGTTTCCTTTATAATAAAATATACTACTTGTTAAAACCATTGGAAGTATGCAAAACACTGATGTTCCTCTTGCTTTTTGTGATTCCATTCCTAATATATACAAAAATGCTGGTACCAATATTAGTCCTCCGCCTGTTGAAAAGAATCCACTTACTAGTCCTGCTATTAGTCCTATAAATGATAATTTTATATATTTTTTAAATTGTTCTTTATTTTTTTGAAGCATAAAAAAACCTACTTTTCTTTTTAAGTAGGTTTCCCAATTTTTATATTTATATTTAATTTTTTTACTTTTTATTTTTTATTTTTTATTTTTTATTTTTCAATCAAATATTATACATTAAAAAATATTTATAGGTTTACTCTGGAATATTTTCGTCTTTTATATAGTATTTTGTTCCTACCATTTTGTCTGGTAAATACTGTTGTTCTACCCAATGGCCAGGGAAATCATGTGGATATAGATATCCTTCATTATATCCTAATTTTCTCATATCTTCTATTGGTGCATTTCTAATATGCATAGGAATAGTTCCTGTGTCTTTTGTTGTTACATCTTCTAAAGCTTTATTTATAGCCAAATATGAAGCATTAGATTTTTTTGAAGTTGCTACATATACTGCTGCTTCTGAAAGTAATATTCTTGCTTCTGGCATTCCTACCATATGTACTGCTTGCATTGCCGCATTTGCAACAACCAATGCATTTGGATTTGCCATACCAACATCTTCTGATGCAGCAATTACTATTCTTCTTGCTAAAAACATTGGGTCTTCTCCTCCGCTTAATGCTCTTGCTAAATAGAATACTGTTGCATCAGGGTCTGATCCTCTCATTGATTTTATAAATGCACTTATATTATCATAGTGTGTGTCACCTTTTTTGTCAAAAACTGCTTTTCTACTTTGGACACAATTTTTGATAACTTCATCTGTTATATGAATATATCCATCTGATTCCATATTTGTTGTAAGTACTGCTATTTCTAGTCCATTCAATGCTGTTCTTACATCTCCATTTGATATTGCTGCTAGTTTTCTTAATGTATTGTCTTCAACTTTTATACTATATTGTTTTAGTCCATCTTCTCTTGTTAATGAATTTTTTAAAATTGTATATATATTTTCTTCTGTTAATGGTTCTAGTTTTATAACCATTGACCTTGAGATTAAAGCCTTATTTACTTCAAAATATGGATTTTCTGTTGTTGCTCCAATTAAAATTATAAGTCCATTTTCTACATATGGGAGTAATGCATCTTGTTGCAATTTGTTGAATCTATGAATCTCGTCTATAAATAGTATGCTCTTTCCTGTTGGATTTATCATAAAATTTTTTGTTTCTTCAATTACTTTTTTTATATCTGATACTCCTGCAGTTACTGCATTTATTTTATAAAATTTGTATTTTGTTGTTTCACTTATTACTTTTGCAAGTGATGTTTTTCCGCATCCAGGAGGTCCAAATAATATGATGCTAGATAGTCTGTCTGCTTTTATTGTTCTATATAAAATTTTGTCTTTTCCCAGTACATGCTCTTGTCCGACATATTCTTCTAGTGTTTTGGGTCTCATTCTGTATGCTAGTGGTTCGTTACTGTTCATCATTTTTCTCCTAAATTTCGGGATAGGGGGACGGGTCTTCAGTCCCGAAAATTTTTTAA
The DNA here is from genome assembly GCA_934120675.1 of uncultured Clostridia bacterium. GTDB lineage: Bacteria > Bacillota > Clostridia > TANB77 > CAG-508 > CAG-269. The sequence goes on from CAKOUU010000006.1 coordinate 3,492, forward strand.
ATTTTAGGGATTGAAGACCCGTCCCCTAATCCCTATTTTCCAAGTATTGTTAAACCTTTTCTAATTAATTCTTCTGTTGACATATCTTCTTTTGCTAATTTATCAAATGCTTTTTCAATTTCTCTCTTGTTATATCCTAATACTTGTAAAGCGGCCATTGCTTCTTGAATTTTTTCTTCGTTTTCTATTCTTTCTTCTAGTTTTGTTTTTACTAAATTTTGTCCTTTTGATGCTTTTGTTAGTTCTTGGATTTGTTGTTCTTTTTTCATTTTATCTTTTAATTCTAGAATTATTCTTTGTGCTGATTTTGCACCTATTCCTGGTATTTGTGTTAATGTTTTTACATCTTCTGATATTATTGCAAGTGCAAATTCTGTTGGCTCACATACATCAAGCATTGCTACTGCTGTTTTTGCTCCTATTCCACTTACTGAAATTAGTAATTCAAACATTCTCAATTCTTCTAGGCTGTTGAATCCAAATATACTGATGTCATCTTCTCTTACTTTGTAATATGTGTGTACTTTTACTTGCTCTCCTATGTTTCCTAATTTTTCTATTCCTGATTCTGACATGAATACTTTGTATCCTAGTCCACCTACATCTATTACTATGTATCCTGTCATTTTCATTTCTAGTGTTCCTTTTATATATGCTAACATAATTTTTCTCTCCAATCATTTGCTTTTGTTTTTTGTCCTTTTGGGGACGGTTCTGTTTGAGACATTTTTAATATATTTATGTCTCATTTGGAACCGATGTCTCAAACAGAACCGTCCCCAATGAGACATTAGATATCATAAAAATAAGTCGCTTCTAAGTCTGCTTCGTGCATTAATAGTGCCAATGGATATTTTTTGTATGCTGCTCCTATTGTGTTGTACAATTCTTTTGGTTCTGTATATCCCATGTGCCAACGTATTGAGTATTTTTCTTCTGGTGTTAATTTCATATATTCTGTAATCATCATTACTGATTTTTCTCCATGTCCATATGGTATTGTGTCATCTACTGTGTAATATGGTACTTTTTCCCATACTCCTAGGGCATTTTTGGCATTTCTATAGTCTATTTTATAAAAGTTTGCTTTGCATAGGTCGTGTAATAATGGTACTAGTATTAATGTTTCTGGATTTACATTTAATGGTTCTATGTTTGTTTCTACTTTGTGTTTTAGTATTTCATATACTTTCATGCTGTGTTCTACTAGCCCACCTTCATAGTTTCCATGAAATCTTGTGCTTGCTGGTGCTGTGAAAAAGTCTGTTTTTTCTATAAATTCTATTAGTTCGTTTATTCCTTCTCTTTTGACTTGTTTTAGTAATTCTAAAAATTGTTCTTTCATTTTATCCCTACTTTCTTGACTTTTTGATTTTTATATTTTATAATGTATTTAGAAAATAAGAGACCACAAAATGTGGTTGCCAATTGTTTTATTTAATTAGTCATATCTCCACGGGCAATGGCAGAGATATGGCTTTTTTATTATTTGCTCAAAATTTTAGCTAATGCTATTATTAAGGCAAATGTGATAATAGTTTCTGCACATAGTGCAAGAAAAAGTAATTTTATAATATGTAATAAAATCATTTCTATCATACACACCACCTCCTCTTTTGGAATTGGTGGCAACCACATTCTGCTTTTTTCTCTCATTTTCTTTGCTTATTATATAAATTAAAAACTAAAAAGTCAATAGGTTTATACAAATTTTTGTTTGTTTATATTTTAAAAAAGTACAAGTTTTTATTTTTGACTTGTACTTTTTTGTTTAAATATTTATTAAATTAATCTTATAGTTACTAAGGAGAGTTTATTAATCTAATTTATTTGGACTGGCGTATGTCTTTCCGTAGTTGTTCCATCCCCAAGCTGGCCTTCTTCATTATATCCCCATGACCATAAATTTCCATTAGAATCTAATGCTAAACTTGAAGAAGCTCTTGCATATACCTGCTTAAACTTTACACCTTCAATTACTTTTTTTGCCTTTAATCTATCTGTTGTAGTACCATCTCCAAGTTGACCTCTAAAATTCCTTCCCCAAGACCATAAGTTTCCCTCATTATCTATTGCTAAACAATGATTACTCCCTGCTGACACTTGTGCGAATTTCGTTTCCTTTGTTATTTGTACTGGACTTGTTTTATCTGTTTTTGTTCCATCTCCTATTTGTCCATCATCATTTTTTCCCCATGACCATAAATTTCCTTCTTCATCTATTGATAAACTAAACCTAGCTCCTGCTGATACTTGTGTAAATTTTGTCTCTGGTTTTATTTGTACTGGATTTGTCCTTGTAATTGTAGTTCCGTCTCCTATTTGACCTGCATGATTAGCTCCCCAACTCCATAATTTATTTTGCTCATCTAAAAATAAATAATGTGAATTTCCTGAAATCAAACTATACTCTATCTTAAAATCTAACTTTTGAGGAATATTCTTTCCATTACCTCCTCCTCCATAATACTCTCCCCAGTACCAAATTTCATCATTAATATCAATTGCTAATGTAGAATAATCACTCGCTATTACTTTTTTGAATGTTTTGTCCCCCATTATTTTTATTGGTTTGGTTCGTTGAGTTGTTGTTCCATTTCCTAATTGTCCTAAATTATTAAGTCCCCATGTCCATAATTTTCCCTCATTATCTATTCCTGCACTATGAAAATATCCTCCAGATAATTGTACAAATGTGATACCTGTTTCAATCTTCGTTGGACTTGTTTTGTTTGTTGTAGTTCCATCTCCTAATTGTCCATATTCATTATCTCCCCAAGCCCATAAATTGTTATCCTTGTCTAATGCTAAAATATGGTAAAATCCAACTGCCATTTCCTTAAATTGAACTGATATTTTGAAATCAATTGTATTTGATTTTGTATTATTTCCTGCTTTATCATATGCAATTACATATAATTTATATGAACCAAGCTCTAAATTTTCTATCTTATTAGTTTCATATTTTGTTTCTTTATTACTTGAATCTATTAAATAATATTCATAATGGTCAATACCACTTTTACAACTTTCTTCTGTTGCTTCTGCATCTTTTCCATTTTCAATTACTGTAATACTGCTGTCTGCCTTTTGAATTTCTGGTGTAAATTCATCTGGAGCTACCATATCTATTAAATCAATATAAATATCTTTAGAAACTTCATTTCCGTCAATATCTTCCACTTTTAATTCATAATGTCCATTTTTCGTAACTGTAAATTCGATTCCTGCTGTTGTTCTATCTTGTGGCAATATTTTGTCTGTTTCTCCAGGTTTTAATATTGATTTTATTCCTTTTGGATTACTTATTTTTACCAAAACCTTTACTTTATTTTGATTTGTATACCCATCTGGTTCTGTTGTGTATGTTATAATTGTTTCATTTGCTTCACCTACATATGTAACTTGAAAATTGCTATCTACTTCAAATTTGTAGTTTTTATATATTACTTCTACTGGAAAATTCGTTGTGTCTCGTACATCTATCTCGTCATTATTCATTTTTGGCAAATCTTCTTTTTTAAGTTCTTCTCCTTTTCCTTGCTGTTCTATTTGTAAATTCGTTATTTCCAATTCCAACTTTTCTTTCGCTTCTGATATTGCATATCTTTCTTTCCCTAATTTTACTCTTGCAAATAAACCATTTTCTCCACCTAGTGTTGCTATTGTTATTCCTGCAAGAACAAGCAAAATAATAATTGTTACCACTAATGCTACTAAAGTTATTGCTTTATTTTCTTTTGTTTTCTTCATATTTTCCTCCTTTTATATTTGGATATTTCCGAATATAAAACAAGAATACCATATTACTTTTAAATTTTCAATATAATTTAAAAAAATATTCGGAATATTCCGAATATTTTGTATTTTTATTTTGATATACTTTATTTTAATTTGTTAGAAGGTGATTTTATGTTATTATCAGAAGCGATAAAACTTAGAATAGACGAATTGCTAAAAGAAAACAATTTAACTGCTTACAAACTTTCATATAAAGCTGGAATATCAAATTCTATAATAAGTGATTGTAGGCGTGGCAAGGTAAAAGAACCTACTATTAGCTCTATAATTCATATTTGTGAGGGTTTAAATATTCAATTAAAGGATTTCTTTGATTCTCCTCTATTTACTGATGTTGAAGCTTTAGATAGATTTGAAAAATAGCAGCTCAAACATTCTGGTTTACACAACTTTTAATTAGGAATTTCAAAAATTAAAAGTTGTGTATTTTTTAGTTCTATATTTAATTGCTGGTTAATTATAGCAAAACTTTTTATATTTCGCAATACCTTTTAGTAAATATTTATTATTTTATTTTTTCAATTTCTTCTTTTGTTAATTTAGTTATTTCACATATCATATCTTTTGGCATTTTCTTTTTTAGCATTTCTTTTGCTATTTTTAATTTTTCCTTAGATTCTCCGTTCTTTTATTCCGTTCTTTTATTCCTTCTTCTTTTCCAACTTTGGTTGCATGACTAATAGCATTTATTCTATCCATTTCCCATTTTTCTCTTAATTCTGCAAGTCTTCTTACTTCTGCATCTCCTGTCAAGTAATTCATCTCTATTCTTGCTTTCTTCAATGTTTCATTTTTATCCTCTGCCATATCTACCAACTCCTTATTATTATCGTCGATAAATGCCAACCATTGATTGACTTTTTCATTCATATCAGGTTTCGCTTCCCTAAATTTTGGCAATTCTATAAAATACCATTTTATTCCTGTTAATACCTCATAATCTCTATGTTTATCTAGCACAATTGCTGTTTCTGATATGTAATCTTCTACATCAAGCATATTAAATCCCAATATATTTATCATTATTATTTGGCTAATATCCTCATATTTTGTGCCTTTTTCTACTTCTCTTGACTCAACTTTTCCTGCATACATTGTCGTTCTTTCTTTAAAGTTTCCCTCATCTTTCATTTGCATTTCAATAGAAACAATTGTGCCATCTCCAAGTCTTGCCTGTAAATCAAGTCTCCCGCCTTTTTCTTCTTTACTTAGTCTTTCTAAGTTGACCTCTTCTCGTATTTCAATACTTTTTATGTCCATTTTTAATAGTGCATTTAGGAAATCAATTAAGAATTGTTCATTTCCTTTTCTTGCAAAAAATGCTTGAAATATAATATCATTCTTTAAATTATATATTTTTTCTTTTGTTTGTGGATTTTTTGGTTTTGGATTTTCCATCTCTTTTCCTTTCTAAATTATACTAAACTTTTTTGTTTTTATCAATACCTTTTAGTATAATTTTATTTATGATTTACAATTAAAAGAGACAATTATAGACTATAAATATATTAAATTCTACACAAATACAAGTGTATTAGGGTTATCAACACTTTTTGAATTATTTAATATTATTTGGAATATTTTTTGATTTAATATTTTTGATTTTAATCTTTACTATTTATTTTTTTATTCTTGATTCTAATTTTGAAATCCTTTTTGATTTTAGTATTTTAGATTAAATTAAAAATTGTTTTTGTTTTCTACCAAGTTGTTTGATTTAAATCTTTATTTTAAAAATTTAGTCATGCAATTGTCTAATTAATTGCATGACCATATATTACCATGATTTTATGTTACTTGTCAACAAGAAGATTTCGACAAAATGTGACAGTTTGCTTTATCATAGTTACAATTATTTGAATCTTATGAAATAATTTATTTCATCAAAATTTATTATAAATTTATTTTTTTAATTCTCTCAATTGCCTCAATTGTATTTTCTTTAGTATTAAAAGCAGTAAGTCTAAAATAACCTTCACCATGTGGGCCAAAACCGCTTCCTGGTGTACCAACAACATTAGCTTCTTCCAATAATTTATCAAAAAATTCCCAAGAAGTCATACCATCTGGAATCTTAAGCCAAATATATGGTGAATTAACTCCTCCATACACTTTGAATCCTGCTTTTTCTAATCCCTCTCTAATAATTTTTGCATTTTCCAAATAATAATTAATATTTTCTCTTATTTGTTTTTGACCTTCTTCTGTATAAATTGCTTGTGCCGCTCTTTGGGTAATATACGGAGTTCCATTAAATTTGGTACAAGTTCTTCTATTCCATAATTTGTTTAGACTTACTTCTTCTCCATTTTTTGTATTTCCTTTTAATTCTTCAGGTATTACAACATATCCACATCTAACGCCTGTAAATCCAGCAGTTTTTGAATAGCTTTTAAATTCTATTGCTACTTCTTTTGCTCCATCTATTTCATAAATGCTATGTGGTATATTTTCCTCTGTTATAAATGCTTCATATGCAGCATCATATAAAATAATTGATTTATTTTCCCTTGCATATTTAACCCATTTTTCTAGTTCATTTTTATCTAATACTGTTCCAGTTGGGTTGTTTGGGAAGCATAAATATATTAAATCAACTCTTTCTTTTGGTAATTCTGGTTTAAAATCATTTTCTGCAGTTACTGGTAAATATACGATTTTGTCGTATGTTTCTTTTTCTTTATTATATTTTCCGCTTCTTCCTGACATTACATTTGTGTCCAAATATACTGGGTAAACCGGGTCTGTAATTGCAACTTTGTTGTTTTGTGCAAATATGTCAACTATATTTCCGCAGTCACATTTTGAGCCATCTGATACAAATATCTCATTTTCTGATATATCTATGTTTCTTGCTTTGTAGTCTTTTTTTGATATTTCTTCTCTTAAAAATTCATATCCTTGTTCCGGTCCGTATCCTCTGAATCCTTGTGCTGTTCCCATTTCTTCTACGGCTTTTTTCATTGCTTCTATACATGCTGGAACTATTGGTTTTGTTACATCACCAATTCCTAATTTTATAATTTTTTTATCTGGATGTTCTTCTGTATATTTTGCTACTTTTTTTGCAATTGTAGAAAATAAATAACTATCTTGTAGTTCTAAAAAATTTTCATTTATATAACTCATCTAATCGCCTCCTCATAAAGTTCTCCATCAAATACTGTTACTGCAGGTCCTGTCATATATACATGATTATCTGTTTCATTCCATTCAATATTCAATGTTCCACCCAATAATTCTATATTCACTTTTCTGTCTGTTAGACCATTTAAATTGCAAGCAACCGCTGTAGCACATGCTCCTGTTCCACATGCTAGTGTTTCTCCTGCTCCTCTTTCCCAAACTCTCATATTGATGTTCTGTCTGTCTACGATTTGTGCAAATTCTATATTTGCTTTTTTAGGAAATGCTTTGTTAACTTCTAATACTTTCCCATATTTTTCTACATCAAATTCTTTTGTGTTTTCTACTATTGTAATGGCGTGTGGATTTCCCATTGATACACATGTGAATTTAAATTTTTTGTTTTCTGCTTCTAGTTCAAGATTTTTTACTGGTTCTTCTGTTGATATTACGGGAATTTTTTCTGCTTCTAATATTGGCTCTCCCATATCAACTCGTGCAGTTTCAACTTTTCCGTCTTTTGTATTTAATATTAATGTTTTAATTCCAGCAAGTGTTTCAATTTTTACTGTTGTTTTGTTTGTAAGTCCTTTGTCATATACAAATTTTCCTACACATCTTATTCCGTTTCCACACATTTCTGCTTCACTTCCATCAGAATTGAACATTCTCATTTTGAAGTCTGCAACTTCACTTTTACATATTAAAATCAAGCCGTCTGAGCCTATTCCAAAGTGTCTGTTGCTGACAAATTTAGCTAGAGATGATTCGTTTTCTATTTTTTGATTTATGGCATCAATATAAACATAATCATTCCCTAGCCCATGCATTTTTGTAAATTTTATCATAAATATCACCTCATTTAGGTATTAATAGTAAATAAAATATAGTTATATTTTATTGTTTTGTATTCTATCACAAGAATTTTTATTTTACAAGAATTTTTTGACATACTTTTGTTTTTTATATATAATGTAGTTGCAATTAAATGCAGATTATTCTTGAAATACCTGTGAATAATATTTTGAATATATTTCGAATGTGACCAAAATAGTGTTACAAATTCTTAAGTAAATATTCAAAAGGGTCCTGTCTTCGGGTATTGTTTGGGTATTTACATTAGAATTTGTTAACATTATGCAGGGAACCTGAGAAAAATATGAAAAATATTATTCACAGGTATTTCAAAAAATAATTTTCATCTAACTGTAATGTATCATAATTGAAAATACAAAGGATGGTGTTTAATATGAAGTTTTTAAAAAAATTACTATTAGCAATAATACTTTTAATAATAATAATTTGTTTAATAATTCTTGGCGTAGGAAAAATTTATTACAACAAAGCTTTAAAAGAAAAACCACTAATTACACGAGTGGATGAAGTTACATCAAAAGAAAATTTTGTTAAATTTGAAGATATGGCTGCTGATTATAGAAATGCGGTAATTAGTGTTGAAGACCATAGATTTTATGACCATGGCCCTGTAGATTTTATTGCTATAGGACGAGCTATTTTTACAAATGTAAAAAATAAAGAATTGCAAGAAGGCGGAAGTACAATAACACAACAGGTTGCTAAAAATATTGTATTTTCTCAAGATAAATCATGGGTTAGAAAAGTTGGTGAAATTTTTGCTTCTTATGATTTAGAAAAAAATTATAGTAAAAAAGAAATCTTTGAATTATATGTAAATACTGCTTATTTTGGTGATGGTTATTATGGAATTTATGATGCAAGTTATGGTTATTATAAAAAAGCTCCTAAAGATTTAAATTTAGATGAAGCTTCAATGCTTGCAGGTGTTCCAAATGCTCCTTCTGTTTATGCTCCAACTGTTAACCCTGATTTGGCTAAAAAGCGTCAATATCATGTTTTAAAAACTATGGTAGAGTATGGATATATTACTAATGAGCAGTCTTTATCAATTAAATAAATTTTTATGATTTTTTAACATAAGTTTTAATTTTGTAGTATAATTATTTCATTAGGTTTTAAATGAGATAATTGTGCTATTTTTTTGTTGCTTTCATATATATTATTATGGAGGTTGGTCATGAAAGTTTTGTTTATAAAAAATAGAAATCATTTATATTTATTTTGTTCTATTTTTATAATCTTTTTAACAGCACTTTCTTTATTTTTTATTTTTAATTCCTCTTCATATGCTGTACAATTTTCTAAAAACTCTTTTTTTAATATTGATGTAACGATTTCTCTAAATGATATAGAAAAATCAAAAACTAAAAAGGCTTATTTGACTTTCGATGATGGCCCTACTACTAAAGCTACTGCTAAAATTTTGGATATTTTAAAAGAAGAAGATGTTAAAGCTACTTTTTTTGTTGTTGGAAAACATGTTAAGGAACATCCTGAATTGGTAAAACGTGAATATGAAGAAGGGCATTATATTGCTAATCATGGATATAATCATAATAATAAAATTTTATACAGAGATATGGATTCTTTTAAAAATGAAATTGTTGCCACAGATAGTGAAATTTCAAAGGCTATTGGTGTCGATAATTATTGTTCTCATATTTTTAGGTTTCCTAATGGGTATATGTCTCATATTTATACGTCTCAAAAAAAAGATGCTCTTAAAGTTTTATCTAGTCTTAATTATGTGTATGTTGACTGGAATTGTTTAAATCGTGATTCTGAAAAAAAATATTCTAATTTCCAGTTATTAAATAATTTAAAGAAGACTGCTAAAGATAAGGGAACTTTAATTATATTGATGCATGACACAGCTGATGTTAATAAAACTTATAATGTGCTTAAGGATTCTATTTCTTATTTAAGTACACAAGGATATGAGTTTGGAAACTTTTACGATTTTGTGAATTACTAGTATGTTGTCTTTTTATTATTACTCTGTTATTTTTATTAATTACCAGTTGGTTAATTATTTTTTATGTTTATAACTTTGGTAATTATTTCTATAACTTATAAGTTATAGTTCTATAATATTGAGTAATAGGAGGTTTCTATGGATTTTAGTATGGATAAATTTAGTTATAGGTTAACTGTTTTGTTAGATGAAAATAATATGTCTCAAACTCAACTTGCTAAAAAAATTGGTACTTCAAATGTTACTATTTGTAGATATCTTACTGGCGAAAGGGTTCCTCGTCTTGATGTAGTTACAAAAATAGCGGATGTTTTTAATGTTTCTTTGGATTATTTACTTGGGTTATCCAATGATGAAAATATTCAAAATTCGAATGAAAATTCCGATTTAAACATTGATATGATTATTAAAAGTTTATATTCTTTAGATGATAATTCTCATCTTTCTAAAAATCAAATTGATTTAATTAAAAAATTATTAATGGCAAATAAAGATTTTATTTTGTCTGCCTAGAAATATTGTATTAATTTGAAAAAATCAAAGAATTTTAGTAATTAGTTCGAATGCAAAATTAAATTTATTAAATAAAATGAATCTAGGTATTATTTTATTGCATAGTACTTGGATTCATTTTATATTTTTCTATTAATTTCCTATTAGATTTCTATTAAATTTTTATTAAATTTCTATTAAATTTTTATTAGATTTTTATTAGATTTTTATTAGTTTCTTAATACTTTTTATTGGTTTTCTATAATTTTTTCTAAAGCTTGTGCTAATTGGTCTGGGCAAGAGGTTCCTTTATATCCACATGGTATTCCCTTTAGTCTTTTTATTGCTTCTTGAATTTTCATTCCTTCTACTAATCTTGAAACTCCAACTGTATTCCCTGCACATCCACCTTGTATTGTTACTTTTTTTATTGTGTCTCCATCTACTTCTATTATCATCTCTTGTGAACATACACCTTGTGGTTCATATCTATATTCCATTTTTTACCTCCTATTTTATTTTTGTATTATTATATCATAAATTGTTGAAAAGTCTAGCATAATACTAGACTTTTCGTTTTTACTCTAACAACATTTTTCTTGCCTCTTCTTGTATTTCTTCTGGCAAGTCTAACTTATAGATCTCATTGACGAATTTTATAATTTCTTCATCAATTTTAAATTCGGAATTTACTACTGATATTTTTCGAATTCTTAGTTCACGGTTACCTTTTTGTCTTAATAGCATTACAATAGATTCAAAACTTTCAATTTGTTTTGTTTCATTTCTTTTTGCCAATTTTGCTTTTTTGCTGGTCACAAAATATGTTCTGACCTTTTTATTGAGGCCTGTGACAGTTATTTGTTCTCCTGTTATCATGAATCTGATGCCATTGATAATATTTTTTACAGTTTTAGGCTTCTCTGTGGTCAGCACTTCTTCCATTGGTTCAGTTACTTCCATTAATTGCTCTTCTTCCACTTTTTGTGTTTCTTCTTTTTCTGCTACTTCGGCTTTTTTACTATTTGACCCTTTTATGAAAATATAGTCAAATCCATAGGCTTCTGCTCTACTTGCAAGATTTGCATCTGCAGTTAAAAGCGTAGGTCTTTTTTCTGGAGATAAGTTCTCTAGATAATACAAAATTTTATCATCACAATAATTCATTTCAGCATTTGGCCTATCAAGTACCGGTTTAAACTTAGACTTTCTTGCCATTTTACTCTTATATATCTTTATTGTTGATATATTCGTATAATCTGTTGGAGACTTTTTGTTTTTTCGTTCTGTCTCCATTAGAATCTTTTCTATCTCTCTCAGAACGGATTCAATAACTACGACTTTAGAACTTTTTGAGATTATAACTCTACCTTCTTTTTTAAGCATTGCACATGTATCCATTAATATATAATCTGGATTTGCATTTGCTGAGAACTTATATCCCCCTATCTTTAAAAGTTCTTTTCTCCGCTTACCGGCAGTTATTTCTTGTTTTCTTATTCTGTCGTTCTGGCGAAGTTTCCACTTTAGCTTAATTGCTTGTGTTTCTTCAAAACCGATTTTTTGTAAGTATTCAGTTGTAACATCATCTGGAAATTCAATTATTTCAGATTGTATTTCTGCTGTTGTTTTTCCTGTCCGTATTAATCTTTCAATAATTTCTTTCATATTAATAGTAAAACCTTCCTTTCTGCTATACCCTAGCTTTCTATATTTACAATAGTTGTTCATATTTTATCACATTATGTTAATTATTGCAACAAAAATCGACATTTTTTATGAACAACTTAAAAAGATAGTACATTGTTGTACTATCTTTTCGACATTTTCTGACAAAATTGTGAGACAAATTTGCACTGTCCCTACTGTCTCACTTCAATGTGAACATCTTTTAATTGTTGTTCAGAAACAGCTGATGGTGCTCTCATAAGTAGGTCTCTTGCTCTCTTATTTTTAGGGAAAGCAATAACTTCTCTGATATTTTGAGAGTCTTCAATTAACATTACCATTCTGTCAACACCAGGTGCTGCACCTGCATGTGGTGGTGTTCCATATTGGAATGCATTATATAATGCACCAAATCTATTTTTAACATCTTCTTCTTTATATCCTGCAATTTCAAAAGCCTTTACCATTATTTCTGGGTTGTGGTTTCTTACTGCTCCTGATGCCATTTCATATCCATTACATACTAAATCATATTGATATGCTAATATGTCTAATGGGTCTTTTGTTTCTAATGCTTCCATTCCGCCTTGTGGCATTGAGAATGGGTTGTGGTTAAAGTCTATTGTTCCCTCATCTGATAATTCATACATTGGGAAGTCTACTATGTAGCAGAATCTGTAAACATCTTTTTCTAGTAGGTCTAATCTTTTTCCTAATTCAATTCTAACTAAACCTGCTATTTTTTGTGCATTTTTTAACTCATCTGCTATGAAGAATACACTTGAGTTCTTGCTCATTCCAAATTCATTTACTAATTGTTCTTTTATATCATCTGTAATGAATTTTGCAATTCCACCTGTAACTTCTCCTGATTCTTCATATTTTGTCCAAGCTAGTCCTTTTGCTCCTACTTCATCTGATGTAGCATATTCTGTCATTTTGTCAAAGAATTTTCTTCCTTGTTCTGCTCCATTTGGAACTATAATTGCTTTTATTGTCTTTCCTTCAAATGCTTTAAATTCTGAGTTTACAAAGCATTTTGTTACATCTTGAATTATTAATGGGTTTCTTAAGTCTGGTTTATCAATTCCGTATTTTTCCATTGCTTCTCTATATGGAATTTTTATAAATGGTCCCTCGTCTACTTTCCATGTTGTAAATTTTTTGAAAGTATATGGTACAACTTCTTCTATTACTTTGAATACATCTTCTTGTGTTGCAAAGCTCATTTCAAAGTCTAATTGATAGAATTCTCCTGGTGCTCTATCTGCTCTTGGGTCTTCGTCTCTAAAACATGGAGCGATTTGGAAGTATTTATCAAATCCTGATACCATCAATAATTGTTTAAATTGTTGTGGTGCTTGTGGTAATGCATAAAATTCTCCTGGATTTAATCTACTTGGTACTAAGTAGTCTCTTGCTCCTTCTGGTGAAGAGTTTGCAAGTATTGGTGTTTGAATTTCTGCAAATCCTAATTCATCCATTTTATCTCTTAATGTTTTTAAGATTTTTGAACGTAATAAAATGTTGTTGTGTAGTTTTTCATTTCTTAAATCTAAAAATCTATATTCAAGTCTTAAATCTTCTCTAACTTCTTGGTCTGTATTTATTTCAAATGGAAGTACATTTTTGCATTTTCCTAATACTTCTATTTTGTTTGCAATTACTTCTATTTCACCTGTTGGAATTTTTGTATTTTTATTGCTTCTTTCCACAACTTTTCCTGATATGTGGATACAGCTTTCTGTTGTTAGCTCTTTTGCTTGTTTTTGTAATTCCTCGTCATTTATTACTATTTGTGTTATTCCGAATTGGTCTCTCAAGTCAATGAATATCATTGCTCCTAAATCTCTTATTTTTTGAATCCATCCAGCTAGTTCTATTGTTTCGTTTACATTTGTAATATTCAATTCTCCACATGTTTTTGTTCTATACATTTTTACATCTCCTTTGAATTTCGCTCTTTAAATTATGTTTTTTACAAAAAATATTAATATATCAACATTTATAATAATTAATACCTATATTTACTGAACTGCAACATATTGTATCACATTTTTGCAAATTTTACAATTATTCAATTGAACTTATTTATTTTTTATGCTAAAATTTAAATATATTATATTTTTTAATAAAAGGAGATTTAAAAATGCCAAAAGAAGTTTTTGATTTTTATGACAGAACAAGTTTAAAATCATATAATTTAGATAAAAGTATGCAATATCAATTAAATATTTTAGGAAGTCTTGATGTTTTTACTAGAAAGCATTCCGAAAATGTTGCAAGTGTTGTTTGTAGAATTTGTCAATATCTACATTGTACTAAAAGTTTTACTGAATATTGTACAATTTGTGCTTATTTACATGATATCGGTAAGCAATTTATTCCACCTAGTATTTTGCAAAAACATTCTCAACTTACTGACGAAGAGTATGAAATTATGAAAAAGCACACTACTATTGGTTACAAAATTTGTATGGATGATTTAAAATTAAGGCCTTATGCTGCTGGTACTCTTTATCACCATGAAGCTTTAAATGGAACTGGTTATCCTAATGCTTTAGTAAAAAAAGATATTCCATATGAAGGTCAAATAATTCGTGTTGCTGATGTATATGATGCTATTGTTAGTAAAAGACAATATAAATCACACGTTGGAATTATTGATACTCTTAAAATTATAATTGATGACTGTAAACCTATTGAGCATCCTGAGTCATACAAAGTACCTGTCAAAGATGTTAAAATTGGTAAAAATAATCCTGTTATTGTTAGAGCATTAATCAAAGTTGTTTTAGATGATACTGAATATGAAATTTCTTGTGTTATGGATTATTTAAAAGATTTAAAAAAGGAAATCAAAAGACTTTCTGAAGTTGAAAAATATGATAAAAAGAGGCTTTCTTCTAAAAGTGAGCATAAACAGAATTATTATTTAGAGGGTATGAAGTGTTTATTAATTGGTCAAGAGACTGTTGATAATTATTCGGAGGTTTTAAGTTCTTATAGAAACATTTATAAAACTAAAACAGAGCATATTGCTCAATTATCTAAAGAAATTAAAATAATTAAAAAATTAAAAGTTTAAATATGTAATACAAGAATAACAAATTTATGAATAAATTTTCTGTTCAACTTAATTTTGTATATTTGGAAAGTTGCATAATTATACTAATATAAGATAAAAGCAAACATTAAAATTTTTAAAATATTTAATGTTTGCTTTTTTATTTGTTAAAATATCTGCCAATTTTTTAGCATGATATTTATTCTTCTAGTCCAAAACTCACCCAAAGGGCATTATTTATTTTATTTATAATCTTTTCATCTTCAATATGACCTATCTTTTCTTTTAATCTACTTTTGTCTATTGTTCTTATTTGTTCTGCTAATACAACCGAATTGTTTTTTAATCCACATTGTTCTGAATCAATTTCTATATGTGTTGGTAGTTTTGTTTTATTCATTTGTGATGTTATTGCTGCTGCAATTACTGTTGGACTATATTTGTTGCCCATATCATTTTGTATTATTAAAACAGGTCTTATACCCCCTTGCTCTGAGCCAACAACTGGACTTAAATCTGCATAAAACATATCTCCTCTTTTTATTACCATAACATTCACTCCTAATATTGGTATATGTCAAGAATGTCTTTTTTTACATTATTTTGTTAAGATAAATAATTTTACTTTTTATATTTCTGTTGATGCGTTTATCATTCTAAATGCATATATTTTTTCGTTTGCTACTTTATTTATATTTATCTCATTATATATTATGTAAATTATTGTGTTTTGGTTAGTATCTTTTATCTCCATTTTTATTGGCTTTCCGTTTTCTTTTGATACATATAATTTTTCATATTTTTGGTAATTGTTTTCTGTTTTTGCTGTTGTTTCCATTATTATTTGATTATTTTCTTCTTTGAATTTTGAGTTTGTGTTGCTTTTATAATTTTCTATGAAACTTGCTAAATCCATATTGTTTTGAGTTATTTCTTGGTAGTTTTCTATAATTTTTGTTAGACTTAATTGTGTGTTTTCAATTTTTAAAGTATTGTTTTCTTTTATTATTTTTACTCCTTGTATATTACTTGGTTCTAGTACTTCCTGTGTATTGTTTTGGTTGTCTATGTATGTTTGTTTCATTTTGTATTTGTTACTGTTTTTGTTGCTTTTGACTTCTACTTCAATTTGCGTTTCGTATGAACTTATATTTAAAATGTAATTTACTATTTCTTGACTACTACTATTGTTTCCAATTTTTAAGTTTTTAGCCGTTTTATTGTTATTTTTTATTAATATTGTTGTAATTATTGCTATTGCAATTATTAGTGCCGTTATTATTAGTATTATTTTTGTTTTGCTTTTTTCTTTTGTTTTGTTATGTTTGTGATGATATATTTGTTTTTTTTGCATAATTAAAAGCCTCCTAAAAATTTTTCTTATTAATTTTTATTAGGCTTTTTTGTTTTTAATGTTTAGTTTTTGCTTGTTTTCGTCGCAAATTTTGACTTTATTTTTGTTTTTAATATTATATATTATCAACATTTCTTTTTGTGTTATATCACCAAATTCTATTTATAGTAAAAAGTAATCCTCAACTGTTTTCATTAATAAATCTTTATCTTCAATTTTATTAATTTCATATCTAAATTCACTAGAATTTGGCATATTTTTAGTATACCAAGCAATGTGTTTTCTCATTTCTCTAATGGCTGTTACTTCTGGTTTATTTTCCAACTCCAATTTTATTTGTTCTTTTATAACTCTAAGTTTTTCCTCATTTGATACTTCAGGCAACTTTTCTCCTGTTTCTAAGAAATGTTTTATTTTTGCAAATATCCAAGGATTTCCAAATGTTCCACGGCCTATCATAATTCCATCTACACCTGTGTATTCAAACATTTTTAATGCTGATTCTTCATCGACTATGTCTCCATTTCCCATTACTGGAATGCTTACCGCTTCTTTTACTTTTTTAATAATGTCTAAATCTGCTTTTCCTGAATACATTTCTGTTCTTGTTCTTCCATGAATTGTTATTGCTGATACTCCAGCTTTTTCTGCCATTTTTGCAAAATCAACTGCTACAATATGTTCGTAGTCCCATCCTTTTCTAATTTTTAAAGTTACAGGTTTAGTTGAGTTTTTTACAACTGCTTTTATTACTTTTTCAGCTTGTTCTATGTCTAACAAAAGTTTACTACCATCACCATTTTTTACTACTTTTGGTGCTGGACATCCCATATTTATATCTACTATATCAGCTAATTCTGATACATATTTTGCTGCATATCCCATTGTTTCTTCATCACTACCAAATATTTGCATACTTATTGGTCTTTTTTCTCCTTCTGTATTCATTAGTAATTTTGTTTTTGAATCGTCGTGAAATATTGCTTTACTACTTACCATTTCTGTGCATACTAGTCCTGGTCCAAATTCTTTACATATTTTTCTAAATGGTAAGTCTGTCACTCCTGCCATTGGAGCTAATATTAAGTTATTTTCTAATTCTACATTTCCTATTTTTAATTTTTTTAAATACATAATTCCTCCGATAAAAAAATCGGGATTAAAGCACTGTCCCTCAATCCCCATTATTTTACAAATATTGTTTTTTGTCTTTTACTACTAATGTTTAATAGAATTCCTATTAGCATATAACTTGTTATCATTGAGCTTCCACCGTAACTTACAAATAATAATGGTACACCTGTAATTGGCAATAGTCCCATTACCATTCCAATATTTTCTGCCATATGGAATAAAAATACTCCGGCTATTCCAGAAGCAATTATTGAACCTGTTGTGTTTTTAGCTGTCTTTGCTATATAAATCGATTTTGTTACCAAAAATACATATAATACTATAATTGTACCGTGCAACTATAAATCCCATTTCTTCGCTAATTACGGAAAAAATAAAGTCTGTTGTTTTTGGGTATAAATATCCAAGTTGTGTTTGGTTTCCTTTTAATAGTCCCATTCCTGTTAATTGTCCTGCTCCTATAGCTAACTTTGATTGTATTATATTGTATCCGCTTCCACGTGGGTCAGATTCTGGGTTTAAAAATATATCAATTCTTTTTTTTGCATGGTCTGGCAATATAAAGTTATATAGTATTGGTAATGAAATACATGCAATTAACAATGCTCCTATTATGTATTTTTTGTCTAGTCCTGATGTAAACAATATCATAGCTAGTGCTACGCAAAAGGCCATTGCTGTTCCATAATCTGGTTGTTTTATTATTAGTAATAATGGTACTGCTACTGCGGCAAATATTATTAATAGCCTTGTTGGTTTGTTTATATCGTCTGCATATCTTTCTTGTATTTTGGATATTATAAATGCTAAAAATAATATAACTGCTACTTTTGCAAATTCTGATGGTTGGAGTGAAAATCCTCCTATATCAAACCAGCTTGTTGCTCCATTTATTGGTTTTGTAAATAATACTGCTATTAGCAGAATAATGGATATGCCATAAAAAATTGGTGATAGTTTTACCAATGTCTCATAGTTTATTAGTGTTACTATTACCATTATTACAAGGCTTATTACTAGCCATATTATTTGTTTTTTGAATTCGTCATATCCTGTCTCTTGTGTGGCTGAAAATAGTGCAATTACTCCTATTATTGATAGAATAATTGCTACTATTAATAGTCCCCATTCTATGTTTTTATATTCATTTCTTCTCATTAAATCACTCTTTTTCTTTTTTTATTTTT
Source organism: uncultured Clostridia bacterium (assembly GCA_934120675.1). Taxonomy (GTDB): domain Bacteria; phylum Bacillota; class Clostridia; order TANB77; family CAG-508; genus CAG-269. The sequence continues at coordinate 22,175 of CAKOUU010000006.1, forward strand.
TTGATTTAACTGTTTTCGTGTCTTCTATTTTTTCAATTACTTCTTTTATAACTTCTTTAGCTGTTTCTTGTTTTTCACTATCTTCGTTATTTTCTTTTTCATTTTCTTCTTTATTTTTATCTTGTTCTTCATTTACAGCTGTTTCTCGGTCATTTTTATTTTTTGTTTCTTTCTTTTCAGCCTGTTTTTTATCGTCTTTTTCTGGCTTTTCTTTTTTATCTTCTTCAATTATTTTTTCTGATTTTGCTTTTGCTTCTTCTTTTTTTACTTCAGTTATTTCTTCTTTTTTAGCATTTTCCTTATTTTCTTGTTTCTCTTCAACTTCTTTTTTGCCTATTTTTCTGGCGTCATTTTTTATATTAAGAATAGGAATGTTTGCATATAGTGCTGGAGCTCCATTTGTTCCATCTTCGTTTTCTTTGTTTGTTAATCTAACGTCAATTTCTTTTTCGTCAACTTCTATATATTTTTTTATTACATCAATTATTTCTTGTTTCATAAGTTCCAAAAAGTCTGCTGATACATTTGCTCTGTCTTGCATTAGAACTAAATGTAATCTTTCTTTTGCAGCTTCTTTTGAATTTTCTTGTGCTTGTTTTTTTTCTTCTTTCTTGCCTATACTTTTAAAAAAGTTTACTATGTTTTCAAACATTTTTTCCTATCCCTCCACTTGCTTATATCTTATTTTTTGAATAATCTTTTAATTTTTGCCCAAATTCCTTTTTCTCTACCAGGTATTGTTATTTCTATCTTTTCTCCTAATACCCTTTTTGCAATTTCCATATATGCTTTTCCTGATGGTGCTCTTTTATTTTGTATTACTGGTTCACCTTTGTTTGTTTGTGTTATTATGTATTCATCGTCTGGTACGACACCTATTAGGTCTATTGATAATAAATCTACTATGTCATCAACATCCATCATTTCGCCTCTTCTAACCATATTAGGTCTTATTCTGTTTATTACTAATTCTGGATTTTTTATTTCTGATGATTCTAATAGTCCTATTATTCTGTCTGCATCTCTTATTGCTGATATTTCTGCTGTTGTTACTACTATTGCTCTGTCTGCTCCTGCAATAGCATTTTTAAATCCTTGTTCTATTCCTGCTGGGCAGTCTATTAGTATATAGTCAAATTCTTCTTTTAGTTTATCTGTTAATTCCTTCATTTGTTCTTCATTTACGGCGCTTTTATCTCTTGTTTGTGCAGCTGGTAGTAGGTATAGTTCTTTGAATCTTTTATCTTTTATTAGGGCTTGTCTTAGTTTGCATTTTTTTTCTACAACATCTACTATGTCATATACTATTCTGTTTTCTAGTCCCATTACAACGTCTAAGTTTCTTAGTCCTATGTCTGTATCTATTAAACATACTTTTTTTCCTTCTACTGCTAGGCTTGAGCCTAAATTTGCTGTTGTTGTTGTTTTTCCTACTCCACCTTTTCCTGATGTTATAACTATTACTTCTCCCATATCTTTCCTCCTTAGGATTTTAAAAACACTCATTTTTTTATGTATATATAATACAACGATTTTCTTAAAAAGTCAATGTATTTGTGGACTTTTAATAATTATTTATTGTTGATATCAAGCAGAAAAACATACTCTATAATTTTAAATAAAGTATGTTTTTTTACTATTATTTTTAAAATAATGTTACTCTAAAAGAGATATTTATATTTTTATTTGTTTTTTCAGTACTTGATCTATATGACATTGCATATGTGTTTTCAGGATTTACTATATTTCCGCCTCTATAAACACTATAACTATTAGAGTCGCCAGCACATTCTAATGTCCATTCTAATTCGTTTCCTGCAAAATCATATATATTCAATATTTTTGATTTTTCTGATATTCCTGTTGCTTGAAGTTGTTTATAGTTTCCATAGCTTGTACTGTCTGTGGCTATGTCTTCATATTTCAATCCAGCATTTTTTTCTATGAACTTGCATACCAAGTCCCATTGAATTCCGTACATTAAACTTCCGGTTTTTTCTGATACTGCTAGATTATTTGATATTTCTTGTGCTTGTTCTACCGTAATATAATTATATGGTTTTTGTTCTGCTTGAATAACTGCTTTATTAGTTGTTCCAGTTTCTGTTGTTCTATTCATATTATTTTTGGTTGCAACACTATCTCCTACTTCATATCTTCCTATCCAAAAACCATAATTAGAATATATACTTGATAGCATCTGGTTATATTTTTCTGTGTATGTGTCTGCATCTTTTATTCCGCATCCATCATACCACTTATCTTCCCATTCTACTTCTTGTGTACTTCCGCCTTTTCTATAGTCTTTTGCATATTCTATTAAATCTGCTTTTATATTGTCATAGTCTGTATCTGCTCTGGCTGTTTTAAATATTTTTTCGGGTACTGAAATCCACACCCATTCATTATCATTTTGGTCTTTTATTACAAGCCCTTGGCTTACAATATTCATTGTTGGTGCTAAACTTATTTTACAGTCTTTTGGTATTGTTATTGTGTCACCTTTTGAGTCTGTATATTGTGTGTCTTTTGTATATGTTTCTGACCATTTTGCTTCGTCAATTTTGACATATTGTACTTTTCCCTCTGAGTTTTTAAAATATCCTTTATATGTGTTTACACTTTTTATAAATTCATCTTCTTTTTGGTTCTCTTCCAGTGTTACACTTGATGGCTTTTGTTCTATTTCTGAAATTTGTTTTGTCCATATATATTGATTTGTTCTTGTTGTGTTAACTTCATCTTCCTTATTGTTTGATATTACTAAGCTTTCGTCTTTTGTTGTTCCTATATAATAGTAATTTTCTGGTATTAATATTCCATCAATATATCTTAAATCCACTGTTGTTTCGTCTGGTTCTGTATAGTCTGTGTAATAGGTTTTTGTTGTATTGTTTTGTGTTATTTTTATTCCTTGTACATAAAAGATATTTTGGCTGTTTTCGTTTATTATATATACATCTGTATATGTATCTGCATTTTGTTCGTCATTTTTTATTTTTTCATAGTCCTTACCATAATTTAAAGTTATTCCTTTCATCGCTTCTAGGTCTATTACATAAAAGTCTCCTGTATCATTTTTTGAACTTAATACACTTGATAATTCATCTTTATTTGTGTATTTTACTTTTGCTGGTATTTTTCCATATTCATTGTAATATTCTGATACTTTCTCTCTTAAAAGTTCTACATCATTGTACAAATTTGTTAATGCTTTTATGTGTACACTATCTGTGGCGTTATATACTAACATGCTTGTTAATATTAGCAAAATTATTACTGTTATTACTAGTGCTACCATTGTAACACCTTTTTCTTTTTTTATCATATTTTTCATCTTTAGATTCTCCTACTTTTTCTTGTTACTATTAATATTTATAAAAACTTTAAACAGTAACATTTTCTTTAGTATAGTTTACTATTAAATTGTGTTATTTTCAAGTAGTTTTTTGTAAATCTCTTGTCTCTTATTATATTTTGTATCTTCTTTTATTATTAAGTACCATAAATATATGTCTATTAATATTATTGCTATATTGTGTATATATAACACTGCTATGCTTGATATTATTGTAATTGTTGCTACTGCTATTTTTGATATGATATTTGTGTATTTCTCTGCTTTTCTTTTTCCGAAGATTATGTATAAAATTCCATTTAAGACTCTTCCACCATCTAATGGGTAAATTGGCAATAAATTAAATATCATTATTAAAAAGTTTGTGTAAATTATTATAAGACTTCTGAATATATCTATTTTTAAATTTCCTGCTATTAATATTATTAAAAAGTTTGTAAATGGTCCTGCTAAAGCTACTATGATTTTTTTAATTTCTAGCTTGTTCGCTTTTTTTATTTTTAGATTGTATTCTTTTGGATTTATTTTAAATGATATTGATACTCCAAATGGCATTATTTCTATTTTTTCTGGTTTCATTCCAACTATTAGTCCTGCAATAAGATGTCCTAGCTCGTGTATAAATGCAAATATCATTATGTATGCATATACTTCGATTTGTTTTGTTAGCCAAAATAATATTATAAAGATAAATATTTTTAAATCAATTCTGAATCGCATATTCTTTTTCCTTATTTTTATTTAGGTTTTATGCACTCCTATAAACTTACTTTTTATGTACGCTTTGAAATTTTCTTTGTAAATTTTATTATAAAAGTTTTATAGTTCTAATATTTTTTGTGGGTCTACTGTTCTCTCTGATATTCTGATTTCAAAATGTAAATGTGGTCCTGTTGAATTCCCTGTTGACCCTACTTCTGCAATTTCTTGCCCTTGACTAATTGTGTCTCCTTGTTTTACATATAAGTTGTTGCAATGGGCGTATATTATACTGACTTCTCCAATTTGTATTTTTAAATGTTTTCCATAATCTCCTTCTTCTGAGGCTAGTACTACTTCTCCCCCTGTTGATGCTACTATTTTTGTTCCCATATTTGCAGCAATATCTACACCTGTATGATTTTTTGGTACTGTGCTTGTTGTTGGCTCTCTTTGTCCAAATTGTGAGCTTATTGTTCCCTCTACTGGTTTTATAAATGTGGTCGTTGCCTTTATGTTTGCTATGTCTTGTTCTTCTTGTGATAATGTTTGTGTTTGCTCTTCATTTGCTTTACTCTCATCTGCTGCTGTATCTTCTATGTTCTCCGTATTTTCTGTACTTGTTTCCTCAGTTTTGTTTTCTTCTAATTCATTTTCATTGGCTCCTCCTATTGCTCCATCATTTGTTTGTTTATCTTTTATTTTTTGTATATTGCTTTCTATGTTTTGCTTTATGTTTTCATACATTTGCCCAAAGTTTATATCATATGATAAAAGTTCATTTGCTTTTTTTAAAAATTCTTCGGAGAATATGTAATTGTTGTTTTGAATTACATATATTATTAAATATATTACTAGACTTATTGCTATTTGTATTATCATTTTTTTTAATAGTTTTACATCTTTTTTGTTGTTATTGTTTATCGGTACTGTTGTTGTTCTTCTTTGTGTTCCTGCTTGTCTTCTTGCATATATTTCTTCTGCTCTTTTTATTTTATCTTCCACAGACATTGTTCTCTCCATATTTTTTCTTCCTTCCTTGTATTTCGCTTTTTAAAAATCTGAAAGTCTTAAATTTTTTTTGTTTATGTTTATTACGATTTTATTTTCTTGTTAAATATATGTAATGAATTTTAGGTTTATGATTTCAAAAAAATAAGCTAGTAGATTTATCTACTAACTTATGATTCTTTAATTATCTAAAATATTATAATTATCGCTTGAATAATGCATAACACTGTTGTTGCTATTGCATATTTTTTTAATTTTTCATATCTATTTTTTTGTTTTTGTGACACATTATCTTTTTTTATATCTTTTATTTCAACCTTTGAAATATAACTATTTACAAGCATTTCCGCTTCTTTTAATATATAGTCTTTATCTTTCTTTTCTTCTTTATCTAATTGATTATTTTTCTCTATTTTCTGAAGTTTTTTTGCCTTCTTGTTTGTTTTTAATACTATTATGGCTTCGTCAACAATATTTGATGGTAAGTTTTTTAATACTACCATATTTTTTAAATTACTAGCTTCCATTGTATCCTCCTTGAAATATGTATTTGTTATATTATTTCCATATTTTTTGAGGTTATACTTTTACATTTCTTTATTTTTTACAGATTTTAATACATCTTCTGTTACTTTGTTTTTGTCAAATTTATTAACTATGTATATTACTATAAATGTTATTATAAATGTTATCACATATGCCAACACACTTATTTTCCATTGTCCTTTTAATAAATTGTCTCCTGCTATTGTTGATGATATTATTGATGGAAATCTTAACAATGTTGATAGTGCTAGAAATCTTGACGTTTTTATTGGTAATAGTCCTCCTATATAAACTAATAGGTCTTTGGGTGTTCCTGGTATTAAGAATAGCAAGGCCATTACTGTTTCTATTTTTTTTGGGTCTTTAAATAGTTTGCTGTTTTCTAATTTATTTACTTTTTCTTTTGGAAAGAATTCGTATATAAAGTCTCTTCCATATTTTTTTACAAAGAAATATATCATTGCTGTTACAATAAAAACTGATATGATTAAAAATATTGTTCCCCATATTGGTCCAAAACATATTCCTGCAAGTAGTTCTACTGGTTCTCCTGGCAAAACTGCTAGTACAACTTGTGCAAGTTCTAGTCCAAATAGTATGAGTATTCCTGTTATTCCCGAATTTGTTATTTTTTCTTTGAATTCTGCTTGGCCTTCTGGTGTGTTTATTTGTTTCATTATTGGTACCATATATATTGTTGCTGTAATTAGTATTACTATTGTTATTATTAGTGCTATTAATTTTATTGTTTTTGCTTTGTTTATTTTCTTCATTTATTTGCCTTCTTTCAGTTTAGTTATATTTATGTTATTTTATATCATTTTTTTGTGAAGTTCAAGTGTACTTTTTATGGTGCAACTATGTATATTATAGTTACATTTGTTTTTTGTCATTTTTTGTCGTTTTTTAATTGACACTTTTTTTAATTGGTGATAAAATTTTCATAACCAAAAAAATCAAAAAGAGAGGTAATAAGTATGGAAAAAGTAAGTACAATTTCTATCCAAAACATCAGCAATGATGAAAGATCATCATTGCATAACTTAATTGAACGGATCAGTCAGGAATTAGAATTGTTCCACCAGAGTGTGGAGCTTGCAAAGAATTCTACTTATAAAGATGAAAAAGTAAAATTCTTTGCAGAGGAGCTGTTGAATAAGTATAGTAGCTCAGCTATCCAAATTCTTAATGATTCTTCATTATCAATGGAACGATCACTTTGGATTTATGCAGACAAGCTCATTGATTTGTCAAAATATGAGGAAGAATTGTCAGCATATTCCATAACGAGTTCAGTTGCGGAATTTGAGGTTGTCAAAAAAAATTATGCAGTTATAATTCGGAATGCAGTTATTGACTTTGTGGCAGAAGCTTTTAGTCTCATTAATAAAGCAATGAGAAGCTACGAATTCTATTTAAAAGATATTCTTGTTCGGAATTTTAATTGGAATTCTAAAAATGGAACTTTTTCAGTTCAATTAGAACTGTTAATTGATGTTATGTAGAAAAAATGACTCCCAAGAGGAGTCATTTTTTGTTTTTAATATATTAATATCAGCCAATTAGGTTCTTTCACTTTCTTTTTCTTCTTCTCTTTCTAAAAATATTCTTTTATCGAAGCTTCCTCTTTTTTCTACTTTGTCTATTCTTATTTTTTCGAAGTCTTCTAAAGAAATATTTTTTGATTTTACTATGCTGTAAATCACTTCTACAATATCTGCTAATTCTTCTGTTTCTTGACTTTCTAGATATTCTTTTACTTCTTCTACTAATTTTTTATTTAATTCCATTTGGTATTCTTTGTCATTTAATGTTCTACAAATTGGTACCAAATTGTCTTTTTCTATTATTTCTGGTATTTTGTCTCTTACAAGTTTTTTGTATGTTTTCATTTTTTCTCCTTTTAAATAGGTATTTTTTATTTAATATAAAGCCTAATATAAAACAAGAAAATATCGATATTTCAATATTTTCTCGTTTTTCTTTTGGAGGCGCCTATCGGAGTCGGACCGATCATCAGAGTTTTGCAGACTCGTGCCTTACCGCTTGGCTAAGGCGCCATATTTAATTTTATGCTTTTTATAAAAATATTTGGAGCAGGTAACGGGAATCGGACCCGTAACTTAACCTTGGCAAGGTTATGTTTTACCACTAAACTATACCTGCGTCTTGCTTGTTGCTATATTTAATTATATTCAAAAGCAATTAATATGATACCAAATATTCTAAATATTGTCAATAGCTTTTAAAAATAAAATTCCGTAAAACAGTTCAATACGTTGCGGTTCAAAATTTTACGGGATTGAAGGTACGTCCCCAAATCCCGTTTTTTTACTTTTTAGCTTTTGCTTTTTTTGCAGTTGTTTTTCTTTTTGTTGTAGTCTTTTTAGTTGCTCTTGTTTTCTTTTCTGTTTCTTTTTTTACCTCTTCAGCTTCTTCAGGATTCCATTTTTCACCTGGCTTTGGTTTGTTCCAAGAAATATAATCACATGATGCTGGGTTATTTTCGCAAATATAGTAATTTCTCTTTCTTTTTGTCTTTCTGACTTGAACTGTTGCTCCACATTTTGGGCATGGAACATCAATTGTTTCTATTATTGGTTTTACATTTCTACATTCTGGGAATCCAGGACATGCTAAGAATTTGCCATATCTTCCATATTTATAAACCATCATTCTTCCACATTTATCACATTGTACATCTGATACTTCATCAACTAATTGTACATGCTCAAGTTCTTTTTCTGCCTTTTCAAGCTCTTGCTCAAATGGTCCATAGAATTCCCTAATTATTTTTTTCCATTTTTCTTTTCCTTCTGCAATCTCATCAAATTCATTTTCAATTTTTGCTGTAAATTCCACATTTACAATATCTGCAAAGTTTTCTGTAAGTAGTTTGTTTACTATTTTTCCAAGTTCTGTTGGTACTAGTTGTCTTTGCTCTTTTTCTATATATCTTCTTTCCAAAATTGTTGTAATTGTTGGTGAATATGTACTTGGTCTTCCTATTCCTTTTTCTTCTAATGCTTTTACTAAACTTGCTTCTGTATATCTTGCAGGTGGTTCTGTAAAGCTTTGTTTTGGATTTATTTTGATTAATTTTACTTCTTGATTTTCGTCTAAAGCTGGCAACATTCCTTCTTCTTGTTCTTCTTTTTCGTCTGTTCCTTCAACATATAAAATCATAAATCCTTTGAATTTTAAGTTTTGTCCATTTGCTTTAAAGTCATAGTCATTTGCTTTGATATTTACTGCCATTGTGTCATAAACTGCTGGTTTCATTTGACTTGCCATAAATCTATTATAAATTAATTTATATAATTTATATTGGTCTTTACTTAAGTCGCTTTTTATGTCGTCTGGCTCAATGTCCGAATATGTTGGTCTTATACCTTCGTGAGCATCTTGTGCATCTTTGCTTGTTTTATAATATCTATTTTCATAGAATTCTTCACCATATGTTGATACTATATGTGTTTTCGCTGCGGCTCTGGCTTCTTCTGAGATTCTTGTAGAGTCTGTTCTCATATATGTGATTAGACCTACAGTTCCTCTGTCTGCTATTTTTACACCTTCATATAATGTTTGTGCGACAGACATCGTTTTCTTTAATGTGAATCCTAATTTTCTTGAAGCCTCTTGTTGCATTGTACTTGTTGTAAATGGTGGTGCTGGATTTCTCTTTTTCTCACCTTTTTTGATTTCTGATACTATGTATTTTGCTTTTTCTATGTCTTTTAAGATTTGGTCAACTTGTTCTTTTGAGTTGATTTCTTGTTTTTTTCCGTTTTTTTCCATAGAATCTTGCTTCAAATTCTTTTTTAGATTTCTCGTCTTTTAAGTTTGCATATATGTTCCAATATTCTTGTGGAATAAAGTTTTCGATTTCTGTTTCTCTGTCTACAATTAACTTTACTGCAACAGATTGAACTCTACCTGCTGATAGTCCTCTTTTTACTTTTTTCCATAATAATGGACTTATTTTATATCCAACTATTCTGTCTAAAACTCTTCTTGCTTGTTGTGCATCAACAGTATTTAAGTCGATATCTCTTGGTTCTTTTATTGCTTTTTGTACTGCTGATTTTGTAATTTCATTAAAAGTGACTCTTGTTATTTTGTCTTTGTCATCTTCTAATATTTTTGCTAGGTGCCATGCTATTGCTTCACCCTCACGGTCGGGGTCAGTTGCTAAATAAACTTTTTTTGCCTTTTTAGCGTCTGTTTTTAAAGATTTTATTAAATCTCCCTTTCCTCTGATATTTATATATTCAGGTTCAAAATCGTGTTCAATGTCTACACCTAATTTTGATTTTGGTAAATCTCTTATATGTCCCATTGAGGCTACAACTTTTGTACTGCCTCCTAAAAATTTTTTTATTGTGTTTGCCTTTGCTGGTGATTCTACTATTATTAATTTATCTGCCATATTTCCTCCTATGTTTTTCTTATACTCTTTTAGTATTCTAGAACATTTTTTCATATTTTGCAAGTTTTTTCTAATAAATATGAAAAATTCCTCATTTGAATCCGATGAACCAGTGGGGACGTTCTTAGATTGGTTCAAAATTTCAACCAATCTAAGAACGTCCCCACTGGTTGAATTAAAATTTGTTTCTGAACAAGTCTACTATGACTTCTTCAGAATTAATTGGAGTTACTTGATTTGTTTTAAAAATATTTAAAATTTGATTTGCTTCTATTTCATCATTTGTAACATATTTTATTTGTTTATTTTCTACTTTTGTATATTCTGGTTTATATTCTGTTTTTATTATTTCTATTCCATATTTTGGTTTCTGATAAGTGCTTATTTGATCTTCATTTATTTGTTTATAGTATTCTAACTTTATTGGATATTTTATTCCTGCTTCCTCAAGTCTCTCTTTTTCGATAAATACGCTGCCAAAAAATGTTTTCAAAAAAATCCCCCTTTTCTTTTGTTTTGTGACCTTTTTATATTACTACTAATTTCAGTGGTTTGCAAGGATTTTTCATCGCAATTTTTGACATAAAAACAGCTGCTTATTCATATTTTTGTTTTTTTCTTTTTTCTTCGACTTTTACTATTTAAAACAATTTTATTATCTGTCAATTTTCGATGGCTTTCGACTTCTACTTTCTGCTATAATATTTTTAAATCAATTAATAATTATATACCTTTTTGCCTTTTATTCTGTCAAATACGTTTTTATATGATTTCAAATCATTATTAAAAAGCAGTAATATGTTTTTATACGATATTTCTGCTTTTTTCCTATCTTTTTAGCTAAGTTTTGAATATTGTTAATTATCTTGAGTACTTTTTTATTCTTTTTTTAGAATATTTTCAAGTATAATTTGTCTCCGACTTTTCTTTTCTAAATTTTTTCTACAATTTCATTTTGATTTTTGTATATACTATTTGCAGGTACTACTTTTCTTACAGATGATAATGGATATATGTTGCTATGACTACCGATTACTGTTCCTGGATTTAAAATTGAACCACATCCAACTTCTACTTCGTCTCCTAGCATTGCTCCAAATTTTTTTAGTCCTGTTTCAATTTTTTCTGTATCATTTTTTACCACTACTAATTTTTTGTCTGATTTTACATTTGATGTTATTGAACCTGCTCCCATATGTGATTTGTATCCTAAAATTGAGTCTCCTACATAATTATAGTGAGGTACTTGAACTTTGTTAAATAAAATTACATTTTTTAATTCTGTTGAATTTCCTACCACTGCACCTTCACCAACTATTGCTTTTCCTCTTATAAATGCACAATGTCTTATTTCTGCATTTTTTCCTATTATTGCAGGTCCGTGTATATACGCTGTTGGTGCTACTGTGGCAGATTTTGCAATCCATACATCTTCTCCCACTTTATCATATTCTTCTGGATCTAGTGTATTTCCTAATTCTATTATAAAGTCATTTATTTTTGGTAATACCTCCCATGGGTATGTCACTCCTTCAAATATTTTTTTTGCTATTGTTTCATCTAAATTGTATAAATTCTTTATTTTACATTCTTCCATGTTTTTCTCCTTTTTTAGGGATTGGGGGACGGGTCTCTAATCCCTATTTTTTTATATTTTTTCGGGATTAGAGACCCGTCCCCCTATCCCGTTTTTTTATAACCACTCACCATTTCTTTTAATATAAACTTTCTTAATACTTTGAACAAGCACAGTATATATTATAAGTAATAATACTACAAACGCATAATATTTTCCTGGTAAAATTTCAAAATTAAATGTTCCAACATTGTGTAATAATATCGGTGTAACTATTGTTCCAGCAATAGTAATCAAAGTTGAAATTGTTAAAAATTTATTTGCTCTAGATTCTATGAATGGCATTTTTGCAGTTCTAACATAGTGGATTATCATTGTTTCACTTATCAAGCATTCTACAAACCATGCTGTTTGGAACCAAGATTGTTTGTCTACACTGTTGTAGCCAAATACAAACCAAAATACAACAAATGCTATTACATCTGTTATTGAGCTTGTAATTCCCATTACATTCATGAATTTGCCAAGTCCTTTTGTGTCCCATTTTCGTGGTTTTTCCAAAAATTCTTTGTCTACATCATCATATGGTATTGCTATTTGTGATATGTCATATAAAAAGTCTTGTATCAACATTTGTATTGGCAATAGTGGTAAAAATGGTAAAAAGATACTTGCTATTAGTATGCTGAATACATCTCCAAAGTCTGAACTTAATGCCATTTTCATATATTTTATGATGTTTCCATATACTTTTCTACCTTCTATTACGCCATCATATATTACTTGCAAACTTTTTTCAAGTAATATTATATCACTTGCCTCTTTTGCTATGTCTGTTGCAGAGTCTACACAAATTCCTACATCTGCTGTATGTAGTGATGGTGCATCATTTACGCCGTCTCCCATATATCCTACTACATGGCCGTTTTTCTTGTATGTTTTTACTACTCTTTCTTTTTGCAATGGGTTTAATCTTGCAAAAACATCAATTTCTTCTACTGCTTTTTCTAATTCTTCGTCTGACATTTGGTCTAATTCTACACCTGTAATTATTCTATCTGACCTTAAGCCTACTGTATTGCATATGTTTTTAGTTGCATATGCATTATCACCTGTTAGAATTTTTGTTTTTACGCCAATTTTTCTTAAATCATTTATTGTCTTTTTTACATCTTTTTTTGGTGGGTCCAAAAATGCAACATATCCTACAAATGTCATTTCACTTTCATCATTACTGTTAAATATATTTACACCTGGATACTCTTTTTTTGTTGCTAATGCTATTACTTGCATTCCCATATTTGATAAGTTGTTTGCATTTACTTCAATTTGCTTTATTAAATCATCTGTTATTGGAATTATCTCGTCCTTATATTTTACTTGTTTGCAACATTTAAGAATTTCTTCTATTGCTCCCTTTGTTAGCATTCTGTAGCCGTCTTCGCTTTTTACAACAACACTCATTCTTTTTCTTGTATAGTCAAATGGTATTTCGTCTACTTTTTCATATTCTTTTAGAACTTGCTTGATTTTGTGTTGATTTCCATATGCTATTACTGCTTTGTCAACTAAATTTTTTATTCCTGTTCCATAGTAACTGTTTAGATATGCGTATTTTAAGATGTCTAGGTCTTCTTCTCCCATTACATTTATATATTTTTGCAATGTTATTTTATCTTGTGTTAATGTTCCTGTTTTGTCTGTGCATAAGATGTCAATTGCTCCTAAGTTTTGAATTGACTGTATATTTTTTACTAGTGTTTTCTTTTTTGCTAGTGTTTTGCTTCCTTTTGTTAAGTTTACATTTACTATCATTGGCAACATACTTGGCGTTATTCCAACTGCTACTGATAATGCAAATAGCAATGCTTCCATTAGGTCGTGTCTTATGAATGCATATATTACAAATACTGCTATTGATACTACTACCATATATTTTATTAGTAGTTTTGTGATGTTGTTCATTCCTTTTTCGAAGTTTGTTATCTCTTTTTTGTTGTCTATTTCTTTGCTCATTCTTCCTAAATATGTGTCAAATCCAGTTTGTATTACAACTGCTGTTCCTCTTCCACTGACTACACTTGAGCCCATTAAACATATGTTGTTTATATCAAATATTCCTTTTGGTTCATTTGGTGTTGTTGTTTTTTCAACTAATACACTTTCTCCTGTGAATACTGATTGGTTCAAGAATAAGTCTTTGCTTTCTATTAGTATTACGTCTGCTGGTATTATTGATCCTGCATTTAGTTTTATGATGTCTCCTATTGCTATGTTTTCTACTCTTACTTCTTTTTCTTTTCCGCTTCTTACTACATTTGTGCTTGAATATATTTGTGCTTTTAGTTTTTGATTGAATTTGTATGTTGAGTAGTTTTGACAGAATTTTATGAATGCACTTACCACTGCTATTCCTACTATTATTCCTGCTCCTAATTTGTCTGATAGTGCAAAGTCTATTATTGCTAGCAATAGTAATATGTATATGAATTTATCATTGAATGATTTTATAAAAAATTCCAGCCAACTCTTTTTTTCGTTTTTTACTACTATGTTGGGACCGTTTTGTTCATATCTTTTTTCGTATTCTTTTTGTGTTAATCCTTCTTCTCTTGTGTTGTATTCTTTTAGAATTTCTTCTTTGCTTTTCTTTGATGTTTCTGTGTATTTTTCTAGTAGTTCTTTGTCTGTGTTTTTCATTTGTTTTACTTTTTTCTTGATTTCAAATAATTGTATCATTTGTATCACTTTCCTTTTTTGGTTGATTGTGTTTTTTTATTTTTTACGGTTGTATTATATCACTTTTTTGAAATTTTTAAAGTGTTTTTTCGGTATTATAACTTTTTCTTTATAAATCTAATTTTACTGTTGACTTCTTCTATAAGATATTTTAATATATATATGCCAATTTACTCAAGTGGTAGGAAGGATGTTTAGTTGTGAAAGACTTGTTTAGATTACTAAAACTTTATTTGATTTACTTAATTGTAAAACATCTAGGGGATTAGCACAGGAAAAAGACTAGGAATGCTTTGGTAGGCTCCTAGTCTTTTTTTGTTTAATTGTTACTTGACTTGTTTTGTAATTACTAAATACATATTAGCACATATTTTATTATATGTCAAATTTTTAAAAATTATAATAGTGTAAGATTTTTTTAATTTGCATTTACTGCCTTTTTCTGCTATACTGTAACCATTATGGAAGAGAAAGAAAGATATAAACACTTAAACAAATATTTAAAAGAAAAATTTGGAGAAAGAACATTAAAAATCTGTATCGATGGTGGTTTTACCTGTCCAAATAGAGATGGAACTTTATCAACAAAAGGATGCATTTTTTGTAGTGAAAAAGGTTCTGGTGAATTAATACGTTGCGGTTTTGGTGATACTATAACTGAAAAAATTAGTAATCAAGTAAAAAATTATTTTAATAGTTATCGCAGTGAACGTGCTAATAAGTTTATTGCTTATTTTCAAAATTTTACAAACACATATGCTTCTTTAGATATGCTGAAAGCTAAATATGATGCTGCTTTAATTGATGATAGAATTGTAGGTTTAGAAGTTGCCACAAGGCCTGACTGTATAAATGCAGATATTGTAAATTTGTTGAAATCTTACAAGGATAACTATTATGTTTGTGTTGAACTTGGTTTGCAAACTTCTAATGATGATACGGGTATTTTAATTAATCGTGGTTATTCTAGTTGTCAATTTACAAATGCTGTCAAATTGTTAAATGCTGCTGGAATTGATGTTGTTGCTCATATTATGGTTGGTTTACCAGGCGAAAATTTTAATGATTTAAAAAATACTGTTGATTTTATTAACAAGCATAATATTCAAGGTTTGAAAATTCATTCTACTTATGTTGTTAAAAATACAGTTCTTGCTGATATGTTTTTTTCAGGTCAATATGAGCCTATTACTTTAGAGTATTATTTGGATGCTCTTACTTATGTTGTTACTCATATTTCGCCAGATATTGTTATTCATAGAATTTCTGGTGACGCTCCTAAGGATTTGTTGGTTGCTCCTGAGTGGAATTTGCATAAGAAGTGGGTTTTGAATGGTTTTGATAGAATTTTAAGAGAACAAAATTTGTGGCAGGGAAAATATTACAAGACTTCAATTTAATATTTTGTTAAAATTATTTGTATTATTGGTTGAAATTATTTATATTATAGAAATTTTAGAAAGCCTATTTATGTATAAAATGAAGGACATAATTTTTTATTTAAAATTATGTCCTTTTTATATTATTCTTGATTCATACTATTTAAAGATTCTTCAACTTCTCTATATCCTGGTAATACTGCATCGACAAAAGCATCTTCGTCGCAATCTATATTCCATTTTCCATCTTCTTTTTTCATATTAATAGTAACTTCTGTTGTTACAGTTTCAATGTCTTCAGAATTATATTGTTCTATAAAATATTGCTTTAACTGTTCATTCATCTCTTCTTCTGTCATTGCACCGAACGCTTGAGAAAAGGCTACAGAGAATGCTTTTGATATATAGTTTCCAAATACTGTTTTTAAATTTTTATTGCTTATATTTAATTTCATTGTGCATTCATTTATTTTTACGTCTGTTGATACTACCTCATAGTTTAGATTTTTTAACATTGCTTTTTCCATATCTTGATTATCTGCTATGTTATCTTCTGATGTTGTATTTTCTTCAATTACATCTCCTATATTGATGTATTGTTTTATTTGCTCTTCGTCTCCAGTTTTCAATGCTGTGAACATTTTATCAACTGTTTCTAATGCTTGTTTTTTTGTCATGTTTAGGGCTATAAAGTACCCTCCAACTACTAGTACAATTATTAATATTACTATTAATGCAATTTTTAGAATTTTTTTCATATTCTTTCCCCCTTTCTTGTGCTTATTAAATCACTTTTATGGGGTATTGTCAATTAAAATTCGTATTCTTGTATAACTTTTCCTTCTACATTTTTTAATATTATTTTATTGTCTTCAATTACAATATAGCTATGCTCTGTATTGCACTTTGGAAGCGAAATTGAGCCTGGGTTTGCAAAGATATATCCTTCTTTTTCTTGAATAAATCCTTGGTGAATGTGGCCATATATCATTATATCAAAGTCGTCATATGGTATTTTTTCTATGTTGTATTTATGTCCATGTGTAAAATAAAATTTCTTGCCGTTAATTTCCATTAAAATGTGGTCATGAAATTCAAATTCTGATATTGTTTCGTCTACTTCTGCATCACAATTTCCTTTTACTACTAGTAATTTGTCTTTTAATGAATTAAGTGTTTGTGCTACTTTCATTGGGTTGTATTCTTGACTCAAATTATTTCTTGGTCCATGGTAATATAGGTCTCCTAATAATATTATTTTGTCTGGATTTTCTTTTTCATTTATTTCTTTTATTTTTTCTCCATAGTATCCTGAACCATGGATATCTGATATTACTAACGCTTTCATTTTCCCTCCTACATTATTGGTCTATGTCTTCTAAATTATTGAAGAATTCTTCTGTTAATTCTTCTTCATATACATATTCACCATTTTTATATCTCAATATACTATCATTTTGTATTTGATTTTTTAGTTCTTCTGATATTTCTGTTTCTTCAAATATTTTGTTGTTGTTTTTGTTTAGCAAGAAAACACCTTTTGCACTGAAGTCTACTACCTGATATAGGCAGTTTTCTTCTCTATTTTGTTCTAAATTTTCTTGTTGTTCTAGTGAACTTTCTTTTTCAACCTCATTATTATTGTTGATTTCGTCGTTGTTTATTGTGTTCATCTGTTCTTTTTCCTTTGAATTTTCAATGTATTTTGATAATTCTTGTATAAAATTTTCTACTAAATTATTTTCTTTTATATCATTTGTTAGTTTGTTAAAAATCTCTAATTTCAATAAATTTTCTCCTTTTCATATTTTTATGTCCAGAAAAGTTGTGTAACTTCATTAAACATTTTTGTCTTCTATATCTTCTTTTGAAAGTTCCAATAATTCTTTTTCGTCATTAATTATTTTTATTAATTCTTCCTTTGAAGGCATATATGTTAAATATTTAGAAGCATAAATATTTTTAACGTCATCTCCAAGTGTCATTTCTACAACTGCATCATCTTTATCAGCACATAACAATATACCAATCGGCTCATTTTCGCCTTCGATCATCTGAGTTTTTCTATAATAATTTACGTACATTTGCATTTGTCCTATATCTTGATGTGACAATTTTCCAATTTTTAAGTCTATAATAACAAAACATCTTGCTAAACGATTATAAAATACTAAGTCTGGATAATAATATTCAGCTCCTATCTTCACTCTTTGTTGACTAGCAACAAAGGAAAATCCTCTCCCTAATTCCAGCAAAAATTCGGTTAAGTGGTTTAATAATGCTTTTTCTAAATCACTTTCTAAATAATTTCTATTTTCTTTTAATCCAGCAAATTCAAAAATATATGGACTTTTTAATAACTCTTCTGGTTGTTTTTCTATTGAGCCTTTTTTTGATTCTTTCATAATTAAGTTTTTATCTGGTGAAATCAAATATCTATCATATAGTTTAGTATTAATTTGACGTCTTAATTCTCTGCAACCCCAGTTGGATTTTTTAGATTCATTTTCGTAAAAATTTCTTTCTTCTTTTCTATCTATTCTAATCAGCTCTTGGTAATGAGCCCAAGATAATTCGGTCGACACTGTCGACCAATTTGGATAATATTCATAAAATCTACGCATTCTTCTTATCGAAACCGGAGAAAAACCATTCCCAAATTCACTTGTTAATTTTTTAGATAAAGCTTCTATTATTCTTTTTCCATATATTCCATCACTTGAACTATTGTATAATTCTGATGTTATTTTACCTACATACCAATAAACTTCTGTCATTGTTGTATCTATTTGTTTTAACATCTTTGCTCTTGCATTAATAACTTTTTCTTTTATATCTTTGTAAATTATATCTACTTTAGATACTTCATTGTCATTTAATATTAACTCATTACTTTTTTTCATTAACCCTCTCCTTATATAATGTATTTTTTATTATATAAATAATATTCATATTATTGACAGCAAGCAAGTATTACTTACTAAATTTTTATACAATACTATCTATTATTTTTTTGAGCTTTCACCTGTTTGATAATTAATTGTTATTCCAGGTTGTACATTATATATATACACATTAAATTGCACTCCTTGTCCGTTGTCTTCTACAGAATATGCTTCCATTTCTACTCCACTTGCAACTTTATTATCTCCTTTAAAATCTGGTGTTACTCTATAAAGCACATGATTATTATTGTTTTTATCTATGTATTCTGCTACTTTGTTTTCAAATGGCAACATTCCTTCAACATTGAAATAATTTGTGCCTGTTATTAAATTCAACTCGTTTGCATTCTCTCCCGCTAATTGATATCCTATTAGATGGCATCTGTTGTATAAAAATTTTCCATCGTATTTTGTTTGTTTCCATCCCGTTGGTTTTACATTGCTGATGTCCCCTCTTTTTTCTGTTGGCATTATTTCTTTGCATATATTTGCATATGCTACTCCGCATCGTTTTAAAGAATCAAGTTGACTGTAGTTTTCAAATGCTTTTGTTGTGTGTTCACTTTTTTCAAAGTATGATATGTTGTTATTTATTTCGATATATATTTTGTCCGTGTATTCTGGTATGTTACTTAAATTGTATGTGGTGTTTGATACCGTATTTTCTGCTGTTTGTGCTTGTTCTGCAGTTATATTTGTTTCATTTTGCTGATTTTCTGTGTTGTTTTCTTGTTTATTTATTACCCAACTTGCTATTATTAATATTAATATTATTAATGTTGATATTATTTTTTCGGTTTGTTTACTTATATAATTATTTTGTTTTTGTTTTTGTTTTTTCTTTTTCATTTTCATTTTTGTATTCTCCTCTTTTGTTTACCTTTTACACTTTATTGTATTAAGTTTTCCACTATTATATCACAATATGTGGATTATTGTATGAATTTTTTAAAACTTTTGCTTTTTCACCAAAATATTTTGCTAGTTTTTTATGTATAGATTTTTGTCTTTAATTTCATGTCTTTTTAATTATTGATGTTTTATTCTTTGATACTTTCCTCTTCAATTATCTTTATTATTCTTTCAATTTTTTCTTTTCTGTTTCCTGATGTATCAAAAAAATCCACATTATATTTTTTGCATTCTTCTGCGTTTTCCTTACTTTTATTAATAATATGGTTGCATATGAGTTCTAGTCTTACACTCCCTATTCCTCTGGTCCAGTCGTTATTGTCATCATTTATCCTTATTTGTTTCATTAAATGTTCCACATTTTCGTTTGGCATTCCCATGCAGTAGATATCAAATCCTAATGGTTCAAATTGTTTTTTAGCATTTTCTATGCTTATTTCGTGGGTTTCAAATATCATTTTCCTATTTGCTTTTCTTAAGTCTATTTCCATTTGATCTACCATTTCATAAAATACCTTTGTAATTACTTCATTTGAAAGATTAATTTCTTTGGGGTCTATCTCTAATATTCCATTTTTTTGTTTCATTTGGGAAAGTTTTTTTCTTCGATATAATATTCCTAATGCTAATGAGAATATATCTCCTCTCACTAGTTCATAATTTTTATTTCTTTGAAATAATTGATTTGAAATTGTTGATTTACCACATCGTGGTGTTCCTATAATTAAAATATTTTTACTTATTTCTTTTTCCTCCTTTTGTATTTGGTGAAATAAGCAAAAGTTTTGTTTATTATACTCTATTTTTTGATATAAGTAAATAGTTTTTATAAATTTTGGTTAATTTCTTATGTTAATTTTTGATGTGTGATTAAGGTATTGTTTACTCACACATTTTAGAAAGCTCTCGAAATATTAATAGCGGACATTGATAATATTTGTTTTTTTTCAAATATTTTAAAGTCCGTTTCTTTGTTTATTTTTGAAAATGTTTAGGTTTAAGTACTTGTGAAATAATATTTAATATAGTACCAATTTATCTTTTTAATTTTGAATTTTGATTTGTTCTTCTTTTATTAATTGATATCTTATAAGTTCTTTACTATCTAGATTTTCCTTATGCATATCAACTGCTGTAATTTGATGGTTATCATATGTTGTGTAATAATAGATTCCTTTACTTGCATTACAGCAAGATGTATAAATTGTTATCTCATACTTTCCGTCATCTACCTCACAACATCCCCTTTGTTGATCTACTGAATTAAGAATATGGAAGAATTGGCTAACACTTTCATTTTCTGTATCTTTTGAAACTGAGTTCATTTTTACAAAACTTGCTCTTATAAACCTAGATTGTGAAGATAAATCACCAGGAAGTCCTATTGCTCCCATTCCTCTGCTGTATCTATCTAAATTTATATTTTTTGCAAATTTGTTTTCAGGTGATTTTGGTGATAAATTCATATAATTGTTTAATGCAAACATTTGCTTATCAAATGGTGGATTATTCGTTAAAATCCCTACTGGATTTTCATATATTTTTATTCCATCTTTCATTGTTTCAACTGTTATGGCTTCTTCTTTGTCTGCTATAATCCAATGCAATTGTGCTAGTGGTAATTGTTCATTAAATGGTTCATTTAAAAAGTTCATTTTTTCTATTAATTGCTTTGCTTGTTTTACTGTTTCACATTGACTTAAAATCCATGGTATAAATTCGTATTGTGTTATATTATCTTTTTCTTCTTCTTTTGAGTTGTAGTGTGTGTTTCCTACAAAGTTCAGTCCTGCTATTCCTAAGCCTTTTTCGTTTATTGCGTCATAGTATAGTGGGTAGTTTTCGGCTACATATGCCATTCCTATTATTGCATAGTGATTTTTTATTGGTTCTTTTTCTTTGAATTTGAATTCGTAATTTCTTGGTGTTATTGTTATTTCATCTCCATATGAGAATTCATAGTCTAATGTTCTTCCAAAATAGAAGTTTTTTGTTTTATATGTTGCTGCTGTACACATAATTTTTTCCTCCTTTCGCTTCACTTCGTTTCGCTCATCGTCATCCAAAATTTTTTTCAAAATTTTGTCTGCCAAATCTTAGAAATTTTGCTCATTTTAATATTTTTTTAATTTTAGATAGCAATTTTTTGTGGTTCTGGATATTCTACTCCAAATGTTTCTACTGTTACTTTTTTCATAACAGGTGGTTCTACTGGTCTATCTTTTCCACCACCAAATGGACTTCTTGTAATTACTCTAGATTTTACAATTTTATCTACTACATCCATCCCTTCAATAACACTTCCAAATGCAGCATATTTTCCATCTAAAAATTCTGAGTCATCTGTTACTATAAAGAATTGAGAACCTGCACTATTAGGCATCATGCTTCTTGCCATTGATACGATTCCTCTTACATGTGATATGTTGTTTTCTACTCCATTTTCTTTGAATTCTCCTTTTATTCCGTATCCTGGACCTCCCATTCCTGTTCCTTCTGGGTCTCCTCCTTGTGCCATGAATCCTGGAATTGTTCTGTGGAATATTAGTCCATCATAAAATCCTTTTTGTACTAGATTTACAAAGTTGTTTACTGTTTCTGGTGCTTTGCTTGGGTATAATTCTAATTTTATTATTCCCCCATCTTCCATTTCTATTGTTACTATTGGTTTCTTTAAATTTTCACTCATAATTTTATCTCCCATCTTTTATTCTATCTTAATTTTTTATTTCAAAATTTTTTCTACAAAATCATTATCATTAAATAATGTAATTGATTTTGGTAAAACATCAATTATAAATTTATTTCCTGTTAATTTTTCTCCATCAACATTAAAAGTAATTTCTTCATCAAGCTCTAATTCTACATGATTTGTTCTAAATTTATGAATTCTTCTTTTCCCTTCATGTTTTCCTTTTTTCAGCCTTAAAATTAATGGAATCATTTTTATTTTTGGCATTTCTTCTGCATAATAAACATCTAAAAGTCCATCTGTTAATGTTGATTTTGGTGCAATATTAAAGCCACCGCCATAATATGCTCCATTGCAAATGCTTAAAATTGTATATTTTGTTTCAATGTTTTTTACACTAGTTTTCAATTTCATTTTTTTATGTTTGAATTTTATAAAGGTATATACAATACTTGCATTATAAAGCTGATTTGTTGGTATTATTGTGTTCCTTAATTTGTCAATATTGTTTGCTACTTCAGCATCGATTCCTGTACACGCTACATTTATAAAATATTTGTCATTAATTTTTCCTATATCTATCAACGTCTCTTTATTAGGCAGATTTTTTATTGTTCTATATGTATCATTTCCTGAGCCTGATGGAATAATACCCAATTTGTTTTTGGTGCCAACTAACGCAGGTAGCACAAGTGTTAGAGTTCCATCTCCTCCTACAACATATATCACACATTCTACATCTTTGTATTCTAAGGCAATATCATATCCACTTTTTTCATTTGTTATGTATCTAATTTCAAATTCAATATTTTGATTTTTACATTCGTTTTCTATATTGGGTATGATTTTTTTGCTTTTTCCTCTTCCAGCACTTTCGTTTACTATAAAAATCCATTTCATATTTAATTTCAATCCTTCCTCAAGGTAGAAACCCTGTTGGAAAAAATTTTCAATTTTCCAACCTTTTCTACTTTCTAAGTATGTTTAATACTTCATTCTTAATATAATTATTTGCTTCTTCTATTTCCATTTTACTAACATCTATTGGTTTTCCAAATTCAATTGATAAACCTTTTCTGAATGGTTTATAGTCTCCTTTTATTGCAAATGGAATTATTGGTGTGTTCGTTTTTTGAGCTATTTTTACTGCTCCATATCTGAATTTCAAAAGTTCTTGGTTTGTCCTGTTTCTTGTTCCTTCTGGAAAGATTCCAACTGTTCCCCCTTGTTTAAGCACTCTTTCTGCTTTTAATATGGCTACAGGATTGCTTTTGTTTCTGTGTACTTTTATAGTTCCGATGCTTTCAAAAATTTTTCCGTGGATTCCCTTGAACAGACTTTCTTTTGCCATATAATGTACTATTCTGTTTGTGTTTGACATTACCATTATTGGGTCAAATGCGTGCTTGTGGTTTCCTACAAAGATAATTGCTCCTTTTTCTGGTATGTTTTCTGTTCCTTTTACTGTTGGTTTATATATTATTTTTAGCATCTTGCTGTATATTGCTTTTGCTATTTTGTATAGTGTTTTGTTTTCTTTCATTTTTGTTTCCTTGTTTATTTAAAATATTTATCTTCAATATATTTTTTACCTATATTAAATACATCTGCATTTCCATTATCAATTAAAATATTTCTCGCCTTTTCACATTGCAAATATATATCATATAAATAATCCCATATTTTTAATTTGTCTCCTATTTTTCTTAATTCTTTGTCTTTAATTATCTCAACAAACTTTAAATCATATTCGTTTTCTTCTTTATTATAACACTTTTGATATAAAGTTTTCTGATATATTCCATAATCAAAACGTGTCAAATCTTCGAATATTTCCATTCCTGTAACAAACCCTATAAATTCTATATAGAGTTGCCTTCTGCCTATACTTCCTAAGCTTTGAAATGCCATATTAAAAAATATTTCGATATCTGATGAATTAACTATTGCTCTGGCCACTTTCATTTTTCCTAATTTATTATATTGGCATTTTATTTCATTGATAAAGTAATTTAGAGCTCCAAATACATAATAATTAAAATGTTTTCTATCTGTCTCTGAATATAAATAAAATATATTTTGTAATTGGTCTATAATTAGTTCATCCTCATCTTCAAACTCATAGAGCTCTGTCCAATCTAAGATTATTTTTAATAGATTTTCTTTTCTTTTTATTAGTTCATTTGTAGCAATATATATATAAATGTAAGTATTTATAAATTTTGTTTCTTCTTCTTTTTGATATATAATTCCCGTACTATATAGTTCATCTAGTTCTTTTTTATATTGAGTGATGTATTTTTGCATCTCTTTTTGGTTTATATTAAATTTACCTTTTAAAAAGCTATCATATGCAATGTCTATAAGTAGTTTGTAACTTTTATTCGAAATATTAAATTTTTCATGCAATATATAATCTAAAAATCCTCTTGCAAGTCCAGTTACAGATTCATCTGTTTCTGTTTTTTTGTCTAAAAATTCTTTATATAATTTTAAATTATTATATTCATATTCATTATTTTCACTGGTAAAACTAAATTTCCACCAGTTTTCATTTGACCTCAATTTTCTCAATAAATCGTAATATTCATTTTTCTTTTTTTGTACTTTTTTTATTTTTATTCCTTTTTCAAACTTTTCTTTTATTGCTTTAATTTGCATTTCATCTACTGTTTTATATTTATAATATTCTTGTGCTTTTTGTGCTTTGTCATTTCTTATATCCTCTATAGCATTATCCAACATCTTTCTATCAACATTTACATCACAATAATTATGCAAATATTTTAATATTTTATTTATATATTTTTTGCTATATAAGTTTTGCAAACTAGGTATTTCTTCCAAAAATGTATCTTTAATCCAAGTTTGTATTATATCCTCTAATTCTTCTCCTTCAATTATTTCTGTTGCTATCTCTTCTGTAAGTTGTTCATTTATTATATCTTCTACCTCTTCTGAAATTAAGTTTGTTACAGCATCCGAAAATTGATATATATTGTCAATCATGTATTCTGTATCTTTTTGATAATTGAAAATCTTTACACATGTTTTAAAAAAAGTTTCGCAGTCTAATACATCGCTAAGATAATATACCATATCAATATTGCCATATATTATTATATCATTTTTAAACATTTCCATTGTATAATCATATAATATATCTGTTTCATTCCCTAAGATATCAATTACTATTTCTGGATCTTCACAAATAAATTGTTCTTCTATTATTTCTTTTAAAAACTTTTCCCTTTCTGGATTAATTCTGTTTTTTATTATTCTAAATAATATTGTTTTTTTATTATAGTAAAAATACTTTAATGTTTTAAAATCCTTCTCTGCTTTCTGTGCTAATTTTTCAGCCATCTCATCTTCGTCTATAATCAAATAAATATAATGCAAAGTTTCAACATATTTTGCACTTTTTATATATCTTTCTACATCTATTTCTTTGTAGTTTATTTTGTTAATAATATAGTCAGCAATGCTGTGCTTATTTACTTCTAATTCTCTTTCTTCATTTTTATTAAATGTAGTTTTTATAAATGAATCACTTAATACTTTTAATGATTTGGCAAATGTTTCTGAATCTATTAATGTGATATTTTCATTTTTTATTATTTGTTTGAATTGTTCTTTTACATATAGTTCTGGAACTTTTACACCATATAAAACTATTATTGTTAATATTATTTTTTCATATACTGATAATTTTCTATATTCTTCCTCCCACAGTTTATCTGGGTCGTCTAATGCTTTTAATATATATTCTTTTACATTTTGTATCTTTTTATTTTTTAGTCTTTCACATAAAAGAGAGATGACACCTGGATTAAAATTATCATTTGTAATAACATCCACATAAAATTCATCTTCTACAATTTTTTTATGTGTTTCTGTTCCCAGCAAATTATTTATCTTCATATGGTTATATAAAATATTTCCTTTTTCTTCATAAGTATAATTTGTTACATCTATTAGATATTCATCTTTTATGCTTGTTGATTTATAAAACTTATAAAACAGATTTTTAGCATTATTGTATATGTAAGTTCTAGTTGTAAAAATAAGTTTTTTATTTTTGGAATTTTTAAAAATTCCAACTATTTTATCCAATGTGTTATCTGCTATATTTTTTTCTAAGTATTCAACATTTGACCCCAAAAAGTCATCTAATAAGCAAATTATTTTTTCATCAATAGCGACTTGTTCTTTTATATTTTGTAAATCATCTACATTTCCATATATAAACATATATCCCTGCTCTATATATTCTGATACTAATTTTCTTGCTGTTGTGGTTTTTCCAACCCATGGTTCTCCATGTAAAATAACTATATTTTGTCTTTCCAGCTTTTCTTTTGCCTCTTTATATGCATTTGTTTCAAAAAATACTTTGTTAGATTTTTTTATTTCTTCTAATTCATATTTTGTATTGTAGTTATAGCATACTATTTTTTTATCATATACTTCTGTCTGTGGTAGTGTTTTTATTTCTTTATATATATTTAAATTTTTTATAAAGTCTACACATATTGAAACTAATTTATTTTCTTTTAACGGTGTAAATTTTATTCTTTTTGTTTTATGACTTTTTATTTTGTTTTCTTCTAATATTTGTTCTATTGTTTTTAGGTCGAATACTTTGTAATATATTTGTGATTTTTTGTATTCGTCTATTTCTGTGATGAAATAGATTGCTCCAATATTTGATTTTCTGTAGTTTTCTATGTCTGATATTTTTACGTTGTAGTAGGCTTCGTTTCTTGTTTGTTCTTCTGCTTTTGTGTTTGTTTTTTGCGATATTCTTATTTTGTTTTTTTGTTTTATGTTTTGTCCTTTTACTTGTACTGGTATTATTCCTACTATGTCTGTTGTTTTATTGCTATCTTTTTTGTATAGTTCTATTTTTCCGTCCCACACTGGTTCTTTGTCTCTTTTTCGTAGATTCTCTTGTAGGTTGTCATATTTGTTTATTTCATTTATTATCGCACTTATTGCTATGCTTTCTGTTTTTGAAGAATTCATTGGAGGCTTCCTTTCTTTTTTTCTTATTTTATTATTTTTTGGGAGATGTGTCAATATTGAGGGAGAAAAGAGGTTTGGGGAGTGTGAATTTTTTCTTAAATAATGTTGATACTTTATTTTTTAAATTTACATTATAGTATATTTAAACAATTACATAAATGTAGAACTACAAACAGACTGCACTTATATAATGAAAAAGTACAAATTCCTTTTACAACAGAAATATTGCTAAAAAAATGTATGAAAATGATGTGAAAGTAAAGTATCATCCTCAAAATGGAACTTATAAAGATATGGGAATACATGAGGCAGGACATATGGCATTAAATGAAATATAAAAAAAGAAATATATAAAGTAACAGACTGGAATAATAATATAACAGTTCAAAGAATAGTAAATGAAGCATTTGAAAATTTAAAAATAAATGATATAATACAAAAAAGAAAATCCTTAAAGGAAATATCAACACATGCAGTAAAATATAATTTAAATGAAACTATTGCTGAAGCTTTTGCAGATTATTATGCTAATAAACAAAATGCTTCATTATTAAGCAAAAACATAATAGAAGTTATGAAAGGGATGATTTAATATGATGCCTATGGAACACCCTTGGACGGATTGGCAAATAGATACACTAGGAGAAGAAAAACCTTGGAAATGGAAAGAAAATACACCCAAAAAAATAATAGAACAATATAAAGAGTGGGAAAAATATTACAATGAAATGATGAAAATTAAATTTTAGCACTTACTTTAAAAAGTCAGTGCTTTTTTTATGGAAAGAATTTACATTCTACTATATTTAAATAACTACTTAAGGATTTAATTTCAATAGTGATTTCAGCGGTAGTATTTATATTCTACTATACTTAAATAACTACGCAATAGTATTACAGATTGGAATAATGCAACTTCTAAATTTATATTCTACTATATTTAAATAACTGCTTCGATTATACTTCTATAGTGTTTTCTTATTTTTCCTTCTGGTCTTTCTATCTCATTCCAATTTATACTTTCTCCTTGAGTATTGACATTTTCTTTTGTTGGAAGATTTATTTTTGTTTTTACATCTTCTTTAGTTGGTAAATTATATTCTTTTAAATTCTTACCTATTCCTTGTTTTTGATAGTTGTTTTCTACAAATTGTTGCCAATCTTTAATTGGTAATGCATACTTTTGTTTACCTTTTTTCAAATTAAAAGAACTTGTATTATTTTCAGCCTCTGTTTTAGTCTTGTTTGAATTTATAAGGTCAACTATTCTTTGAACAAACTCTTTATTTGCCTTCTTTCTGTCACCTAAATCATCTAAATCATATTTATTATATATATTATCATATATTTTTTCTATATCTTTTGACGTTGTTTTTAGTATTGTATCATTAGGAATCACAACATTTTCTCCATCTATGCCTTCACCTGTTATTTTTCCTGTAAAAAAGTTCACTTCTGGTGCATCTAAATAATGATGGTCTTTTTCATAATTAAAAAAGAAATCAGCACCATCATCAGACAAATCAAAAACTGAGGCTCCATTTGTCACATATCCTTCGTCTAATGCAATTTCCCTCTTTATATTAAGATTTTCTTCATTAGACATGTTATTATATTCTTCTTGAGTAACACCATATTTCTCTAATAATGGATTTTTTTCTATATAATTATCGTTTTTATCATAAAAACTTTCATAATTATCATTTATTAAATCCTCAACCTGCTCTTCCCACATTGAAACACCCGATTTATGTTCTTTTCCCTTAAATTCACCTTTTTTATCGAATCTATAATATATATTATGTTCTTCTTGATTTTTATCTATATATTTTGCTTTTCTATCCGAATTAATTTTTATTGAATTATTTTCGTTTTTTTGCATAGAATATTTTTGTAATGGTTTTTTATTGACATTTTGTTTTGTTGATGATAAACTATTAATAGGTAAGTCGTTTGAACTTCCAATTATAGCTGAACTCTTTTTGGAGTTGGAAGCTAAGGGAAGCAAATCACTACCTATTTTTTTTATGTTTGTGATATCATATAAATATTTTTTACCATTAGCATCATTTCTTATTACAATAGTTCCACTATATATTTGTTCTTTTCCTTTATGGTCAAATGAAAATTTTGTATCATATTTATAAAATCCATATTTTGCATCGATATTATGTTTTATTTTTTGATTTTTTTCATAAATTCTATTTGATGCATTTTCAATTATTTCTTTTAAACCGCTACTTGCCCTTCCTTTTGCTAATTTATTAGGTAAAGGTAAGTTTTGACTTGATTTTGAAAAGGCATATTCAGATGGTAAATCTTTTCCTAAATAAACTTTTTGACCACTTTCAATTATATTAGCATATTCATTTATATTCTCTTCTAAATAATCTTTAATTGTATTATTTATTGATTTCTGCTTGTTATTTTCAAATATATCGTCATCTATTTTTACTCTATTAAAACTCCCGTCTTCATTATATATAACAGAATATTTCAAATTACTATCATTTTTACTAAATTCTTGATTATAAGCTGTTTCAAATTTATTTTTTATATCAGTCCAAAATAATTTTTCATTTTTGCCACCAGTAAATTTATTCAATTTATCAATTACCCAGTTATATATTTTCTTTGCAACAGATTGATTTTGATTAACAAGTCTATTTACATATTCTTGACTTCCTAGTTCTCTCTGTAAAATACTCATAGTTGCCTTTTCATCAACTATTTTATTGAAATTTTCATCTGATATTTGTATATTATCATTTTCATATGCCTGTTTATATGTATTTTCTAGTGATTTTCTTGCACTTTCCCAATTTTCTTTTCTACTAGCATCTTTCAATATCATATTTTGTACTTCATTCAAATCTAAATCATGTCCTAACTCATGTATTGCAAGTTCTTGAACCCTTGTCTTAGTATCTTGTGCTTTAGGATTAAATACAACCTCTCTTCCTGATATGTTACCTTGCTCATCATATGTTGGTTTCCAAACAGAAAAAGCATCATTATTATTTTGAAAAGTATTCTCATCAAAATAAGCATTAATTTTTCTTCTATCAAACATTTGCTTTATTTCTTTTAAATCTTCATTTTGATAATCTATGTTATATTGTTTTGCACTTTCATTAAAATCTTTTGTGTTTGTTTTATTCGTGGTATTATTTTCTTTCAGATTAGATTTTGAAGTATTTTCATCTTGTATTGGTATAATTTGTTGGTCTTTGGTTTTAAATTGATTTTTAGTTGGTAAATTAAAAGAACTAGATTTTTCTAGTCCTTGATTATTTTTCTCAAGTGTTGAATTGCTTGATGTTCTGTCATTATATTCTTGTACTCTATTAAATAGTCTATCATTTGTTGCTGCTGTTCTTTCGTTTCCAAGTTGGTTCCTATTATCATCCATGCTTCCTTTGAAAAATTCAGTTCTCTCATTAGATTCATTAATTTCTGTTCTGTTTTTGTTATTTTCATTGTAATTATTCTCCCACTTTTTAATACTTTGTTTATCTGCCTTGTTAATTCCTATATTATTCCAGCTTTCAACAAATTTGACTGGTACTTCTTTTATTCCAAGCTCTTTTGCTATTTGTAATCTATGATTTCCATTTTCTATTTCAATACTACCATCTTTGTTTTTGAATAATTCTATCGGATTTTTTATTCCATTTTCTTGTATATCTTTTTTCAAGTTTTCCATTTGTTGTTTATCTCTATATCCGCCATATGTTTTTAATTTAAAAATTTCTTCTGTTGGAACATTTTTAACTTCTCCTAAGGCAATATTATTATACAATGTTTTTTGATTATTTGCAATATTATTTATTTGCTTTTTATTTCCATTTTGAGCATTTTTATTTTCAATATTTATATTCTACTATATTTAAATAACTACATGTTCCTTTCATTTAATTATTCTTAACTCTAAATCATTTATATTCTACTATATTTAAATAACTACGGAAACAATGCTTATGCAAGCAACCCTATGTGGTATAAAGAATTTATATTCTACTATATTTAAATAACTACATGTTAGAACTGATGGAAGGTACATATTCAAACAAATTTATATTCTACTATATTTAAATAACTACTTCATTTACATTATCATTTACATTATTTATATTCTACTATATTTAAATAACTACTTGATAATTACTAGAATTATACATTCCAACTTTATTATTTATATTCTACTATATTTAAATAACTACCACTTGCAGGAAATTTACTTGTTACCATAACATAATTTATATTCTACTATATTTAAATAACTACGATTTAAGCAAAACTAACAATTCGATAACAGTTTCGGAATTTATATTCTACTATATTTAAATAACTACAATTACCTGAACTAGTTCAAGAAAATGATTATAAATTATTTATATTCTACTATATTTAAATAACTACTTTTAATAGATATGGAACATTAGATTTATATTTAGAATTTATATTCTACTATATTTAAATAACTACCTGGTGTTAAATGTAATTATGTTGCTTTGATGTATATTTAATTCTACTATATTTAAATAACTACATTGATATCTTTTCCAATTGTGATTCTTGCACCCCAATTTATATTCTACTATATTTAAATAACTACCTAATCTTCCACTCAATGTTTTGGGAATGTTAAAGTATATTTATATTCTACTATATTTAAATAACTACAGATTTTATGATAGAAGAAAATTACGCACAAGGTTAATTTATATTCTACTATATTTAAATAACTACCCAAGTGGTATTCTATCTCCTTCTAAAACTTTAAGATTTATATTCTACTATATTTAAATAACTACATATTTTCTTTTATTTCTGTATATTCTAAATTTTCATTTATATTCTACTATATTTAAATAACTACGCAGATATTGCACCAAAATTAAAAATGAGTGTCGAATTTATATTCTACTATATTTAAATAACTACCAAAAGAAAGTTATATGGCTAATTGCTATAAAGTATTTATATTCTACTATATTTAAATAACTACACCTTCTTTATTTATAAAAATCTATATAATAAAGAAATTTATATTCTACTATATTTAAATAACTACCGTATAATTTAGTATCTTGTCCAAAATCTTCTTGATAAATTTATATTCTACTATATTTAAATAACTACACTGTACTTACACTTCTTAATTGTTCCTCTATTACATTTATATTCTACTATATTTAAATAACTACATAAACTATTAATTATAGTAATATCTTCTACATCATTTATATTCTACTATATTTAAATAACTACCTTGATAAATTTGCTCTTGAAGAGGATTTTATTGAAAAATTTATATTCTACTATATTTAAATAACTACCTCCTGTTTCTTCATTAACAAGAGGTTCTTTCATATTTATATTCTACTATATTTAAATAACTACGGCAAAACAGTAGCAGTATATGAGAGAACACAAGCATTTATATTCTACTATATTTAAATAACTACAAGGAGAGTGTAAGATTATGATAAAATCAAGTAAATTTATATTCTACTATATTTAAATAACTACAGAATCCAACTCTATATTTTCATAACTTAAAATTTGAATTTATATTCTACTATATTTAAATAACTACAGGTAAAAAAATGTGCCTTACTACACGCCAACTCTAATGATATAATCTGTCTATCTATACACATATTACCACGGAAAAAACAAAAATGAAATATCAATTTAATTAAAACTTTATATTTCAATAAATTTCCTATCTGTCGTTAACCATATATTTCAGCCACATTTCACATCGACAGATATTTATAAAAAATTATCTGTCACATCATCCTCAATCTTTCCCCAAAACTCCTTTTCTAACCACCTTTGACTTCTGCTCTTAAAGAAAATAACACTATCCTTATCCTCTCTAATCCATCTATTTAATTCAGACTTTAACTTTAATGCTTGAGACTCTAATAATTCGCCTTCAAATACTGAATTTTGAATATGTACCAAATATTTTTTGCATGTTTTAAACACTCTTCTTAGGACTCTTTGTCCTTCTTTATCCTCTAAATTAATATCATACACTAAAATAACATACATATTACCACCACATTTTAAACCCTTCATACTTTTCATCTTCTAATAAATGTTTGATTAGCTTATAAACTTCTAATCTCATTAAATACTCATAACTAACTTCTCTGCCCAATTTTTTATGTTTAATTTTTGTTTGTAGCCTTAAATCAATTTCTCTTGTAATCTCTTTTCTTGCCTTATCTTTTATATATGTAAAATTCAATCCATCTTCAAAATCCTTTTCCGTTATCTGTTTTTTATTTAACATTGAAAAAATCAGTCTATCCGCTATGATTGGTTTAAAGATTTCGGAAATATCTAAGCATAAAGAAAATCTTCTTTCTGATGGTTCATGTAAATAACTTATAGTTGGATTTAATTGTGTCTTATAAATTTCACTTAATACTCTTGTATATATAATTGTATTGACATATGAAATTAGCGAATTTATTGCATTATCAGGTGGATTTTTTACTCTTTTTTCAAATGCTATATCTTGATTTATTATTATATTCCATGTATCATAATATACTTTTCTTATATTTCCTTCTATTCCCATCAATTCTGGTACATCTTTACACAAATTTATCTGTTTTCTTAAATAGTCTATTTCTTCCATATATTTCTTTAAGTCTTTTCCTCTATTATTGTAATATGTTAAATTTCTGTAAATATTGTATGATGCAGCTTCTATAAATGCTTTTGCAATGTTTAATCTTTTTTCTTTGTCCTTGTAATGTTCAACTTGTTTTATAAGCAATTTTCCTGAAACAAGTGATTCTTTTGGATAATATGTTCCTGTATAAAATCCATAATAATTAAAAAAGTGTATATTTACTCCATATGATGATAAAAAGTTTAATAAACTTGTATTAAAATCTAATTCTGTCATTACATATATATCGTCAACTCTTTCTACTGGTATTGATTTCTTTGTATTATCTTTGTATACAATTTCTAAAGTGTTGTCTTTTCTTTGTAGTCTCCCGCTTCTATATAAATAATAAGATTGTTTCATGTCTTCCTCCTTATACATAACATAAATCATAATATGAACATTTAGTACATATCTTTGAATTAATTGTTTTGGGTGGTTTATCCATTTCTACTATTTCTTGTATGTTTTTTATTACATTATCTAATATTTTATTATCTTCATCTTCTAATATTATTTCTTTTGATTCCCTTAAAAGAGGAAAGTCTATTTTTGCTTGTATATTTTTTACACCTTTGTTTTCTAAATAATACATATAATATTTTATTTGCCATATTCCAGCATCTTCAATTGATTTCGTCTTTTTAACTTCATGTAGTACTGCTCCATTTTTTATAAAGTCTATATTTATTGTATTGTCAATTAGAATTTGTTTCTTTTCTTTGCTATATGTTGTTTCATCAATTATTTTTCCTATTTCTACTAATTCACTATTTTGTTCCATATTGATTTGATTGTCAAAATACCATAATCTTCTATGACATATAAAGTAATAGTATATCATTATTCCTGTAACATTCATTACATCATCTCTTTCTACACAAATTTATTTATTTGATTTACAAATTCTTAAATATACTTGTTGCAAGCCACATTTTTATTACACTATGAAATAATCTGTGACTTGCAACATATCTTACAATTCTCTTGAACTTA
The DNA here is from genome assembly GCA_934120675.1 of uncultured Clostridia bacterium. GTDB lineage: Bacteria > Bacillota > Clostridia > TANB77 > CAG-508 > CAG-269. The sequence goes on from CAKOUU010000006.1 coordinate 57,182, forward strand.
TTGAATATTCTTCATCATTTTCCAAAAGTAAACCAATTTCTTTATCATATTTTGTATCAATAATATATTTTCCTTTAATGTATGGACATTCTGTTATGACATTTCCTAATTTCCATTTGTTAGAACTATTAATTGATATAAATAGTTTATCTATTCTTCGTTTTAACTCATATTTTTTCTTTTTGTCTGACTCCTTTGAATATTCTTCAAATAAATTTAGATTATCATCATAAATAATTTTAGGAATAACATCAATATTATCAATATTTCTCAATATTTTTTGTGCATCCTTTTTACTTGTATCATAATCAATAATGTTATCTAGTACTCGAAACGCATCATTGAAATTTTTGTAAAACTCAGTATTTTGTAGCATTTCTTTTGAATATAATTTATCAACTAAAGCTATTTTTGTTTTTTCTTCTAAAATTTGTCCGCTATGCTCTTGCAATAAATCAATACTTTTTTGATATATTTCTTTATCATATATGTATCCAACACCACTTGTTTCTTTTATATAAATTTTTACATTTGACTCTTTTCCTTTATATTCTCTACTTCTATAGCATCTTCCAAATCTTTGAAATAAACTGTCTAGTGTGGACATTTCTGTATATAGCATATCAAAGTCTATGTCTAATGAAGCCTCTACTATTTGTGTTGTTATCCATATTCCTGATTCAGCTTTTTGTTTTGAAAATTCTTTTATGCTTCTTTCTTTTTCACTTCTATCTTCTTGTTCAAATCTTGAATGTAATAAATTTACTTTTTCTACTCCATAATTTTTTAATGCTTTATATAATTCTATTGCTTTGTTTATTGTGTTTACTATTATTAATACTTTTTTATTTTTTGCTTTTTCTTTTATTTCTTCTATTTCTTCATTAATTGATTTATCTATTATTTCAAATTTATGTCTTTTTGTATCTTTTATAAATTCATTATATTCAAATTTTATTCCCATTACTTGTAGTTTTTCTCTGTATATTCTAGGAAGTGTTGCTGTTATTACCATAAATTTTCCATCTAAGTTGTTTATCATTTGAAGTCCTTTTAATAGTACCGCTACTATTTCTGGTGAATATGCTTGTATCTCATCTATTACGACTTTTGAGTAACTTAGAGTTGCATATATTTTTTCATATCCTCTGTACTTAAATACAAATGGAAAGATTTGGTCTATTGTACATGTTGTGATTTTTTCATACAAATTTCTAGCTTGTTGTATTTTATTAAATTCATTTTCTTCATTTTTTTCGTCTAAATAGTCTAATGCTGTTGAGTGTAATAGTCCAACATGTTTGTATCCTATTGTTTCTTTTATTCTGTCATATATTGCATTTATGCTTATTCTTAAAGGTAGTGTGAAAAATGTTTTGTCATTTTTGCTCCATAAAAGTGCTCCTTCTGTTTTTCCCATTCCTGTTGAGCCTATTACTATTACATTTTTGTCTTGATTTTTTTCTGCAAATTGTTGTAAATCGTTTTCTTTGAAGTTTTGCTTTTTCATAAATTCTTCTACAAAATCTGCTATTTCTTCTTTTGTTTCGTCTTCTACTGTTATCCATGCTGAACTACAATAGTCTAGTCTATGTAATAGTCCTTTCATTAGGCAATATTCGTTATATAACTCATCTCCTTCTGTTATTCTCGCTTGTCCTTCTACCATTCCTAAATAAAATGTACTTAATTTTGGTATTTCAATTTGTAATTCTTTTTCTATTTTTTTGATGTTTGGCTCTATATCTTCTTTTATTATTTCTTCTAGTAGTTCACTGTTTATGTGTATTTTATTGTCTCTTTCGTGATGATAATAGATTGCTTGATATACTAGTTTTCTTTCTTTTTTTGTCATTTCATATTGTTTGTATGGCACAAACATTGGAGATATTTGTTCATGTTTTATTTCTTGATTGTTAAATTTTGTTGGTATTAGTTCTTCTCCTATTGCTTCTCTTATTGCATTTTGAAATCCTGAAAATACTTTTCCTGCATCATGATATTTGCATACTATTTTCATTAGTTGCCAGAATCTTTCTTCTGGCATTTCTATTGATTGTGTTATTTTTTCTCCATATCCCTTTTTTAATATTTCTAAGTTCTCTAATAGTTTATCTGTGTGTTCTTTTATTGTTTCTATTGGATTTGATTTTGCATAATATTTATACTCCATTTGGCATCCTTTCACTATAAAAATATATATTGTCTCCGTCTTCATCCTGTAATATTTCTTCAATACCTTTATTAGTATATTTTTCTATATATTTTACATTTACTTTGTTCCATTGTCTTATATCATTTTTTATTTTGTATGTAGTATTTAGTTTGTAATTAATTCCTTCTATTTCGTTATCTATCCATTCCGGTACATATGCATTAATTTCTATTTTCGCTTCATCTATTTCTTTTACCTCTTTTAAAACTTTAATTTCGTCTATCCTTACAAGGTCTTCGTTTCTTCCTAGTGTGAATGTTTCTGTTCCGTTTATTATGTTTTCATATATTTTGTCTATGACGTCATCTTCTGCCTGTACATGTATAATTAAATTGACATTTAGTAATTGATGTACATTTCTTGGCATTGATGTTACTTTGTCTTTTCCTTTATACATTCTTAAATTTTGATAGTTGCTAAATATTCCTTCATAGTTTCCTTGTATAGAAATGTTCATTGGAAAGTATTCTCCTGGTTGCGCTTGCAAGATTTTATGGAACATTCCTATTACTGTTGAGTATGGTGGTAATGGATATGTTTCTGCTACTTTTGTGGCAAATGGCTTTTTATAACATGCTGTTTCTTGGTATAGTTTTAGTTTTAATATTTTCATTTATACCAATCCTTTCTTTTATGCTTTGTAATATTTTTTCATTTCTTCTATGTTGAAAAATTTATTAAGTTTATGCTTTATAGTATTCTTCGACTTTTTCTTTTAGATTTTTAAAGATTTCTTCTATGTTTGTTGTTTTTCCTTCAAATATTTCTTCTATTTCTTTTTCATTTTTGAATGTGTTTTTTACTATTCCTATTTTTGTGTCTTCTGATATTGAGTTTTCTCCTATTGTTAATGTTGCTGTGTCTTTTAACATTTCTGTGTCTATACTGAATTGTCCGTCTTTTCCGTTTAGTTTTATTCTTCCTAGGAAAAATGGTGAGTTTATGTCATACATTCCTCCTATTACAAATACTGGACTTAAGTTTTCTTCTCTTCCTCTTATTTCTCTGTTTAGGATTTTTACTATGTCTAGCAATTGGTTGATTCTTTTTGCTTTTTCTTCGTTTGGTAGTTCTATTTCTCCGTCTTTTCCTATTTTTTCTAGGTCTATTGTTATTGTGTATGTGTAGTAACTTAAGTGTTGTTCGATGTTTGCAAGGTTTGGAAATTCTCCTATTCTGTCTGCTAGTCCTTTATTGTTTAAAAATTCCATATCACTTTTATAGTCTTCTAATGATATTGCATTACTTAGTCTTACTGCTGCACTTCTTATGTTTGAGCCGTCATTTTTCGCTGTCTTCATGTATCCAAATAAGTCCATTTCTTCTGAATCTTGTATTGTTAATTTGTCATCAAATTGGATTGTTCCTTTTTCTTTATTTACTACTTGTAAATTCCAATCAAACATTTTATTTCCAAGTCTTACTATGTCATATCTTATTGCTTGTCTTGATGCAAATGTGTATACACTTCCGTCTCCTCTTGTTAATTTCTTTAGTTCTGATATATTACCTATTCCTTCTCCGTAGTTTAAACTTTGGCCTTTAAATATTATTGTTATTGATAATCCTTTTTTATTTTTTATATTCTCCATTTTATTTCCTTCCTTTCTCTTTTTTGTTCTTCATTGTTATATGATTTTTATTATATTTTTATACTTTGGCTTCGCTATCTTCATCTTTTTTCTCGTATTTATTAGAAATTAGACCTGCTAAAAAGCTATGTGCAATTGATTCAAAATCTAGTCCTTCTGTTTGCATTGTTTCAATAAATATAGGGCTTACATCTTTTCCCATTGACATATGTATTCTTATTACAATATCCATAAATTGTTTTTTGTTTCCCGCTTTTATACTGTTTAACATTTTATATGTATATCCATCAATTTTGTTTTCTTCTCCTGTTCTTTTTAAATCCTCATGCATTTGTATTCCTAAGTTATACAATACTTTTAATTTGGCATCACTTTTTTTGATTTCTTCCATTTCAATGTCCTCCTTTTTTAATAGATTTAGTATCATTCTTACTCTTGTTGCTAAGAATGAATTGTATCCATTTGTATTTTCTTTATTTAGCTCATCTCTTAATCTGTCATTTATTATATATTTGATATCTTTGTTCTTTAAAATATAGTCTACTATTTGTAGTCTATATCTGTAATCTCTTATTTTTGAAAGTGTTTTGTCTGAATATTCTGTAAAAAATTTTGATACATATCTTTTTATATTGAAGTATTCAATTCTACTATATGCTCCATATTCTGCTTCAAATTCAACTACAAATATATTTTCCAATTGCCATGTACTTACTTGTTTATCTTGCTCTACTATGTCTAGGATTAGTTCTGTATATGGATTTCCATCTCTGTTCTCATACCTTGATTTGTTACCAAAATTCACATTTGTTTTATATAATTTTTCAACACTTGTATCTAGGTTCACAAAACTTAATATTTGTTTTTCTTTATAGTCTCCATTTTCTTTTACTGTTTTGGTTATTGTTGTTATTCCTGCTGGTATGCAAAATAAAATTAGTTTACATATATCACATATTGGCATTTTTACATTTTGCTCCCAGAAGAAGTTTCGTGCATTATCACTACTTATTGCTAGTGGTGCAAAATTTCCTTCTGAATAATTTGTTGTTAATCCAATTTCATTTTCACACATTGAGCATCTTTGAATAACCTTTTCTTTTAAATATCTTTGAATTTCTTCTACTTCTTTATTTTTTCCTATGTAGTCTTTCTCTATTTTTGAGTATATTTTTTCTATTTCTTTTGTTATATTTCCTTCTATTTTTGTTTTTTCTATGTATTGTCTTATTTCTTCTATATTATATTTTCCTTTTATAATGTCTTGGATAAATCCTGTTTCTACAATGTTACTAACATAATCTTTGTACATTAATTTTTCTTGTTCTTCATATGTTAGTCCAGTTTTCACTACATTTAGGAAGCTTGGTTGTCCATAATATGTGTTGCTTAATATACTCTTGAATAGATTCAATGTAAGTCTTTTATTTATGTTTTCTTTTCTTATTTTTTCTAGTATTTTTTCTTCTATTTCTATTATCCCTTGTTTTGTATTTTCTTTTTCTATTTTGTCATATTGTTCTTTCATTTCATTGTATGTTTGCTCGTCTATTTTTTTAATTTTGTCTAATTGTTTTTTTACCGTGTCTTTTATGTATTTTTTATTTGTTTTTAATTTGTCTTTTCTTTGTTTTTCTTCTTCTTTTTCTAATGGCGTTTCTATGTTGTTTTCTAAATATCTAAATGCATTGTTTGTTCTATTTTTTACATTTTCTGCTACATTGTATTTATCATAAAAATATTTAAAATAGTATTTATTGAAATCTCTTAAATCTTCTGTATCTATTTCTATATAGTTGTTTCTTTTTGTTGCAAATTGATTCTCATTATGTTCTAATATTTTAAGAAAACCAACAACACCACAATTTAAGTACCAATCATTTAAGTATATTTTTGTTTTCACTTTTTATATCACTCCTCTCTCATACTATAAATTATGTAATTTTTAACAAATTTCTTTTTTATAATATTTGGAACATCCCAAATCCCGCACTATGTTTGCTTCCGATTCCTGCTTGATATAAATACTTAAGCAATTCTTTATTTCCGCTTATTTCAAATGTTCCTGTTGAACACTCTATACATTTTTCATAAAACTTTATTAATATTTTTTTTGCATTTATTGGTTTTATTGTAAACGTGTCTACTTTTTCTGTTGGTATGTTTGTTATTTTTAGTTGTTCTTTGATGTTGATTTTTAGTATTTCTTCAAATTTTTCGTTTTCATATGAGTAATAGTAGTCTTTGTTGTTTTCTCTTGCTCTTACACATAGTGGTGATTGAAATTTTACTATTATTTTGTCTGTTGTTATTTCTTTTTCTTTTATCATTGTTATGTTTTCTAAAGTCATTGAGTTACTGTTTAGTGGATATTTTTTGTGTTTTTGTTTGTTAAATGAGTTATATAATATTATTCCTGTTTCATAGTCTGATGTTGATATGTTTAATTCTAAATTATTGTCTTTTAGTATAATTTTGTCACTTTCTATTTTTCGTTGTTTATAATATGTTGAAAATGTGTATTGTTTTATTATTGGGTCTTTTCCATTGTAGTATTTTGAATAATACTTTGTGTCATATTTTTCTAGGCAATATTTGAAAAAGCTTATTATTGTTTTTCTGTATTGTATTGGTATTTCTTCTTTTTCCAGTTCAAAGTATAATTTAAATCTCATTTTTTCACCTTCTTTTTTATTTTTATTTATTATACCATAACTACACTTTTTAAATATAATTATTGGTTTTATTTTTATATTTTGTATTATATATTATTTTTTAAAATTTTATTGTCGAAACTTGTCGAAATATATTTTTTTATGCCATAAAAAAACTAATGCATTTTTGCATTAGTTTAATTTTCATTATATCACATTAATTGTGGATTATACTTGTTATCCCTTAAAAAAGAGGTGTGATCCAGTAATTTGGTTTCATATTCTTCATAATATATATTATTATTTTTATATTTTTTTCTATATAAATTATACATTATGTATCTTCCTTTTGAAATTATAATATTCATTGTTAATCTTAAGTTAAAATAAAATTTTTTTACTATTTCTCCACAATTTTCATAAATACTTACAATTGTTTCTTCTATTATATCTTCTTTATAAATTTGCCATCCATTTGTTTTATGGTACTTATTTGCTGCATTCCTTAGATACCTTACTATTTTTTCATAATTTTCATTCATAAATTCATTTGATATTCTTATATTTTCTCCTATCCACAACCCCTTTTCGCTTTGTTCCATTGCTATTTTGTTAAATTTATAATGACTTTGATTTTTATTATAATATTTTAAAAATTGTTCTAATGTTATATTTCTTTCTTTACAAATCTTTTGTAATTTTTCTTTTGAATAATAATCATTTTTGTATTTATTAATATATTTAAAATCCAATTTTATCAATTTCACTATGTGCTTTGTCTTTACGTCCGTTACTTTTATTTCATCTAATTCATTATTTTTTATTTTATTATATTTATATATTGATATTCCTAACATTCTTATTAAAGTATAGTTTTTTACTTTTAATTTTCTTTTTAAATCTAAAAATTCTTCTTTGTTTATTTTTCCTTGTGCTATTATTTTTCTGTTTTTTATTCCTTTGTGATTATTAAATTTTAGTTTTGTATATTTTTGTTTTCCATTTTTTAGCTTATATGCTGTATTATATTTTATTTCTAATATATATAATAAGTCTTTTATTTCTATTTTTTCTTTTTTTGATATTTCTTTTATTTCGTTAAAACTGATTTTTTTGTTTTCGTGTATATTGTATTTGCTTGTTATTATTTCTAATAGTTCACTTTTTCTGTACATATTTATTTCCTTATTGTTGTATTTTGGTTTATATTATCATTTTCATATGGTTTGTGTCAATTTAATTCATTTTTATCTCTTATGAATTTAAGGATAATATTTTGTATCTTATTTGATAATATTTATAATATGCCTTCGGGTTATGAGATGTGCTTGAAACGTTTATGTAATTTAGTGAAATCAAGGGTTTTAGCTGATATTTCAATAAAAATTGGGGAAATGGTTTTTAGAACCTTTGTGCATTTTTTTGAACTTTTTTGAGGAGTTTTTCCCCAATTTTTTCCCAAGTGTTTTATACATATGTTCGTATAAAATTTGAATATTTACGGGAGACCTAAACTTTATTTTGGGAGGTTTTATAGATGAATAATAAAATTACATATCACAGAGAAGGAAATTATTTGATTCCTGATTTGTGTTTGCCTAAACAACCTGATGGACATATTGGAAAATATGGAAGATTAAGATTAAATTATTTAAAGAATTTTGATATACCTTTTTATACTGAATTACTTATCAGTGGTACTTTGAAACAACATTTGCTAGATATAGATAATGATGCTAGTAATAAGGTTAGTTTACTTATAAAGAATTTTGCGAAAGCTGAAAACGTTAATGAATTGTTGAAAGAACATCATCAAATGGAGTGGGTTCAGGCTATGAATAGTTTTAAAAATAAGGCTGAAGAAATTGTTTTGAATGAGATTATATATGTGTAGGAGTATTTTAGATATGGTTAATTTTAGAGAAGTTAATGAAAATGATATTTTGAAAGAATGGTTAGAATGTAGAGAAGATACTTTGCTTTGCCAGCTTTCTGATGAAGATTATAAGCATTGTTTGAATTTTGATAAGTTTTGTGAGAGGATTTTGCGTAATGTTTCTAAGGATAATAAACAGTTTGTTCAGTCTCAACTTGATAAATTGTATGATGATTTTATGAGGTATCTGGATTATTGGAATGAAAAGTATTATAGAAATGGGTTCGTGGATGGTTCTCAGTTGGTTATGGGATGTTTTGAGGAATAATACATGTTTACCATATTTTCCTGTTTTGTAGTAAAATTGTAAAAGTGTGAAATTTGACTTTTTATAAGTCGATTTTCACACTTTTTTATCTCTAAGAATTGTAATTTGTATATATCGTTATACTATAAAATCAAGAGATTATCAACTGACATCTTGATTTTTATACCTTGTTGTTTATTTTTATAAATATTAGTGTGAAATAGCAAAATCTGATATATATTTATATTCCTCATCAATTCTAAGAATATTTGCTTCAATATATATCTGTAGCATTTTTAAAGGATAGATTGATTTAGCAGTAATAATACAACCATTTTCATTAAATGATATTTCATATTGTATATTTTCTTCTTTTGGTTCTTCGTCAATTTTTGAAACTAATATTTTTTAAAAATCGTTTTCATCATATCCTTCTAAGCAATTATATGTAAGTTTAACCTTTATTTCATTCATACATTTTCTCCTTATAAAATTATTATTACTATTTATCTTTTCTTTAAAGTAATTTTTTATAACTCCAAGGTACTAATAGAGCTTACTCATTACTTAAATTTTCAAAATATTCTTGAATATACATATTAAAATCCTCACATACTTGATAAACTTTTAACAACCATATACGCAAATTAGACATTTCTATTTTAAAATTTTCATCTTTATAAAATTCTGTGTCTTCTATTTTTTCATTTTGTTCAACATATTTATATGGTACTCCTTGTTTTGTAATTGGATATCTAGGAGCTATAAACGTATATTTATCAACAGTATCAATCTTAAACATATCTGCTATTGTTTTTATAAATGTGTGTATCAATTTAAAGTCAGTTTCAAATTTACTAAATTCATTACTTTCCTTTATTTTTTTGTTTACAACAGTAGATAATTGTAAAATATTATGTCCTTCCCATGTTATGTCTGTATAATTTTCAAAATTATTTTCTAGAAAATATCTTGTTGCCTTCAGGAAAAGTTCTAATGCATGAATTGTATTAAAGAAAATTGGAAACATCCAGATATCTTTTTTATTGCTAATTCTATTTTTTATGCAATCTTCTAATAAAAATAAACTTGTTTCAGCATATCCTTCATACATAGATATAAATTGTTCATATATGGTTCCATCCATTCTAAAATTCATAAAAGCTTGATCATTAGAAAATTCATTTGTATTAAAGAATTTTATTTTATTCTTTTCTTTTAAAAATTCCTTTGATGATATTTTTCTTAATTCATCAAAAGATTCTAAATATTCAATTTCCAATTTTTTCATCTCCTATCTCTACAAACTACTATTACTCGTTCACTATCCATTCTCCATTTTTTTTGCCATTTTTTCTTTCTATTATACCCTTTTCTTGCATTTCTGCCATATATGTTTTGACAGTTCTTACAGATTTATTAATTTGTTTTGCAATTTCTTCTTGGTTTGTTGCTGGATTTACTTTTAATATATTTATAATTGCTTGTTCTTCTAAAGTGCAATTATTGCCCTTTAATTTATTTTTATTTGCACTTTGAATATTATCTATATGTGTATATCTATTCTTTAATTCATAGTTACTATTTGTTAATAAATTATAAAAGAATTTTTCTAAAAATGAAGTATCCTCGAATACATTTTTTTCAAAATTTTTGTAATTAGCTCTTACTAATGAATTTCTAAAATACCATGAATTTTCAGCAAATACTTCATCATTAATATTAAATCCAAAAGTTCTTAGATATTTTATAATAAATACTGCTGTTGTTCTTGTATTTCCTTCGCAAAATGGATGTACTTGCCATATATTTGATGTAAATCTACATAGATGTTTAATAGATTCATCTAAACTTAATCCTTTATATAAAAAATTTTTTTCTTGGTCGAAGTCATATTCTAATGTTTCTTTTATTGTATCAAATGGTGCATATATTACTGTATCTCCATTTAACACCCATTCTTTTTTAGTAAAGTTATAATCCCTATATACTCCTGCTCCATCAAATACCTCTTTAAATAATCTTTTATGAATATTTAATAATTCTGTTGGTGAAAAATTAAATGCTTTTTCACTTAATATTTCTGTAATCCTTACTGCAACTTTATCAGCTTCCTCGCTCTCTTTTTCAAAGTTTTTTCTACTACCTTGAACTTCATAATATTCATCTATTCTTGTTTTTGCTTCTTCAATATCTATTGTTCCTTCAATGTGTTCCTTAGCTGTCTTTATCAAGTATTTTGAAGGCTTTAATCCATCTACATCTTGCAAACCAATTGCTGTTTCCCATGTTTTGGTTTTTTCTACTTGATTTGGTTCACCTTGTTTAATATATTCTGATAATTCTAAATTCCAATCTTCTTTTTTATTCATTAGAAATACCTCCTACATATATATTATATCAGTTATCTGATATAATATCAATATTTAAAGTGCAATTTTTGCACTTTAAATAGCAAAAGTTGCACTTTAAATATTGATCTATACTTTTTAATAAAAATTAAGATGTTAATATTAACCAATCAGTATCTTAATACTTTTTTATTGTCTCCAATAATCTTTTATCATTTCATCTTTATATTGCTTATATCTATCTGTATATTTTTGCTTAAATTCTTTGACTGTTTCTCTCTTCATTGGATATTTTTCTTTAATTTTTTTACAATTAGGTCTTTCTTCATTATTTTTTAGTAGTCTAATCAGTCCATGTATCGAAGTATTTGTTTTATAAAATGGATAAACTAATTGATTATAAACATTTTCGTAAGAAAATATCTCATATGATGAAACCAATTTATCTGGTATAAACAATATTTCGTCATTCTCTATACATGGTACTAGTATTTCTTTTTTATGCCATTCTTGTATATCTACATCAAATATCCATTTTTTCTTCTTTTTCAATTCAATGTTTATGTCGTATTTAGCTATTATTCCTATTGTAAATTCAAGTAATTCTTCATATATTATATTTGTCGTTAAATCAGATACTTTATCTGGTCCGACATTTTCCGCTAGCACAAGTATATCTGGCATGTCCTCTATGTAGTCTTTGATTTTAATTGCTTCATCGAATATAACTAATAGATCTCTTTGGCAGAACCCTTTACCCTTTGGTTTATCGTTTCTATTAGTATATCCTAACTTTATTGCATTTATTTCGTGTAAATGCTCTCCCATTTTTGCAGCATTATCTCTTAAATTGTGTTCCACTGAATAAAAGAACAAATCAAAGTATTTTAATATTTTTTCTTTTGCTCTCTTTAGCAATTCACTTCTTGTTTCATCTATCCTATATGGATCTATGAATAATTTATTATCATGTTCAAAATCTAATTGAACAATTTCTTGTATTTTCTCTATTTTATCTTTTAATTCTTTGTTCATCTTCTTCTCCTTTCTATCCTTTGTATGGATATTTATCACTCTTTTGTCTATTTTCTTTCCATTGCACAGCATGTAAATTATTAGAATTATCTGTTCCTCCCTTTGATATTGGATGTTTATGGTCTATTTCCCATCCCATATCACTTTGTCTTCCATATGATGATTTATACATAATATTTCCATAATCATCCTTTCTATATACATTTGGATTCTTTCCTCTAATTTTATGTGCATTGTTCCATGCTTCTTCAACTTTTCTATTCATTTTAATTTCCTCCTATTTAATTTTTTATTATAAAATTAAATTACAAGTTTCTCTTTTTTCCTTTCTGCCCTCTTGTAATTTTAAGAAGAAATTGTTATAATTGAATAAATAAAAGATTCGCAAAGTCTTTTTCTATTCGTTCAATGTTTAACATTGGGCGATTTTTCTTCTTATTTATATACTACTAATAATCCTTAACTTGTATTAATACTAATTTCATATTATATTTCTTCAATTCAAATATAACTTGATATGCTGTTCCCTGAAAACTCTCATCTAGCCAATTGTTTAATGTGTCTTTAACATATTTTTCAGGTTCATCATTTAGTATTTCTCCATCATATATTTCAAATTTAAAATCATCAAAAACCTTATATTGCCACTTTTGTTTATTATTTTCATAGCATAATAATGCCATAATTTCTGAATTTATATCTACATATTTGCATAACAATGATGTTAATGAAACTTGATATCTTTGTGCTAATTCTTGTAATTGTCTAAAATTTCTAAGTGAAATTCTTTCTAATTCAGAATTAATATATTGGCTAGGCATAATTAATTCAGCCGCAAATTTGTCAACATCAGTTTCTATTTTCTTTCTTTCATTTTTGTACATATAATCTGTTCTAGTATACATATCGTCTATTTTCTCTAAATGATTTGGTAAAAAATAATGTCCCAATTCGTGTGCAATAGTAAATTTTTCTTTTTCAGTACCAACGATTGAATTACTTAAAAAAATCACTTTTCTACCTTTGCGTATTCTAAAATATGCATAAGCATTTTTTAAATCAGCTTTCACAATTTCAATATTAAATATTTTACACAATTCATATAAGTCTATTGGAGGCTTTAATTCTAACTTTTCAATTAAATCATTTGCATATATTGCATTTATATCCATATTAATTTTCCTCAAAATATTTATTCATAATATCTTCATCCGAATTATTTGTGTTTTTTAATCCTCTTGCTGCTAATAATTCATTTTCTTCCCCTAGCAAACTTTGAATATCTTTTTTCATGAATCTCCATTCTTTACCAATTTTTATAGGTTTTAATCTTCCATCTTTAATCATATTATAGATAGTTTGATTTGATACTCTCAATGCTTCTGCTAGTTCTGATACATTTAAATTTATTTCCGATTCATTTGTTTTAGTTTCTGACATTGCCAAACACAACTTTTCCATCATTTTTATATCATTAGAATTGTAAACAATTTGACCACAGTTTGGACAAACATATGCTTTTATACCATTTAATTTTAATGTATACCCATTTCTCGAAATTTCTAATTCTCTAATTTCTTCTTTCATTTTAGAATTACATTCAAAACATATTCTTTCCATAGTATTCATATCTAATTTATTCATTTTAACTCCCTCCTTTAATAACAGTTACTATTACTGGAATTATCATTCCAGTTCCAAGTGCTACTATTATTTTATCCTTTGTACTAGTATAAAATTCATATCTTTCATTGTTTCCTTCATCTTTCGCAAGTTTATATTGGTGGTTTAATATTATGTCTTCAAGTTCCTCAAAACTCATATTACGTTCGTTCATTCTCTGATTTGCATGTGGTGAAATGTCATACATTTCATTTTTTACCATGTTTCTTATATATTCTGCTTCTTTAACAATGTCTGGCACTTGCTTAACCTCCTTTTTATAAATTATTATAAAATATTATAAATTGTTATAAATATAATAAACCATTATTTTGCACTTGTCAATATTTCTTTTAAAATTTTAAATAAAAAAGCAAAAACTAATATTGTTTTCACTTTTTTATCATTTTATTCATATCTATATTCTTCGCTATCTTCAGCGACCATAATATTATCTCTATTTTCTTCATGATCTATTGAATATATAATTTCATCTTTTTGATTTAATCTTTTCTTTAAATACTCTGATAATTCTTTATCTGTACAATAAATATAGCATCCTTTTTGTCCTCTTGTCATTAATGTTCTATAAGTATTTTTTATTATCTCATCTGCTACTTTTTCTGCATGTTCGAAGTCTTGCTGAGCCATTTTATATATTCCCTTTATTGATTGGTCTGTCTTTGCTCTTTCTGTAACATCTGTAACTATTTTATTATCCTCATATCTTAAATCATTACCTATAATTACACCTACATAGTCAAATTCTAGTCCTTGACAAGTATGTATACATCCTACTTCATTTACTGAATTAGGGTCTATTGCCCATGTTTGACTATTACCTAAATTCCAACTCATTGCAAAATTATATTCAGGAATTGTTATATCGAATACGTCTGATTTATTTTTTCCATCTTTTATCCAATTCCAGCAATATCCTGCAAGTAATCTGGCTTTATTATTGATTTTATTTTTTTCAAAAATTATATCTCTTACTTCATTAGGATCATCACATATCTTAATATCATAATCCAAATCAAATCCCTCATTATTAGCTGTTTTTCTAATATCTAGCACAGCATCTAACCATGCAATATATCCATCTGATCCATTACATCTAAATTGTGATTCTAATTCCATTACTTCTGATTTTGCATTTGCTTGTCCAATATACTTTTGTATTTCTTCAACACTTCCAATATCTTTTAAAGTTACCCTTTGAGATTCATCTATAAAAAATATTGAAAATTTAGAAACTTTTATAATTTCTTTTATTTGATTTTCTCCTAAATTTTGAAACATTCCTGATTTTGCGTTTAATCTATGTGCTTCATCAATAATTAATACATCAAATTCATTCTCAGATGATTCAACAAAAGAACCTGATCCTTTAAATAAATTATTTATTCTTGTTTTTCTAAAATCTCCACTCAATTTTGTTGCATATACATTTCTTGGTGCTGCATTCTTTGTTACATATGAGCAAACCATATTTTCATTTGTTAATTTCACTAACAAATTAATTGCTAATACTGATTTTCCTGTACCTGGTCCCCCTTTAACAATTAATACTCTTTTATTTCCGTCTCTATATGATTTTCTAGCCATTTCTAATGCTGTTTCATATACAAGTTTTTGATCATCAATCATAATAAATTCTTCATTGCCTTGTAACATACTTGATAAAGCATCTTGTAATGATTTAGATGGTCTAATTTTTCCATTTTCAATCATATATAGTGTTTCTTTATCATCACCATATTTAATATACTTATTTATAAAATCTCTTAATTTTTCTACATCACCTTTTATAAAAGCAGGTGCTTTTTCTAAATAATATTTATAATTATCTGATAGTAATGTTGGAGGTGTTACAGTTAGATAATTATGAAGATATGCACATGGATGTAAATCAATTTGTCTATCTTGTACAGTTTCATTATAATCTTCTATTGTTGTTGCATACGACCATGCTTGATACGATGGATGAGCTACTTCTCTTAACGCATGCCCTGTAAATGCTTGTACTATTCCGTCTTTTCCATTTACAATGTTTGCTTCAGTCCATTGTTTTAATTCAACGATAATAGCTGTATTTTTTAGTTGTCCGTCTTTACCTGTAATTATAAAATCAACTCTTTTAGAAGTATTTGGTATTTTAAATTCAATAGCTATTCCTACATTTCCAGGTATATTATTATCTATTAAAACTTTCATCATGTATTGCATAGAATTATTCCATGCTTTTCTTTCGGACTGAGATGTATGATATCCCATCTTTTCATAGAATTTTCTATCTATATTTTCTTCAATTCTATCTTGTACAACATCTTCTACAAATAGTTGCTTTGTTGCTTCATATACTATCATTTTTATCTCCTATATTTAAATTTTTCTAATTAATGTTATAACTTTTCCTATTATTTTAATTGTTTTATTTAACTCTTCCTCTTTATATACTGTAGTATCATATTCTCTATTTAATGGTTCTAATAATATATATCCATTAGATTTTGAAATTCTTCTAACTATTGCTTCTTCATTTGCTATTCTTACAACGCATATATCCAAATTAGAAAATACTTCTTCTTTTTCAAAAATAATAATATCATTCTTAGATATTTTGGGTTCCATAGTATCATTTTTAATTTTATATGCATAAAATTTTTTAGGTTTATAACTATTATTTATATCATTATAATAAATTACATCAAAATCATGCAATTCTCCGTTTTCAATTCGTTTTATACTTTCAACACTTTTAATTAATGGAATCTTAATATATTTTTCTTTTTCATTCATAAACATTTCCCTTTATAACTTATTGTATTTTGTACTTACTCCTTTTGCTTTATCTATTGGATATTTTTTCTTTGTCTTCTCTAATTTATTTAATATAATATCTTCAGGATTTACATTTAATTTCATAGCCATTTGAATGCAATAAGTAAAAACATCCGCTAATTCTTCGCAAACCTCTTCTTTATTATAATTATCACTATTCCATTGAAAACACTCTAATAATTCACCTGATTCAATCGCAATTGACTTAGCAAGATTTTCTGGAGAATGAAATTGATCCCAGTCTCTTTCTTCATTGAATTGTTTTATTTCTTGCATTAACTTATCCATTATTCTGCCTCCTCTAAATAAATCTTTTTCTCAAACGCTCCTCTTTTTTCTTGTTTATTTATTCTTATTTTTTCAAATTCTTTGATTGAAATATCCATAGAATTTAATATTCCATAAATAACTTCAACTATATCTGCTAATTCTTCAACATTGTTATCTTCTAAATATTCTTTTACTTCTTCTTGTAACTTTTTATTTAATTCTTGTCTATATTCATTGTCATCTAATATTCTGTATCTGGCTATTCTTCCATCTGTTTCGATAATATCTGTTATTTTATCTCTAACAAGTTTGTTATATATTTTCATTATTTTCCTCCTATCCTACAAGTATAATTTGTTGCTTGTAGTTTTTCTCTATTTATAGCTCCTTTTATAATCTTTAGATCTGCAGACATCGTTTTTGTATTAAAATTATAAACTCTATATAAATAATATTTATCTTTATATTGTTCAGAAAATTCAACTTCGTTTTCTGATATATGAAATATATTATTTAATCCTCCTTTAGTTGTTTTTACTTCTATATATTTCTCGTTTCCATCTTTATCATATGAAAGCACATCAAATCTTTCAGCATTTCCTGCAATTTCTCTTGTTGTAAAAACTTTATCTGCTAGATCTTCCCTTCCTTCTAATATAAGTCTAGTTTTTTCATATTCTACAACGACATCTTCGCCTTTTTTTCCTAATTTTGTATTCTTTTTTATTTCTCCCTCGAAATTGATATTCTTATTGCTATAAAATTCATTTGTATTTTTTCCTTTTCTACTTTCATATTTATATGAATACTCTGTTTCTTCTTCATTTAATTCCAATGTAAATTTTTTAGTGTCAAGCTTTTCAATATCATATGTATTTATTTTTTTGTCATTTATTAATCGATTTGAATTGTCTTCATTCCAGTCTAAAATCTGCCACTTGAAATAAACTGGTTTTTCTCTTTGGTTATCATGATCTACATATGCTAATAGCCCCATATATGTATAATCTTCTTTATCAGATGTTCTTAAAAATAGGTATATATTATTTTTTAAATAATCATGATTTATAAAGTCAATTATTCTTGATTCATTTAAAGTTTGAGAAGGTTGTGATTGCCATGTTAAAATTCCGTTCTCATCTATATTTTCATCAAATTCATGACCAGATTGTTTCTTTCCATATGTTACTAGAAATATATAATCATGTTGTGTTCCTGGAACTCTTATTATTCCATGTAGTCCCCAGGATCCTGTTTGTGGTGTAAAATTTGTATCTGGCGAAAAAACATCATGTATATCTTTTCTTGAATATTTCTCATATCTAACTAATTCTCTCATTTTTCCTCCTATATCAAATCAAATACTACTTTATCTGCTCCTGCAAATTCAAATTTATCTTTTTCATCTTTTGTTATCCATTTACAACTTTCATGTTCTAACAATTCTACTTTTTCACTCAATAATTTTGCTTTATAAAAAATTAATTTTATATCTTTTTCAGGATAATGATGTATGCTTTCTCCTATATATTCATTTACTTCTATATCCGCATTAAGTTCTTCCTTTATTTCTCTCATCAATGCACTTTCATAAGATTCATTTTTTTCTACTTTTCCTCCTGGAAATTCCCATAATCCACCCTGAGCCTTTTTTAAATTTCTTTGTGCTATTAAAAACTTATTATTTTTATAGATTACTCCAGCAACTACTTCTATCATTTTTTCTCCTAAATTCCATTTTTTACAAATATATCACAAAATCTTAATTTTCTCAACAAAATGCTCTTTATTTCTACAAAAAAATAGAAGTATTTCTACTTCCATTTTAGATGTATTTGTTTATCTCAAATTTTAAAAAGTCATCCAATGTATCTCTATATTCTTTAAATTTATCATTTATAATAATATTGTTGTATTGATCAAATGATAAATTTTCAATTTGATTATCATTTTCAAATTTATTTATTAAATTATATGTCAAACCTTTTTTCATCAAATTTAATTTTTTCTTATCATTTGTTCCATATACAATTTCATTATATTCTTCTTGACTAATAAACTCCATTTTTAACATAGCCTGAAGAAACCCATTTATTTTATAATTTATAAAATCATCTTCTATCTTTAATTTAACTATAGCTAAATTAAGTAATTCTTTATCAGTTTTAGTATCCAATTTAATATACACTTTATTAAAATTATTTTTATAATCGTCTGTTATTTTTGCTATTTCTCCATAGCTCTTTCCTATATAAAATTCATTTTTTTCATTGTTATACTGAATACTTTTAAAATATCCATATTGGTTTTTAATCCTATCTTTTAATTGAAATTTTTGCATCTTAATAAAATTTTTGTAAAAATCTTTAGTTTCTATATATTTTAATCTCTTTATTTCATAATCATTAATAGATATAATAGAATCTATAAAAATATAACAAATTTTATCTATTATATTTAAATCTTTCCATTTTAGATCTTCTATTATTTCTTTTTTTACTTTTTTAATTCTTTCTATTACTTCTGTTATATTATCATAATATGAATCTATTCCACATTCTATCATTATTTTTTCTATAGTTGCATCTTCTGAATCATCATCTGAAAATAATTTACTTTCTTTTTCAATAATTCCTCGATTTTTTTCTTTTTTATCATCAGATATCTTTAATTTATTTTCATTATATTCAACTAGTATAGGATTTTCAACCCTATCATCTACATCAAAACTTCTCAACTTTTCTATAGTATTAGACATATTAGAATCTTTTCTGTTATATTCTTCTGTGTTTATAAAATGGATTTGAGGTAACAATTTATCTAAGTTATTGGTATCTGGTGTAAAAACATCATTTAATCTATTTACTCTTCCAATTAAATTAACTATTTGTTTAGTATTCAAAGAATTTACTGTCATTATATATAAATTATCAATGGGTAAATTTATACCTTCTAATATTACATGATTTGCAATTAAATATCTTAGTTCCTTTATTGTCTTATATTTATATTCTAAATAATCTTTAATTTGATCTGGCATCTTTCCATGAATATATACAATTCCATGTTTTATCAAATCTATTACATTAAAATCTTCATGAACATATTTTTTCAAAGTATCTGCTAATAAATTTAATTCATCATTATTTGTTTCTAACTCTTTATGTTCCTTTATCTCCTTTGCAAATTTTTCAATTTTTACTGGTCTTGCTATAAAAATAAAATTTTTATTCTTTTCATTATTTCTAATATAATCTATAACACTATAATTGTCTGATAAAATATAAAATTCATTCATAAATCGATTATATTTTAAAACTTCGCCATCTAGTCTTAACTCGAATATCTCTGGTTCTTTCAGGTTGAAATTTATTTTATATTCATCTATATTGCCTTCATTATATGATTTTAAATTTTTACTATTATCCACTAGAGGTGAAAGATATACAATCTTTTGATTAGGATTCTTTGAATAATTTTTGTTAATTAATCTTGATAAAAGAATACTTCTTTCATCATCTAATAATAAATTATGTGCTTCATCTACAAATATTTGCTCAAAATAAAAATTATTTCTTTCAAGTAATCTTAAACCTCTTTCTTGAGTTATGATTGCAATAAATTTTTCATCATCATCTTCATACATTTCATCAAACATTATAATTTTATAGTTTAATATTTGTTGTTTTATAAAATTATATGTTTGATTAATCAATGACTTTGTCGGAACTATAATTCCAATTTTATTGTGTCTATCTGTTAAGATTTTCTCCGATATAATTGAACTTTTCCCATAAGATGTAGGTGCAATATACGCAATTTCATTATTGTTGCTATGTATAAATTTATCTTGATTATATTTTTGCTCATATGTCTCCACAATATCTTTTTTCTTAAATTTATTTATTCCATTTTTAATAATTATATCATCTATTGAATCCATCTGTATCAAATTTAACTTCGTAATTGTATTAGATATAGGATAGTAACCGAAATTAATAGAAAAATCATATAATGGCTTGTAATCATTATATTTAATTGAATATTTAAGTATAATATAATATGCAAATTCCAAATATCCTGTATATTCTTTATTTAATTCATACTCTTTAGTCAATATAATAGCACTAGCTAGTAAATATTCTTTTTCTTGCTCAGTTAATACTTCGTTTAAATTTAACTTTTTAACTGTTTTTCTAAAAATTTCGATATTTTTTAAACTTGATAATTTTCTCTTTTCTTTACTATCCATATAATTAACTCCTTAAATATTCCATAAACAATTTTTCTGCTTCATTATTCATACAAATCACTGAAATTTTATTAAATTCAAATGAATTTATTTTTTCTAAAACAGTATTATGCACAGCATCAGACTTTTCTATATCTTTTTCTTCTATAAACTTTGTAGAACATGGAATTATATTATATTCTGATAATTTGTGAAACTTATCATCAATAAAATTCTTAGATAATATATCTAACTGTTTTCTAACATTGTCGGGAACCGATATATTTATATTACAAGCATGGTGATATGCATTTTTCCATGGATTATTAGGTGTTTTTCCTCTTACTTTATTATTTAGATCATTGTATGCTTCACTGATTTTTGTATGATGTTTTATTGAACTATCTTCTGTTGATTTACTTTCAACAATCCATTCTTCATTATTTAACGAAAAATATCCATCAAATCCTTTTTTAAACGAATTTTCTTCTAAGTTTTGAAAAAGGCAATACGGTGTATATCCCTTGTAATTTAAGAATAAATGAACAAAAAATTCCGCAATAGCACCAATTTGCTTGCTCCTATCTTTTTTATCTATATATTCTAAAATTTCCTTTTTGACATGCTTAATATCGTTCTCGTTTTGTCCTGCCCAAATTCTACAAATATATTTATCTATTTGTTTTCTTAGTTCATCAGTAATTTCTTTTATGGTTACAATAATAATATTTCTCTCATCATCAATTTTATATAATTCTATTTGCATACCATCTTCCATATTTTCCCCCTTATTAAATATTATACAACAAAATCAGCTTTTTTTCCACAAAATTCCTTTTTTAGTTACATATTTAATAAATCATATACATTTCTGTGCCTACTTTACCTATCATACCTTCTATCTTTTTTCTTCTTCTCTTTTAATTTTTTCTCTTGTTCTTTTTCCTTTATCTTCTGCTTTTCTTTATCATCTAGTTCTTTTATTTGTTCCTTCATCCTTGGCACATTATCATAAATTTCATCGCACAACTTAATCTCTTTTCTAACCTTTGCTAAACCAGAAGTAACATCGATTATTTCTTTAGAAACACTATCTTTTTCAATTTCACTGTCTAACTTTTGTCTCTTATAATACAGTCTATTCCTAATATTCAAAATTTTCTGCAATTCTTCCTTTTTCTGTTCTTTAATATTATCAACATCGCTCATAGTCTCAATCTTATACTTGCATAAAAATCTAATTCTTTCCGAATACTCATCCATCTTCTTTACTTCCGCCCTCATTTCAGGAGTTAATTTATACTGTATATTATTTCTAGTATATAACTTTAGCAAATATTTATAGTAGTAATATAAAGCAACAATTCCCTTAGGTTTGTACTTTTTTCTTAGCTTATCTCTTGTTATAAAATGTCTATACACCATCACCTTGTAAGGAATTATTCTTTCTTGTTTTATTTAGTCATTTTCTAATATTCTTCTTTTAATATCTTCCAATGAATATTTTTCTCCAAACGCTCTTTCAACTCTTATATTTCTTTTGTATGGCTCTCTTCTCACACTTAATTTTTCTGTTCTATAACAATAATTATATCCCATTGATACTAACATCTGTTCAAATTGTTTTAAAGTATATGATCGTTTTATAGCATAATCTATATCTTCTTTTGCAAATTTATAATAGTCTGAATCTCTCATAGATTTCTTATAAAAATTTTCAAAATTTATTCCTGATTTACATGTCTTTTCTGTTAAAACACTTAAGCCATATTCTTCACATATTTCATCTGATGTTTTTCTTAGCAATGCTGTATTCGTTAAATTGCTATAATACTTTTTTCCATCTTTAAATGAAACCGAATTGATTACAAAATGATTATGAAGATGTTCTGTATTTAAGTGTGTAGATACAACAACTTGAAACCTGTCTCCCCACATTTCATTTGCAAGTTTTACTCCAATTTCATGTGCTATTTCTGGAGTAACTTCTCCTTCATTAAAAGATTGATAAGCATGAAATGCTAATATTCCATTTTCTTTTCCATATATCATTTTTACAAGTTGCATTTGTTTAACTGAATCTTTTACTTCACAATTTATGCCTGTTGTATAAAATTGTTTTTCTGTTTTATCTGGATTAGCTGCATATGTCATTACTTGTCTGATACTATCAAATCTATCCATTCCATATCCATTAGAATTTTTTCTTGTCTTTTCTTCATTTGTTGCATAATCAATTACATGATCTAATCTCTTTTGTACTTTTCAAATTTTTGTTGTTGCCATTTGCTTTCTCCTCTCATCTTAAAAGGGGATTGGAGAATTTCCCCATTTAGAATTTCGAGCTGACGAAATTCATTGCTTTTTAGGACAATAATGCACTCTTTTTTAGTACTAAAACCATTACTTTTTCTATCAAATACACACAATATTTTGAAAAATACTTGGACTTTTATTTTAAAATCCAAGTACTTTTTTCTTTCATTTTCTATTTACTTTTTTATATTTTTGTACTACAATAATTGTATAAAGATTTGGGTTAGTATTTTAGTTTTGCGGCTTATACTAACTCTTTTTCTTTTATATTTTTTAGCGTTATTCCATAACACATTTGATACAGTTTTGATATTATTGCATCTACCAATTGTCTATCTTGACTTTGACTAAATCTTTCTATTAGTCCTTGTTTATCAAACCTTGTTGTAATTATTATTGGTAATCCATTTTCATTTCTATTTTGAATTATTGTATACAATTTTTCTAATGCCCACTGACTTATTTTTTCTGTTCCAAGATCATCAATTATAATAATATCTACATTTGAATATAATTCTATTAATTCATTCTCTGACTTTGTATTGTCTCTAAATGTTTCCTTAATCATGTCCAATAACATTGTTAATCTTCCCATTAAAACGATCTTATCATTTTCAATTAATTTGTTAGCAATTGATGCTGCTAAATGTGTTTTTCCAAGTCCTGACTCGTCCGTTATTATCAGTCCTTCACTTTGCATTTTTTCTATACTTTTATTGGTATAGTCTTTAGCAACTTTTACTGCCATTTTATTCTCTGAATTAATATTAAAATTTTCAAAGTTTTGTTCTTGAAATTTTCTTTCAACATAATTCTTCTTGTAAATTTTATTTATGATACTCTTATAATGTTTTCTTTTTTCTATTTCATATTCTTGCTTATCTACATTATTCCAGTATTCTTGTGCCTCATTGCAATTACATCTTTCGTATTTAATTGCATCTGGAGAAATATTAGCATATAAATAATCGAGTCCTATTGGTGTTAATTCTTTGCCACAAAATCCACACTTTTTGAACTCTTTGTGAATAATTTTATTAGATTTTGTATTGTCTAAATCCATTCTCGTTCTCCTCTCTTATATTTTTTTCTTTCTTATCTTCTAAATCTTTTTTGTTTTCTTCTTCTCCGTTACCTAATGCTTGGATAACGTTACTTTTTTCAATTTCACTTTTATGCTTTTCACGATATTTTCTTTGTCTTTCTCTGTTTTGTATTTGATATTTTTCATACTTTTCAATACTTTGATATTTGTCCCAATTTTTTATTAAAAATGTTTCTCCTTCTTTTTTTAACATTCCTAATTCTAGAAACTTTTTCAAAATTTTTTCAATTTTTTTATTAGATTTTCCCATAATCTTTGAAAAATTTTGAATTGTCATTGGATTGTTTTCTCCAACTTCTAATCTTCCTTTATTATTGCATTCAACTGCTAATGCGATTAACTGTATCCATACTCTAAAATAAGTGTCTCCTTCAGGAAGTTTTAGAATTATTTGAATTTTCCTGTTTGAAAATATTGTAGTTTCTGTTTTGAACCACGGTATTTCATACATAGCCTCCTTTCCTCGCTTTCTTTCAATTAATCTTTAATTGATTCTTTTTCTTTCTTACTTAGATATTCGTCTAATACTTGAATTCTAAATAGAAATTTTCCACCAACTTTTGAGCATGGTATTTGTTTTCTTCTTACTAATTGATTTATTAGTCAATAAGAGATTCCTAAATATTCTGCTGCTTCTTTCATTGTTAGTGTTGTTCTTTGTACTTTTGGTAGTTCCATTAAATCACCTCCTATTTTTTTGTATTTAACTATTGACCTTTGTTAACAATTGAATTATAATATCAATAGTTAGTTTTGTAAAGTCAATTTATAAATGTTTGAAAACAATCATTTTTATATATTTAAAACTAATAAATTGTTAAATCGGGGGGAATTATGAAAATTTCAGATTTTGATAAAAAAATAAAAATTACGCCTTTATCTAATAACAATATTTTAGCATTTGAATTAAAGTCAATTTTATATACTCCAAATAAATATAGAATTCCCGTTGCATTTGCTG
Source organism: uncultured Clostridia bacterium (assembly GCA_934120675.1). Taxonomy (GTDB): domain Bacteria; phylum Bacillota; class Clostridia; order TANB77; family CAG-508; genus CAG-269. The sequence goes on from CAKOUU010000006.1 coordinate 82,601, forward strand.
ACACAACAAATTCAATAAATGATACAGAAAAATATATAGCTGAAAATTATACTATAGAAGATCAAAAAAAATTAAAACATAATGATACAATAACTAATAAATTTTTAGCTGAACTAGCTAAATTAAATTCTGATTCTGATGATGAAGTAAAAAAACTCATAAAAAAATATAAAACTCAATTACTTGATGTAGCTTATAAAGCTCCTAATAAATTAAGATGTTTAAGTGCTAGTGATAATATAGAAGATATGAAAGGATATTTTGTTATTGACTCAAATGCTATTATTGGTAGTAATGGAGAATTGCTATCTAACTTTTTAAATTTAGACTTCAATAAATTTAACCATTTCTTTATGTTTTTTACAAAATATTTTGGAATGTTTATAGATTGCTTTGAAGAAAAAGATTTAGAAGGCTTGAAAATTGATGAATTAACAGATCTAACATTAATAATTTCACTTGCAAATAAGATTTATAATTCTTCAAAAGATTATATTATTAACATTCAAAATTTATTTAGAGATTTTGTTGATTTGCTATATGGATATGATAATAACAAAGCTATATATTCTCTTACTTTAAAACAAAAATTTTACATTTTTCATGACAAGCATCAAGATGAATTACAAGCTTTTTCAGAGAGATATCAACATTATGGACTATTTAATTTCAATTATGTACATAGTGACTTAATTCATTTAAAACATAATAACACTTCTGAATTAATATTAAAGCTTAAGAAGTTTGATCCAGATGGTTCAAAAATTTTTAATAGCTACAGTATTGTTACAGATAATATATACACTGTATTATATATTTCTTTATATAATTTAGTTTTAAACAATACTGCTATGATTAGACAGTGCAAAAACTGTCATAGATATTTTTTAACTAACAAATCTAACACTTATTATTGTGATAATATATATTATGAAGATAAAACTTGTAAAGATGTTGGAAATCAACTGTCTCAAAAAAGAAAAGAAAATAAAGAACCTGTCTATGGTAAATATAGAAGTATCTATGCAAATAAAGCTACTTTACTAAAAAGATATCCTGATATATATTCACAAGATGATTATGATAAATGGAAAAAAGAAGCTAAACAATTCATGAATGATATTAGACATGGTGAAAAAACTTATGACGAATTTGATAAATGGTTAAATAAAAATAAGTAAAGGAGGAGCTATAATGTCAAATAACGAAAATAGTAATAAAATGACCTTGAAAAATCAATCATCTAAAAAAAGAGAATATTATGCAATTTCTAACAATATAGATAGCATTACTACTTTTAATAACTTAAACAAAATAAATTATGATGTCTTAAATGAAAAATTAAACTCTGCTTTTAACAGTTTAAATCAGATTAATTATAATGCTTTAAACGAAAAGCTAAACTCTGCCTTTAATAATTTAAGCCAGATTAATTACAATGCTTTAAATAAAAAGTTAAACTCTGCTTTTAATAGCTTAAATCAGATTAATTATAATGCTTTAAACGAAAAGCTAAACTCTGCTTTTAATAGCTTAAATCAGATTAATTATAATGCTTTAAACGAAAAGTTAAACTCTGCTTTTAACAGCTTAAATCAGATTAATTATAATGCTTTAAACGAAAAGTTAAGCTCTGCTTTTAATAGTTTAAATCAAATTAATTATAATGTTTTAAATGAAAAGTTAATATCTGCTTTTGATAAACTTAACAATAGTACACTCTATTCATGGGTTGATAATATATATGATCATTTAGACAAAAATTCATATAGTACATTTACAGAAAATATTCAAAATATTGCACCAGCCATTACATTAGAGGATTTTGAAATAGATGATAACACTTTGATAAATGATTCTGCAACTCATCTATCAGATAGTTTTATTGCTAAGCTATTTACTGGAACTCTATCATATGATGATGATATAAAAAATAATAAATTAGCAGCATTTATATTAATTATTGCATTTTGGTTTGTATCAAACTTAATTTCATTTATTTTAGAAGACGGTTATACTTATGCAAAAAATTATTTAAAAAATAATTTTTTAAATGAGAAAGAAGTAATAACTGTAGAAGATTATAAAAATTATAGAATTGTTATTACTGATATTCTTAATGTAAGAAAACAACCATCAACAAATTCAGATATTATAGGAAAGCTTTATTATCTAAATGTTATAAAAATTATAGACTCAAAACCATATTGGTTAAAAGTTGAATATATAGATACAGAAAATAACGTTCATTTAACTGGTTGGATATCTAAAAAATATACTAAAGACTTTTCAGAAGAAACAGAAAAATTATTAAATATTAATAACAACTAGTAAATTTTATCCTCTCCCACTCATAGTTATGCCTGAAAGGAGGTGTATGGAGAAAATTGAGTGTTTATATGATGATAGCCTAGATGGTGGAATCTAGGCTATTTCTATTATATTTCTAATTCTTCTTCTATTTTTATTTTTTCTTTAACTTTTTCTCTAACGCAATCTTGAATTGATGCTAGTAATAGTGTAATTTCTGTTTCCACTTTTTCTAAATCTTCTTCTTTTACTTTTCCACTTTCAATAGCACTAATTCTCTTAACTGCCTCTAATGATAATTCTTTAGAATTATACTTATTCAAATCCTCTATAAAATTCTTATATTTAGGTTCTTTTATTAACTCTTCTAAATAATCTTTTTCTGCTTTTAAGAATGTATCTCTTAAAAAAGCGATTTTTCCATTTATATTATTTTCATTCATATTCTATTCCTCCAATTAATTTATTTATATGTTTTATCTTATCCACTCTTCTATTATTTCTTTTGAAATATTTAAGTTGCCTCTACCTACACCCACTTCAATGTCTGGTTTTGAACTTCCATGATAATCACTTCCACCACTGATATATAGATTATTCTTTCTAAAATTTTGATTTTCTTGCAATTATAGTAAATTCATTTGTTCCTACTAAATTTTCTCCTACTGCTGATTCATCAAACATTTTATTATCATATATTTTTTCTATTGTATAATTATTAACTGTAAAATAATCAATAAAAAATTGCTTTGAATACCTATTAAAGTATGTTTTGTATTTAGGATTAAATGGCTCTGGTATAAATATTTCTTTTTCTTCATTATTACATTCCATAACATTTATAGCAATTATTCCTTTATCTTTCAATAATTCACTAAATTTATCTAATACTCTTAAACAAGTTTTATCATCTACATGAATCAAAGCAGCAAAACAAATTATTGCATCAAAATTGTCTTTATCAAATGTTATATTTCTAATGTCCATCAATTTAAATTTAGCTTTTGGTGCATTTTTTTTTGCTTTTCTCAACATATTTTCTGATGTATCAATACCTATTACATTAAAATTTTTATCACATTTTTCTGTTAAAAATTTAGGATAATCTCCAATTGCTGTTCCTGCATCTAAGATCGTTGCATTGTCATTCAGTTGTGAAATTAAATAATCTATTTCTTTTTGAAATTGAACATTTCCATTTAAGTCTTTTGACTTATAGTAATCTACATATTCCTCAACGATATTGTTATATGTTTCAATAGTTATTTTGATTTTATCTATCTCCATTATTATATTCTCCTAAGTTTAATAATTTTTTATATTTCTTACTTCTATACTAGGAATAGTTATTTCATGTGGCAAATCAAACAAAAATTTAACAGTATTAGCAACATCTTTTGGTGTTAGCCCTGTATTCATTACATTTTCTGGTAATTCATTTTTTGCTCTTTTATAAAAATCAGTTTGTATTAGTCCTGGGCATACATCTGTTATCTTAATATTGTTATGTGCTAAATCATTTTGAATAGCTTTTCTAAATGCATTCGCTCCTGTCTTTGATGCATTATATATAGGAAATGGTGGTTCACACATTACTCCACTTTGAGAATTAATATTAATTATTTGTCCATATCCTTGTTTTTTCATAATCGGAAAAATGCTCTTTATCATTGCTACTGTTCCAAATACATTTGTATCAATAACCTTTTTTATTCTACCTAATTCATTCATTTCATCATATATTGGCTGGTCTAATTTTGATATATCTCCAGAAATCCACATTCCTGCACAATTTATTAAGCAATCAATTTTTTCGTAATTCCTATTTATATCATTAATTACATTAGCTATCTGTTTATCATCTGAAATATCACAAATATAATATTTTGATTTTGTTTCTTCTGCTACTTGTTTTAAGTTATTTTCATCAATATCAATTAATATTAATTTTTCTTCTTTTAATACATTTGCTATAGCTTTACCTACACCATTGGCAGAGCCTGTAATTATAACATTTTTCATATTCTCCTCCTTAAATTTTTTAATTTTCTAATATCTCTTTTTGAACTTTTTTAGAAAAACTTTTTATCACCTCATCATAAGAGTGGTCTATCATTTCAAAAATTAATTTATCATCAACTGTCTTATTGATATATACTGTATTTCTATAAATTGCTTGCATAGGTGGGCAATGATAACCTCTTACTATATCGTTTGTATATTGTTTTCTATATAATTCTGCAAGAAGCGCATCACACTTTAAATTTATTTTATAATCATTATCTAATGGATATAATTCAGCAAATATTTTCTTATTGACTTTGAAACATATTGGGATATCCCCGAATGGATAATCTATATATGCTTTATTCTTATTTAAGCAATATTCTATAATTTCATCTTTTGACATAATTTTTCCTTATAAAATTTATTATCTTTTATCATCTTTTTCTATTATAAATCCTTCTTTTTCTAACTCATATATTTCCTAATTCATTTCCATTGCATAACTGTAATACATTTTTTTCCTCCAAATTATTATTTTTAACTCCCCTATTTCATTATTGCTATTACTATATCACAAATTCCTTAATTATTCCATAGTTTACCATTAATTCTATTACTTTTCATCGTGGTA
>CAKOUU010000007.1 GCA_934120675.1 uncultured Clostridia bacterium
TTGAGGCTCTGCTTGTAATATAGCCTTTTAGGCGTTATGAGTAAAAAGCCCCCGGCTAAGCCGGGGGATAATTACTTGAATTATTTTTCATATTCGTAGCTTGTACACATTGATTCATCAGCTTTTTGAGTATCACAATTTTGAATAGGCGATACTTGTATTTCGGCTAATTGACATCGATTTTCTAAGTTGTTATATTTACAACTTGTTACACTACAACATATTTTTTGATTTTTTTCCATACCGAGTCCTCCAATAAAAATAGAATGAATTTAATATTTAAATTCTGTATTATTATGCCTAAAATGATAAAAAAATATTCAAAATATAGAAATCTTCTGAATAATATGATAAAATTAAAATATGAAAAATTATGAGGAAAAAATAAACGAAAAAGTAGATAAAATAAATAATAAACTAGAAAAAATTAGAAAATTTAATGAAATAAAAATTATATTTAAAATGGTATTTATATTTTTACTGTTGATAATATCTATAATTTTAATGGTAAAAGTGAACACAAAAAGCATAATGACTTCATCAGAGATTATGGAAGAAATAACTAAAAATGAATTTGAAGAGAATAGCACAAGTGACGAGAAAATAAATATAAACGAAATAAATAAGAGTAGTGCAAATGACTGGAACTTAGTATTGGTAAATAAAGACAATCCAATACCTGAAAATTATAGTGTCAACACTGTAAAAATAGAGGATAATTTTGAAGTTGATGAAAAAATAAAAGAATCAACAGAAAAGATGTTAGCTGATGCAAGAGCAAGTGGTATAAATCCAGAAATATGTTCTGCATATAGAAGTACAGAATATCAAACGACCTTATATAATAATAAAATTAATGAATATTTAAGAAAAGGATTTAATAGGGAACAGGCAACAGAACAAGCCTCTAAATGGGTAACAACACCTGGAACAAGTGAACATGAAATTGGTTTGTCACTTGATATTATTGATAATAGTTATCAAATATTGGATGAAAATCAGGAAAATACACCTGTACAAAAATGGCTAATGGAACATTGCTATGAATATGGTTTTATATTAAGATATCCAACAGAAAAAAGAGACATTACAAAAATTAATTATGAACCTTGGCATTATAGATATGTTGGTGTTAAAGATGCAATGATTATAAAAGAAAAAGGTTATTGCTTAGAGGAATATATTGAGTTTTTAAAAGACGAATATTAATTGATAAAACATCCCTATTATTTAGAAAATAACTTAATATAGAGATGTTTTTCATTTAAAAATAAAACAGTTAACATTTTTCTGTGTCATCATTAGAAGAATGCTCACAAATTTCAGGTGGTTCTTTAAAACTTAAATACCAGCTAATTCCGTTTTGATTTTCTTTAATATAATTTTGTCTTTCCTGAAGTTCTTCAAAAGTCTTTGGCGCAGGAACAATAACTGGTTGCCCGGGCATCCAATTAGCAGCGGTAGAACCTTTGCTGCAGTCAGCCATTTGAAGAGCCTGAACGGTTCTTATAATTTCAGGTACAAATCTACCAACATTTAAAGGATAAATAAAAATTGTTCTAACAATTCCTTTGTCATCAATTATAAATACATTTCTAACAGTTTCTGTTGTACTTACATCATTAGAAATCATGCCATATTTTCTGGCAATTTGACCATTTCTATCTGCAACAATTGGAAACGGAAGTTGTATTCCGGTTTTACAATAAATATCATACATCCAGGCTAAATGAGATGGATTGCTGTCAATACTTAATCCTAAAAGTTCAGTATTAATTTGCTGAAAATATGTATATGCTCGTGAAAATGCAATCATTTCTGTAGTACATACTGGTGTGAAGTCTCCTGGATGGCTAAAAAATACTAACCATTTGCCTTTATAATCATTTAAAGTTCTTTGGCCAAAAGTTGTTGTTGCTTCAAAATCTGGCGCTTTTTGCCCTATTTTCACATTGCCATTCATCATTAATTCATAATCCATAAAAATAAACTCCTTTCTAGTTTTTAATGTTATTAATGTCCGCTTTTGTTTTATAATATTATAAAAAATAAAAAAAGTTACAAACAATTTTCTATAATATAGAATGTTTTTTGTAAAATAAAAATGCAATTTTGTAAAAGAAAACGTTATAGATAATTTCAAAGTAGTATAATTTGAAACCTAAAAAGTAAAAGATACAAAGATAAAGGAGGATGTTGCAAAATGGAACAACTAGAAACAGATAGGTATATACTAAGAAAACCAAATGAGAATGATGCAGAGGAAATATATGCAAGATGGGGAACAGATAAAGAAAACATGGCACAATATAAGGAACACAAACTTTATAGAAATGTAATAGAAGCTAAAGCGTTAATTAATTCAATATTAAAAGAAAATGAAGATGGAATTATTTTTTGGATTATAGAGGATAAAGAAAGTCAAGACATAATTGGATATATTAAATTACCTACTGGAATCATAAAAGATAAAAAAAGAGAATTAACTTTTTACTTTTTAAAGGGACATAGAGAAGATGGTACACCGGAAGAGGTGTTAAAGGCTGTAATAGATTATATTTTTTCAAAAGAAAAATATGAAACAGTAATAACAAAATTTTATGATAGAAATGAAAGAGACACGAAATTGGTTCATAATATACTGACAAATGTTGGAATGTCAAGAGAAGGAATTTTGAGAAACAGGTTAATTAATGATGAAGGTAAGAAAATTGATAAATATATATATTCTATATTAAAAGAAGAATGGAAAACAGGAAAAAAGTAAAGCAAGTGTACACTAAAAAACTTAAAAAAACTATTGACATATTAAATTTTTAGAAATAAAATAACATTGAAATTAATAAATAATTGTTAATAAAAAAGGAAAATTTGTTAACAATAAAAATGTTAGGAGGAATTAATATGGCATTAGTAACAACAAAAGAAATGTTTGAAAAATCAATGAAAGAAGGATATGCAATAGGTGCATTTAATGTAAACAACATGGAAATAATACAAGGAATTGTAGATGCAGCAGCAGAAGCAAATTCACCTGTAATATTACAAGTATCATCAAGTGCGATAAAATATGCAAGAATAAATTATTTAATGAAAATGGTAAAAGCAGCGGTAGAAGAGCATCCAAATATACCAATAGCAATACACTTAGACCATGGACCAGATTTTGAAACAGCAAAAATGTGTATCGATAATGGATTTACATCAGTAATGATAGATGGTTCAAAATATGACTTTGAAGAAAATGTAGCTTTAACAAAAAAAGTTGTGGATTACGCACATGCACATGGAGTTCCAGTAGAAGCTGAACTTGGAAAATTAGCAGGAATCGAAGACGATGTAAATGTAGCAGCAAATGATGCAATGTATACTGACCCAGCACAAGCTGAAGAATTTGTAAAAAGAACAGGTTGTGATTCTTTAGCAATTGCAATTGGTACAAGCCATGGAGCTTACAAATTTAAAGGTGAGGCAAAATTAAGATTTGATATTTTAAAAGAAGTAAAAGAAAGAATACCAAATACACCAATAGTTTTACATGGTGCTTCAACAGTAATACCTGAATTAGTTATTATGTGTAATGAATTTGGTGGAGATATACCAGGAGCAAAAGGAGTTCCAGATGAAATATTACACGAAGCAAGTATTTCAGGTGTTTCAAAAATAAATGTTGATACAGACTTAAGACTTGCTATGACTGCAGGTATTAGAAAAACATTTGTTGAAAATCCAAATGTTTTTGATCCTAGAAAATATTTAGGTGAAGCAAGAGAATTAATAAAAGAAACTGTAAAACATAAAATAGTTGATGTTTTCGGTTCAGCAAATAAGGCATAAAAAAATAGGGATTATGGATACGCCATAATCTCTATTAATTTTTATAAGATAATTGTTGTTTCATTCTTCGTTCAGCATCTTTTTTAGCAATATCTTCACGTTTATCGTAAAGTTTTTTACCTTTACCAACACCTAATTCCAATTTAACTAAACTACCTTTGAAATACATACTAATTGGAACTAAGCTACAACCCTTTTGTTTAACTAAGCCAACTAACTTATTTATTTCACGTCTATTTAAAAGTAATTTCCTATCACGCAAAGGATCTTTATTAAAAATATTTCCTTGTTCATAAGGACTTATATGCATACCAACTATGTATACTTCACCATTTTTTATAACAGCATAACTATCTTTTAAGTTTGCTTTACCATTTCTAATTGATTTTATTTCTGTTCCAGAAAGTACAATGCCTACTTCCAATTTATCATTAATTGTATAATTATGAAATGCAGTAGGATTTTTCGCAATTAATTTTGTATTCATAAAAAAACCTCAATTCATATTTAATATAATTTAGTATAACACGAAAAAACCTAAACTGCAAGGCTAAAAGCGGACATTAATGATATTTAAAAATATTGAATTATTGAAAATCCGCGACTATTCTTCTGAATCGTCATTATGGTGATTGTTATTAGTAAATTGCATTGAATAATACCAAACAACAGCAATTATTGCAATAGCTGCAACACCTAAAATAATCCATGTCCATGCATTAGAAGACATTCCCATAACAGTATTTTCTGTTGATGTTCTTCTTGCAGAATAATTATTTGTAGCTCCTGCAGAAGAAAAAATTCCATTATTCATCTTGTCTTCACTTTTAGACATTTTGTTTTCTGTACCACCAGTTACATCTTTTGATGTATTAGAAATATCTAATGCTGCATTTTCAACTGTATTTTCTACACCGCCTACAAAATTTCTTATATCATTTGTAGCAGTATTTACAACTGTATTTCCATCATTTGCAAAACAAATTGAAAAAGAAAATATGGCAAAAACAGCAACTACTAAAGAAACAAAAATTTTCTTGTTCATTATAATTTCCTCCTTTAAATGTAAACAAAATAATTGATTTAAATTGATAAATCTATTAATATTATTTAAAAATTTGGAGAAAATATACATACAAAAAATACCTATATAAAGCAAAAAAACTAAAATTTTCTTATTTTGAAAATTTTAGTTTTGACTGTTAATTTTTTAATTTTATTAAAATTGCAATTGCTAGTAAAATTAAAAGAATACCAATAACTATTAAAAATATGTTTAAGATATTAGTTAAACTTAAATCAGCTGAAGAATTTAAATTTCCTGATTTAACAGTTGTAGATGTTACACTTTGAGAATTCTGAGTAGTATTTTGTGTTGCATTTCTACTAGAATTTGATGTTGTATCGGAATAGTCTTCAGAATTATCTTCATCATAGCTTTGATTATCGTCTAGAGAAGAGTTACTTGAAGAATTTTCAGTTAAATTTAAATCAACAGATTTTACAAAATTTGTGTTTATTAAAATAATTAATAAAAAGATTAAGACTATTGATATTATTTTCTTTAAACTTGTCATATTGATTAACCTCCTTATGTTTTCATTTGTTTTAAAGTAAATTTGTTAATAACCAAATTCACCATATAGATATAATAACACAAAATTGAGTAACAGTCTAGAGAAAATTTAAAATATAATAATAAAATATAAGCTTAAATTACTTGTTATTTTTAACTAAAAATGGTAAAATGTATAAAAATGAGAGAATTTGTAAAAATAGGGGGACAAATTTATGTATGAGAGAAGTGCAATAATACTTGAAAAATATTATAATAATATGTTTGGGTTTGATAAAAAGGAAAATTTAAAAACTGTATATAAAGACTTTAAATACACTATAGAAGAAATACAAAAATATCAGGATATAGTTAAAGAAGAAGATAATATTATAAATGAATTTGATATTACTGCAAATGAAATAAGACAAATTCAACAAGAACAGAAAAAAATATACAAATCTAATATAAAATTAGAAGAAGACCGCAATCAATTATTTGATATTCTTGATGAGGATCCATCTGCTATTGAAAAAAAACTATTAAAGATAGAAGAAAAAATTAATGAGAATAATAAAAACTTAGAAGAGTTAAGAGAAAGATTTGTTAAAAATTTAGTGGATTTTGAAGATAAACAAACTGAAAGAAATAAAATTTCCAGAAGCAGAAGGGAAGAAGAAAAAGAATATCTTCAAATTATACAAAAATCTACAAATGATATTTCAAATATTTCAAAAGAAATAATAATGAATATTAAAAAATTTATTAATTTTACAGGTGAAGATTTCAATAATGAAATAATAGAAACTATGATTGAAAATGGAAAAGATGAGAGAATTCCATTTGATAAAAATGTAATTGAAAAAGCGGTGAGAGCAAGAAACGAAATTGCTAAAAGGGAAGCTGCATGTTATGTAACAGTTTTTGATAAATTGAGAAAAGTGTTATCTGAAATTAATAATGATGACATAAAAATAGATAAATATGTTAAAATTTTAAGAGATGTTGGTGCAAAGTTTGCTTTTTTAAAAGCACAAAAAATGTATATTGTAGCTTTTTTAGATAATGAAAGGATGACTGCTATTAATGGAGCTAAGGTTCATAAAAATTTAATGAGTGAGGCTTGTGAACAATTCGAAAATGATATGGATAGATTTGATAATTTATATGAATTAGTAGTAAAGGAAATAACAGGAAAGGCTACAAAAAAGGCATACAAAGAATTGTATGATGTTGAATATTTAAATGAGATAAATAAAAAAGAAGAAAATCTTGAAAAAGAATTAAATAATTTGAAAATGAATTCAGGAGTAATTATCAATTCTGATTCTTGGAGAATTGAGGAGATAAAAAATATTTACAATGTTTTTGAAAATGAAGTTACTCAAAAATTTGAAAGAGATTTGTCAGAGTTTAAACCAGAACAGGATGAGGAAGATATCGCAGATGTAAAATCAGAAATATCAGAGAAGATACAAGATTCTATTTTTAAAAGAAATAAGTATGATGATGATATATTTGGAGACGATTATGACGATGATGATGACTATGACGACGACTATGACGAAGATAGTGATTATGAAGAAACAGAAGAACATGAGGATACAGATGACTTTGAAGATGATGACGAATATGTAGATTCTGATTACGAAGATGATGACGAATACGATGACTATGATAATGAATATGAAGATAATGACGAGTATGATGAAGAAAAAGTAGACGATGACGAAGAAGAGGATTCTGATTACGAAGACGATGATGATTATGATTATGAGGATTCTGATTTTGAAGATGAAGAATATGAAGATGATGATTATGAAGACGATGATGAGTACGAAGAAGATGATGAATTCGATGAAGATGATGACGATTATGAAGAAGAGGAAGAATTTGACGGAGATGATGACGACGATTATGATGAAGAGGATGATGAAGAACATAATGATAATAAAGAATCTAAGAATAATAACAATACTAAAGCAAGTAGTGTGAAAAATTCAAAAGAAAATAAAAAAGGAAAAGGATTATTCAATAAATTTTTCAGAGATAAATAAAAGATTAAGAAATAAAATTTTTATACGAAGAGAAGAAAAGAATTGGTTAACAAATTTTAAATGACGAATAAAAGAAAAGGAAAGATAAAAATGTATTTAATAGTGGGACTAGGAAATCCTGAAAACGAATATGCCAATACAAGGCACAATATGGGATTTGATACAATAAATGAAATTGCAAAAAGAAACAATATAACTATAACAAAATCAAAATTTAAAGGACTATATGAAACGGCAATAATACAAGGAAAAAAAGTAATATTATTAAAACCACAAACATATATGAACCTAAGTGGGGAATCAATAAAAGAAATTTGCGAATTTTATAACATTGAACCTAAAGATATAATTGTCATATATGACGATATTGATATTGGAAAAGGAAAAATAAAATTGAGAAAAAAGGGTGGACCAGGTTCTCATAATGGAATGAAATCTGTAGTACAGGAATTAGGTACTACAGAATTTCCACGAGTAAGGGTTGGAATAGGTCAACCAGAATTCAAAAATGATATGATAAATTATGTTATAGGCAAAGTTCCAGAAGAAGAACAAAAAGTTTTAGCTGAAGGTGTAAAAAAAGCATCAGAAGCGGTAGAAGAAATTATAAAAAATGGAATAGATATTGCAATGAACAAATTTAATTAGAGAGGATTATTAAGAAATGCTAGAAATATTGATAAACAAAGAAGATGATAAAAAAAATATTGCATTATTAGAAAATGGAAGATTATTAGAATACTATATGGATGAGGATAATTCAAAAAGAAATGAAGGCAATATTTATGTAGGTGTTGTTAAAAACATAATAAAAGGTATGCAAGCAGCGTTTATAGATATAGGGACAGAAAAGAATGGCTTTATACATTTAAAAGATATTTTAGATAAAATAGATGAAAAAAATCTAGAAAATATTACTGATAATAATGATAAAATCAATATAACAGATGTTATAAAAGAAGGACAAAGACTTTTAGTACAAGTAAAAAAAGATAGTAATCTTCAAAAAGGTGCAAGAGTTTCAACACATATTAATTTACCAAGTAAATATATTGCATTAATGCCAAATACTGACATAATAACAGTATCACAAAAAATTGAAGATAAGAAAGAACAAGAAAGACTTATCAAATTAGTTAAAGAAAATTTGAGCCCTGAAAATGGTGCGATAATTAGAACATCAGCCGCTGGAAAAAATCAAGAAATTATTGAAGATATTAAAAATGTTGAAAAAAGATGGAAAGAAATACAATCAAAATATGATAATAATAAAGCTAGCAAACCTAAATTGATAGCAAAAGCTAATGGAATATTTGAAAAAATGATAATAGACTTACCAGAAAAATCAGTACAAAAAATTACTACAAATAGTAAAGAAGAATATAACAATATAATGCAATTTAATAAAATGAATAATTATATGTCTGGAACTGATATAGTATTAAAAGAGAATGAAGATGTTTTTGATATATATGATGTAAAGAAAGAAATATCAAAACTGGAAAACAGAAAAATATGGCTAAAATGTGGTGGATTTATTACCATAGACAAAACAGAAGCACTAACTGCAATTGATGTAAACACTGGTAAATATACAGGAAATAAAAGCGTAGAAGATACTGTATTTAAAGTCAACAAAGAAGCGACTGTTGAAATAGCAAAACAAATTAGATTAAGAGATATTGGTGGAATTATTATAATTGATTACATAGATATGAAAAATGAAAAAAATAAAGAAGAAATTCAAAATCTATTAGAAGAAAAATTGAAACTTGATAGAGCTAAAATCCAGGTAGAAGGCTTTACAAAGCTTGATTTAATGGAGTTGACTAGGAAACATATTTGTAGCCACAAAGAATAGAGGTTAAAAAATAATTACAATTTTGGACTGTGTCAAAATTTAATTCTTTTCTAACCTAATTTGTAATATTTTGATAGGAGATAAGAAAATGAACGTAGGATTTATATCACTAGGATGTAGTAAAAATTTAATAGATACAGAAGTAGCAATTGGTATGTTTAAAAAGAACAATTATAAAATAGTAAATAATCCAGAAGAAGCAGACATTTTAGTAATAAATACATGTGGATTTATAGAATCAGCAAAAGAAGAAGCAATAAACACAATATTAGAAATGGCAGAATATAAAAAGAAAAGATGCAAATATTTGATAGCAATGGGATGCCTTGTTCAAAGATATTATGATGATTTGGTAAAACTATTACCTGAAGTAGATTTATTTATAAAAATAGATGAATATAACAACTTATGGAATAAAATAGAAGACTTAGTTAAAAGAGATATTGTAGAAAAATCAAAGACAAAAACAAGTAAAAAAATATCTGAAATAGAGCCACTTCCAATGCCAAAATATAATGAATTTATGGAAAGAATCGTAACAACAGGAAAAAATTATGCATATCTAAAAATAGGAGAAGGATGTAGCAATAAATGTACATATTGTGCTATTCCGTATATAAGAGGTCCATTTGTTAGCAGAGAAATGGACGAGATATTGAATGAAGCTAAAATGCTTGCCCAAAAAGGAATAAAAGAATTAATAGTTATTGCACAAGATACAACAAAATATGGTGTTGATATTTATGGTGAAAGCAAATTAGCTGAATTATTAGAAAAATTAAGTAAAATAGATGGAATTGAATGGATTAGATTTTTATATTCTTATCCAGAAGGAATTACAGACGAATTGATAAAAACAGTTGCAAATAATAACAAAATAGCAAAATATTTTGATATTCCAATTCAACATATATCAAATCCAATATTAAAGAAAATGAATAGAAGAACTAGCAAAGAAAACATCACAAGCATAATAGAAAAAATAAGAAAACAAATACCAGATGTTACATTAAGAACAAGTTTGATAGTTGGATTCCCAGGAGAAACAAATGAAAATTTTGAAGAACTTTTGGAATTTGTTAAAACTACAAAATTTGATAAATTGGGAGTATTCAAATATTCAAAAGAAGAGGGAACACCGGCTGCAAGACTTCCAGAACAAATACATGGAAATACTAAAAAGGCAAGATATAACAAAATAATGGCAGAGCAACAAAAAATATCAAAACAAGTTTTAGAAAATAAAGTTGGAAAAAATTATAAGGTTTTAGTTGAAGATATGTCTTTTGATGGTAAATATTTTGTCGGTAGAACAATGCAAGATGTTCCGGAGGAAGATGGTTTGGTATACATAGAAAATGATGGTTCTTTTGATGTTAATGAGATTTTGAATAAATTTGTTAATTGCAAAATAACTGATGTTACTAATTATGATTTAAAAGGAAAAATAGTAAAATAAAAAGCGGATATAATTCCGCTTTTTTATGGATTTACATTCAAAGTTTTATTATTAGAGTAAATGACCATTCCAGGCTTAGAACCAGAAGGCTTTTTGACATATTTAACTTCACAATAATCAACAGGAACATTAGAAGAATTTTTTGCCTTACTATGTTGAGCAGCGATTTTTGCAACTTCAACTAAAACATTATCATTTGGAAAAGACAAATTGTTATCAATTTTCAAAATAGTATGGCTTCCATGAAAATCTTTAGTATGAAACCAAATATCTGACTTGTTTGCATATTTTAAAGTTAAATAATCATTTTCTTTATTATTTCTACCAACCAAAACAGTATAACCATCAACAGTATATTTTAGAGGGTTAAAAGAAACAGTTTTGTTTTTAGTAAATTTTGATTTTTTTATTTTGCTTTTCTTAGAAGTGTTTAGCTCTTTTTTATCTTTAAAAATATCATTTTCAGAAATTTCCTCGAAAATTGCACTAACTTCTTCAATTGTAGAACAACTTTCTAATTCATAAACAACACTTTCTATGTAATCAAGTTCTTTTAAGGTATCTTCTTTTTGTTCAGAAACAATAGCTAAAGCATTTTTTAACTTAGAATATTTTTTAAAAAATTTTTTTGCGTTTATACTAGGTAAAAAACGTTTATCAAGCTTAATAGTTATTTTATTATTATTATCATAATAATTTTCCAACTCTATTTCAGATAAATTTCTATTAGGAATTCTATATAAGTTAGCAGTTATAAGTTCACCAAAAATCCTATATTTTTCCATATCATCACAATCATGTAATTTTACGTTTATATTATACAATCTTTTGTTATATTTTTTTAATGTATCTAAAATTAATTTTAATAATGTATTTCTATAATTTTTAAAAGTTTCCAAAGTCTCTTTTTTATAGTAAAAATCATCTATAAAATAATTTAGAGAAAAAGAAGTATTAGATTTGTTAGAAACTAAAAAATAATCTTTAACAACTCCATCTTTATCTTTAATTTCTTCAAAAGATAAATTATCAGTTCCAATATTATCAATTATATTATTGATATAATTAAAAATACTTTCAAGATTTGTATTGTCTAATTTTGAAATTTCTAGTTTTTTAATTATAGAACAAATAAAATTTTTAGATATTCCATTAAAAGTGCTTGAAATTTGAGTAGGAAGATTGTTAATGTCAGGTGCGTCTAAGTGTTTTCTAAAATCTTCGAAATTTTTTAAATCAAAAAAACTAGATTTATTTGAAGAAGGAAAACTATATTTTGTATGTGGTAATATATCTCTATAATTTTCATCAATTTCTTTTATATGTCTCAAACTATCAATTATTATATTTGTATCATCTAATAAGATTATATTACTATGTTTTCCCATTAGTTCAATTACTAATTTTTTTGATATAATATCATCTAATTCATTAAAGCCTTCAAATTCTATAATAACAAGTCTTTCTAAATCGAATGTTATAAAGTTTTTCACTTTAAGCCCAATTAAGTTCTTTCGTAATAGCATGCAAAAATTAGGTGCAATTTGTGGGTTTTGTTTTGCATTTGTTGTTAAATTTATTCTACAATTTTGTGATTCTATACATATATCTAAGGCATAATTTTTCTTTTCTGAATATAGCCCTAATATTATTTCATTTTTATTTGGCTCAAAAACTTTGTCAATTCGAGCTCCTGTGAGTTCTGATAATTC
Organism: uncultured Clostridia bacterium; assembly: GCA_934120675.1. GTDB lineage: Bacteria > Bacillota > Clostridia > TANB77 > CAG-508 > CAG-269. The sequence continues at coordinate 12,482 of CAKOUU010000007.1, forward strand.
AGTTACTATTGCTCTTGTTACAATTCCATCAAATGCCATTGTAATCAGTCCTTTCATTTGTTTTGTTGCTATTATATCACGAGTTTTGGTGTTAAATCAACTCTTTACTTTTTTTATAAAATGTTTTAAAATATACAAAGAAAGATATCGGACAAGAGGAAGTTAAATAATAATTATGAAATATATTTCGTATTCAAATTTTGTCCCCTGAAAGAAAGGAGAGGTAGTAAATATGGCAAATGTATGTGATTATGTTAAATGGAGAGGAGATTTAAACTTAGAACAGTCTGAATTTAATGAAATAGACAATTTAATATTATCAAGATTTTCATATTTTCCATTTGACAATATAATAAAAGAAGATGAAATAGTAACAATAAAAGAACTTGGTGAAAGATTTAAAAAACAAGATGTAAGCAAACTTCCAATTTTATGGAAAGACGATGTGGATTTATTTCCATTAATGGGTGACTCAAAAAGATTTGGAGAGATGTTAGCTACAAAATATGTTAATAAAATTGATGTAGAACAGGAAAAACAATTTTCAGCAATAACAGTATTTATGCCAGATGATACAATATTTGTATCATATAGAGGAACAGACAATACGATAGTTGGTTGGAAAGAAGATTTTAATATGAGCTTCAAAAGTCACATAGCATCACAATTATCAGCAAAAAAATATCTTGAAATGATAGCAAAAGAATATCCAGATAAAAAAATAAGAATTGGCGGACACTCAAAAGGTGGAAACATTGCGGTGTATGCTGCAACATTTGTTAATCAAGAAATAAAAGATAGAATAATCAATGTATATAATAACGATGGACCTGGATTTTGTGATGATGTAATAGAAACTCCAGAATATCAAGACATGATAAAAAAAGTTCATACATATATTCCACAGTCTTCTGTTATTGGACGATTAATGAATCATAGAGAGAAATATACTGTTGTAGAGAGTGTTCAAAAAGGAATAATGCAACATGATTTGTATAGTTGGCAAGTTATTGGTACTGAATTTGTTACTTTAGAAGAAGTTACAAATGGAAGTGAATTTGTTGATAAGACAATTAAAAATTGGCTTGAAAATGTTGAACCCGAAAAAAGAGAACAAGTTATAGATGTTGTTTTTGATATTTTGAATACAACAGATGCTCAGACTATGAAAGAATTAAGAACTAATTGGTTTTCAAGTGCTAGAACTATGATGGCTTCTTATAAAAATATTGATAACGGGACTAAAGATATGATTTGGAAAGCTGTCGGTGAATTACTTAAGAGTGCTAAAAACAATATTTTAGGAAATGTGTAGGCATGAAAGTTATTAGATACAAAAAATATATTTTTCAGTAATTGCTGTAAATTTTATCTTTCTTATTATATGAAAAATGTCGAATTTTGCGATGAAAAAATGTTGCAAAGTTTGGCATTTTGTTGTATTATAAATGTACTTTAATTTTATTCAAATCAATTAATTCAAAGATTTAAAAATCAAAGAAAAAATCCAAAATGAATTAAAAAACAAAAATACGAAAGTAGGTGATTAAAAAATATATATATAAACTTATAAATAAATATTGACAAAAATAAAAATAAATATTATAATGAAGGAGATGAAATTAATATAGAAAAATTTACATATAAAGAATACATAAAATATAAACCAATATTTGAAAAACTTTGGGAAATAATTGATGAAATTACTAGAAGATGATACATTTATAACTAAGATGTTGCTAATTGAAAAAAGTAAAAACACAGAAGAAACAGTAGAAACATTAGAAAAAGTAATAGAAAGAACAAAAGAGGAAGATAAAGATATATTAATTAGAATAATAAAAATAGTATTTAAAGAAAAGCTAGGAGATGATGAAGTAGAAAGATTAGTAAATAAAATAGAAGAAGGGAGGAAAAAAGAAGTGTTAGCAGTGGTTGATATGATAAGAAGAGAAAATCAGATGTATATTGATATGGGAAGAAAAGAAGGTTTTAAAGAGATTGCAAGAAAATTATTTAAGATGGGACTAACAAGTGAACAAGTTGAAGAAGCAACACAACTAAAAAAAGAAGAAATAGAAAAAATAGCAAAAGAATGTAAAATTGAATGTGGAAAGAGTTAGTCTTTCTGTATTGTTGTTATAATTTTTTAAAATTGCCAAGAAAAGTTTTACCAAACTCTTGTTTTTACCCTAAAATTATAGTATAATAAAAATGTCTCATGATACTAAAAAATGGGGGAATAAAAATGAATGATAAAATAATAATAAAAGGCGCAAAAGAACATAACTTAAAAAACATAAATTTAGAAATACCAAGAGATAAAATGGTAGTAATAACAGGACTTTCAGGCTCTGGTAAATCTTCACTAGCATTTGACACATTATATGCAGAAGGCCAAAGAAGATATGTTGAAAGCTTATCTTCATATGCAAGACAATTTTTAGGAATAATGGAAAAACCAGATGTTGAGTCAATTGAAGGACTATCACCTGCTATATCAATAGACCAAAAAACAACATCAAAAAATCCACGTTCAACAGTTGGAACAGTAACAGAAATATATGATTACATTCGTCTATTATATGCAAATATAGGGGTACCATATTGTCCAAACTGTGGTAAAAAAATTGAAAAACAATCAATTGACCAAATTGTTGATAATATTATGGAACTTGAGGAAGGCACGAAAATTCAGATATTGGCACCGGTTGTTAGAAGTAGAAAAGGTGAATTCGTTAAGCAATTAGAAGGATACCAAAAAGATGGATTTGTAAGAGCAAGAATTGATGGTGAAGTTTATGATTTATCAGATGAAATAAAATTAGACAAAAATAAAAAACATGAAATTGAATTAGTTGTAGATAGACTAGTTGTAAAAACAGAAATAAGAAGTAGGCTTACAGAGTCTGTTGAAATTGCTTTGAAACATGCTGATAATTTGGTGTTAGTAAATATTATAACAAAAGAGGAAAATAAAACAGTTTTATACAGCTCAAATTATGCGTGTCCTGACTGCGGTTTCAGTTTTCCAGAAATCACGCCAAGAATGTTTTCGTTTAATAATCCGTATGGTGCTTGTCCTACTTGTATGGGTATAGGATATTTGATGAAAATGGATGAAGATTTGATAGTTCCAGATAAAAACAAAACATTATATGATGGGATAAAGGCATTTGGTTCAAGCACAATGAAAAAAGGCGACACAATGGCTAAAATGTATTTTGAAAGCATTGGAAAACATTATGGTGTTGAAATAAAAGGAGTTCCAATTAAGAAATTACCACGATGGTTTATGGAAAAAATCTTATATGGTACAGGTGACGAAAAAATTGATTTTGAATATTCATCTGCTGCTGGTGTAAGAAAGTTTACTGCACCATTTGAGGGAGTTTTGCCAACACTTGACAGACGTCATAGTGAAACAAAATCACAAGGAATGAGAGCATTTTATGAAATGTATATGACAAATTCTCATTGTCATACTTGTAATGGAGCGCGTTTAAAGAAAGAAATATTATGCATCAAAATAAATGGTAAAAACATAAATGAAGTTACAGATATGTCAATCAAGGCATTAAAAGAATTTTTAGGCACATTAAAATTAACAGAAAAAGAAGCAATGATTGCAGACATGATTTTAAAAGAAATCAATAAGAGACTTCAATTTTTAATAGATGTTGGACTTGAATATTTAACACTTTCAAGAAGTGCTGGAACTCTATCAGGAGGAGAAGCACAACGTATTCGTTTGGCAACTCAAATAGGTTCAGGACTTACAGGTGTTATGTATATTTTGGACGAACCAAGTATAGGACTACACCAAAGAGATAATGACAAATTAATTGCAACACTTAAAAAGTTGAGAGATTTAGGAAATACTTTATTAATTGTAGAACATGATGAAGATACAATGTATGCAGCAGACCAAATTATTGATATTGGTCCAGGTGCAGGTGTTCATGGCGGAAATGTTATGGCACAAGGTACAGCAGAAGAAGTAAAATTAGTAAAAGATTCTGTTACAGGACAATATTTAAGTGGTAGAAAGAAAATAGAAGTTCCTAAAAAAAGAAGAAAAGTTGTTAAATCAAAAGCTATTGAAGTGAAAAATGCAACAGAAAATAACTTGAAAAATATAAGTGTAAAATTCCCATTAGGAGTATTTACATGTGTTACAGGTGTTTCAGGTTCAGGAAAATCAACACTTGTAAAAGAAGTATTATATAAAACAATTGCAAAAGAACTAAACGGTTCATCAGAAAAACCAGGAAAATGTAAAGAAGTAAAAGGCTTAGAAAATATAGACAAAATAATCAATATAGATCAATCACCAATAGGAAGAACACCGCGTTCAAACCCCGCAACATATACAGGAGTATTTGATTTAATTAGAGATATTTTTGCAGGAACCAATGAAGCTAAATTGCGTGGATTTGAAAAAGGAAGATTTAGTTTCAATGTAGCAGGTGGAAGATGCGAAAGCTGTAATGGTGACGGAGTTCACAAAATTGAAATGCACTTCTTGCCTGATGTGTATGTACCATGTGAAGTATGTAAAGGAAAGAGATATAACAGAGAAACACTAGAAGTTAAATATAAGGGCAAAAACATAGCAGATGTGCTTGATATGACAGTTGAAGAAGCATTAGAATTTTTTGATAAAATACCAAAAATAAAACAAAAGATTCAAACTTTATATGATGTAGGGCTAGGATATATCAAGTTAGGACAACCATCAACAACATTATCTGGTGGTGAGGCTCAAAGAGTTAAGCTTGCAACAGAACTTTCAAAAAGAGCAACAGGAAAAACTTTATATATTTTAGATGAACCAACTACAGGTCTTCACATTGCTGATGTTCATAGATTAGTTGATATTTTACAAAGATTAGTTGATACTGGAAATACAATTATTGTTATTGAACATAATCTTGACCTAATAAAAACTTGTGATCATATTATTGATTTAGGCCCAGAAGGTGGAGATGGTGGCGGACAGGTTGTTGCTGTTGGTACACCTGAACAGATTTGTAAGAATGAACAGAGTTATACTGGTAAGTTTTTGAAGAAGTATTTGGAATAAAAAACAAAAAGTACAAGTTTTGCAAAAAGGCTTGTACTTTTTATCATTTATAGATATAATAAAAGCATAAAAATTTTGAATGACGATGAACGAGCGAAGCGAGAGATTTGTAAAATGAAAATTTTTAATTTTCATTTTATGATGAACGAAACGAGCCCTAGATTTGGCAGACAAAATTTGAAAAATTTTGGATGACGATGAACGAGCAAAGCGAGAGATTTGTAAAATGAAAATTTTTAATTTTCATTTTATGATGAACGAAACGAAGTGGAGAGAAAGGAAAATAAAATGAACTTTATAGAAACAATAAAAGAAAGAGCAAGACAAGAAATAAAAACAATAGTACTACCAGAAGCAGAAGACATACGAACACTTAAAGCAACAGAAATAGCACTAAAAGGAAAATATGCAAATATAATTTTAGTAGGAAATGAAAAAGAAATCAAAGAAAAAGCTGAAGCAAATAATGTAAATATTGAAGGTGCAAAAATAATAGATCCACAAACATCACCAGATTACGAAAAATATGCAAATCTATTATATGAATTAAGAAAACACAAAGGCATGACAATAGAACAAGCAAAAGAAATTACTTTAAATCCAGTATATTTTGGAATGCTAATGGTAAAAGATGAAGAAACAAAAGCAGATGGATTAGTTTCAGGTGCTGTACATTCAACAGCTGATACATTAAGACCTGCACTTCAAATTTTAAAAACAGTACCAGACACAAAATTAGTTTCAGCATTTTTTGTTATGGTAGTTCCAGACTGTGAATATGGTTCAAATGGAACATTTATATTTGGAGATTCAGGGTTAAATGCAAATCCAAATCCAGAAGAATTATCAGAAATAGCAATATCTTCAAGTAAAAGCTTTAAACAATTAGTTGGTGAAGAGCCAAAAGTTGCGATGCTTTCATATTCAACAATGGGAAGTGCAAAATCAGAATTAACACAAAAAGTTATTGATGCAACTAAATTATTAAGAGAAAAAGAACCAGAACTAAAAGCAGATGGAGAACTACAATTAGATGCGGCTATAATACCAGAAGTTGCAAAATCTAAAGCACCAGATAGTAAAGTTGCTGGAGAAGCTAATGTTTTAATCTTCCCAGATTTAGACGCTGGAAATATTGGATATAAATTAGTTCAAAGACTTGCAAAAGCTGAAGCATATGGACCACTATGTCAAGGAATTGCCAAACCTGTAAATGATTTATCAAGAGGATGTAGTTATCAAGATATAGCAGGTGTTATTGCAATAACGGCTGTTCAAGCACAAAAATAATAAAATTAAAGGAGGTCTTCTATGAAAATATTAGTTTTAAATTCAGGAAGTTCATCATTAAAATATCAAGTAATTGATATGGACACAGAAGAAATGTTAGTAAAAGGATATTTTGAAAGAATAGGACAACAAAATTCATTTTTAACACATAAAGTAAATGGCTTAAAACACAAATTTGAAAAACATGTTGAAAATCATGAACAAGCTTTAGAATTTGTCTTTAATAGATTAACAAATGACCATTATGGTGTTATTAAAACTTTAGATGAGTTAGGCGGAATTGGACATAGAGTTGTTCAAGGTGGAGAAAAATATTCTCAACCAGTTCTTATCACAGATGATGTTATTGAAGAAATAAAAAAATGTAGTGACTTAGCTCCACTACATAATCCAGCAGCTATTTTAGGAATAAATGCATGTAAAAAAATAGCTCCAAATATTCCAATGGTTGCAGTATTTGATACGGCATTTCATCAGTCAATTCCGAAGAAAAGATATATTTATCCAATACCATATGAATATTATAAGAAATATGGAATTAGAAAATATGGAGCCCATGGAACATCACATGAATATGTTGCATATAGAGTTGCAGAAATAATGGGAAAAGATATTAAAGATTTGAAAATAGTAAATTGCCATTTAGGACAAGGTGCAAGTGTATGCGCAATTCAAAATGGAAAATCTGTTGAAACAAGTATGGGACTTACGCCACTTGGTGGAATACCAATGGGAACAAGAAGTGGAGATTTAGATCCATCAGTTGTGACTTATATAATGAAAAAAGAAAATCTTACACCACAAGAAATGGAAGATATATTAAATAAAAAATCTGGAGTTTATGGTGCATCTAGAGGTGTATCTGTTGATTTTAGAGATATAGAAATAGAAGCTCAAGCAGGTGGAACACATGCTCAATTGGCTTTAGATATATATCATTATTTAACAGCATCATATGTAGCAAAATGTGCAGTTGCTATGGGTGGAATTGATGTGCTTACATTTACAGCTGGTGTTGGAGAAAAAGGCCCATTATCTAGAAAAGCAATTTGTGAGCAATTAGAATTTTTTGGAGTAAAAATTGATGATGAAAAAAATAAAATAAGAGGCGAAGAAGTTGAAATATCAGCAGAAGACTCAAAGGTAAAAGTCTATGTTGTTCCAACAAATGAAGAATTAATGATAGCAAGAGAGACAAAAAACATAGTATATAAAAATTAGGGATTTGGGGACGGGTCTCCAATCCCGAAAAAAAACAAAAAAAATCGGGATTGGAGACCCGTCCCCCAATCCCTAAAAAAATAAAAAAATTGGGATTGGAGACCCGTCTCCCAATCCCTAAAAAGAAAGTGAGTATAAAAATGAAAATATTAGTATTAAATTGTGGTAGTTCATCACTAAAATATCAATTAATTAACATGGAGACAGAAGAAGTAATGGCTTCTGGAAAATATGAAAGAATAGGAGAAGCAGAAGCATTTATAACACATAAAGTAAATGGACAAAAAATAGAAATAAAAAATCCAGCATATAATCATTCAGAGGCAATAGATTTCACATTAAAACAATTTACAAATCCAGAATATAAAGTAATAGATAGCTTAGATGAGATAAATGCGATTGGACATAGATTGGTTCATGGTGGAGAAAAAATTGCAGAATCAGTTGTAATTGATGATAATGTTGTAAAAGTTTTAGAAGAATATACAGATTTAGCACCTTTACATAACCCAGCTTGTATATTAGGAATAAAGGCATGTCAAGAAGTTATGCCTGGAAAACCAATGGTAGGTGTATTCGATACAGCATTCCATCAAACAATGCCAAAAGATAAATTTATTTATCCAATACCATATGAATATTACAAGAAATATGGAGTAAGAAAATATGGATTCCATGGAACATCACATATGTTTGTATCACAAAGACTTGCTGAAATTGAAAATAAATCATTAGAAGGTACAAAAATTGTAACATGTCATTTAGGACAGGGTTCAAGTATATGTGCTATAAAAGACGGAAAATCAGTAGATACAAGTATGGGATTAACACCACTTGGTGGACTTCCAATGGTTACAAGAAGTGGAGATTTAGATCCATCTGTTGTAACATATATAATGAAAAAAGAAAATTTAACACCTGCACAAATGGAAGACTTACTAAATAAAAAATCAGGACTTTCTGGTATGTCAAACTTAGTTCCTGATTTCAGAGAAATAGAACTTGCTTCAAATGAAGGACAACCAGATGCTAAAATAGCAGTTGAAAACTTCAACTATACAATTGCAAGTTATGTTGCAAAATATGCTGTTGCAATGAATGGTGTTGATTACATTATATTTACAGGTGGAATTGGTGAAAATCAAATCAATATTCGTAAAGGAATTTGTGAAAAATTAGAATTTATGGGTGTTAAATTAGATGTTGACGCTAATAATATGAGAGGGGAAGAAAAAGTTATTTCTACTCCAGATTCTAAAATTAAAGTTTATGTTATTCCTACAAATGAGGAATTAATGATAGCTAAAGAAACTTTGAGATTAGTAAAATAAAAACAAAAACAAGTGCTAGTAATAAAATAGTACTTGTTTTTTTGACTAAAACTACTATCCTGTGTTACAGATCAGAGAGGAAAATCCTTGAAATACCTGTGAATGATATTTTGAATATATTTCGAATGTAACTAAAATAGTGTTACAAATTCTTAGGTAAATGCTCTAAAGGGTCCTGCCTTCGGGTATTGTTAGAGTATTTACAACTGTAACTATCCTGTAACAAAAATTGTCTTATTTTGTTAAAAGGTATTGATTAATATATAAAAAAAGTATAAAATACAAAGGACATCAAAAAAATGTCAAAATTATTTTAAAGGGGAAATAAAAATGATAGATTTTAATGTACCACCATATGTAGGTAAAGAAAAAGAATATATAAGTAAAGCAATAGACAATAAGAAAATATGTGGAGATGGAGAATTTACAAAAAAATGTAATAAATGGTTAGAAGACAAAACAAAATCACATGTACTACTTACAACATCTTGTAGCAGTTCATTAGATATGTCAGCAATATTAGCAAATATACAACCAGGTGATGAAGTAATAATGCCAGCATTTACATTTGTATCAACAGCAGATGCATTTGTATTAAGAGGAGCCAAAATAGTATTTGTAGACATTAGACCAGATACAATGAATATTGACGAAAAATTAATAGAAGAAGCTATCACAGAAAAAACAAAAGCGATAGTACCAGTACACTATGCAGGAGTAGCTTGTGAAATGGATACAATTATGGATATTGCTAAAAGACATAACTTATTAGTAATAGAAGATGCAGCACAAGGGGTTATGAGTGAATATAAAGGAAAAGCACTTGGAACAATTGGAGATTATGGATGTTATAGTTTTCATGAAACTAAAAATTACAGCATGGGTGAAGGCGGAGCATTAGTTATTAAAGACTATGATAATTATGAAAGAGCTGAAATAGTTAGAGAAAAAGGAACAGACCGTAGTAGATTTTTCAGAGGACAAGTTGATAAATATACATGGGTAGAAGCAGGTTCTTCATTTTTACCAAGTGATATAAATGCAGCATATTTATATGCACAATTAGAGATGGCTGATGAAATAAATAATAATAGATTACATAGCTGGAATTTATATTATGAAAATTTAAAAGATGTTAAAGAAATAGAACTTCCTTATATACCAAAAGAATGTAAACATAATGCTCATATGTTTTATATTAAAACAAAAGATATGGAAGAAAGAACTGAATTAATAAAATTCTTAAAAGAAAATGGAATTGCATCAGTATTTCACTATATTCCATTACATACAGCTCCAGCTGGAATAAAATATGGAAGATTTAATGGAGAAGATAAATATACTACAAAAGAAAGTGAAAGATTATTAAGACTTCCAATGTATTATGGACTAAAAGAAGAAGATGTATTAAAAGTTTGTGCAAAAATAAAAGAATTCTATAATAAATAATCTTATAAAATAAGGGGAAAATAAAATAATGAAAGAAAAATTAGTAATAATTGGAGCAAATGATTTTCAAAATCAGTTAATTTTAAAAGCAAAATCATTAGGATATGAAACGCATGTATTTGCTTGGCAAGATGGTTCAATAGGAGAAAGGACAGCAGATTACTTTTATCCAATTAGTATAGTAGAAAAAGAACAAATATTAGAAAAATGTAAAGAAATAAAGCCAGTTGGAGTATGCTCTATAGCATCAGATTTAGCTACAATTACTGTGAATTATGTAGCTGAAAACTTAGGTCTTCCAAGTAATCCAACATCAATAACATTACAATGTACAAATAAATTTGAAATGCGTAAAAAAATGAAAGAAAATGGAGTAAAAACACCAGCATTTATAAAAGTAAATGACAATCCAGAAACTTGGAAAACAGAGGAAATGAAATTCCCTGTTATAGTAAAGCCAACTGACAGATCAGGAAGCAGGGGAATTACAAAAGTATATAATAAAGATGAATTAGAAAAAGCAGTTAAATATGCAACAAAAGATTCTTTTGAAAAAAGTGCAATTATAGAAGAATACATAGATGGAAATGAATATAGTTGTGAATGTATTACATCTAATGGAAAACATCATTTCTTAGCATTTACTAAAAAATATACGACAGGTGCTCCAAACTTTATAGAAACAGGGCATTGCGAACCATCAGATATAAAAGAAGAATATCAAGAACAAATAAAAGAAAATATATTTAAAGCATTAACAGCTTTAGGAATACAAAATAGTGCAAGCCATACAGAATTTAAAATAAATGAAGATGGGGAATTTGGCATTATAGAAATTGGAGCTAGAATGGGTGGAGACTGCATTGGTTCTGATTTAGTTCAAATATCTACAGGATATGATTTTATAAAAATGGTAATAGATGTAGCTTGTGGTAAAGAACCAGACTTTACTAAAATAGTTAAGCCCCAAAAAGCACATATTAAATTTATATTTAACGAAAAAGATTTAGAAAAAATGAATAAGTTTAAAGAAGAACATCCTGAAAGAATATATAGAATAAGTGAAATGGAACTTGAAAATCTAGGCAAAACAGTAGATAGTTCAAGTAGAATTGGATATTATATATATACTGAATAATAATGTATAGGAGAAATCAGAATGGAAAAGAAAAAAATAATAGTTTTAGGTTCAGCTGGAAATTTAGGAATGTATTTTATGGATCATTTAATGAAAAATTTGGATACAGAAAAATATGAAATGATTGCAACAGGGACAAAGGATGAATATCCATTTGAATTTTATAATGGTAAATATGTTAAATTAGATATTACAAATGTTGAAAATTTTGAAAATTTGCCAAAAGAAAATGTACATGCAATTGTTGATTTTGCAGGAGTTTTACCAGCATATTTATCAAAGGATGATCCAAATAAATATATTGATGTTAATATAAAAGGAACTCTAAATGTATTGGAATATGCAAGAAAAGTAAAAGCTGATAGAATTATATATACACAAACATGGGCAGATTTAAATGGATATTTAAAAGAAAAGAAACCTTTAAAACCAGATTTGTTAAGAAAACCAATACATACAGGGGACCATGCGATTTATACTGTTACAAAATGTGCAGCCGTAGAATTAATTGAATGTTATCATCAAATGTATGAAATTAAGAATTTTATATTTAGATTACCTAACATATATATGTATTCGCCAGAAATGTATTATTATGTTGATGGAGAAAAGAAATATATATCTTATAGATATATGATTCAAAGAGCAATAAATGGACAAGATATAGAATTATGGGGAAATCCAAATTTAGGCAAAGATGTTATATATGTAAAAGACTTGTGTCAAATGATTTTTAAATCATTATTTGTTGATAGAGATACAGGAACATATAATGCAGGAACAGGAATAAAAACATCTATGAGAGAACAAATAGAAGGAATGATTGAAGTATTCTCATCAAAAGAAAATCCTTCAAAAATCATAGAATGCCCAGAGAAAAAAGACTGTGATGATTTTGTAATGGATATAACAAATATTAAAGAAGAATTAGGATATGAACCACAATATAATTATATTGAGTACTTAAAAGATTACAAAAAAGAGATGGAATTACATAGATTTACTAAGAAATAAAGGGGACTAAAATGGAAGAAAATAAAAAAATAAGTTTTTTAATACCATGTTATGGAAGCGAAAAAACAGTTGGAATTGTTATAAAGGAAATAGATGAAACTGTTAGTAAAAATGACAAATATGATTATGAAATAATTGCAATAAATGATCATTCACCAGATAATGTATGGAATGTATTAAAAGAAATTGCACAAACGAATAAAAAAGTAAAACTTATAAATTTAGCAAAAAATATGAATAGACCAGGAGCTTTAATGGCAGGAATGTCAAAAGTAACAGGTGACTATATTGTTTTAATGGATGATGATGGACAATGTCCAATGGAAAATTTATGGGAATTAATAAAACCACTAGAAAAAGGACATGATGTAGCAATTGCAAAATATCCATCATATAAACAAAGCCTATTTAAAAGCTTTGGAACAATAGTAAATAGAAAAATGACAGAAATTATAATGGATAAACCAAAAGACATGGCTTTTACAAATTTTTCAGCAATGAAAAGATATATTGTTGAAGAAATTACAAAATACAAAAATCCATATCCATATTTAACAGGACTTTTATTAAGAACAACAAGTGATATAGTAAACGTTCAAATGGAAGAAAGAGAAAGAATAACAGGAAGTACAAATTTCACATTCAAAAAAATGTTAAATTTATGGATAAATGGTTTCACAGCATTTTCAATAAAACCATTAAGAATATCAACTATAATTGGATTTATAACAGCAGCTATAGGATTTATTTATGGAATTTATGTTATTATACATAAATTATTTATACATACATCAATAGTACAAGGATATAGTTCTACAATGGCTGTAATACTATTTATTGGTGGAATTATTATGATGATGCTTGGAATGATAGGGGAATACATAGGAAGAATATACATAAGTATAAATAATTCTCCTCAATATGTAATAAAAGAAACTGTCAATTTTACAAAAGTTGAAAAATAATTACAATCTTTATTATTTCAAATTTAGGAAGGAATTAAATTTAAAATGAAAAAAATAAATAAATATATCTATTTGCATTTACTAATATTTTTCTTTTCGTTTTGTGGAGTATTTTCTAAGTTAGCAGCAAGTTATGACTTTTTGTCATTACAATTTTGCTTATTTTATGGAATATCTATACTAATATTAGGAATATATGCAATATTATGGCAACAAATATTAAAAAAATTCTCACTTACAACAGCATTTTTTAATAAAGCTGTAACAATTATATGGGGAATGTTATGGGGAGTATTATTTTTTAAAGAAGTAATAACATGGAATATGATAATTGGAACTATAGTAGTTTTAATAGGCATTGGATTGGTGGTGAGTGATTATGAATAAAGTTCTAATATTTTCCGGAATATATATTTTAGGAGTAATCATATCAGCATTTGCACAAATATTATTAAAAAAATCAGCAGATGTAGAAAGGGAAAGTAAATTAAAAGAATACTTAAACTTTAAAACAATATTTGCATATGGAATATTTTTTGGTGCAACATTATGCTCAGTATTTGCATATAAATATGTACCATTATCTATGGGACCAATTTTAGGAACTACAGAGTACGTTTTTGTTGCATTACTTAGTTATTTACTATTAAAAGAAAAAATAAGTAAGAAAAAATTAATAGGACTAATAGTGATAATATTTGGAGTTTTAATATTTTCAATATAAAGGGGAATAAACAATGGAAAAAGAAAAAAAGAAACACAAGCTAAATAAAAAAACAGTAATAAAAATACTGTTTGTATTATACATACTTGTTTTATGTACTACTTGGGCGTTAACATTAGGATATAATAATGCACCAGATGAAGCAATGAAATATGATGTTTGCAAATATTTATTAAAACATAAAACATTACCACATGGAGGAGACCCGGAGATAAGAGAAGTAAATTGGGGCTTGTCCTACGCATTTACTCCAATACTATCATATATTTTCTCGGCAGTATGCATGGCAATTACATCCATTTTTACAGATGGGCAATTTAAAATATTCGTATCAACTAGAATCGTAAGTATAATATGTATGTGTGGATATGCATTTATGAATATTAAAATATCAGAAAAACTATTTAAGGGAATATTTAAATGGTTGTATGTAGTATTGGTAACATTATTACCACAAGTTGTATTTTTGGGATCATACTTAAATAATGATTCTTTTGCGTTATTTACTGTTTCAATTATAGTATATTCTTGGATTTTAGGAATTGAAAAAGATTGGGATTGGAAATCATGCATAATTTTATCAATAGGAATAGGAATATGTTCATTATCATATTATAATGCTTATGGATATATATTATGTAGTGCAATTATATATTGCATAAGTAATTTTATTAAAAAAATAGATTTTAAAACTTTTTTAATAAAAGGTCTTGCAATTGTAGGAATTGTATTTATAATTGCAGGCTGGTGGTTTATTAGAAACTTTATTATATATGATGGAGATATATTTGGAATATCAGTATCCAGAGAATATGCAGAACAATACGCTGTTGACTGGCTTAAACCATCTAATAGGCAAACTCCTAATAATTTAAAATGGTCATTAAAGACTATGATATTCGAAAAAAAATGGTATAAGGATATAATAGATAGTTTTATAGGATTATTTGGAAATATGAATGTTAGAATGGATAGAAGATTATATAGAGCATACAAAACTGTATTTGTATTTGGCTTTTTGGGATTAATAGTAAAAGCAATTCATAATATAATAAAAAAAATAATAGATAAATTTAACACTAAAAAAGTATTATTAACAAACAAAAATAAAATAAAGAATAAAGAAAAAATATTATTTGATATAATAATGATTTTATGTATTATAATACCTATATTGCTAACCGTGTATTATGCTTATTTTAATGATTACCAAGCACAAGGAAGATACATGATGCCAATGATAATTCCATTAATGTATTTTGTCGCAAAAGGATTTGAAGAGATATTTAATATAATTATCAAAAATAAAAAAACACAAAATATGATTATTGGTATTGTAATTGCAGTATGGTCTGTAGCACCAATTTATATATATTTTGAATATATAAGAAAATTTTTAATGTTTACAAAATAGATAATTAAAAGAATAGTGAAAAAACTATTCTTTTTTTTAGAATTTTTATATTCTAGGAAAGTTATCATAGTATGATAACTTTCTATAGAAGATAAATATGGAGAAAACAAGATTTTTTATAAAAATGAAACTTTTTATTAAGAATAAGAACTCTAATAGATATCAAACGTTTGAAATGGAGGAAACAAATGGAAGAATTAATAAAAAGAGCTAAAGAAGGAGACAAACAAGCCTTTACACGGACTAATATTAGATATACAAAGTGAATTATATAAAATTGCAAAAACAAGATTATACAATGAAGATGATATAAATGAAGCAGTACAAGAAACAATGATAGAAGCATATAAAGGAATAAAAAAATTAAAGCATAATCAATATTTTAAAACATGGATAATAAAAATATTGATAAATAAATGTAATAAACAATATAGAAAAAATAAAAAAGAAAATATATCATATGAATACAATAATTTAGAAAATCAAATAAAGGAAAATGAAATACAAACAGATATAGATTTTTATATAATAATTTCAAAATTAGAATATGCTGAAAGAATAATAGTTACTTTGTATTATTTAGAAAGATATACAACAAAGGAAATAGCAAAAATTTTAAATAAAAATGAAAATACCATTAAAACGAAATTATCAAGAGCTAAAAAGAGATTAAGAAGATATCTAGAGGAGGAAAATTAATATGGATAAGTTTGATAAAAAGATAGAATCTAAATTTAATGAAAATAAAAATGTTCCATTAAAATTTACACATACAATACAAGGTGCATTATATAAGGAGGCAAAAACAAAAAATAAAATAATTGAAGTTACAAAAATATGTGCGACAGCATGTGCAGGAATATTAATAGCTGGAGGAGTTAGCTTTGCAGGACATGAATTGTATCAAAAAATTTGGAAAGATCCAGAAAGAATTAGTGTAGAAGAAGCACAAAAAGAATCAACTGAAGAAAAACAATATATTACAGAAGAACAAGCAAAAGAAATTGCAAAAAATAAATTTAATGAAATAGGATTTTTAAATGAAGAAATAATTGAAACAACTGATGTACCAAGCCAAGAAAAAATGTTGGATGTATATTGCTTTAAAACTAATAATAAATGGATAATATCAATAAATGCAATAACATCAGAATTTGAAAGCTTAAATTTTGGCGATTATAACAACGAATGGGAAAAATACACAATTACAAGAAAAGAAGCTATAGAGGTCGCAAAAGATTTTTATAATCAATTTGGATATAAAGAAGGAGAATATAAATTAGTTTCATTACGTGCTAATGATAAAAAAGGAGAAGGCAATGGTAATTCAGGCTATGAATTTTATGCACAATTTAGTAAAGTTTATGATGGATTAACCAATAGGTATGAAACAATAGAAATAGACTTTTTGGCAAAAGATAAACATTTATATCATTATAGTGTTTTAAATAATAAATTCGAAAATAATCCATTAGAAATAACAAAAGAGCAAGCAATAGAAATTGCAAAAAATGAAGATAGAAAAGTTGAAACAAAAGACATTATAAAAACAGATGCAGAACTTAGAATTGAAAAAATGAATGGCTATGCGTATGCAAGATTAAAATATACAGATGATTATTACAAACCAATGATGCAGACTGATGTGCCAGACAATGAAAGATATTTATATAAAACTGATAATAGAGTAAGAAGAGTTTGGGTTGTAGTATTTAAATATGCGGAAAAAAATGATGAAAATAAAAGTGAATTTGAAAATCTTGCTGAAAGAACACAAAAGGGACAATATAGCTATTTTGTAGACTGCACAACTGGTGAAATAATTGGTGGAGACTCAAGCGATTATTTAATATGGGATAATCATTGGTCAAAATATTATGCAGTAGAATAATGCTAAAAAGTATGAGAAAAAAGTCAAAAAGTATTGATAAAAAACTTAAAAAAGTGTAAAATGAGACAAATGGGACAGTCCTATTTTGTCTCACGACTTTTATCAAAATGTGTCGAAAAATGCATGATAAAATATATTAAATGAAAGGTTAAAGATGGAAAAAGTAGATATATTATTAACAACATATAACAGCAAAATTGAATACTTAAAAATGCAAATAGATAGCATATTAAACCAAACATATAAAGATTTTAAATTAATAATATCGGACGACTGCTCTACAAAAGAAGAAGTGAAAAAAGTGTTAGAAGAATATGAACAAAAAGACAATAGAATAAAAATATACTTTCAACCACAAAATCTTGGATACACAAAAAACTTTGAATTTGTATTAACAAAGTCAACAGCAGATTATATAGCTTTTAGTGATCATGACGATATATGGTATTCAAATAAAATTGAAGAAAGTTTAAAAATATTAAAAGAAAAAAATGTAGATTTAGTTTATTGTGATGCAAAACAAATTGATGAGAATGGAAAAACGTTACATGATAGTTATTTAAGATATAAAAATATGCCAATATTAAATGAAAAATATAAAAAGGAAATCTTGCCATTTTCTAGGCATATTGCAATTGGATGTAGTCAAGTATTTACAAAAAGAGTTAAAGATTTAATGATACCGTTTACTGAAAGTACAATGGCACATGATTGGCATTCACTATACATTGCAAATGCATTAAATGGAGCTTATTGTATAGATAAACCGTTATTTGAATATAGACTTCATGGAAACAATGCTTTTGGAGGTAGAAGTTTTAAACAAAATGTGAAAATATGGAAAGAAAAAAATGGAAAAGGTTATAAATCTTATTTAAAATACAGACATAGAGCTATTACAGAAACATATTTAGCAGGTGTATTGATGTGTGAAGAATATAGAGAACGAATTAGTGAGTATATAAAAATGCATTCTAAGGAAATAAAACAAAACAATCAAGATAATTTTAATAAACAATTGAAAATTGAAAAAGAGATAATTAAATATTTTGAAAATGCTCAAAAATCTAAGGTTTTATATTTACCAATCCATAAGTATTTTAAATATTTATATTTTAAAGGAATGAAAAAAAGAAAATATAAAGAAATTATGATTTTACATTTTCCATTAATTAGTTATTTGATTTTTTCAATCACATAAATTTTTTATGTTAAAACAAAAGTGGAAATTAATAATATTGAGGCTTATAAAAAAATATAGAACTTAGAAAATTAATAAATATAGGGGGGAAACAAATGAAAATTTTTAAAAACGAAAAATTTCTAAAAATATTATCAATAACTACTCTATCAATAGCTCTTATGTTTGGATGTATGGGCAATGAAAATGTTGTAAAGGCTGAGAAAACAGATAATTTAAAGAATGCAAAAACAGAAATGGTTATTGAAGATAAAAAAGAAACACCTAGTGTATTGTATAACACGCATATTCAAAATGAAGGATGGGAAAAAGATTTTTCTAAAAAAGATGGCGAAATGTCAGGTACATCAGGCAAAAGTTATAGATTAGAAGCAATAAAAATAAAGCTTGATAATTTAAAAGATGTTTCAATTAAATATCAAACACATGTAGAAAATATAGGTTGGCAAGATTGGAAAAAAGATGGAGAAATGTCTGGCACTCAAGGGATGTCATATCGTTTAGAAGGTATAAAAATTAAACTAGAAAACACAGAAAAATACAGTGTTATGTATAGAGTACATGTTCAAGACATTGGTTGGCAAGACTGGAAGTATGATGGAGAAATGGCAGGTACACAAGGAAGATCATTAAGATTAGAAGCAATTGAGATAAAGATTGTTGATAAAGTAGAAAAAGGTAAAATGACAATTGAAACAGATATTCCTGAAAATTGCTATGATAATACAAAATTAATAAAAATTTCAGGTTGGAAAATGGCAAATATTGAAAATACAAAAATTGAAGCAACATTGGACAGTACACCAATTACAGATATTGTCTATAAAGAAAGAAATGATATTATAAGTTCTGTTAATGGATATGGTACTAAAAAGGAAAATCCAATGCCAGGATTTGAATTTAGTATTGATACAACATCATTGACTGAAACAGAACATAGATTGAAAATTAACTTGGTAACATCAGAAGGAAAAATTTTAGACACATATACAAAGAATATAAAAGTTGATAGAAAACCTCATGTTCAATATCAAATGCATGTACAAGATATTGGTTGGCAGGGAACAAGACAAGATGGAGAATTAGCTGGAACAGAAGGAAGAAGTTTGAGAGTTGAAGCTTTAAAAGTAAATACTATTAATTTACCAGAAGGAGTAAAATTAAAATATCAAGCACATGTAGAGGATATAGGATGGCAAGACTGGAAACAAGATGGTGAAATATCTGGAACTTCAGGAAGAAGTTTAAGAATAGAAGCTATAAGAATTAAACTTGAAGGTACAGACAAATATTCTGTAAAATATAGAATGCATGTACAAGATATTGGATGGCAAGATTGGTGTTATGATGGAGAAACAGCAGGAACGCAAACACTATCAAAAAGAGTAGAAGCTATTGAAATACAAATAGTTGATAAGATAAAAGAAGAAAAGGTTCAATTAGAAATAGAAAATCCATTAGCTACTATAAAAAATGAAAAACAAAAAGTCCAAGGTTGGATTATGACATCAGTTCCAGATGTGAAACTAAATGTTTTAATTGATGGAGAACAATTGGATTTATCAAATTTAAAAAGAACTTATAGACAAGATGTTTTAAATAATCAAAAAGGATATGGAAATGAAAGTATTTATAATAAAACTCCTGGATTTGAATTAGAAGTTGATTTTTCAAAATATACTATAGGAACACACAAAATTACTGTACAAGCAATTAAAAATGATAAAGTAGTGAAGGAAGTACAAAAAACATTTGAAATAAAGAAAAATATATTTATACAAAAAGGAACATATGGGTATAGTGGATTAAAATTAATAGGTGACTGGAGAGGCTCAGAACTTCCTTATTACCAATATGGAAGTGGACCAAATGTATTTTATGCGACATTTGCAATTCATGGCTTTGAAGATTTGTGGTCATATGATGGAAAAGAATTAGTAGAAATAGCAAATAACTTTTATCAACGATTAGTAAATAGTGAGGACTCGAATTTGGCTGATAAGTGGACTATATATATATTCCCTGGTGTTAATCAAGATGGATTAAAAACTGGTTGGACAAATGATGGACCAGGAAGAACAACAATATATAGTCAGGCACCAGGAAATCAAGGAATTGATATGAACAGATGTTGGCAAATTGGAAATTCATATACAAGATATACTGACAGCAGAAATTACAATGGTACAACTGGATTCCAAGCATATGAAGCAGCATATTTAAGAAATTTTTTAATTAATCATAAATCTAAAACAGGAAAAACAGTATTAGTAGATTTACATGGATGGACACAACAATTAATAGGAGATAGTGGAATTTGTTCATATTACAGACAACAATTTCCAGAAAATGATGGCTCTGCTATTGGTAGATATGGAACTGGCTATTTAGTAAATTGGGCAAGAAGTACTTTAGGTGCAAGGTCTGCTCTTATTGAATTGCCAAGTAGTGGTGTTAATGGACACCAAGCAGTTGTTAATAAGAATTTTTCTAATAGATATATTAATGCAACATTAAATATGCTAAAAAATATATAAAAATAGGACATTATAATTGTCCTATTTTTAATAAGATATATTTGGAGAAAGGATAAATATAATGAAAATAAAAAATAAAAAAGTGATAATTCTAGTTGTATTATTAATAATGTTTGTAGCCATTCTAGTTTTACTATTTAATAAAAGAATACAAAAGGATAATAATCAAAATAATTTCGAACAGTATGGAGAACAAGTAGACAAAAATCAAATAGAATATCAACCTGATGTTACTGTTGAAGAAATAAAAAATGAAATAGGAGCTACAGGTAATACTGATATTTATGAAGTGGAACAAGAATATGATGGAAGAAATATTTTAGCAGTTAAACCAAGCATAAAATATAAAGTTGCTTTTGCAGGAATGATAAAAAATGCAAAGCCAAGTATGAGTGAGTTGGATAATATTGTGGAAGAGAAATTACCACATAAAACTGGAATTTGGGTTGAAGAAAAAAGCAGAGACAAAATATTAGAAATTTTTAATGATGGAGATGTTAATTCTAAATACTTGATAGATGATGACGGATATTTAAAAATAGATAGAAAAAATAATCAAAATGATAATGATAAAAAAATAGAGAAAATTATTAAAGGCAAAAAACAATATATTTTGGATATTTCAAGTGTTTGCTATATTGTTGACGATATTACTGGTGAAATTTTAGATTATAATTTTGAAAATATGGACAAATACCAAACTTATGAATATTTTGAAGATAAAGACAAATACATTGTCTTTGTTACTGAAAATTCAAATAATGTTTTGACAAATTTAGAGATATTTAAAAGCATTATAAACTTATTTTAAAAGAGCTCAAAAATGAGCTCTTTTTTCTTGACAAAAAGCCGTATTATAGATAAAATATAAGAGTAATTTTTTGGAGAAAATAGGAGAAAAAAATGGAATTTATAAAATCAATAATAAAAAATAAAAAATTAATATGGCAACTAGGAAAAAATGACTTTAAGAATAGATTTGCGAGTACAAGTTTAGGAGCAATATGGGGATTTTTACAACCATTTGTATTTATGCTAACATATGCTATAGTATTTCAATTTATATTAAAAACAGGAAGTGCAGGAGATTACCCTTATGCAGTATGGTTCTTTCCAGGAATGGCTTTATGGCAATGGATTAATGACAGCGTAATGTCAGCAAGTAATTCAATAAGAACATACAGTTATTTAGTAAAAAAAGTAGTGTTTCCAGTAGATATAATTCCAACAATATCAATTGTAGCATCAAGTTTTGTAGGATTATTTTTAATTGTAATAGCAGTAGTACTATGCTTAGTGTATAAATTTATACCAAATGTTTTGTTGCTAATTTATGTTGTATTTGCTACATATTGTTTTATATTGGCATTTACAAGACTTACATCAGCAATAACTACAGTAGTACCGGATGTTTCTAATTTACTTGGAATTCTAATGCAATTATTTTTCTGGTTTACACCTGTAATATGGGATTTATCAATGGTATCAGGACATCCAGTAATATTAAAAATAATGCAATGTATGCCATTTACATATTTAGTTACAGCATTTAGAGAAGTATTTATTGACAAGAGTATAATATTTGCAGACCATGGATTATATACAATAGTTTTTTGGGCAATAACAATAATTATGTTTATATGGGGAAATGCAGTATTTAAGAGAACGAAAAAGGATTTTGCAGATGTTCTATAAAAGGCGTGTTAAAAAATAATTTGTACAGTATGAAAGGAATGAAATTAATAAATGAGTGAAAAAGAACAAAACGACATTGTTATAGAGATAAATGATTTAGTTAAAAAATATAAAATGTATAATAGAAAACAAGACAGACTAATAGAAACAATTTTTCCAAAGCTCAATAGACATACAGATTTTACAGCAATTAATCATTTGAATTTAGAAATAAAAAAAGGTGAAGTTGTAGGCCTTTTAGGAAAAAATGGTGCTGGTAAATCTACATTATTGAAAATGGTTACAGGTGTAGTTGTACCAACATCAGGAGAACTAAAAATAAAAGGAAAAATAAGTTCATTACTAGAACTTGGAGCAGCTTTTAATATGGACTTAACAGGTGAAGAAAATATTTATCAACATGGACAAGTTATGGGACTTACAAATCAAGAAATTGAAGCTACAAAACAAGACATAATTGATTTTGCGGACATTGGAGAACATTTATATCAACCAGTAAAAACATATTCTTCAGGTATGTTTGCAAGACTTGCATTTGCATGTGCAATAAATGTAGATCCAGATATATTAATAGTTGATGAAGTACTTTCTGTAGGAGATATGGCATTTCAATTAAAATGTTTTAAAAAGTTTGAAGAATTCAAAGCTAAAGGAAAAACAATTCTTTTTGTAACACACAATGTAGGAGATGTTTTAAGAAACTGTACAAGAACTATAATTCTTGAAAACGGGACTAAAACATTTGATGGTGATGTAAAAGAAGGAGTAGAATTATACAAGAAAATAATAACAGGGAACTCTCCAAAAGAAAAACAACAAGAAAAAAATCAAAACAAAAAAGAAATACAAAAAGACAAAAATACTTGGAAATCACATTTTAATGAAAATCCAAATTTAATTGAATATGGAAATATGGATGCAGAAGTAATTGATTATGGAATTTTTGATAAAGATGATAAATATCTGACAGTTATAAACAACGAAAAAGAAGTAGTTTTAAAATCAAAAATAAAATTTAATAAAGAAGTTGACAACCCGATATTTACTATGACAGTTAAGAACTTTAATGGAATAGAGGTTGCTGGAACTAATACAATGATAGAAAAAATTTATCCAGGTCAATTTAAAAAAGGTGATGTTGTAGAAGTAAAATTTATACAAAAACTACCTTTGGCACCTAATAAATATACACTTTCATTTAGTTGTACACATATAAATGCAAAAGGCGAATTAGAAGTTTTAAATAGAAAGTATGAAGCTTTATTAATTGAAATTATGGCTAATAAAAATTGCGTAGGAATTGTAAATTTGGATACTAAAATTGAAATTAAGAGGGATTAAGAATGAAAAAAAGAATTTCTATATTTGTAATAATAATACTTATTATTTTAATAGTATTTGGACTTGCCCAAATAAATAAAGGGAAAATTGAATTAACTCAATTATCTTCACATTCAAAAGATAGAATGATGGGCTATATAGTAAGAACACAACATGGTAAAACAATTGTAATAGATGGTGGTATGAGTAAAGATACTGATAATTTAAAAGAATTTTTAAAGAAATATAATAATCATGTAGATTATTGGTTTATAACGCATCCACATATGGACCATGCAGGAGCATTTATAAATATAATAGACAATGATAATAATATCAAAATAGATAATGTATATTATTCTGCAAATGATCTGGACTGGTATAAAAAGTATGCTGGAGCCAGAGTAAGCGAGATAGAAGATTTTTATAGAGTTTTGGAAAATGACAAAATTAAACAAGTTGAAAAACAACCACAAATTGGTGAAGCAATTAAAATAGACAATGTAGAAATAGAAATTCTTGGAATAAATAATCCGGAAATAACAACAAATCCTATCAATAATTCAAGTATGGTATTTAAATTAAAAGTAAATAATAAATCAATATTATTTTTGGGAGATACAGGAGAAGAAAGCTCAAATAAACTAGTAAAAGAATATGGTAAAAAACTAAAAAGTGATATAGTTCAAGTAGCACATCATGGACAACAAGGTGCAACAGAAGAATTATATAAACTTGTAGATCCTGAAATATGTTTATGGCCAACAGAAGAATGGTTATGGAATAATGATTATGGACAAGGCTTTAATACAGGACCATTTAAAACACTTGAAACAAGGGAATGGATGGAAAAATTAAATGTAAAGAAAAATTATGTAGCAAAAGATGGCGATGTTACAATTGAGATAAAATAAATAGATAATTCTTTTTCAACCAGGCTCGCTACATTAAGAAAGGAATAATTGTAATCATGAATGAAACAATAGATATATTACTTGCAACTTATAATGGAGAAAAATATTTAAAAGAACAAATTGAAAGCATTTTAAATCAAACATATTCTAATATAAGGCTTATAATATCAGATGACTGCTCAACAGATAAAACAAAAGAAATTATAAAAGAATATGAAGAAAAAGATAATAGAATCATAAGCTATTTCCATGAAAAAAATTTTGGATATGTAAAAAATTTTGAATTTCTATTATCAAAAGTAGAAAATGAAATATATATGTTGTCAGACCAAGATGATGTATGGCTATCAACAAAGGTAGAACATACATATAAAAAACTAAAAGAAACAGACGCAGATTTGGTATTTACAGATTTAGAAGTTGTAAATGAAAAATTAGAAACAATATATCCATCATTTAATGATTTTATGTTGCTTTCAAGAAAAATAAAAAAATATTTACATAGCTATAGACTACAATATTTATATAATTGTGTAACAGGTTGCACATTAATGTCAAAAAAGAAATTTATTGAAATGATATTACCAATACCAACACAGTCAAAATATGCAATTCATGATACTTGGATAGCATGTACAGTTGCAAACAATGGTAAAATGGAGTATTTAGATGAAAAAACAATAAAATATAGACAACATGGAAATAACCAAGTTGGAACAGATAAAATATCACATAAATTTTCAAAATTACAACAAGTTAGGGATTTATTTATTGAGGTAAAATTAGGCTTGTTTAGAACATATGTAGAAAATGATAGAATATTTAATAACGAACTAAAAGAAAAAAATAAAAAAGCATTAAATTATTTTGAAATGATAAAAGATAAAAAACACGTTAATTTCAGACAATGGAATGTATTTCATGATTTATATAAAACAGAAACATTGAGTTATTACTTATTAAATTTCTTTATTATGAATTTACCAGGAATATCTAAAGGATTATTTGCTATTAGATATGGGGTTTTAAAAATTTTAGGAAAAAGGTAATATTTAAGCCTTAAGAAAGGAGTGAGTTTTATATGAAATTCACAGACTGGTACGAAGTAGAAAAAGATGCCAAAGTTCTTATTGTTGAGAAAAATACTGAAACAATAGAACAATATAAAAACAATAAATATGATTATATTTATTTAAATGGAATTTTAGAAAATGCAAATAAATTCTTTGAAACTACTAACCCTTACTTTGATTTACTTGTTTTTTTTAAAGGATTATTAACAGAAAAAGGTACACTATTTATAGCTGTTAATAATGCTAAAGGCGTTCAATATATTGCAGGGAAGAAAAGTGAACATTGCAAAAAAATATATGACTCATTGGAAAATCAATTTGATAAAGGAAAACTTTTTACAAAAAAAGAATTAGAGAAAATTATATCAACTTTAGGACTTAAAAATAAAAAGATGTATTATCCATTGCCTAATTATGAAATACCAAATGTTATTTTTACAGATAATTATTTGCCGGATAATAGCAATAGCAAATTAAATTACAATGTTATATATAATGAAGAAAGCCTAGTGATACAAAGTGAAATAAATCTACTAAAAATAATGATAAGTGAAGAAAAATTTACTGAATTTACTAATTCATATATAGTAGAACTTTCTAATAGACAAATAAACAATAATTTTAAATATTATAGTTTTAATAATATGAGAAAAGATAAGTATTCTTTAATATTAAAGATGAATGACGAATATGTAATTAAAACTCCACAAACAAAAGAAGCATTAGAACACATAAAAAACATAAATAATATTGCAAATAAATTAAGAGAAAAAGGCTTTGATATAGCTGAAGAAGGACAACAAGATATAGTTAAAAGCAAATTGATAAAATATCCACAATTTGATAGTTATTTAATGTCTTTAGTTGAAGAAAATAAAGTTGAAGAAGTATATAAAGCAATTGATAACTGGTATGATTATTTACAAGACAAATTAAAGCCAGATGACAAAGGTTTTGTAAAAGATGGATTTATCGATATGGTTTTTGAAAATACTTTTTATAATAAAGCTGAAAATGAGTATGTATTTTTTGACCAAGAATGGTATAAAGAAAATATTCCAATTAAATTTATAATGTATAGAGCAATTAAAAACTTATATGCACATAATCCAAAAATTGAAAATGTTATTTCCGAAGAAAAAATACTAAACAGATATGACATTAAAAATGATGAATATCAAAAACAAGAAGAACAAATGCAAGAAGAAATTATAGATAATGATAAAAGAAAATTTTACTCAAAACAATATGAATATATGATAAAACCTGAAGAAATAAAACAAATAATTAAAGATATTAAAAAAATTAATAAAGATAATGTGGAATTAGTTGAAGGAGTAGAATATTTAAAAAATCAAATAAGAGAAAAAGATAATATTATAAAAGAATTAGAACAAGAAAAAATCAGTGACAAGATATTTAAAAAATTCAAATCAAAAACTAATAAAAAAGGATAGAAAAATGTTAAAAAAAATAATGTTAAAAATATATAAAAAAATATTTAAATATACACCACAAGAAAAATTCGACTTAGAGGAAAATGAAAATTACCAAAAATGGATAGAAAAATACGAACCTAAATATGACGAATTAGAAAAACAAAGAGAAACAACATTTGAATACATGCCTAAAATCAGTATAGTAGTTCCAATGTATAATACGCCTGAAAAATACTTTAAAGAATTATTGGAATCAATAACTGAACAAACATATGAAAATTGGGAATTATGTTTAGCAGATGGAAGCCCTGAAAAGGCAGAATATTTAGAAGATTTAATAAAGCCTTTAGGAGACAAAATAAAATATAAACTTCTAAGTGAAAATAAGGGAATATCAGGAAATTCAAATGAAGCATTAAAATTAGCAACAGGTGATTTTATTGCATTATTGGATCACGACGACATAATACCTAAATTTGCATTATATGAAATAGTAAAAACTATTAATGAAAACCCAGATGTTGATTTTATATATACAGACGAAGATAAAATATTAGAAGAAAATGAAAAAAGAATTTCGCCTCATTTTAAGCAAGACTATGCAATTGATACTTTAAGAAGTTATAATTATATATGTCATTTTAGTATATTCAAAAAAGAACTTATGGACAAGCTTGGAGGATTTAATAGTGAATTTGATGGAAGCCAAGATTATGATTTAATTCTAAGAGCTACAGAACAAGCAAAGCATATAGTTCATATACCAAAAATTTTGTATAATTGGAGAATTAGTAGTACATCTGTTGCGTCAGGAGCAGCAGCAAAACCATATGCCTATGAAGCAGCAAAAAGGGCAATATTAGCAAGTATAGAAAGACATGGAATACAGGGTGCTAAAGTAGAAGATTCAAGAATAATTGGTTTATATAAAGTGACATATCCAGTAAAAGGTGAACCTAAAATATCAATTATAATACCAAATAAAGACCATAAAAAAGACCTAAAAAGATGTATAAAATCAATATTAAAATCAACATATAAAAATTATGAAATAATAATAGTTGAAAACAATAGCAAAGAAAAAAACATATTTAAATATTATAAAAAATTAGAAAAAAATCCAAATATTAAAATAGAAAAATGCGAAATGTCAATATTTAACTATTCAAAATTAAATAATTATGGAGCAAGCAAGGCAAATGGAGAATATTTTGTATTTTTAAACAATGACACAAAAATAATAACAAATAATTGGCTAGAAACAATTATAAGTAATTGCCAAAGAGAAGAAATTGGAGCAATAGGGGCAAAATTAATATACAAAAATAAAAGAATTCAACACGCAGGAGTTGTATTAAATTTAACAGGAACAGCTGGACATGTAAATTGGAATGAAAAAGAAAATAACCCAGGATATTTTGGAAGAATAATGATACAACAAAATGTAAGTGCTGTTACAGGTGCTTTACTAGGGGTATCAAAGAAAACTTTTGACCAAGTAAATGGATTTGACGAAACATTTCCAATAGCATATAATGATGTTGATTTTTGCTTAAAAATACAGGATATTGGAAAATTAATAACATACAATCCTTATATAGAGGCATATCACTATGAATCACAATCAAGAGGATATGAAGATACAGAAGAAAAGCAGAAGAGATTAAAAAAGGAAGAAAATAAATTAAAGAAAAAATGGAAGAAATATTTTGATGTTACAGATAAATATTATAGTCCTAATTTAAGAACTGATGTACCTAATATGAGAATAAAATTTAATTAAATAATTTGTTTTTATATTTCATAATATATTGTTTTTTTAATACCTTGGTGTCGCAAACTCCATATCTAAAAATACTAGTATGTAGTTTGCTCCAGTTCGCACTCACATTCGTTCGTTTGGTCGCTTACGCGGTATTTTCAAAAACAATATATTATGAAATAGAAATAAATTTGAAATTTCAATAAATTTGATATAAATCATAAAAATGAAAGGAATTAACAATGAAATTTGATATAGTAATAGTAACATATAATTCAAAAAAATGGATGAAAAACTGTATTGACAGTATCGAAAGACAAACAAACTTTGACACAAAAAATATAAACCTTTACATAGTAGATAATGGCTCAAAAGACGGAACACAAGACTATGTAACAGAACGTAGTCAAAACACAAACTTAGGCAAAATAGAACTTGTAGTAACGGGTCAAAACCTAGGATTTGGAAAAGCCAATAACTATGGATTTGAAAAGGGAAATTCTGAATATGTATTTTTCTTAAACCCTGATACAGAATTAATGGAAGATACAATGTATGAATTAAAAGAATCAATTGAAAATTCTACAAATGATTTTGGAATGTGGGAATGTAGACAAAAACCATATGAGCATCCAAAAATGTATAATATTTTAACAGGAGAAACAACATGGGCATCTGGAGCATGTTTTGTAGCAAAAAGAGAAGTTTTTAAAAAAGTTGGTGGATTTGATAAAAATATTTTCATGTATGCAGAAGATGTTGATTTAAGTTGGAATGTTAGATTACATGGATATAAAATTAAATATGTTCCAAAATCTGTGGTCGTTCACTATTGCTATAAAG
The DNA here is from genome assembly GCA_934120675.1 of uncultured Clostridia bacterium. Taxonomy (GTDB): domain Bacteria; phylum Bacillota; class Clostridia; order TANB77; family CAG-508; genus CAG-269. Next base: position 42,789 of record CAKOUU010000007.1, read on the forward strand.
AAGCAGGAGAAGTAAAACCGGTTCAATATTATAACAGCATAATTAATAATCTTAACTTAAGGAGAAAATATGGTTCTTTAAGACAAAGATTAGCATGGTATAAGCACTTTTATAGAGTATTAAAAGGTTCAACACCATTTAGATATGCAAAAAGAAATTTAGTAAAACAATATTTTAAAAATTTAAAATATACAACATATTATACAGGATGGAGAAATAAACCAGAAAACAAAGAATATTTTTCAAAATTTGAACCTAAATTTGTATATTTTGATTATGAATATGTAAGACAAGGAGATTTTGAACCAATAGAAACAAAATTGGAAAATGAGCCTTTAGTTTCAGTTATTGTTAGAACTTGTGGAAGACCAAATGTCTTAAGAGAAAATCTTATATCTTTAAGAAATCAAACCTACAAGAATATTGAAGTTGTAATAGTGGAAGACGGAGAAAATAAATCAGAGAAAATGATAAAAGAAGAATTCTCAGATTTAAATATTGTATATAAAGCAACAGGAGAAAAACAGGGAAGATGTAAAGTTGGAAACTTGGGAATGGAATTATCAAGTGGAAAATATTTAAATTTCTTGGATGATGATGACCTATTCTTTGCTGACCATGTTGAAACTTTGGTACAAGCATTAGAAAAACATAGTGAATACAAAATTGCATATTCAACATCTTTTGAAACAAAAATAGAAGTAAAATCAAGAGAACCAAAATATGAATATGTTGAAGAATCAAGAGTTGTAGTTCACAATAGACCATTTTCTAGAATTAGACTTTTAGATATAAATTTATTTCCAATTCAAGCTGTTATGTTTGAAAGAAGTATATATGAAAAATTCGGTGGTTTTGATTTAGAACTTGATAATTTAGAAGACTGGGAGATGTGGCAAAGATATTCTACAGAAAACACATATTTATATGTGCCAAAAACAACATCTTTGTATAGAGTTCCTGCAAAACAGGAAAACTATAGGGAAAGACAAGAAGAGCTTAACTCATATTACGAGAAAGCAAAAGAAAGAATAAATTCAAGAAATATAATAATAAAACCAGAAGAATTAATAAAAGAAATACAAAATATATAAATAAAAGGGATAAGGTAAAATGAAAATAGATACAGAAAAATTAAAACAAGAACAAACACTGCAAGAGAGATATGACAGAAAAAATAATACATTTGATTATATAAGAATAATATTAGCTTTATTTGTAATAGTTGCACATTCATACCCAATATTTTTTGGAATTGGTGCATCTGATGTAATAACTAGTAAAGTATTAAGAACTGAGACATTAGGAGGAATAGCAGTAATTGGTTTCTTCATATTAAGTGGATTTATGATTACACAAAGTATATTACATTGCAAAAATATGAAAGAATTTATATTAAAAAGAATTGTAAGAATATTTCCTGCATTAATTGTTATGCTGTTATTAACGGTTTTTGTATTGGGCCCAATGGTATATCAAGGAAATATAGTAGATTACTTTAAAAATGCAAGTGTATGGAAATATCTAGGACAAAATATTAATTTATTTGGAAATACTGCATATTCAATAGAGGGAGTATTTGCAAATAATCCATATCCAGGAGCTATAAATGGCTCTTTGTGGACATTAAAACATGAATTTATTTTGTATATAGTATTAATAGTATTATCAATGTGTACAGTATTAAAAAATAAAAAAGCTATGCTTGCTTTAACAGGAGTAAGTATTGTAACATATGTATTAAGTATACCATTAAAACCAGTTTTAGGATGTTTAACACATATTGGAGTTATAATGGAAATAAGTCAATTTGTAAAATTAGCAATGTATTTCTTTATTGGTGCAAGTATTTATTTATATAAAGATAAAATAAAAATGAGCTTTCCATATTTTGTATTTGCAGTTATAATATTGTTTACTGGTATGTGCTTAAATGTAACAAAATATGCTTTAATAATAACAATGCCATATATAATAATGTATTTAGGGACATTTAAATTTAGTAAAAATTTTCTTGGAAAAATCGGTGATTTTTCTTATGGATTATATATTTATGCGTTCCCAATACAGCAATTATTGGTATTCTATTTCAAAAATAATTTGACAATATGGACATATATGTTATCTGCAACTGTAGTAACTAGTATATTTGCAATATTAAGTACAGTTTTAATTGATAATAATACAAAAAAATTAAAGAAAAAAATTTCAGCAAGAGTATAAAAATATAAGGAGAAAAAATGATGGGAATTATATATATAATAATATCATTGATATTATTTGTATCAGTAATATTGGTAAGAAAAACTGATAAGAAACAAAATATATTATTTTGGATACCGCTTACAGCAGTAGTATTTTTAGCATTTAATTTGTTTTGTGGTTTTATATTATTAGTGTTAAGATTAAAACTTACACTAATAACACTTTCAATTATAAATTTAATTTTAAGTGCAATTATTATTTGGAGAATTTGCAAAAATAAACAAATTCAAAAATATTATATAAAAATAAAAGATGTTGTATTTTTAGTATTGTTACTTATTGTGGTTTGTACAATTGGATATAAACAATATGGATTACCATTTTCAGTAAAATATCAAACAACAGATCCTGCAGTTCATTTTTCTGCGGCAAAAGAAATTTATGATAATAAATCATTACAATGGAATTGCAGTATGCCAGGAGCATCTTTAAATACAGCAATATTATTTAATACTATGGATTTTGTTGTATCTGAATCAAACTTCTATTGTTTATTTATAATATTTGACTTATCAATTTTGTATTTAATATCAGTAATGTTTTATATAGGAATTGCAAAAAAAGAGAACAGTATAATAAAATCAATAATTGCATTTATATTTGCTGTACTATTTATATGTGGTTATCCATTAAATAGTGTATTATTTGGTTTTGCATATTTAACTGTAGGAATATTAATGATGACCTCAATTATAGCATTTACACCATATATTATAGATTCAGAAATAAATAAAATGTTTAAATATATATATATGTTTTTATTACTATTTGGAATATTCTTCTCATATTATTTCTTTGCACCAGTAATTTATGCAGCAGTTGGATTATATATATTATTTGACATGATAAAAAATAGAAAAACAAAAAATATATTATCTATATTTACAAAAGAAAATATATTTAAAGTAATAATTTTATTAGTAATACCTACAATATTAGGAATATCATATTTTGTATTACCAGCATTATTACAGTCAAATGATGTTGATGCAAGTCATATTAGCTCAGAGGGATTTATGTATAGAGATTTGTATTCAAACTTTGTATTTATAATACCATTCGTACTATATTTTTGTTTTGACAAGATTAAAAATAAGAAAAATTGCTTTTTAAATATATTATTTATAATAACAGCAGTATTTACTTTAGCATTATTTTATTTAGGATTAAAAGGAAAAGTATCATCATATTATTACTTTAAAACTTATTTTTTAATAAGTATCTTAACAATGATGATGACTGTAAAAGCATTATATAAATTAATAGATAAAAAAGAAGAAATATTAGCGTATTCATTTATATTTGTTTATATTGCAATAATAGGAGCTTCTTTACTTGGGTTTGATACAAAGTTACAACAAAAAAATGTATTATTTAATCCAAATGGGACTTTAGGTTCATATACAAACTTATATACATTTAATTATTCAATTTTACAAGGAGATGGCAAAATTTTAAGTAGTGAGCAAATAAAAGCAATTAAGTACTTAAAAGAAAAAGAAAATGATAAAAATAAAATTGAAGTTTATGGTAATATATTACAAAGAATGTGGACAAGCAATATTGGAAAAATTACAGAAACAAATGATATGTTATTACTTCAAACACCTGTTGAACTTGATGTAGAAAAATGGCTTGAAAATAATGAAAAACAATATTACATTTGCTTTAATTCTAATGATGAAATTGACAAGAATTCCAGCAAATACAATGTATTTTATGAGGATACAGGAGTAATTGTTTTAAGTAAGAAATAAAAACATTAAAGTGTTGAAAAATTATAATTTCAACTAGTCTAGTATACTGAGAGAGGAATGAAAGTAGAAATGAAAGTATTAATAATAATTCCAGCATATAATGAAGCTTTAAATATAGAAAAAACAGTAAAAGATGTAAAAGAAAATACAGATTATGACTACATTGTAATAAATGACTGTTCAAAAGATAATACAGAAGAAGTGTGTAGAAAAAACAACTTTAATATGTTATCATTACCAGTTAATTATGGGTTAACAAGTGGAATACAACTAGGAATGAAATATGCATATCAAAATAATTATGATGTAGCAATTCAATTTGATGGAGACGGGCAACATGAAGCAAAATATCTAAAAGGTTTGGTAAAAAGTATAGAAAATGGTGCTAATATTGCAATAGGCTCTAGATTTGTAAATCAAAAGAAACCACATTCAATGAGAATGTTTGGAAGTAATTTAATAACAGCAGCTATAAAATTAACAACAGGAAAAACAATAAAAGACCCTACATCAGGAATGAGAGCATATGACAGAAAAACAATTGAAGAATTTGTAAAAAATGCTAGTTTGACACCAGAGCCTGATACTTTAGTTTATTTTCTAAAAAAGAAAATGAAAATAGAAGAAGTACAAGTTGAAATGAAAGAAAGAGAATTTGGAGAAAGTTATTTAAACCCAATAAAATCTGCTGAATATATGATAAATATGTTTTTCTCTATAATATTTATAAGAGCTATAACAAAAAAATAAATAGGTTATAAAGAAGGGAATGATATAAAAATGACACTAACATTAAGAATAATATTAATAGTATTATCTGTAATATCTTTTATACTATGTATAAGAAAAATAAAACAATCAAAATTAAAAGTAATGAATGCAGTTATATGGATGATAGGATGCATATTACTAATATTGATGAGTGTATTTTCAAATGGAGTAGAATATATTTCAAGTAAATTAGGATTTATGGCACCGGTAAATTTTGTATTCTTTGTTATAATAGGATTTTTACTTATACAAAACTTTGTAGATAATATAAGAATTACAGTTTTAAGTGAAAAATTGAAAGACTTAGACCATTATATTGCTCTAGAAAATCATAGTAAAGAAGTTAATGGAGGAAAAGATGAAACAATATAAATTATCAATTGTAGCAGCAGTATATAATCTTGAAAAGTATTTGCCAAGATGTTTAGATGCACTTGTTGGACAAACATTACAAGAAATAGAAATAATATGTGTTGATGATGGTTCAACAGATTCAGCACCTAAAATAATTGATGAGTATGCACAAAAATATCCAGAAAAAGTAAAGGCATTTCACAAAGAAAATGGGGGAGAATTTACAACAAGAAATTATGGATTAGAAAGAGCAACAGGAGAATATGTTACATTTGTTGATACAGATGATTATGTTGCTCCTGACTGGGCAGAGAAATTGTATAATGCAGCTAAAGAAAATGATGCAGATATGGCTGTATGTGGATTTGAAAGAATAGATTTAGATACAGGAAAAGTAGTGTCAACTAATATGACTCAATTCGGAAAGTGTGCTAAAGAAGTAGATGGAAAAGATGATTTTGTATTATTTATAAATCCAGCACCTTGGAATAAAATATACAAATTAGAAAAAGTAAAAGATTTAAGATTCCTTAATTTCAGAGGATTTAATGATATGATCTTTTTAGCAAGTAGTTATACAAAAATACAAAAAATAGCATTTGTACCAGATGTTTTATATCATTATTTTCTAAGATATGATTCACAAATACATAATGTAAATGAGCAAGATGTAATAAATTTTAAGAAATATCTACTAGACTTGAAACAGCTATATATTGAGCAAAACAAGTATGAAAGCATGAAATATCTATTAGACTTATTAGCATTTATACATTTAGGAACATCTGTTATGTATAGAGCTTCTTATGACAAATCAATAGATATCAAAAAAATGTTAAAAGAAACAATAAAATATCTAGACGATAATTTTTCAACTTGGCGAAAATCACCATATTTAAAATTTGGATATTGTGCAAAAAAAGGAATTAAAAATATAGGATTATGGGGAATTTCAAAATTATATAAATGGAATATGCCTATGGTATATATTAGATTATATAGATTTGCAATAGATAAATTGAAAATAGATATAAAATGGTAGGAGAAATAATGGAAAAAGAAATACAATTTAGAAAAAATTTTATATGGAATATATTAGGAACAGGATTTAATGCATTTAATTCACTATTTTTTATGATAGCAGTTACGCGTATAAATGGTGTAGATAATGCAGGAATATTTACAATTGCATTTTCAACAGCATGTATAATTTATATTATAGGTGTATATGCAGGTAGAATTTATCAAGTAACAGAACCTGACAAAAGTATAACTGATAAAGAATACATAATAAATAGAATAATAACAACTGTTTCAATGCTAATATTAGTAATATTATTTAGTGTTATAAGAGAATACGATATTTTTAAATCAATAGTATTCTTATTATTAACAATATATAAAGCATTAGAAGCATTTAGTGATGTAATATATGGAATATTACAAAAAAATGAAAAACTTGATATTGCGGGTAAATCTTTATTTTTTAAATCACTAATTTCTGTAATAGCATTTGTAGCAATTGATTTAATTACAAAAAATATGATAGTATCAATAATATCAATAATATTAGTAAGTTTACTAATACTTATATTTTATGATTTAAAAAATGGAATTAAATATGTAGATTTAAAATTACCAGTAAAAAAAGAAAATATAATAAAAATATTCAAAGCCGGATTTTTTACATTTGCAATTTCATTTTTAGGAATGTATGTATTAAATGCACCTAAATATGCTATAGACAGCTATTTAGAAAACAATTACCAGACAATATTTGGAATTATAGTAATGCCAGCAACTGTTATAGGGCTAGTTGCACAATTTTTAATACATCCATATTTGAACCAAATAGTTGTATTATATGAAGAAAAAAATTTAAAAGGACTAAACAAATTAGCATTAAAACTAATTATGTATATTTTGGGAGTTGGAGTTATATCATCAATTTTAGCGTATTCCCTAGGAACACAAGTGTTAGGATTGATTTATGGATTAGATTTAAGTGCATATAGATTAGGATTACTTATAATTATAATAGCATCTACATTATATACAATAGGAGTAATATATTCTTCTATTTTAACAACAGTAAGAGAAACATTTTCACAATTTATTATTTATATTGTAATGTCTATTTTTGCATATATTGTGGCAAATGCTTGTACAAGAGCAGGACAAATTAATGGTGCTGTAATATCTTATCTTTTAATTATGGCAATGCAATTTTTAATATATACAATTTATACAAATATTAAATTGAGGGTTATATTTAATAAAGAAAAAATTGAAAAATAATTACAATATTGATTTTGTAAAAGCACATATTTGTACTTTGAGAAAGGAATGAAATATAAAATGAAAAAAGTAACATTAATAATTCCAGTATATAATTCAGAAAAATATATAGGAAAATGTTTAGATAGTATTTTAAATCAAACATATACAAATTTTGAAATATTAGTCGTAAATGATGGCTCAAAGGATAATTCTCAAAAAGTTATAGAAGAATATCAAAATAAATATCCAGATAAGATTATAGCAATTAATCAAGAGAATAAGGGTGTTTCTAAAACAAGAAATGAAAGTATAAAAAAAGCTAGTGGTGATTATATAATGTTTATAGATAATGACGATTTTTTAGATAGTGATTATATAGAAACATTTATTACAGAAGCGGAAAAAGGTGATTATGATGTTGTACTTGGAGGATATAGAAGACCAAACGAAAACGGAAAAATAATAAAAGAAATGAAATTAGAAGAAACAGAATGGTCAAAATTCATGATAATGGCTCCTTGGGCAAAAATATATAAAAAACAATATTTAATTGATAACGATATAGAATTTTTGAGTGTCAATTTAGGTGAAGATATATATTTTAACTTAAAAGCAATGTTGATTAGTGATAAAATAAAAATAATACCTTACATTGGATATAACTGGTTTTTCAATACTTCAAGTGTATCAAATACAACACAAAAAAATATCACACAATTGCAAGTATATGAATTATTAAATAGTTGCTATGATATGGTAAAAGATGAGGGGCTACTTGAAAAAAATTATGATATTATAAAAACACATTTTACAAGATACATAGTTTGGCTAATTTCTTTCTCAACTAAAAAATTAGATTATAAAATCATAAGCGACGAATATGACAAACTATTTAATTGGCTTGAAGAAAAATTTCCAGACTATAAAAAGAATAGAATGATTAGCTATTCAAAACCAGACGGAGAATTATTAAGTATTAGATTTTTAACAAAAACTTTCCTAATCTTCCATAATATTCATCTGGGAAAATTATTGGTATATTTATACAGTAAAATTTAAAATAAAAATATTGACTATGTGCATAAAAAAATATAAAATTAATTTGTATTCATAAAATTTTAATTTTTAAATAATGTGTTAATTTTGTGAAAAAAAGTTGAGAGGAATGATGTTTTATGACTAAAAAATTATTTGCAATTAGTATTGTTTTAATAATGATTTCTAATATATTTTGTAATATTTTATATGTAACAATGGCTGGCGAAGTTAAAAATAATGTAGAGGCAAATTTAACAGAAAATGTTTGTACAAATAGCAAAATCGAAAATGAAAACACTAGTGATGATACTAATGATAATGAAATATCTAATGAAACAGAAAAAAATGAAATTATAGAAAACAATACTTCTAAAAATGAAAATCAAATAGAAAATAAAAATCAGACTGAAAGTGATACAACTAGTAATGAAATTACCAATAATACAGAAGTAGAAAACAGCATAGACAATAGTACAGTAAGCGAAAGTACAGTAAATGAAAATCAAGATGCTATGATGTTGTTGTCAGAAGACGAAAATAAACTTGGTGTTACATACAGGACACATGTTGAAAACATAGGATGGCAAGATTATGTTAAAAACGAAGAAATGGCTGGAACATCAGGAAAGTCATATAGACTAGAAGGAATTAATATAAAACTAATTGGAAATAATGATTCTAATTTAAAAATAAAATATCAAGTTCATGTACAAAATATAGGATGGCAAGACTGGAAAACAGATGGAGAAATGGCTGGTACACAAGGGCTAAGCTATAGACTTGAAGGAATAAAAATAAAATTAGAATCAACAGAAGAATATTCTGTTAAGTATAGAGTACATGTACAGAATATAGGTTGGCAAGACTGGAAAACAGATGGGGAAATGGCTGGCACACAGGGACAGTCATTGAGATTAGAAGCAATACAAATAAAAATTGTTCCAAAAGTAAAAAAATCAATAATTACTTTACAAAATTTAAGTGATAAACAAACATTCTATAATCCTTCAAGTATAAATGTTATTGGATGGAAAATGTCAAATGTTTCTAATACTAAAATAAAAGCATATGTTGATAACACACAAATAGATGAAAAAGCAGTAACTTATAAAAAAAGAGATGATGTAATAACATCAATGGCTGAAAAAGGATATGGAACAGATAAAGAAAATCCAAATCCAGGTTTTGAATTTTCAATAAATTCGTCAAATATGACAGAAGGAGAACATAGTATCAAATTGGTGTTATGTGCTTCAAACGGTGAAGTATTAGAACAAACAGCAGCTAGAATATATATTGATAGACAATTGCATGTACAATATAGGGCTCATGTTGAAAACATAGGATGGCAAGGCTATGTAAAAGATGGTACTATGGCAGGGACATCAGGAAAATCTTATAGAGTAGAAGCATTAAATATTAATTTAATTAATGCACCAGATGATGCAAAAATATTATATAGAACACATGTACAAAATATAGGGTGGCAAAATTGGCAACAAAATGGTTCAATGGCAGGAACATCAGGGAAATCTTACAGAATAGAAGCAATAGAAATAATGCTTGAAAACTTAGATAAATATACCGTAGAATATCAAGTACATATACAAGACAAAGGTTGGTCTGACTGGTATATGGATGGCGAAACTGCTGGAACAGTTGGACAAGGAAAGAGAATAGAGGCACTAAGAATACGTCTAGTTCCTAAAAAAGAAAAAAGACAATATAAAGGGATAGATGTAAGCGTTTATAACAGAAGTGTTAACTGGGGACTTGTAAAAAGAGACGGAATAGATTTTGCTTTTATAAGAGCAGGATTTAGAGGCTATGGTTCAAGAGGAACACTAAATGAAGACCCATATTATAAATTAAATATGCAAGGAGCTAAACAAGCTGGAGTTCCTGTTGGGGTTTATTTTGTTACACAGGCAATAAATGTAGATGAAGCAAGAGAAGAAGCATATTGGGTATTAGAAAGAGTTAGAAATTATAAAATTGATTACCCAATAGCAATTGACATAGAAGCACCTGGTTTGGAGAATCCAAATGATATACCTAGAACTCAAAATTTAGATAAAAATACTCGTACAAGCATAGCAAGAGCTTTTTGTGAAACTATACAAAATGCTGGATATAGACCAATTGTTTATTGTAACGTAGATTGGGCATATAATTATTTAAATATGTCAGAATTATCTGCATATGATACTTGGATAGCAAGTTATAGAGACAATAATCCTGGCTATAATGGAAAATATTCTATTTGGCAATATACAAGTAAAGGACAAGTTAGTGGGGTACTAGGAAATGTAGATAGAAATATCTGTTATAAGAAATATTAAAAATAAAAGTGATTATATGATATGAAATTTATAATTTTACATTATATAGATATTTTTAATCAAAAAAGGAATAAGATAAAATGAAAAAAATAAAGGAATTATATAAAAAATATAAAGAAATAATAAATTATTTAATTTTTGGTGTGTTAACAACAGTAATTTCATTGATAGTATATTATGTTGCTGTATTTACTTTTTTAGACCCTGAAAATGCAGTACAATTACAAATAGCAAATATTTTATCATGGATAGCTGGTGTAACATTTGCATATTTTACAAATAGAAAATATGTATTTGAAAGTAAAGAAAAAAATAAAATAAAAGAAGCAAGTAAATTTGTTTTAGCAAGGGTTACAACACTTGTAATGGATATGCTAATAATGTGGTTGGGCGTAACTGTTTTACATATGAATGATAAAATAATAAAGATAATATCACAAATAGTTATTATAGTTTCTAATTATGTGTTTAGTAAAATATTTGTATTTAAAAACAAAAAAAATAAGTAATTTATTACATATAAAAATATAAATATGGGGATATAAATATCTAAGAAAAGAGAGGAAAAATTCAAAATGGAAAAGAAAAAAGTAACACTAGTAATACCAATGTACTATGAAGAAAAAGTTGCAGAAGAATGCTACAAAAGAGTAAAAGAAAATTTAGTGAAATTAGAAAATTATGATCATGAAATAATTTTTGTAAATGATGGAAGTAAAGATAAAACATTAGAAATTCTTGAAGATATTGCAAAAAAAGATACAGATGTTAAAGTTATATCATTTTCAAGAAATTTTGGACATCAAGCAGCAGTAACAGCAGGACTTCAATATGTAACAGGTGATGCAATAGTTATAATGGATGCTGACCTTCAGGACCCACCAGAATTAATACCAGATATGTTAAAATTATGGGAAGAAGGAAATGAAGTAATCTACGGAAAAAGAAAGTCAAGAGAAGGGGAGAGTGCATTTAAATTATTTACAGCAAAAATGTTCTATAAAACTTTAAATGCATTGTCAGATGTTGAAATTCCAAAAGATACAGGAGATTTCAGACTTGTTGATAGAAAAGTTGTAGATACTGTAAATTCTTTACCAGAACACAATAAATTTTTAAGAGGATTATTCAGCTGGGTTGGATATAAACAAGCACCATTTGAATATGAGAGAAAAGAAAGATTTGCTGGAGAAACAAAATATCCATTAAAGAAAATGTTAAAATTGGCTTCAGATGGTATAATTAGTTTTTCAACAAAACCATTAAAATTAGTTGGTGCTTTAGGAATATTCTCAATTGTAATATCAATTATATTATTAATTTACGCATTAGTTTCTTTTGCTTGTCATTCTCCTAATTTATCAGCTGGATGGACTTCTATGATGGTTGCAATAACATTTTTTGCAGGAGTTCAATTATTATCTATTTGGATAATGTCAGAATATGTTGGTAGAATTTATGATGAAACTAAACAAAGACCACAATATATTGTTGATAAAAAAATTAATATAAAATAGCAAAAAAAAGTGCAAGATGCTTGCACTTTTTTCATTTTAATGATATTATTGTAACCGCAAGAGAATAAAATTATTTATTATATTTTTAAATGTTTAATTTTCTTGTAATATACGAATTTCTTAGATAAAGAAAGAGGGTAAAAAATGAAAATTTTAGTAACAGGAGCAAATGGAATGCTCGCAAAAGAAGTAAAAGAAAAATTTGCAGAAGGAAATGAAATAATAGCAACAGATGTAGCAGAATTAGACATAACAAATGGAGAAGCTGTTATGAAATTTATAACAGATTTAAAACCTGATTATGTAATAAACTGTGCAGCATTTACAGCTGTTGATAAAGCAGAAGAATGCTATGAATTAGCAGATAAAATAAATGGTGATGGACCTACAAATCTTGCAAAAGCAGCAAAAGCAGCTGGAGCAAAACTAGTACATATTTCAACAGACTATGTATTTGGTGGAGATTTAGATGTATCAAAAGACTATAAAGAAGATGATACAAAAGCACCTGTAACAGTATATGGAAAAACAAAGTTACATGGTGAAGAAGGAATAGAAAAAAATATGGACGAGTACTACATCTTCAGAACAGCATGGTTATATGGAATTGGTGGAAATAATTTTGTTAAAACAATGACTAAATTAGGTTCAACAAGAGATGAAATAAGCGTAGTATCAGATCAACATGGAAGCCCAACATATGCAAAAGATTTAACAGAAATAATATATCAAGCAGTAACAAAAAAAATACCTTATGGAGTATATAATGCAACAAATAATGGATATACAACATGGTATGACTTTACAAAAGAAATCTTAAAAGAACAAGGAATTGAATGTAAAGTAAATCCTGTAACAACAGATGAATACATTGAAATGATGAAAGTTACACAAGCTAAAAGACCATTTAACTCACAAATGTCAAAAGCAAAACTTGAAGCATGTGGAATAGTTGTTCCAGAATGGAAAGATGGTTTAAGAAGATATTTGGAAGAAGCAAAAAATATAGAAGCTTAGAAAGGAATGAACGTAAAATGAAAAACAGAAAAGGAATTATTTTAGCAGGTGGAAGTGGAACAAGATTATATCCATTAACACATGCTATATCAAAACAAATTATGCCAGTATACGACAAACCAATGATTTACTATCCATTATCAGTATTAATGGAAGCAGGAATTAGAGAAGTATTAATTATAACAACGCCAAGAGACAATGAGACATTTAAAACATTATTAGGTGATGGTTCACAATGGGGAATGAAATTTGAATACAAAATCCAAGAAAAACCAAATGGACTTGCAGAAGCATTTATAATTGGCGAAGATTTTATCGGAGAAGATAATGTTGCAATGATTTTAGGTGACAACATGTTTTATGGTTCTCATTTATCAGAAATGCTAAAAAGAGCAAATGAAAGAGAAAATGAATCAACAATATTTGGATATAAAGTAAAAGATCCAAGAGCTTATGGGGTTGTCGAAATAGATGAAAATGGCAAAGCAATATCAATAGAAGAAAAACCGGAAAATCCAAAATCAGACTATGCTGTACCAGGATTATATTTCTATACAAATGATGTTATAGAAATTGCTAAAAATGTAAAACCATCAGCAAGAGGAGAATTAGAAATAACAACAGTTAATGAAGAATATATGAAAATGAACAAATTATATGTTGAAACATTTGGAAGAGGTATGACTTGGTTTGATACAGGAACACATGATGCATTACTAGAAACAGCAAGCTTTGTACAAACAATAGAAAAAAGACAAGGAATGCAAGTATGTTGCCCAGAAGAAATAGCTTATCAAAATAAATGGATAACTGCAGAAGAATTATCTAAATTAGCTGATAAATATATGAAAACAGACTATGGAAAGTATTTAAAAGCTTTAATAAAATAAGACAAGTGGGACAGTCCAAATATGTCTCAATGATTTGTCGAATAATGTTGAAAGAATGGAGATAATTAAAATGGGAAAATTTAAAAAAATTGATACATCTATTGAAGGTGTATGTATTGTAGAACCAACAGTTTTTGGTGATAACAGAGGATACTTTATGGAAACATACAGCAAAGCTGATTTTGAAGAATTAGGATTAAATTATGATTTTGTACAAGATAATCAATCAAAGTCAAAAAAAGGTGTTTTAAGAGGATTACATTTCCAAAAAGAAAATACACAATCAAAATTAGTTAGATGTATTAAAGGTTCAGTATTTGATGTTGCAGTCGACTTAAGACCAGGAAGCAAAACATATGGAAAATGGGAAGGTGTTGTATTAACAGAAGAAAATAAAAAAATGTTTATGATACCAAAAGGATTTGCACATGGATTTTTAGTATTATCTGATGAAGCTGAATTCGCTTATAAATGTGATGATGTTTATAACCATGAAGCAGAAGGCGGTCTTAAATGGGATGACCCAGATATAGGAATTGAATGGCCTATGGGAGATTTAAAACCAGAAGATTTGTTAACATCTGAAAAAGATGGAAAATGGCCATCACTTAAAGAATTAAAAGAAACAGATTTATTTAGTAATTTATAAATTCAACCAATGGGGACGTTCTTAAATTGGTTGAATAAAAAAGTAAAATAATTTAAAGGAATTTCAACCAATTTAAGAACGTCCCCATTGGTTGAATTTCGTTCAAAAGAAAGAGGTATTAAAAATGAGTAAAAATGTATTAGTAACAGGTGCAGCAGGATTTATAGGAGCAAACTTTGCAGAATATTTTGTAAATAAACATCCTGACTATAAAGTAGTAGTATTAGACAAATTAACATATGCAGGAAATTTAGATAATTTAAAAAAAGTAATGGATAAAATAACATTTGTACAAGGAGATATTTGTGATTTTGATTTTGTACTAGATTTATTTAAAAAATACGATATAAATGGTGTAATTCACTTTGCAGCTGAATCACATGTTGATAACAGTATAAAAAATCCATTTATATTTACACACACAAATGTAATAGGAACACATACTTTATTAGAAGCAGCTAAACAAGTATGGGGAGAAGGAAGTCCAAATAAATTTGTTCATATATCAACAGATGAAGTTTATGGTTCACTTAAGGAAGATGGATATTTTACAGAAAAATCTCCAATTAAACCAAGTAGCCCATATTCAGCATCAAAAGCAAGTTCAGATTTAATTGCATTTGCATATCATGAAACATTTAAAATGAATGTAAATGTAACAAACTGTTCAAACAACTATGGTCCATACCAACACAATGAAAAATTAATTCCTCATATGATTAAATTAGCATTAAATGATGAAAAATTACCTGTTTATGGTGAAGGATTAAACATTAGAGATTGGTTATATGTTGAAGACCATTGTGAAGCAATTGATTTAGTATTCCATAATGGTGTTGCTGGTGAAAGATATAACATTGGTGGACACAATGAAAGAAGAAATATTGAAATTGTTAAATTAATTTTACAAAGATTAGGCAAATCAGAAGATTTAATTGAACATGTTGCTGATAGAAAAGGTCATGATTATAGATATGCAATTGATCCAACAAAAATAAAAAATGAACTTGGTTGGTATCCAAAGACTAAGTTTGAAGATGGTATTGTTAAGACTATTGATTGGTATTTAGCAAATCCTGAGTGGTTAAAATAGAATAGTTAATTATTATTAAAAAATTAAGAATATATTATTTTAAAATAATATATTTTTAATTTTTTTGTTATTAATAAATTATTTCCTTATTATGCTTAATAAATTTATTATAAAGAAACTTATTACATAAATAAAAATAAAAAGCAATATATTAAAAACTAGATTAACAGTAAGATTAATTAAGTTAAAATGAAAAATATTTGTTACAAAATACGAAATTAAACTACAAGTTAAAGGAACAATAATCCAGTCTATTAAATTAGGCTTTATTTTAGAATACTTATACAACTGGAAAAGACTAATGCTAAAATTCAATACTTCACTAAAAAAGATAGAAAGTACATATCCTTTAATGCCTAAAACAGGAAGCAAAAAATAAATAAAGCATGTTGTAATACTTAAATCTAAAATATTACAGCACATAACACCAAACTGTTTGTTCAAGCCTTTTAGAATGCAGTCGATAATATGGTCCATATACATAAAAAATATAAATGGAGTAAATACCTTAAAAAAGTATCCAGTCTCAATGTTATTATAAATAGCCAACCCTAAATCGTTTGAAAATATAAAAAATATACTACAAACACACATAGAAAATGCACAAGTAATTTTAAAAATCTTATTTGCAACATAGTTAATTGCTTTATAATTTTTTTGTGCTACATATGTTGAGAACTCTGGTATTAAAAGCATACTATAAGAATCTGTAAGAACAGTTGGAAATGTTATAACTGGAAGTACCATACCATTAATCATACCATATTGTGAAAGAGCTTTACTACAAGAAATACCTGATTTCTCAAGTTGAGTAGGAATTATCAATTGTTTTAAAGTTGAAAGTCCAGAGCGTATATATGATGTTACTGCAACTGGAAAAGCAATTTTCAATATATTAAATCTTTGTCCAAAAGAACGGACATCTTCTAACTTTTTAAGTTTTATATCTATAATATATAAAATAAAAATCAATGTAAAAGAACATACTTCTGAAATTACATCAGCTAAAATAAGCGAAATACAAACCGCTTCTACACCATTAGCTATATTTATTTTTAGCAATATTATTGTTGCAACCATTTTAATTGTAAATTCAAAAACTTGGGTAATTGCATTTTTATAAGCCTTTCGTACAGTGGTAAAATAACTACTGATACAAGAAGACATTGCAATAAAAGGTAATCCGATTGCTATGTAAAATAATGGCTTAGAAGAAACCATATTGTGTAAGCATTTATTTGTAATAAAATCAGAAAAAAGTAAAATTAGTCCACCTGCAGTTATTCCTAATAACAAGCTAAAAAATATACAAGTACGTATTGCTTTTATAGCTTGTTTATTTTTATTTAAGGCAAATTTTTCTGAAACAATAACAGTTACAGCAATGTTTAATCCAGATGTTGCAACAGTTATGAAAAATAGGTATACAGCCATTACTAAGCTGAATACACCAACCGCTTCTGAACCTATTTGATTTGATATGTATATATTGAAAATAAGTGCTGCAAATTTCATAAGTAGTGATGTACTTGTTAGTATTGCACCATTTATTAGAAATAGTTTACTTTTTTGTCTCAAATAAATTCACCTCTTTAATGAATATGCAGAAATTTTAAAATAATAACTGACCGTTACAGTTCAGTAGTAAAAATCTCTAAAATATAATTCACAGGTATTTCAGGGATTTTCCTTACAAAACTGTAACAACTGACCACCAAGACTAGTGACAAATTTTTAAAAATAGTGTATTATTGTAAAAGCAATTGTAATTTAATTCAATTGCTAACAAGACTAATCTGTTAAAAATAATTTTTACAGATTTCGTATTTTAAGGAAGGAAAATAAAAATGAAAAAAGAAAAAATAGTCCAAGAAGTTAAGGACATAAAAGAACTAATATACAACTCAGCCAAAACATATGCAAACAATATAGCATTTATAGTAAAACACCAAGAAGGAAAAAACAAAACATACGAAAATATAACTTATAAAATGCTTTTAGAACAAATAAATGCATTAGGTACTAAATTATACAGTATGGGATTTAAAAATAAAAGAATAGCCATTTTGGGACGAAATAGATATGAATGGGCACTAGGACACTTAACAAGTTTATTAGGCGGAATAGTATCAATCCCATTAGACAAAGATTTACAAATAGATGAACTAGAAAGCTCATTAATGAGAAGTAAAGCAGATGCAATATATTTTGACGAAAAATACATAGAAAAAATAGAAGAAATAAAAAACAGAAACAATACAAATGTAAAAGAATATATTTGTATGTCAAAACTAGCAGGATATAAAGATATAAATACATTAAAAGAGGAAGGACAAAAATTGCTAGAAGAAGGAAACAAAGAATACATATCAGCAAAAATAGATGAAAATGCAATGAATATTTTGTTATTCACATCTGGAACAACATCAAAATCAAAAGCAGTAATGTTGTCACAAAAAAATATTGCGTCAAATGTATATGCAATGCAAAGAGTTGAAGACATTAGAAGCACAGACTCAAATTTAGCATTTCTACCAATGCATCATATATTTGGTTCAACATGTCTAATCGTTATGTTAGCGTGTGGTGCTAGGACATCATTCCCAGATGGGTTAAGATATGTGGCACAAAACTTAAAAGAATATGAAGTATCTGTATTTGTTGGTGTACCACTATTGGTAGAAGCAATCTACAATAAAGTGGTAAAAGAAATTGATAAGCAAGGAAAAACAAAACTTATAAAAAATGCTATAAGAGTTAGTAACTTCTTATTAAAATTCCATATAGATATTAGAAGAAAATTATTTAAACAGTTAATTGACCAATTAGGCGGAAAAATGAGATTTGTAATTTCAGGTGGAGCACCATTAGACCCTAAAATACAAAAAGGATTTATAGATTTAGGAATAAATGTAGCACAAGGATATGGTTTAACAGAAACATCACCAGTTATTGCAGCAGAAAATATGTACAAATCAAGAACAGGTTCAATAGGAGTTCCAATGGAAAATGTGACTGTTGAAATTGTAAATAAAGATGATAACGGTATAGGGGAGTTACGTGCAAAAGGACCAAATGTAATGCTTGGTTACTATGAAAATGAAGAAGAGACAAATAAAGTACTTAAAGATGGTTGGTTCTATACTGGAGATTTAGGTTATATTGATAAAGATGGCTTTATTTTTATAACAGGTAGACAAAAGAATATGATAGTTCTTAAAAATGGTAAAAAAATCTTCCCAGAGGAAATAGAAACACTAGTTAATAGAATAGATTTAATAGATGAATGCATGGTATTTGGTATGCCTGACGAAGTTGATAAAAATGATGTTAAACTTTCTGTCAAAGTTGTTTATAATAAAGATGAAGTAAAACAAAAATATGGTGATATTTCTTTTGATGAGATTAGAGATATTATTTGGAATAGAATAAAAAATGAGGTTAATACTACTGTTCCTAGATATAAACATATTATGAATATGATTTTGACTGATAAGGAACTTATTAAGACTACTACTAAGAAAGTTAAAAGAAATGAAGAACTAAAAGAAATTTTGGGACAGTAGGGACAGTCCAAATTTGTCTCACAAATTTGTTGGATTTTGTCGAAAGTAAGAAAAAAATAAAAACACGATTTTTCAATAGAGAAATTCGTGTTTTTATTTTTTTACTTTTTTCTTTGATATGGTTTTGATATGTTTGTTAGTCCTGCTAAATAATCTAATGAAGTATTATAATATTTTGCATAGTAAATTAGGGTATCTAATGGTATGATTCTTTCTTCTTTTTCATATCTAATGTATGAATTTTTAGATATATAACCAATTTTTGCACATTCTGCTTGTGTTAGTTCATGATCTTCTCTTAAATCCTTTAATCTCAACATTTTTCTCACTCCTTACATTATTATATAAAATACTCCATTTGGTGTTGACTTTTTACCCCATATGGTGTATTATTCTTTTATACTCCATTTGGAGTATAAAAATAAAAAAAGGAGAAAACAAATGAAAAAAAGTTACACAATAAAAAATCTAAAAATTGATGCTGGAATAACATTGGTATCGTTAGTAGTAACTATTGTTATTTTATTAATATTATCAGGAATAGCAATAGCAACATTAGGTGGAGAAAATGGCTTATTTGTAAGAGTAAAACAAGCGAAAAAGGCACATGTGCAATCAGAAATGCAAGAGCAATTGACACTAGCATTAAATGAATTGCAAATAGATAAAAAAGGAAATGCGAGTTTAGATGATGTAACACAAGACTGGATAAATACAGTAATTTCAAGTGATTATAGTCCAACAATAAAAGAAGATGCATCATTAGACGGGAAAATGGTGGTAATGAATAAAAATGACATTACAGGCAGGTTTATAGTAAACCAGAAGTTAGAAATAAGCAAAACAGAATTTGATATAAGTACATTAGAATTTGAGTATGAAACAGAAAAAATAGAAAATGGAAAAGTAAAAATACTTATAAAAATAACAGATAAAGTAAATGGACTTAAACGAGTAGATTATCCAGAAGCAAGTAAAGATTCAATAATAATGGAAAATAGAAAAATACCATTAGGAATAGATTATTATGTAGAATTAGGAAAAGAATATAAATTTGTAATAACAACAGGGGATGGAAACAAAACAGAAAAAACAATAAAAATAGATGATTTTTATTATAATGTAACAAAAACATTAGCAGAAAATGCAGTAATAGATAATAATGCAACAAAAGCGGCATATAACAAAACATATGAGGCAACAGTGGCAACAGAAGGAAATTATGCAATAACAGGTCTAACTGTTACAATGGGTGGACAAACAGTAACGACAGCTGGAAATAATGTAGTTGATGTTAATACAGGAAAAATTAAAATAGAAAAAGTTACAGGAGATATAAATATAACGGTAACAACAAAAAAACTAGAAATACAATATACAGTAGCAGTAAGTACAAGCAGTAGCTCAAGTAACACAAGTTCATTAAGTACAAATTCAGTTGATAAAGGTACAACATTGTATATAAATATAATAGCAACATTAGAGGGTAATAGATGTACAGCAGTTCTAAAATCAGATAATACAAAAACAGTACCATATGTAGTAAACTCAAATGGAAAATATACTTTTAAAATAAGTGGAACATATAATGGTAAAACAGTAGAAGAAGAAAAAGAAGTAATAGTAAATCAATACATGTCAGCAAAAAATATAGTACAATATGATGCAGGAAATTGGACACAAGCAGAAATACAAGCATTACAAAACAAAAATTTATATATGATAAATAAAGGAAAAACATATAATAGTACATTTAATTTGAATGATTCAAATAGTGGATTGAATTTCACATTTGGAGGATTTACATATAAGGGAGATACAACAAATGCAAGTGATATAGCAAGTGGAAATATAATCACAAGTAGAAACCAAAGTGTAGCCCCACAGAGTGGATATGGAACACCAAAATATTCAGGTTGGCAAATACTAGAAATAAAAGATGAAAATGAGAATATAATAAGCGAAGAAGAAGAAATAAATCAGAAATTGAATGATTTAAATAATGAAAAAATATATATAACTAAATTAATACATGCAGGTAGTCCTGAAAATTTTGTATATTATTATACAAAATATAATGATCCATATAGAGCAGCATATTTATTGTCTGGTGAAACTAAAAAAAATGAATATAAAACATTAGATACAGGAAAAAATATAAATACAAGAAATATGGAAATGTATAGAGATAAATCTTTAGATAAAAAAGGGTTTATAAAAGAAGTGTATATAGCGAAGAATGAAGAAATTTTTAAGATAACAGGAAATGACAATTCAACAGAAGGAATAAGAAATATAAATTCGTATTATATTACATCATATGTAGATTATGGAACTTGTAGTTTGGTTTGGTGGAATATAAAAGGAGAGAAAAAACATCAAGATCATTTCTATAGCGGATTTTGTATGGGTATTAGGCCAGTTATAGTAATGAACGAGGGGGTCTATATTAAGTATGGAAGTGGAACAGAGGCAGACCCATACATATTAGGCAAAGATTAAATAAAAGAGCGCATCTAATAATAGATGTGCTTTTATAATAATATAGGTTGAATTTGCTTTCCATTCAAAGCAGACTCAATAGTCTTTATAAGATAATCAAAATCAAAAACAACAGAACGTGGCTTAGTAATAGGATTATCTTGTCTAAAAGGAACAAAATAATAATTTTTTCTATTAAGTAAAGTACCAATATTAGAAGCATTGCCACTTAAAGCATTATTAGTAGAAACTGCAATAACAACTGGCAAATTATTTCTTAAATGAGATTTTACAGCCATAGTAGCAGGAGTATCAATAATATCATTTGCAAGTTTAGACATTGTATTACCAGAACAAGGAGCAACTACCATAATATCTGTTAAATGTTTAGGACCAATTGGTTCCGCTTCTTGTATAGTATGAATAATCTTTTTGTTTGTAATTTCTTCAATTTCATTTATAAAATCTTCGGCTTTTCCAAATTTGGTATCTAAGTTGTAAGCATTATAAGACATAATTGGAATAACCTCAGCACCCATTTTAACTAATTCTTTTATTTTAGGAATTGTTTTACTAAAAGTACAGAATGAACCTGTTAAAACAAATCCTATTTTTTTATGTTCTAATTCCAAAATCTACAAAACCTCCTTTCATTCGACATTTATATATTATATGAAATTGGAATTT
This sequence comes from uncultured Clostridia bacterium, assembly GCA_934120675.1. Lineage (GTDB taxonomy): Bacteria > Bacillota > Clostridia > TANB77 > CAG-508 > CAG-269. Next base: position 65,496 of record CAKOUU010000007.1, read on the forward strand.
ATTTTGTTGTGATAATTTAAAAATTATAAAATAAATCTAGCAAACAAATTAATAATGTGATACAATTCAAATATAAAATGTAAAAGAAAGGATGATAAAAATGGAAGAAAAATACAACTGGAACTTACAAGACATTTTCGAAAACGAAGAACAATTCAAAAAAGAAAAAAACGAGATAATAAGTATTTTAGAAAAAATAAAAGCATATCAAGGAATACTATGTAATACATCAGACAACTTATATAATTGTTATAAACTATATGAGCAAGCACTAGAAAAATTTGAAAAAGTATATGCATATGGAATGTTAAAATACCATTTAGATATGTCAAATCAAGATGGAATAAAAATATTTAAAGAAGTAGAAGGACTTGGAACAGAATTAAGTGTTGCAACATCATTTATGACACCAGAAATTACATATGCAGATGAAAATAAAATAAAAAAGTACATCAACGAAGAAAGATTTAAAGGATATGAAAGAGATATTAAGGATATACTTAATGAGAAAAAACATGTACTAAGTAAAGAAGAGGAAAATATACTTGCTAACTTTTCAGAAATAATATCAGCTCCAGAAAATACATTTGATACACTAACAAATGCAGAGTTTAAATTTGGAACTTTAATAGATGAAAATGGTAAAGAAGTAGAAATGACAGATAGTACATATACATTATTCCTAAAAAATAAAGATAGAAATGTAAGAAAACAAGCTTTTAATTTAATGTACAAAAAATATAGTGAGTTTATAAATACAATTACAGAAATGTATATTTCAAATGTAAAAGCAAAAGCTACAACTGCAAAGTTAAGAAAATACAATTCAAGTTTAGCGGAAGCTGTTGAACATGATGATGCAAGTCTTAAAGTATATGAAAGCTTAATAGAAGCTATAGATGAAGATATTTCAGTAAATTATGATTTTATAAAATTAAAGAAACAAATGTTAAAATTAGATGAGATGCATATGTATGATTTATATGTAAATCCATGTGAACAAGGAAAAAATGAAATAACATTTGAAGATGCAAAACAAGAAGTATTAAATGCATTACAAATATTAGGTAAAGAGTATATAAACAAGTTAGAAGAGGCTTTTGATAATAGATGGATAGATGTATATGCAAAGCCAAATAAAAGAGGTGGAGCATATAGTATGGGAGTATATGGAGTACATCCATTTGTATTGACTAATTTTGTAAATAGTAAGAGAGATATAAGCACTATTGCACATGAGTTAGGCCATAGTATGCATTCATATTATTCAAATAGAGAACAAAATGTTATAAATGCTGATTATACAATAATGGTTGCAGAAGTAGCATCAACTGTTAATGAAATATTATTAAGTGATTATCAAATCAAAAATGAAAAAGATAATAAGAAAAAAGCAGAACTAATATATGAATTATTAGAAAATATGAGAGCTACATTTTTTAGACAAGCTATGTTTGCTGAATTTGAAAAAATTGTTCATGAAAAAGTTGAAAATAATGTTATGCTTTCAGCTGATGATTTAAATGATATATATTATAAATTAAACCAAAAATACTTTGGAAATGATATTGTTATTGATGAACAAATCAAATATGAATGGGCTAGAATTCCTCATTTTTATAGTGATTTTTATGTATATAAATATTCTACAGGAGTTTCTGCTGCTATTGCCATTGCATCTAAAATATTGAGTAAAGAACCAGGTTTTGTTGAAAAATATATTGAAATGCTTAAACAAGGATGTTCTAAAAAATCAATTGATTTACTAAAAATGGTTGATGTAGATTTAGAAAGCAAAGATATGTATAAGAGTGCTATAGAATTTTATAACCTTAAGATAAAAGAATTAAAAATGTTACTTTAAGATGTCTGTTGCTAAAATTATATAAAATAGATAATAATAAATGAAATGAGTGAACGATATATTATGAAAAATAATGAAATAAAAAATGTAATAGAAAAAAGCAATATAGAAGCGGAGACAAAAAACATAGTAAAAAGAAGCAATAAAGAAGCGGAGATAAAAAACAAAGCAGAACAAATAAATAATAAAACCACAGAACAAAAGAAAAAATTTACAATTATGGGGTTGTCAGTATGGAGAATATTGGCATACTTCATAATATATAGTGTGGTAGGATATATAATAGAAACAATATTTGGAATAATAACTAAGGGAACATGGGAAAGCAGACAGAGCTTTTTATATGGACCATTTTGTGCGATATATGGACTGGGTGCAGCAATAATGATTATTTTCTTACATAAATATTCAAAAAACTATACACGACTATTCATTGGAGGTTTTATAGTTGGTTCAATTGTTGAATATCTGGTTAGTTGGATAGGTGAGATGTTATTAGGTGTAAAATGGTGGGACTATTCAGACATGCCACTTAATATAAACGGAAGAATATGTGTTTATTTTTCAATATTTTGGGGATTTTTAGCATTATACCTAATTGCATCATTTAATCCTAGAATAGACAGACTAATAAATTGGATAAAAAGCAAACTTTCTGTTAAAGCATTAAAAGTGCTTACAACAACTGTTACGATATTGTTACTTATTGATTGTATTGCAACAGGAATAGCATTATCAGTCTTCTTAGTAAGAATGGTACATAATTATGATTTAAATGTACCAAACAAAGAAATAATTATGCAAAAATATGATGATATTTATAATGATAAAAAATTATCTAATTTTATTTATAAATATTGGGGAGATAAGAAAATGCTAAAAACGTTTCCAAATTTAAAGGTTCAAGATAGCTATGGAAACATGGTATATATGGACGAACTATTGAATGATATAAAACCGTATTATTATAGATTTAATTTTAAAAAATAGAATGTTACAGTTCAGGGATTTTTTTGCTGAACTGTAACGATAAAATAAAAAAGACGAACATTTTTTCTAAAAACTATTGACAAAGAATAAATGTTCGTATATAATTATCTCGTAATGCAAACAAATATTCTTAATACGAATTGGAGGTAATTATAATGAGAATAGTAAATAAAACAAAATTTATAAGAAGTAATGTAATATTAGCAATTTTAATAAGTTCAATAGTAATTTTTGCGACTAACGCATATTCAAATGTAGAAACAAAATATAAAGAAGAATATGTGTGTGCTGGAGACACTTTGTGGTCAATAGCTCAGGAAGAGTTAGAAAATAATAAATACTTTGAAGGTAAAGATATAAGATATGTTGTTAATGAATTAAAGAAAGTAAATAATTTAGCAAATGCAAACTTAAATGAAGGAGACAAATTAAAGATTCCCAGTTTTTAGAGGAAAACGTTGAATTATGTATCAAAATATTGTATAATCTAAAATATATTTGTAATCCATCTAATATAGCCAAAGAAAAACTTGCTGAATACCTATGGGTATCATTAAACGTATATAAACTGAAAGAAGAAGGTGTCCTTTAATTAGGGCACCTTGTTATTCATTGAAATCTGCTAATGGATTACTTTCAATAGCATTTCTTGCTTGTTGATTGGCAACATGGGTATAAATTTCTGTAGTAGAAATACTTTCATGCCCTAAGACTTCCTGTAAAGCCCTTATATCAACTTTTCCATATTGATACATTAATGTAGCCGCAGTATGTCTTAATTTATGTGTTGAATATTTTTTTGTATCAAGGCCCGCAGCCATTAGTTCTTTATCAACAATATGTTGAACCGTTCTTTTACTAATACGTTCTCGTCTTTCACTTAAAAACAGAGCTTTTCTTGAATTTAATTTATCTGTCTTAATACCATCTTTTGGCCTAACCTCTAAATAATTTCCAATGGCTCTTACACAGGCTTTATTTAGATAAATTGTTCTTTCTTTATTACCTTTACCAATAACAGTCATTTTATTTTCAGAAAAATCTATATCATTTATATTTATTCCAACTAATTCAGACAAACGCATACCACAATTTAAAAATAGTGTGATAATAGCATAATCTCTTTGATAATTTCTATTATCTTCATTTTCTGTAACTTCTAAAAGTTTTTGACTATCTTCTAAACTTAAATATTTTGGAAGACGTCTATCTAATTTTGGAGTTTCCAAATTTTGAGCTGGATTATTTTCAATTAGATTTGCTTTAGCACATAAATAATTAAAGAAAACTCTAATACTTGATACTTTTCGTGCACGAGTTGCGGCTTTGCTGTGGTATGTAGTAGTTAAATAGCTTAAAAAAGCATGAATATCGTCTAATTTGATTTTTTTTATAGTATTTAAATCAACATCTTTAATTTCTATTTTTGAAAAATCTTCTTCAGTTGTTAAACCAAAGTGCATTTTTATAAACTTTAAAAATGTTGCTAAATCATAGTTATATTCTTTAACAGTGTTAGGTGATTTATTTAAAATTGTCATTGTATAGTCTAAAAATGAGTTTAAGTATTCTGGGTTATCTTCATGATTTATCATATGTTTCACACTCCATTCATTGATATTATATAATAAAATTTATTAAAATGGAATAATTTGTTTATTAATTTTTAAAAATATGTTATAATTTTGTTACTGAACTGTAACATAATTTTGATTGAAAAAATTTGAGAGGTAGATAAATGAAAAGTAAGCATTCAAAAGAAAGAAGAAATATAATAAAGATACCAAAAAAAGATAATAAAAAAAGAATAAAACAAAATAGAAAAACAGATAACATTCAAAATATAATAAATAATTCTGATAATCAAAAATTTGAAAAAACTGATAGAAGGAGGCAAACAAAAACTCCAGAACAAATAAAAAGAAAAAAGAAAATAAAGCTAGTAATATTGTCACTTATTATTGCTTTAATTTTAATTTTTGGAATATGTACAGCTGTATCAGCAAATAGATGGAAAAGCTTAGTACAGGAAATGTCAAAAAATGAAAATTCAATTGTTAAAGATACAGATGGAAAAACTATAGCGGAAATAGGAAGCGAAAAAGCAAAAAATAAAATTCCTGCATCAGAAATTCCAAGCAATTTAAAGAATGCGTATGTAGCAATAGAGGATGAAAGATTTTATAAGCACCATGGGGTAGATGTAAAAAGAACAAGTGCTGCAATAGTATCATATGTATTTCACCGTGGTTCATCATCATTTGGTGGAAGTAGTATAACACAACAAGTTGTCAAAAACTTAACGGGAGATTCTTCAAATAAAATTTCAAGGAAGGTGAATGAATGGGGGAAAGCCACTGTTTTAGAATCTTTTATGAGCAAAGACGAAATAATGTCATTATATTTAAATATTATTTATGTAGGGCCTAATATTTATGGAATTGAAACAGGTGCAAACTATTACTTTAATAAATCTGTAAAAGATTTATCTTTAGAAGAATGTGCATTTTTGGCTGGTATTAATAATTCACCAAATTCGTATAATCCTTATGGAGATACAGACAATAGTGAGAAAATTAAAAAAAGAACAAAAACTGTATTATCAAAAATGAAAGAACTTAAATATATTAATGAAGATGAATATAATACAGCTGTTGCAAATGTTGACAATGGACTAAAATTTAAAAAAGGAAAAATTGAAACAGATGATGCAGTTTATTCATATCATACAGATGCGTTAATATCACAACTAATAGATGACATTGCAGATAAAAAGAAAATTGCAAAAACATTTGCCACAAACTATGTAAATATGGCAGGTCTTACAATTTATAGTACTCAAAATACATCTGTTCAAAATCAAATGGAAAAAGAATTTGAAAAAACTAAATATCAACTTGCATCAAAAACAGGAGGAGACCCTTCACAAGCTGCTATGGTTATAATAGATCATAAAACAGGGCAAGTTGTAGGTTGTGTAGGTGGACTTGGTAAAAAAACAACATCAAGAGGTTTAAATCGTGCAACACAATCAATTAGACAAACTGGTTCATGTATAAAACCGATAGCTGTTTTAGTGCCAGGAATTGCAAAAAAAGAGTTTACAGGATCAACAATATTTGCGGACGAACAAACAATATTTGCTGATGGATACAAACCTGAAAACTATAGTAAATATCTTGGAAATATAACTGTGAGAAGGGCTCTAGAATCTTCTCAAAATATTCCTTTTGTAGAAATGATGGAAAAAATAGGACCTAAAATGTCTATGAAATATCTTGAAAAAATGGGAATTACAACACTTAGCCAAAAAGACGAAAATTTAGCACTTGCATTAGGTGGGTTAGACAAAGGAATAAGCCCATTACAAATGGCTGGGGCATATGCAACAATTGCGAATGACGGAGAATATATAGAGCCAACATTTTATACAAAAGCTGAGACATCAAATAAAAAAGTTATTGTAGAAGTAAAACAGAAAAAGAAAAGAGTATTTTCAAAGGAAGTAGCTTACATAGTAAAAGAATTATTAACAGAACCTGTGAAAGGAAGCTATGGAACAGCAACATATTGTTCAATTTCTGGAATGGATGTTGCTGCAAAAACAGGAACGACAGATGATAATTATGATAGATGGCTTTGCGGATTTACACCATATTATACAGGTGTTACATGGTATGGATATGACAAAAATGAGTCAATCAATTATAACGGCAAAAAAAATCCAGCAGGAATTTTATGGGCTAATATTATGAGTAGAGTACATTCAAATTTACAAAGTGCAAAATTTGATAAGCCATCATCAGTTTTGAAAGTAACTGTTTGTGCTGAAACTGGTAGAAAAGCAAATACTGGCTGCCCAAATACTTATGACGAATATTTTTTAATTGGTACAAAACCAACAACATGTACAAAACATGCCGGAACTGAAATAAATGATGGTAATACATCTAATAAAAATACAAACAATACACATTCTGGTGCTGATTCATTTGATACTACAACAAAAGATGATTTGGATGTCCCAACAACTACAGTGAAAGAAGAAACTAACAATGTAAAAGAAAATGCAAATAGTGATAAAGCCAAAGAAAATACGAATAATGAAAATACAAATAGTAATACAGAAAATCCTAGTAATAAAAATAATTTCAGTAAAAACGATGAAAAAACAAATTCTGTAAATTCTGGTACTACTACTACTAATAATAATAAAAATAATTCTGTAACAAATAATTCTAATACATCAAAAGAGCAGAATAATAGCAATAGTTTAAATTCTAAAACATCCGATAATACTACTGGTAAAAAAAACAATTAATATAGATAAAAAACATATTTTAAACGGAGTGATATAAATGAAGAAATGTTTTTGAAAAAAAATGACAATAAAAAATGGTTAATAGCAAAACTAAACTCAAAAGTTTCTTAGAAAATAATGTAAGGTCAACACCACAAAGAGTAAATTTAGATGAATATATAGAATGGACTGATGTGAGTTTTTTAAAAGCAATTGCTGATACAATAAAGAGTACAGATGATGAAATACTTAAAAAATTAGGATTAATATGTATACCTGGTACTGAATCAGTAGAAAGTTTACTTGAAGGAACATATATATCAAAAGTACAAGAAGAAAAAACATTAAGCAAAGCAGATATTGAAACAATAGAAACTTTAACTGATATTTCAAAATTTGTAGACAAAAGAAAACAAAATTTAGAATCAGAAAATCTTTTGATATTAAATTCAACATCAAAGCAAGATATAAAAGAATGTAAAGAAAAAATAGATAGTATAATTGGAATAGCTACTGAAAAAGAAAAAGAAAATGGAGTTATTTCTTGGGAAGATAGAATAGCTGCATATAAAAGAAAAAAGGGTGAAGAAATATACTCCTAATTTTAAATGAAAAAAATAAAGAAATTCTTCCACAAATAAAAAATGTTATGGAAGAGTACAACGTAAAGAATTCTGATATACAGAAATAGTAAAAAGGAATTGCGACTTTGGACATGTCGAAATTTAAAACTCTTTACTTAAAATTATAATTTTAGAAAGGATAGAAAAAATGGAAATATTAAAAACAATTATTAACAGTTTCGAATTCCAAACAATTGTAAAATTGTTATTAGGGATTATATTAGCAGGAATTATAGGGTTAGAAAGGTCATCTTGGAGCAAACCAGCAGGATTTAGAACACATGCTTTAGTTGGAATAAGTGCAGTTTTAGTCATGATATGTGGTGAATATATGTCAAAATCATTTGGTGTAGATTCTTCAAGAATACCAGCACAATTATTATCAGGAATAGGATTCCTAGGTGCTGGAACAATATTGAGAGATGGATTTAATGTTAAAGGATTAACAACAGCCTCAACATTACTTGCAGTTACTTGTATTGGATTGTGTATAGGTGCTGGATATTATTTATGCGGAATAATTGCTACAGCGTTAGTTTATATAATTTTATCTTACTCATATTTGATATCTGATAAAATTGAACATTATAATATGTTAGAACTAGAAATTGAACTTGAAAAACAAAGCCAAGAAACTTTAAAACAAATTAAAAAAATGCTTGAAGATAATGAGATTATTGTCACTGAATTAGATATGTCTAAATATAAAAATAATATCATTAAAATAATTGGTAAAGATAAAAAGAAATCTGAACATTCTTTTGTTACTGATTTAATTAGTTTTGATAATGTTATTAAGGTCGAACAAAATTAGTTTACTTTATTACATTTATATATATTGAAAGTTATGTAAATATATGATATAATTAAAGTGTTTTTAGCCAATAAGCTAATTAATTTTTATAATCTCCTTTACGGAGTAGACATATATAACCCAAAACAACGTTTTATAAAAAGGAGAGTGATATAATGCAGTTATTGACAAACGTTACATTAAAGGCAAAGCCTTTTATCAACGAAAACGAAGCTACATTCAATGCAGAATGCAAAGCAATTAGAACAAAATGCGATTTAAAATTAGAATACGATGGAAGAGATGTTTTAGTTACTTTTCCACCATATTCCCAGATTAAAATGACTAAATGGTGTCAATTAATCTTAGGTCTATTTCACGAACAATCTAATTTTAAACAGCTTTTATTTAAAACATTCTCAAGTCTACGGTGCAAGACAAAGCTTGAATGCATTTTCTTTGAAGCAAATGGGGTTATAATTTGTGTTAAGAAAGATTCTAATCCCTATGAGCTTATGAGAAGTTATTTTTCTGAACAAGGATATTTAGTTTTAGATAATGATACTGAACAACAAATTAATTTTAGAAATGAAAAACTTCTAAAATTACGTATGTTCGTTTATCAAATATTTATTCAGGAAAGTAATAAATCTGATCTTAAAGCTAAAAGGAAACATATTTTTTTCTTATCAGATGAAGAAGAACAAGCTTACAATCTGAAAGAATATAACATCTATAATAAGAGGTTCGAAGAGTACCTCCAAGATTTTGAATTAGATTCTGAATCTTCAGAAGAAAGCAAAGAATTGCTTAATCTACTAAAAAAGCAATTACTGCATTAAAAACAAAAAACTGATTTACTATTCTCGTAGATCAGTTTTTTACTATAAAATGAATTTGAAGGAGATTATTGAAGAAAGTAGGGGGAAGAACCATATTTCCAAGAATATGTAATTTTAATAAAATTAAAAAAATTTAAAATAAAAAAGAAATAGGTAGTAAAATATTTTGTGTAAAGTTATAAAATTAATAGGTAATAGGGGAATAGGTATTTTAAAAAATATTAATTTTTTAATAATTATAAAATTTAAAAGAAGAAATATTTTACAAAATAAAAAAGATTATTATAAAAGATTTTTAAAATATAAATAAAACTAATAAATTAAAATTGAAATTTAAAAACTAATATAAATTTTAATAAGAATTTTGTGCAAAGTTTCTACAAAATAAAATTTATTTCAGATTTAGATTTATACTAAAAAATTTTTTTCAAATAATAATTTTAAGTTTTTGAAATTTAAATTTATATAAATTTCATAAATCGAACATTTTAGAAAAATATGGTATAATGTTTATAAAAAAGTTTGGAATAATTTATTGACTCCTATACACATTTCATTTGTAATATGTGTATGAAAGTCAAAAATAGAAAATATAAATTATATTTATTTATTACAAAATAGATATAAATCTCATAATAAAAATATGTATAATCTTTTGCTTTTTTATACATACTTTTAAAATATATAAGAAAATGTGATAATTTGTCGAAAAACAATGTAAAAAATGTGATATAAAATATTGAAAGAATGTAAAAAATGTGATATACTAATGCTGAAGGTGATAATATGAGATTAAAAAGAAAAATTGATGAATATTTAATAGAATGGAAAAAAAGCAAAAATAAAATGCCATTAATAGTAAAAGGTGCAAGACAAATTGGAAAAACTGAATCAATAAAAAACTTTGGATTAAATAATTATAAAAGTTTAATTGAAATAAATTTTGTTTTACAGCCAGAATATAAAGACATTTTCGATAAAGGGTTTGAAATAGATAGAGTCATTAAAGATATCACATTAAAAAATGGAGATTTTCAATTTATACCTGGAGAAACATTAATATTTTTTGATGAAATACAGGACTATCCAAGTTGTGCAACGGCTTTAAAAGCCTTTAGAGAAGACGGAAGATTTGATGTTATATGCTCAGGATCCTTAATGGGAATAAATTATGAAGAAATTGAATCAAATAGTGTAGGCAATAAAATTGATTATATAATGCATTCATTAGATTTTGAAGAATATTTATGGGCAAAAGGATATAGCAATGAGCAAATAGAAGATTTATATCAATGTATGGCAAAAAATGAACCATTATCAAAAATACAATATGATGTTATGATGGAAAATTTTCAAGAATATATGATTGTTGGAGGAATGCCGCTAATTGTTAAAACATTTGTTGAAAACAAAACATATACTGGAATTCTAGAAATGCAAAAACAAATAATATTAGACTACGAAGAGGATATTACTAAATATGCAGGTGGACTTGATAAAACAAAAATACTAAATGCATATAGAAAAATTCCTGTATTTCTGGGTAATGAAAATAAAAAATTTCAAATAACAAAAATTTCTTCTGGAGCTAGAAATAGGGAATATGTTGGAGTTATAGAATGGCTAGAAAATGCTGGAATAGTTAATATTTGCTATTGTCTTGAACAAGTAAGTTTACCGTTAAAAGGAAACTATAATCCTGATAATTATAGATTATATTTTGGAGATCCTGGTCTACTGATTGCAACATTGGATGAAGAAGCTCAACTTGATTTAAGAAGAAATAAAAATTTCAATACTTATAAAGGTGCGATTTATGAAAATATAGTTGCAGATATGTTAGTTAAAGAAGGATATAATTTATACTTTTATAGGGATGAAACAGGCAGACTTGAAATGGATTTCTTTGTAAGAGATACAAATTATTTAATTCCAGTAGAAGTGAAGGCAAGTGATAATTCCACAATATCTTTAAATAATTTAATTGATAATGATAAATATAAAGATATAAAATACGGAATAAAACTTTGCAATAAAAATATTGGATTTAATGGAAAATTTTATACATTTCCATATTTTCTTACATTTTTATTAAAAAGATATTTAAATGAAAAAAATTTTATATAATAAGTGATGTGATCTTATGGACGAAAAAAGAAACTATGACTAAATTCGGAAATTCCGAATTTGCTGATAAAAAGAGTATAGAAGAAAAAGGAACAAATTTCTTATATTTAATAGTAAAAAATCATGTATTTGCAGATGGCAATAAAAGAATTGCAGCAACTTTGTTTATGTATTTTCTAAATTTTTACGGAATATTATATAAAAACGGTAAACAAGTAATTGATAATAATACATTAACGGCTCTTACTTTATTAATTGCAGAATCGAATCCAAAGGAAAAAGATGTAATTATAGATTTAGTGATGAATTTTTTGAATAATGAATAAAATTGGAAGTAAACAATATGTTAAATTATGAGTATACTCCAGAAAATGTAATAATTAGAGATAAAAATGATTTGAAAAGCAAGTTGCAACAAGGTTTAGATGATATAAAATCAAATAAAACATATTCTTTAGACGAAGTAATAAATCAAATTGTAGTTGAAAAAGGAGAAGAAAGATAAGTTTACAGAGGTGATATAGGATGATTGATTTTAGCAAATCCCTAGAAGCATTTAAAGAATATTTAAAAGATTATGATATAGAAAATGGAAGTATTAAATTGAAACTAAGACACACTTATGAAGTTGTTAGAAAAAGTGAATATATAGCGTCAAGGTTAGGATTGAATAAAGAAAATACTGAACTTGCAAAATTAATAGCTTTATTACATGATATAGGAAGATTTGAACAAATAAAGGAAACACAAGAATTTAATGATACAAAATTGGAACATGCAGAATTTGGAACAAAAATATTGTTTCAAAATAATTTAATCAGAAAATTTATTGATGATGATAAATATGATGAAATAATTAGCAAAGCAATATATAATCATAATAAATATAAAATACAAGAAGGACTAAATGAAATAGAACTGTTACAATGTAAAATAATAAGGGATGCAGATAAATTAGATAATTTCAGAGTAAAAGAAAAAGATAATTTTAAGTGATAGAAAGACAATCATTGATTATTGGGTATGTGTTATTGGATTTATATTCGATTTAAACTTTGATATATCTTTAAAATATGTAAAAGACAATAATTACATAAATATTTTAATAGATAGAATTGAATATAAGGATAATGATACAAAACAAAAAATGGAACAAATTAGAAATTGTGCTAAAGAATATATAGAAAAGAGGGCTATATAAGATGAAAATAGGTATAGATTTAGATGGTGTAGTATTTGATTCTGAAAAAGAATTTAGAGTATATTCAGAGTTATACGATATGTTAGATTTAAAACAAAATAGTAAAATAAATAATAAAGAATTAAAATTTCAGAGCAGATTCAAATGGACAAAAGAGGATATAGATGGTTTTTTAAATAAGTACCATAAACAGATTATAGTAGAATCAAACTTTATGCCTGGAGTTAAAAGAATATTAAAACTATTAAAAGAAGATGGACATACTCTTATATTAATAACAGCAAGAGGTGGTATGAATAGAGACATGATAAAAGTAACTGAAGAAAGACTACAGCAAAATGAAATGAATATCTTTGATAAATATTATTGGGCGACAGAAAATAAAGATGAAGTATGTGTTAAAGAAAATGTTGATATTATGATTGATGATTTTTGTGATAAATGTAAAAGCATTGCTAATTCAAAAATAAAAACAATATATTTAAAAGATGCACCATCATATGATTTAGAAGAAAATGAATATATCAAAGTATTGTATAACTGGGGAGAAATATATAGATATATAAAGGAAATAGAGAACAAATGAAAATATTAATAGCAACAAAAAATCAAGGAAAAATAGAAGGAACAAAAAGAGCATTATCAAATTATTTTGACAATATAGAAATTGAGGGAATACCAGTTGAATCAAATGTAGGAGAACAGCCCTTAAATGATGAAATATATATTGGAGCAAAAAATAGGGTAAAAAACTTAAAATTATATGCAGAAAAAAATAAAATAAAAGCAGATTTATATTTATCAATAGAAAGTGGGATTAATAATTCATTAGGCAGATGGATGATTACAAATATTGCAGTAATAGAAGATAATTTCGATTTTGAAAGTTATGGTACAAGCCCATCTTTTCCAGTTCCAGATAGACTTGCTGAAGATGTTATAAGGACAGATTTAAGCCAAGTAATGGATAAAGTTTTAGGTGAAGATAAGGAAAGACATAACCAAAAGGGAGGAATACAATTATTAACTCATAACAAAGTAACAAGAGTAGATTTAACAGAAATGGCATTTATTATGGCTTTGACAAAATATATTAATGGAGATACATGGAAATAGAACAATTCAGAATTTTTTTGCAAATTATGTAAAATTATGCTAAAATATATATAGGAAAATTCCCAAAAATCTTTCTAAGAATAGTGCTATGGAGGTATGCACTACTAGACAACGTTTAATTTTTACAACATTTTGCAATTGCAAAAAGAAAGGAGCCGATAAAATGGCTATTGAAAAAGGGTTACTTATACATTGGTGGCATTATTATGGAAAATGTATTTACACACTAGTTGACAATTCAAATAATAAGGTGCTATATATTATTATATAAATAAATACTGCTTACTAGGAGGCAAAGAGTAAAATACCCTAGTAATCGATTAATCAGCCACCCAGTTGGCAAAGAGAAAATACACTGGTGAATAAATTTGGAAGTCTTGTACTCCCTTTTTATAATATTACTATATTAAATTATTCATCTAAATATTAAATTTAGATTTATTTAAGTTGTTTATAAAAATTTTAGTTATATATATATGCAATTTTTATAATTATCTGCAGATACTAAAGTAATCTCTAAAAAACCTAAAATAACGACTTGCGAGAATCGATTTTAAGCCGTTTTTATTTTTAAGGCTTATAGTTTATTGTTGGTAAAATACGGCAAATATAGAGAAATAGGCATTTTGAAGATTTTTGGAAAATTTATATAAAATATAATATGAAATAAAAATTATTAAGTAATAAAATTAAATTTTAAATAGAAAAATTATTTAGATGTAAAATTATAAGGATAAATTATAAAACTGATTTAAAATTGATTTTAGAAATAAATATCTGGGACTAGACTAACATTATTACAAAGAATAAATTACAAATCTCTTTTTACACAAAACTTTGATGCCACGACAGTTTTTTATAAAATAATAAAATAAATAATTTAAAAAAGATATAGACAAATATTTATTCTTGTTGTAAAATATATTCAATAGTTCAAAAATACTAGAAAGTTAAAAAATATAAGTACCAATAGATATACTAAGAACTAAATTTTATATAAGGGATGTGTTCTTATGGACGAAAAAAGAAATGAAATTATTTTATTTGAAAACCAAGGAGTAAAATTAGAAGTAAACTTAAAAGATGAAAC
>CAKOUU010000008.1 GCA_934120675.1 uncultured Clostridia bacterium
TTCGTTTTTATGTTCTTATTACAGGTTGTTCCTGTAATTTTATATTATCACACTTTTAAATGTAGTTCAACAGTTATCGGCAATGTAATATTTTTGTAATTTTTTTGAAATAAAATTGTCATATTTCTATAGATCAAATAAATAGTTACAATTTACATCTTATAGTAAAAATAAGCAATGTAAATTGTAACTATTAAATAACTAATCTTCTCTAATTATATCTTTTATAATCTCCCCTGCAATAATCAATCCTGCAACAGAAGGCACAAAAGAAATACTTCCAGGAACTTGATTACGAATACTACACTTTCTTTTAGTACCCGGAGGGCAAATACAATTTGTCTTACAACTATTTTCAATATTTTCATATGGACGTATCGGCTCTTCTTTTGAATAAACAACTTTAAGTTTCTTTATTCCTCTATTTCTCAATTCTTTTCTCATAACCTTTGCCAAAGGACATACTGATGTTTTATAAATATCTGTTACTTCAAATTTTGTTGGGTCTAATTTATTACCTGTTCCCATACTTGAAATAATAGGGATATTTAATTTATTAGCTCTTACAACCAATTCAATTTTAGCAGTTACTGTGTCCACACTATCTACTATGTAATCAACTGTATCATCTAAAATTTCTTTGCTATCTGGCATAAAAAATTCTTGATATACTTCCACATTGGCATTTGGGTTTATTTCTAAAATTCTTTCCTTTGCAACTTCAACTTTTGGCTTTCCAATTGTTTTTCTAGTTGCAATTATTTGTCTATTCAAATTTGTTAAGCAAATCTTGTCATCATCTACTAATATAAAATTGCTAACTCCTGCTCTTACAAGTCCTTCTACTACAAATGAGCCAACTCCACCAATTCCAAATACTGCAACTTTTGCATTTTGTAATTTTTCTATTCCTTCTTTTCCTATCAATAATTCTGTTCTTGAAAATTGATTTAACATTTTATTTTTCCTCCTCCAAGAACTATGTCTCCAACATAAAATACAGCTGATTGACCTGGTGTTATTGCTCTTTGTGGCTCGTCAAATGTCACTTTGATATTTTCTCCGTCTTGTTCAATTTTTGCTTTTGCAACTTTTGATGAATATCTAGTTTTTACATCAACTTCCATTGTTTTTTCTATTTTATCAACTAATAATAAGTTGATATCTGTAACTGTAATTTCTTTTTTGTATAGTTCTTTTTCTTCTCCTACTATTACTTCATTTTTTGCTTTGTTAAATCCTAAAACAAATAATGGTACTTTATATGATATTCCAAGTCCTTTTCTTTGACCTATTGTATAATTATATAGACCTGCATGTTTTCCTAATATTTCACCATTTAAATTTACTATGTTTCCTTTTTTAGGTTTTATATCAGAATTAGCTTCAAGGAATTTTTTATAATTTCCATCTGGAACAAAACAGATATCTTCACTATCTGGTTTATTTGCAACTTTTAAGTCGTTTTCTCTTGCTATTTCACGTATTTGCTCTTTGTCTGTGAAATCTGCTAATGGAAATAATACATGTTCTATTAATTCTTTTGGAATATTCCATAATACATAACTTTGGTCTTTTTTACCTGCTTGTGATTTTTTTAGTACCCATCTTCCATATTCTTCGCTATATTCTGTTTTTGCATAATGTCCTGTCGCTATGTAATTACATCCTAGTTCCTTTGCTTTTTCCCACATAATTCCGAATTTCATATATTTGTTACATTCTATACATGGATTTGGTGTTCTGCAATTTGCGTAACAATCTATAAAATCATTTATTACATAGTCTTTAAATTGTTCTTTGCAATTATATGTAAAATGTGGAATTCCTATTGTTTTGCAAACATTTTTTGCGTCTATGTATGTGTTTATGTTACAACAACTGCTTCCTGCAAATAGTTCTAGTGTTATTCCTAATGGCTCATATCCTTCTTTTTTTAGTAGTAGGGCTGATACTGAGCTGTCAACTCCTCCACTCATTCCTAATAATACTTTTTTGTTTTCCATTTTTACCTCCAGTACTGTTACTATTAATTTGGAAACTTTTATTTATTTATTTAATTTTTATTGACATTTTTTTTTATAAGTGTTAATATAATAATATAAAAGATAAGAGCGTAGCCCTTATCTAGTCGTTTGGTGAGATTTGTCTGAGGGACAGATCTCTATTTTTCTTTTAGCTGAATAATATCTAAATACATATTTGTGCTTTGAACACATATGTATCAATAATGCAGTTCCTATAAAGAAAGCCATTATGATTAATAAAAATTCTATTAATTTCATAGCCGTCAACCCCTTTCTTACGTAATTTACATTTAGCTATATAAGCATAAATGCATAGATTAGCAAGCATATAACATAGGCTTACTAGTCTATGCACTTATGCTTGAAAAGGGCGACTTCCAAACTATCGCAATTGTATCATGTCGTTTTTCAAAAGTCAATATTTACTATTAAATTTATTTTGTTTTTAATTACAACAATTTATATTTCCAGTTCCTGTGCTATCATTTTTCTCTAGCATATCTTCAATAGTATGCCAAGCCAAAAGAGCACATTTAACTCTTGCTGGCATATTAGAAACATTTCTAAAAGCTATTGCATCTTCCAATTTTTTAAGTTCTTCCTCATCAGTTATCTCTCTTTTTATCATTTCTATAAATGTTTTTATAATCTCTTTTGCTTCTTCAACTGTTTTACCTTTTAATGTATCTATCATTATTGATGTTGATGCTTGTGATATTGCACATCCATGTCCTGAAAATGCCATATCTTCTATTTTATTTCCATTTAATTTTAATTGTAGTGTTATTTCATCTCCGCAATTTGGATTATGCCCTACTTCACAGTAGTCTGCATTTTCTAGTTTCTTTTTGTTGTATGAATTCATACTGTGTTCCATTATTAGTTCATTGTAAACATCTGTTAACTCGTCCATTGAAATTTACCTTTCTTTTTTTATTAATTTATTGACAATTTTATTAATTAGTGTTAATATAATAATATAAAGAGACAAGAGCAAGCTCTTATCTCATGTGTGGGTGAGATTTATCCATGGGATAGATCTCTATTTTTCTTTTTTTGGAACAATATTTTAATGCATATCTCTTTTTAGAGCAAATATGTACTAGAAACGATAATCCTAAAAAGAAAGCTATTATTATTAATAAAATTTTTATTAACTCCATAGCCGTTAACCTCCTTCTTTCGAGATTTACATTTAAGTCATGAAAGACATAAATGCATAGATTAGCAAGCATATAACATAGACTTACTAGTCTATGCACTTATGCCTGAAGAAGGTTAACTTCCCAACCGAGAAGATTATAATATATATTTACTTAATAGTCAATATTTATTTGAATTATTTTATATAATTTTTAAACATACCATAAGCCTTATCAAGTGCCTTAACCAATTTATCTACATCCTCTTTTGTATTGTAGATGTAAAAACTTGCTCTACAAGTAGAATCAATACCTAAGAATCTCATAAGTGGTTGAGCACAATGATTTCCAGAGCGCACACATACACCTTCTGAATCTAAAATACTTGCAACATCATGTGGATGTACCCCTTTAATGTTGAATGAAATCACGCTTGAATGATTTTCTTCATTTGGTGTTGTGTATAATGTTAGATAATCTAGTTTTGATAATTCTTGTCTTGCATATGATATTACTTCATGTTCAATTTCTTGTATTTTGTCATATCCTAAATTTTCAATATAATCAATAGCAGCACCTAAGCCAATTACGCCTTCAACATTTTGTGTACCAGCCTCAAATTTATTTGGAAGTGGTGCAAATGTTGTATCTTGTTCATAAACGTATTCTATCATATCTCCACCCATTAAAAATGGAGTCATTTTGTTTAGTATTTCTCTTTTTCCATATAATACGCCTATTCCAAGTGGGGCAAGCATTTTATGTCCTGAAAATACTAGAAAATCCGCATCTAAATCTTGAACATCAATTTTCATATGTGGTATGCTTTGTGATGCGTCAACTATTACTACTGCACCTTTTTTATGCGCATATTTTATGATTTTTTTCACATTATTTATTGTTCCTAAAACATTTGAAACATGTGTAATTCCAACGATTTTTGTTTTGTCTGTAATTTTACTTTCTATTTCTTCGTCTGTAATTTCATAGTTTTCGTTAATGTACATGTATTTTAATTTGCTTCCTGTTTGCTTTGTCATTTTTTGCCAAGGAACCAAATTTGAATGATGTTCCATTATTGAAATTACTACCTCATCATCTTTTTTTAGGTTGTCCAAACCATATGAATATGCAATTAAGTTTAAACTTTCTGTTGCATTTTTTGAGAATATTATTTCTTCTCTGTGTTTTGCATTTATGAATTTTGCTATTTTTGTTCTTGTATTTTCGTATTGTTCAGTTGCTTCTACACTTAATGAATATGCCCCCCTGTGTGGGTTTGCGTTATATTTTTGGTAGAATTCTTCTACTGCTTTTATTACTTGAATTGGTTTTTGTGTTGTTGCTCCACTGTCTAGATATGTTATGTTTTTATTTTCTAGTAGTGGAAAGTCTTTTTTTATTTGTTCTGTATTCATAAATTATCTCCCATCATCTTCTATTTCTGATATTTGTTGATTTTCGTTACATTCTTGTGTATATACAATTTTCTTTTCTTCTGAAAAAGCTTTTTCTATTTCATCATAATTTGGTTCAATAGGATTTATTTTAATGTTTTGGTATTTTATCATATTTTTCCATGTTCCCATAAATTCATCCATAAACTCTCTTGAATTCTTCATTAAATCTTTCTCCTTAAAATTACAATTATATTATTAATCTAACCTCTTATCAATTTCTTGTAAAATTTCTTCTCTCAATTCTTCATTTTCAATTTTCTCTAAAATTTGATTAAATCTAGCTCTAACCATCAATTTCATAGCCTCTTTAAGTTCAAATCCTCTACTCATAATATAGAACAATTCTTTTTCTCCAATTTTTCCGGCTGAACTTGAATGGTTACCTTCAACCTCTTCTTCAGAGCAAAGTAACATTGGTAAAGCAATTGATTTTGCTGTATCTGATAATAACATACAAGCCTCATTTTCATTTCCAGTAGCCTTTTTACATCCTTTTTTAAAATCAATTGTTCCTTTAAAATGTTTTTTAGATGTATCCTTTAAAGCTCCTTGAACTTCTATATCAATATTAGATTTTTTACCTCTTAATTCACCTATATAATTTAAGTCAAAAACTTGATTTTCTTTTCCTAAATAAATTGTGTTTAGTTGATTATCACAATTATCCCCTTGTAAATTAGAATAATAATTTGTAATGCTGTGCTTTCCACCAAAATCAACAATTGTATAATTAATTTTTGCATTTTCTTCAAAATCATTTTCAATTGCTAAAAAGTTATTTGATTTTGTATTCATTAAATTAACCAATACAATGTTTAATTCTGCATTTTTTTCAGCTCTTGCTTTTATTATCCCATTGTGATAATTTTCATTTTCTTGGTTTGAAATGTATTTTATTATTATTGTTGATTTTGTGTTTTCATTTGCAATTATTTCTATATTGTCTATTAATACAGAATTTTCATTATCAAAATTAAAATCTATTTCCGCTTCTATTTTCTCTTCTTTTATATCAGAACATTCACATAATTTTGGCATAACCTCTTCATTTTGATTACTATTTATGTTTAATTTAATTTTTTGATTAGCTCCGTGTTTTTACTTGATTTGTAAGTTCTTCACTTAAACCATAAACTAAATCTATATTTGTATTATCTGCATTTTGTTCTATATCTATTCTAGATGTGTCACCAATTATTGTTACATTTTCAAATGATGGTATAACTTCTGGAACTTCAATATTTTCTAGTTTTATATTGTTTATTCTGAAGTTTTTTGCTGTTCTAACCGGTGTTTCATTTAATTTTAAACTTTCCATTAATTTTTCCTTTCTGAATTTTTTCGGGATTTGGGGACGGGTCTTTAATCCCGAAATATTTTTCTTTCTTATTCCTCAATTGTTATATATTAATATTTAAAGAAAAAGTCCCAAAGGAAGACCCAAAGTAGCATTTTTTCTGAAAATATTAATATATAACAATTGTAAAAAAAATTTATAAAAATTTTGGGATTAATGACCCGTCCCCAAATCCCGAATTTTTATCCTATTGCTCCTTCTAATTCTAAGTTAATAAGATTATTCATTTCAACTGCATATTCTACTGGTAATTCCTTTGCTATTGGATGTGCAAAACCTCTTACTATCATAGCCTTTGCGTCTTCCTCTGATAGTCCTCTGCTCATTAAATAGAATATTGTTTTATCACTTATTTTCCCTATTTTAGCTTCGTGTGAAAATTCAACTTCATCTGTTCTTATGTCATTTGTTGGTATTGTGTCTGAAACTGATATCTCGTCTAACATAAGTGATTCACATGATACTGATGATTTTGAATTTTTTGCATTTTCATTTATTCTTACCAAACTTCTATATGTGCATTTTCCACCGTTTTTTGATATTGATTTTGCATTTACAACACTTGATGTATTTGGTGCATTATGAATTACTTTAAATCCGTTGTCTAGGTTTTGTCCTCCACCCGCAAAAGATATTCCTGTAAATTCTGTTTTTGCACCTTCTCCATTTAGTATGCTCATTGGATATAGCATTGATATTTTTGACCCAAATGAACCTGATACCCAGTCCATTTTTGCATTTTTTCCTACTATTGCTTTTTTTGTATTTAAGTTAAGCATATTTTTTGACCAGTTTTCTATTGTTGAATATCTTAAATAAGCATTGTCTGCTACATATAGTTCAACACATCCTGCATGTAGATTTACTTTATTGTATTTTGGTGCTGAACATCCTTCTATAAAGTGTAAACTTGCTCCTTCTTCTACAATTATTAATGTGTGTTCAAATTGTCCAGCCTCTGGTGAATTTAGTCTAAAGTATGATTGCAATGGAACATCTACTTTTACTCCTTTTGGTACATATACAAACGAACCGCCTGACCATACTGCTCCATGTAATGCAACAAATTTGTGGTCATATACTGGTACACATTTCATAAAGTGTGATTTTACTAATTCTGGATATTCTCTTACTGCTGTTTCCATATCTGTATAAATCACACCTTGTTTTATTAATTCTTCTTTCATACTATGGTAAACAACTTCTGAATCATATTGTGCTCCAACACCTGCAAGTGATGTCTTTTCCGCTTCTGGTATTCCCAATTTGTCAAATGTATCTTTAATATCTTCTGGAACATCATCCCATGAACTATTTAATTTTGACTTTGGTCTTACATATGTTGCGATTTCGTCCATATTTAATTCTGATAAATCTGGTCCCCATGTTGGCATTTCTAAGTTGTTATATACCTCTAATGCTTTTAGTCTAAACTCTCTCATCCAGTCTGGGTCGTTTTTTTGTTTTGATATTTCTTCTATTATTTCCGGTGTTAAACCTTTTTTTATTTTAAAGTCGTATTCATCTTTGTTTTTTATATCATAGATATTTCTATTTATTTCTTCTAAATTTGTTTTTGACATTTTATATAGTCCTTTCTAAAACTTGCATTTTATGTAAAATTGTGGTATAATATTTTTATAAAAAACTTAAGGAGGTCACTTATATGAAAGAAAGTTATTTAACTCGGGGCATTTTTTATGGTATCGTAGGACTTATACTTACTATTTTTTCACTTTGTGTTTATTTTCTAGAGATACCTTTTATGTCCGAATCAATTAAGTTTCCTTGTACAGGATGCTTAGTTGCTATTGCAATATCTAATATTGTCAAGTGTATCATTTCTTTAGTATTTCACTATGACGCAACCTATTATCCATTCTAGGTGGCCGGGGTAATAATCATTTTTTTGATTATTACCCTATTTATATTGTGCATACCCATTTTCTTCAATTTCAGAAGCCAATTCTTGTCCTCCTGTTTTAACAATTTTTCCATTAACCAAAACATGAACATAATCAACTTTCAAGCTATGCAAAATTTTTGTATTATGAGTAATAATTAAAACTGCATTATTCTCATTTTTAAACATCTCAATACCTTTTGAAACAGTCTTAATTGCATCAACATCAAGTCCTGAATCTGTTTCATCAAGAATTGCAAGTTTTGGATTTAAAACAAGCATTTGTAAAATCTCATTTTTCTTTTTCTCTCCACCTGAAAATCCAACATTTAAACTTCTTTCCATGTTTTTAGGATTCATATTTAATTCTTCCATATATTTTTTCAACTCATCTTTAAATTGAAATATTTTAACAGGTTGTCCTGTAATTTTATTTTTAGCATATTTTAAGAAATTTGTAACTGAAACTCCTGGTATTTCTTCTGGTAATTGGAATGACATAAATATTCCTTTTCTTGCAATTTCATCAGTTCTTGATTTTGTAATATCTTCACCATCAAATGTTATTGTTCCATTTGTTTTTGTGTATTCTGGGTTATTTAATATTGCATTTGCTGTTGTTGTTTTTCCTGAACCATTTGGTCCCATTATTACATGAATTTCTCCTCTTTTAATATTTAAATCTATTCCTTTTAATATTTCTTTTTCTCCTGCGTTTACATGTAAATCTTTTATTTCTAATAAATTACTCATTGTTTTAAATCCTTTCTTTTTTTATTGTTCTCCTTGCACAACATCTACATTTTTCTTTATTGATATCATAATCACAGTCTAAATTTGTTAGTCCAAGTTCTTTATGCACATATTTTGCCAATTTGTTTATTGTCTTATCCGATATTGCTAATTTTATTTTTTCCGCTTCGCTTTTTGCTTCTTCTTCGTCTAAATTAAGTACATCTTTTAAAAACACATACATTATGTCATATGCTTCTAGAATTTTTTTTGCTAGGTCTTCACCTTTTTCTGTTAGTTCTATGGTTCCATATGATTCATAATTTACCAGTCCACTATCTTTTAAATTGTAAATTGCTTTGTTTACACTTGGTTTTGTACAGTTCATTTTTTTTGCAATGTCTGTTACTCTTATGTTTCCATTTTGCTGTTTTAATATGTACATTGTTTTCAAGTATTCTTCTGATGATTTTGATATCATTTTTATCCTCTCTTTTTTCATTTTTTTATTAATATTTTATTGTTTACATTATTTGAAAATTTATCTTTATATTTTAAATATGTTAACTACGGTTAACATTATACTCTCATATGTAATGTTTGTCAAGGCTAACAGTCAAAAAAATGACACATTTTGCTAATTTTTAGCATGTGTCATTTTTATTTATATATTTCAATAAAAAACTATAAGATATTATATTCCTTTAATGTTTGTACAACACTTTCAAAATTATCTGGTATTACTTTTTTTCCTTGTATTCCTAATTCATTTGCTGTTTTTATATTTTTAATATTATCATCTATAAATAAACATTCTCGTGGTATTAATTTATATCTTTCTAATAAAGTATTATAAATGCCTACATATGGTTTTACTTGGTGTTCAATATATGAAAATACATAACCATCTACAAGATTAAATAGTTTGTTATCTTTTATGTGATTATAAGTATGTGAATTTATATTTGATAATAAATATATTTTATAATCTTTTTCTTTTAATTCTTTTATTATATCTATTACATTATCATTTATAAAACTATAATCATTATATCTATACCAAAATTTTTCAATTAATTCATCATTTATATGATTAGTTCTATCTTCAACAATTTCAATTGCTTGCTCTCTTGAAATAAAACCTGTATCTATTAATGAATATTGTAACCACTCTGGTGAATTAATTATATTGTTTATTATAAATTGTTTTTCACTTTCTTTTTTTGTAAAATTAGGTATTACTTCTTTTATATCAAATTGTAAAATTACATTTCCTATATCAAATATAATATTTTTAATCATTTTTTTCTCCTAAACTTTGTTCTATAATATAATTTTTTTTTATAATAATATTATATCTAAAATAATCTATTTATTATTTAATTTATATGGAGGTGATAATTTACTAATTCCAAAACATCCACCTGCAAATAGTAATTCACCTGTTTTAGGATTAACTTCTAGAGAATTTGTTTCAAAACCACCTTGTCTTCCTTGTTTTACAATAGAATTTGTTGTATTACTTGTTATAACTTGGAAAGATTTCCCTCCATCAACTGAACGATATAATGCACAATCATTTAAAAATGTATTTCCAGCTCCACCACAGTAAATTATATTAGGATCTATTGGGTCTACTGCAACCTTAGAAATGCAATACCCACCTTTTAAGTTTACAGGAGCTCTCTTATATTCGTCAACATATCTATTTAATACACATTCTACACTACCATCTTTTGTAGATGTTTTGTATAAATATCCACCTTCACATGCTGCATATGCCACTTCGTTTTTCCAGTCATATGCTACATCCATTACATGTGCTGATGCGTATTTAGGATTTGGTATAAATTCTGTATTATTTACTTTTTGCCAAGTCTTTCCATCATCATAAGATGTTACAATATATTTTCCAGTTTCGTCCATTCCATATAATTCTTTTTGACCTTTTGGGTTATGTGTATAAACATTTATACATCCATCCATTTTTGCCCAAGTATGTCCACCGTCTTCACTTCTTAAGTCACATGCAAATAATACTTTTGGATTTGTTGGTGACTGGTA
The DNA here is from genome assembly GCA_934120675.1 of uncultured Clostridia bacterium. Classification (GTDB taxonomy): domain Bacteria; phylum Bacillota; class Clostridia; order TANB77; family CAG-508; genus CAG-269. The sequence continues at coordinate 10,686 of CAKOUU010000008.1, forward strand.
TGATGATTCTATTCCTGCATTTATGTTTTCTTTTGTAAAATACATTCCTGTATCTACAATTGTTTTTCCACCATCAAATGTGATTTTCAATTTTCTTGGATTATGCCATGCATCTGAAACTCCAACAAAATATGTATTTTCATCTACTGCATACCCACCATAGCAGAAGCCACCCCATCTGTATCCTGACATACTAATATATTTCCAAGTTTTTCCGCCATCTGTTGTAACACATCCATCATAATCTTGTGAGCCAAAATATATAATGTCTGGGTTATATACATTGTAGTGAACATTTCCTCCACTTAAAATTCCTGTAATTCCGTTGCTGTTCCATTTAAAAGTTTTTCCACTATCAGTACTTGAACTTGCATAATCTCCTTGTGTATGTATCCAAACTTTGTTTTCATCAACAGTACTCCACATAGGAATGCTCATTCTGTTATTATATGGCATAAAACTTAATTCATCTGATAATGTTGAAATTTTCCATGTCTTTCCGCCATCTATACTGTAATATGGATAATTTTGATATGTTCCTTGTCTATCTATGACTATCATCTTATTTGAATTTAATGGACTTACTTTTATGTTCATTGGTTGTGTTGTTGGATATGAAGTTGATTCTATTTTACTAAAAGTTTTTCTATCTTTTGAAATATGTACTCCATTATTATTGCAGTAATAAACATTTATTTTATTATTTTTTTGCGCTGTTAAATCTAGTCCTGTAATAGTATCATTCACTATTTTTTCAAAGTTTTCACCTTTATCAGAGCTGTAATATATTCCATCTTTTCTTGAAACATATACATCCCCTGTATATGGATTTATTTTTATTGTTCCATCACTTAAATCATTATTTACAAGATTCCAAGTATAGCCACCATCTGTTGTTTTATATAAACCCTTTTCGCTTTCTTCTAGATAATTGTCTTCTGTTTCATATGCTGTTGACCAATATGCAACCATACATCTATTTTTTTCTTGATTATATGATGATTCATCATATGCTATTGCTTCCCTTACATCTCTATGCCCTTTTACTAACATCATTTTAGTAAACTTCCATGATTTTCCCCCGTCTTCTGAAATATAAAGTCCATTTGTATTAAATGGTGAGCTATTTATTCCAACAGCTACAACATATGATGGATTTTTAGGATCTATTGAAAACGCTCCTACTCCTCTTGACTGTAATCCTGCATTTGATTGCTCCCAGTTTTGGCCTCCATCTTCTGAACGATAAACTCCACCTACATCTGTTCCATATAATAACAATTTTCCGTCTTTGCTTATAGCCATTCCAATTGGCCATTGACATCCTTCTCCACCTGTTGTGACTCCTTGTTTTTGCAACAATTCCTTTGAAACCATTGGCACTGCTGACCATGATGTTATATTTGTTACATTGTTTTTATCATAAGGACATTCTTTGTGTTGTTGTATCAATAATGATAAATCTATTATGCTTAATTTACTATCACTGTTCATGTCTGCTTGTTCTAATGATGTTACATTTTTTGATTTTATTAAATATTCTTGCATTATTTCTATATCTTCATCATCTATAACAGAACTTTGGTTTACATCTCCTAAAAATATTTCTGATGCTGCAAATACTGTACTTTGACTTATTAGTATTCCACAAATTATAAGCATCATCATTGTTTTTCCACATTTTTTACTCTTATGGTAAAATACTATTGATAAAATTGCAAAAACAAATATTGAAATTAACAAAGCCCATCCTTTTCCTGTTTTAGGTAGAATATTTGGTAATATTTCTTTATGCTTTTTTTCTAGTTCCAAATCATTGTTATTTGTATTGTTTTTATTTTCTGAATTTGATGGTGTTTCAATTTTATTTTCTTCATCATTTTTTTCTGCTGACTTTTCTTTTATTAATATTTTCTGTGTTAATTTTTCATTTTTAAATTCTATATTTCCATCTGATGCTACTATTCCATCTATAGTTATTTCAGTATTTTCAATGTTTGCATTGTCTTTTGCTTTTAATTTTATTTTCAAAATTTCTTTGTTTGTTTTGTCTTGCTTGTTAATTACATTGAATTCCTTATTATCTTTATTGTATTTTATGCTTTCCCAACCTTCTTTAGTTTCAAAATTACTTTCATCTATTTTTTCCCAAATATTTTCGTCATAATTTATTTTTGCTTGGAATGCATTGATTTGTTCCTCACTATTTATTTTTAATGTTACTGATGTTTCTTCTCCTTGTTTTATTTCTGTTTTCTCTGTTTCTAAACTGCAACTCAATGATTTTTCTGTTGCTTGTATTTTGTTATTGATTAATAAAGTTCCTGTAATTATTAGTATTATTGTTATTAAAAAAACTACCCTTTTTTTCATTATTTTTCTCCCAAAATTCAAATTATATATTTATATCTTATCATAATAAAATATAAATTACTATAATATAACAAAAAAAATAACACATTTATTAATTCTGTGTTTACAATTCACAGCTTTTAAAAAATTTTGTGTGCAAGTTGCCCCCCCTTAAGGGTTATATATATTTGATATTGTATTCGTTTGATTGAAGTGAAAAATAGAAAATCTTAAATAAATAACTGAGGAATGCTCACGGAAGAAATGTATATATGTATATTTCTGTCCTAAGTGAGAGAGGCTCAGTTTGATATTTTAGATTTTCTTTTTAAACGTAATGAACAGGATACAATATCAAATATATATAACCCTTAAGGGGGGGCAACTTGCACACAAAATTTTTTAAAAGCTGTGAATTGTAACATTATGTGTTATTTATTCTTTATCCCAACGCAACATCCAATATCATCATAATTGTAAAACCAATTGCTACACCAATAGTACCAATATTAGAATGTTCTCCTGCTTGTGACTCCGGAATTAATTCTTCTACAACGACGTAAATCATTGCACCAGCTGCAAAAGAAAGCAAATATGGCAAAATTGGAACAACTGCATTTGTAAGAAGTATTGTAATTAGCGCACCAATTGGTTCAACAATCCCTGACAAAGTACCATATAAAAATGCTCTTGACTTTGATACTCCTTCACTTTTTAATGGCATTGAAATAATTGCACCCTCTGGAAAGTTTTGTATAGCAATTCCAACTGCTAGTGCAAAAGCCCCTGCCATTGTAATTCCTGCATTTTGTGCTAGTGCTCCTGCAAAAGTAACCCCAACTGCCATTCCTTCTGGTATGTTGTGTAATGTTACCGCAAATACCATCATTGTTGTCTTCTTCAACTTTGCTTTCATCCCTTCTGGCTTTTCACTTTCTAAGTGCATATGTGGGACTACACTATCTAATACTAAAAGAAACACAATTCCTAATAAAAATCCTATTGCCGCTGGAATCCAAGCAACTTTTCCTTGTGTTTCTGTCATTTCTATTGATGGTATTAATAATGACCATACTGATGCTGCTATCATTACTCCTGATGCAAATCCTAATAAAATTTTTTCTACTTTTTTATTCATTTCTTTTTTCATTAGAAATACCATTGCAGCTCCAAGTGTTGTGCCTAAAAATGGTATTGCAAGTCCAATAACTAAATCCATATTTTTCCTCCTTGATTTTTTATTTTTTTCGTGCTATTATACTTGTTAGAATTAATTCATTTCATATAATTAAATTTTGAAAGGTAGGTGTATCTTGATGAGTAAAAAGACAAAAAACAAAAGACCTGCTGAGATGTTTGCTGAACGGCTTCGTATGTCAAATTCAGATTTAAAGGTAATCTTAGCAATGGATCAGCTAAGACGTAAAAAGCAGGAAGAAAGATTATCCGATGAAGAAATCGTTTCTTCTAGCAAACAGATTTATTATTTTTAATTCAGACAGAGCCTACAATGTAGACTCTGTTTTCATAAATGCTCTTCAAGATATTCTTTTGAAATTTTTATAGTAGTTGGTCTTCCATGTGGGCAAGTATATGGATTATTCAAACTCAACAAACTTTGTATTAAATTTTCAACCTCTTGTTTACTTAAATCCATATTAGCCTTAACAGCAGCCTTACAAGCAACTGTCGCAATAAATCTTTCTTCAACATCTTTTATTGAAGTTCTCTCATTTGTTAACATCTCATCCAAAATATCCATAAAAATATTTTGAGTTTTCGCTTTATACTCTAAATCAGGTATTCCATTTATTTTGACTGAATTTTCTCCAAATAATTCTATATCGAATCCTGTATTTATAAGCATCTCCATATTGTTTTTAACAAATTCCATTTCTCTATGTGTTAAATTTATAACTTCTGGCAACAACATCATTTGGCTGTTTTGACTAACTTTTTGTTTATAGTTTTCTTTTATTTTTTCATATAAAACTCTTTCGTGTGCTGCATGTTGGTCTATTAAAAATAGTTCATTTTCAACTTCTATTACTATAAATGTTCGGAATAATATTCCTAAATATTTGTATTTTACAATTCTTGATTCTTCCCTTTTTCTTAATTCATTTTTTAAATTTGTATCTACCTTTTCAGTAATATTTTGTCCTTGATTTTCATATGTCAAGTTTATGTTTTTTTCTTCCTGATTTGAAAATTTATTCTTGAAACTATATTCTGTCTTTTCAGAGAATTCATTTGTTAAAAAATCTAACTCATTTTGAATATATTCTTCGTTGTGTTCCTCATTTTCATTATTTCCCAAAAACTCAAATTTAAGCATTGTACTTTTTATTGCATGGTACAAAACCTTATAAATTTTATCCTCATCCTTGAACCTAACTTCCATTTTAGTTGGATGAACATTCACATCATAAAAATCTGCAGGCATATCTAAATTTAAAATATAAAAACCATATTTACCAATACCCACTCCACCTTTAAAAGCCTGGTCTGCACTATTGATTAATACATTATTTTTTATATTTCTTTTATTCAAAAATAATATCTGCTCTTTTCTATTATCTCTGGAAATCATTGTATTTCCTATCACACCTGTAACTTTGATATTGTCACTTTCGTAATTTACTTCGAGCAAATTTTCTTTTATTTCTTTGCCATACATTAAATATATGATATCTAAAATATTGCCATTTCCATTAGTAAAAAATACGCTCTTTCCGTCATTCAATAGTCTAAAAGATATATTAGGGTTTGCAAGTGCTACCTTTTGAACCCAGTCTTTTATATATCTATATTCAGTAGTATCTTGCTTTAAAAATTTATATCTGACAGGCGTATTAAAAAATAGATTTTCTACTGAGATGGTTGTTCCAACTTGCATCCCACATTCTTCCGCTTTTATAATGTTTCCTGCTTTTGCAACTAATTTTGTTCCTGTAAACTCATCTTTTGTTTTAGACTGCATTGTCAAAATTGATATTGCACTAATACTTGCTAACGCCTCTCCTCTGAACCCCATTGTATATGTTTTTTCCAAATCTTCAACTTTTCGTATCTTACTTGTAGCATGTCTTTCCAAAGATATTGCCATATCTTCTCGACCAATGCCTTTTCCGTTATCCGTAATTTTTATAAATGTTTTTCCGCCATTTTTAACTTCTATTATTATTTTATTTGCACCTGCATCAATAGAATTTTCTACTAACTCTTTTACTACATTTGCAGGTCTTTCTATAACTTCACCTGCTGCTATTTTGTTTATTGTTAAATCATCTAATAAAACTATGTTTCCCAAATTTTATTCCATCTCTTTCTTAAATAACAAAATACTCACATTTTTCAACACTATTCATTTCCCTTCAAACTAGTTACCATATCAATTCTCTTAACTTTTCTTGATAAGACTTTGTTTACAATTATAGAAACCACAAGACTTCCAACAACTGCATACAAATAAGAAACTGGTTTTATATAAGCATTAAAATCATAATTCTCTCCAAGTGCTGATTTAAATATATAGTCTAACATCCAAAATCCAAGTGGCAAGCCAATAACAATTCCAGCTACAGTCAACCATAAATTTTGTTTAACAAATATATTTTTAATTTGTTTGTCTTTAAATCCCAATACTTTTAATGTTGCAAATTGATATTGTTTTTCTGTGAATGATAATATTCCTAAATTATAAATTATTACAAATCCTAATATGGCTGATACAACAATTAATAGAACTACCATTGTTTCCGTTGTTTCTAACATACTTTCCATTCCTTGTTTTAGTGTTGCTATACTTTGGATAGTATCTACTCCATCAATTGTTTTGGTATTAATTAAATTTTCATCTGTATAGACTGTATCTGCCTTGTATGTTAGTCCTAATGATTCATAATATTTTCTGGTCATATTTAATTGTTGATTTTGTGGGTCGCGGTTTAATCCAGCAATTTTGCAAGTGTACCAATTATCATCTCCAAATATGTGCCATGTAATTTCATCTCCGACTTTTAATCCATATTTTTCAGATAGTTTTTCTGTAATGTAAATTCCATCATCTTTTAAATCCATATATTCTTTATTGTGGTTTGTGTATTTTAATTTGTTTGGTGCGTCATTTACAGTTAAGGTATTTGTTTCTTTTTTGTCAACATTTTTTATTTCTATTCCAAATGATTCACTTGTTTCATTTCCATATTTTTCTGTAATATTAGTAAATTGGTCATCTGTGTAATTATTTGAAAGTGAAAGTTTATATTCAAAATTGCTTATTTTATCAAATTCCCAACTTAAATATGATTTCATTGTATCCATCATTCCAAATGCGCATAACATAAGCATTGTACATCCTGTTATTCCTACAATTGCCATCAAACTTCTACCTTTATTTCTCCCCACATCTCTTAAATTCCATCTTGTAGAAATTGATGCTTTTTTGAATATTCCCTTTGTTGTTAAATCAAATTTTGTGCTTTTAACCTTTGGTATTTCAATTCTTAGAGCTTCAACTGCTGATTCTTTTAATATACTTCTACAAGATAAATATGTTACAAGCGTGATTAATGCAACTACTGCAATTGCTAGTATATACACAACTGGAATTAGTACTGTGTTATATACCGGTACTTCAAAGTAACTCATTTCCATATTTAAGAAAAATGTTCCTAATCCATATTTACCAGCCAAAAGTCCTACTACACTTGCAACTAAACTGATTATAAATCCATACCCAACATAATGATTTATTATTTTTCTATTTTTAAATCCAAGTGCTTTTAGTGTTCCAATTTGTGTTCTTTGTTTTTTTACAAATCTGTTCATCGTTGTTGTTACTGACAATACTGCTATAAACAAAAATAAAAATGTAAATACTCCTGAATATGTTGTTCCTTCTTCTATTTCTGAATTATATCCTTTGTATGAAACACTTGATTCTCTGTCTGTTACTGCTATTGCTGATTTTATATTATTCTCTAAGTTTGCTTTTGTTTCTTGCGTTTTGTCTGTGTTGTCCACATCAACTATTATTTGATTAAAAATTTGTGGCATTCCTTGTGGTAATTCATTTATTGATAAATACATATATCCATAATTTTTGTGTGTTGGGAATATTTCTGTATCATCTTTTACAAAATATACATGGTCTGGTGTATTTACTAATCCTGCTATTTTTTCTGTTATTTTCATATTTTGATATGTAACCGTTATTTCGTCTCCAACTTTTAAGTCTAGATTTTTAGCTAAATAGCTGTCAAACCATACTCCTTTTTTGTCTTTGCTAAATTCTTCACCATCTACAACATACATTTTTGAGATGTTGTTAGATTCTATAAAATTTGTATCTAATGTTACACCGTCTTTGTTTTCAAGCTCTGTTTTTATTGTTAACATTCTTTCTGCATCTTTTACATTTTCTGTATTTTTTACTTTCTCCAGGTCTTCTGTACTAAAGTTTTCACCTGATAACCATATATCTTGAAAATTGTTGTCTTTATAATATTTGTCTGCACTTTTTTCCATTCCATCCATATATGCGTGTATTCCTGCAAATACAAATACTCCTAAAAATACCATTATGAAAATATTAAAAAATTGCATTTTGTTTTGTTTTATATCTCGTAATCTTTTTTTACTTAATCTTTTCATTTTTTATTACATTCCTCCTTTTGAGACACTTGGGACAGTCCAAAATTGTCTCATTACCATTTTACTTCATCAATATTTTTAGGATTCTCATTTGCTGTTACGCTTTCAATTTTTCCATTTTTTACTCTTATTACAGTATCTGCTATCTCAGCAAATAAACTGTTGTGAGTTACTATAATTACTGTGTTTGCACCATTGTTTCCATCACATTGTTTCTTTAATAATTTTAAAACTTCAACTCCCGTCTTAGAATCTAGTGCGCCTGTTGGTTCGTCACATAATAATAACTTTGGATTTTTAGCAATTGCTCTTGCAATTGAAACTCTTTGTTGTTCTCCACCAGATAATTGGTTTGGAAATTTATTCATATGTTGTTCAAGTCCAACTGCTTTTATTGCTTCTTTACTATCATTTCCACTTTTTACTATATCTTTTACCAACTCTACATTTTCTAATACTGTTAATGTTGGCAATATGTTATAAAATTGAAAAATAAATCCTATGTTTTCTGCTCTGTAATCACTTAATTGACTTTCTGTATATTTTGAAATTTCTTCTCCATCAATTTTGATACTTCCTTCTGTTGGTGTATCCATTCCACCTATTAAATTTAATAATGTTGATTTTCCTGCTCCTGATGGTCCAAGTATTACTACAAATTCTCCTTTGTTTATCTCCAAGTCTATGTTGTCTAGTGCTTTGAATTTATTTTCTCCTATTTTGTAAGTTTTACTTACTTTTTTTAGTTCTACTATTTTTTTCATAACTCCTCCTTAATGTGAAACTTATTTCATGTTTTCAAAATTATTATATATTTATATTATATTGTTGTCAATAGAAATATGAAATATTTTTCACATTTATTTGACATTTGTTTTTTTTGCTATTATAATAGTGTTTGTATATTAGAAAGGATTTGTTTTAAATGAAAATAAATGAAATTAGAGAACCTATTCAAAAACGTTCTATTGAGAAAAAAGAAAAAATAATAAAATCAGGTTTTGAATTAATCTGTGAGAAAGGATATTACAATACTAATACAGCTGAAATTGCAAAGGCTGCAGGAGTTTCTACTGGTATTGTGTATCAATATTTTAAAGATAAACATGATATTTTAGTTGAGGGCATTAAAAGATATGCTAGTGATATTTTTTATCCTATGTTAAATGTAACATCAAATATCAAAATTGATAAGAATAACCTTGATTTTATTTTAAGAAATATGATTAACGCCTTTGTTGAAAATCATAAACTTTCACAAATTGCTCATGAAGAAATTATGTCTATGACCCATTCTGATAAGGAAATTGCTGAATTTTTCCAAGAAAATGAAATGGTTATGACTAAAAATATTTCTAAAATTCTGGTAGATAATGGTTTTGATTCAAAAAATCTTGATGAAAAGGTTCATATTTCTATTCATTTGATTGATGATTTGTGTCATGAAATTGTTTATCATAAGCATAAAGATTTGGATTATGATGTTATGATTAATTTGGTTATTGAGAATATATTGAATTTTATGTGAAATTCTGGTATAATTCTAATATAATTTTTATTATTATGCCAAGTGCATATTTATTATAAATATAATATTATTTTAATATTATTTTGTTACAATTAATTTGGTTTTGACAACGAAAGGAGATTCTTATGAATGAAAAAGAACGGTCAGCAAAAAAAAATAAAGATGAAATAAACAAAAAGACAAACATTCAAGATTTAATTTTTTTTGATTTGTATCTAGCAGTTCCTTTGGGACTTGCATTTCTTCTCATTAGCGTAGCCACTAGCACTCCACTAAAAATTTATTTACCTATTATATTGCTAGTTATAATAATATCAAATTTCCCCATGAAAAAATATTTGGAGAAGGAGACTGATATTGCTTACCTTTTCGTTACTGAAGAATATGTGGAAGTTGTTCCATTACAGCTTTCAAAATACAAGTATCTTCGTTTAATTGAAACAGATACTACAAAATTTTATGCAACTCTAAAAAACGGACTTGAAGTTACTGTTTATATACAAATCAGTGCTGGCGAAAAACTCAAGTTTTTTGAAAACATACCTTATGTATATTGGGATTTTTATTACGCAATAATCAAACCCGAATAACATTCCCCCGCAAAAAGTTTATTATAAGCTTTTTGCGGGGGGTATTCTTTTATTTTTACATCTACATTTCTATGCTACAATTACTCTGTTCTTAATGCAATTACTGGGTCCTTTTTACTTGCAATTTTAGCTGGAATTAAACCTGCAATAATTGTCAAGAACATACTAATAAGAACTAATACAACACCAGCCTTAAATGGTACAGCAGTTGCCACTTTAACACCTGTTATAGCATAAATCATGCTATTTATTGGAAGTGTCAATAATACTGTAATTCCTATTCCTATAAGGCCTGATATTAAACCTATAATCAAAGTTTCTGCATTAAATACTCTTGAAATATCTTTTTTTGATGCTCCAATTGCTCTTAATATTCCAATTTCTTTTGTTCTTTCTAATACAGAAATATATGTTATAATACCTATCATTATTGAAGATACTATTAATGATATTGACACAAATGCAATTAATACATAACTTATTGTATTAATAATTTGGCTTACAGATTTCATCATTGTTCCAACTATATCTGTATAGCTTATTGTATTTTCTTCTTTTCCGTCATCTCTTTGTTTTTGGTTATACTCTTCTATTGCGTTTGATATTTTGTCTTTAGCTTCAAAATCTTTTGGATAAATACTAATTGATGTTGGTGTATCAATATCAACTGCACCTAATTTTTGTAGATTTTTTTCATAGCTTGAGTCTTTATTTGCTGAATATGTTTCCATCATTTGGGCAATTTCTTCACTACTTAATTTGCTCATTGCCATTCTTTGTTCTGCTGTCAAATTCTCCATTGAGGATGTATCTTCATCAGTTGGAAATTTCAAACCAGAAAATACATTTACATCTTTGTTTTCTTTTTGTTCTTTGATTATTTGTGCATCATTTGATTTTTCTACTACATATTCTTTTAATTGTTTTGTATATCCTATGCCACTTGTAACAGAAGTACTTACAGCACTCTGTTCATTTTGTTTTATAATTCCAACTACTTTTACAGTTTCTGCATTATTAATTTTTTCTTTTAAATAATTATCGTCATTCTCTTTGTTTACCCATAATCCATTTTGTTTTTGATAATAGTCTGAATTTAATAATAATTTAAATTGTAAATTTAAAAGGTCATCATATGAATATGATGTTGCTTCTTGATTTTCATCAAGTTTATCCCCATTTTCTACTGCTTTCCATTTATCTTTTAGTTCACTTTGATCTTTTAGTCCTAATGAATATAATGTGTAATCATCTATTCTTCCGTCTTCTTTTAACACTAAAACTACTTCATTATATTGTTTTGGCCAGTTTCCTTTTACTAAATCATATTGTGATTCTAATAATTGTTGATTATCTTGCATTTCAAAACATATATCAGTATTTGTCATCATTGAACTTCCAAATACAGATGACATTGCTGAATTGTTTTGTGCTTCTATCATATCTCCCATTCCAAATGCGTTCATTACTGTACTTGGATTTACTCTTACAATTCCATTGTCTGTATTTGCTCTGTATAAGTTTATATTCAAGTCATATCCATATTTTATGCTATTACTATTTTTTGTAATTTCATTATTCCCCTCATCTAGGTATTTCTTTAATTCTTTTAGGTTATTGCTTTGTTTTTTATTAGAAAGTGTTGTTATCATATCATTCATTATATCTGCTGAATATGCTCTTTCTTCTTCTCTATTTTCTGTATTAGATTCTGTATCATCTCCCATCATAGATTGCATTAAACTTGACATATCCACTGTTGACTCTTCTATTGTAATTGGGTATGATGAAAGTGTATCTTCCTCTACTTTATCTATATAATTCTGTACACCTGTTGAAATTGCTAAAATTAATGCAATTCCTATTATTCCAATACTTCCTGCAAATGATGTTAATATTGTTCTTCCCTTTTTAGTCATTAAATTATTTAAACTTAATCGTAGGGCTGTAAGGAATTTCATTGATGTTCTTTTCTTTTTAGTATCTTGCTGTTTTTCTTCTTTTTGATGTTCTATTGGGTCTGAATCATCTGTTATTTTTCCATCAAGTATTTTTATGATTCTACTTGAATATTTTTCTGCAAGTTCTGGGTTATGTGTAACCATTATTATTAATTTATCTTTTGATATTTTCTTTAATATTTCCATTACTTGCACACTTGTTTTTGTATCCAATGCACCTGTTGGTTCATCTGCTAATATTATATCTGGATTATTTACTAATGCTCTTGCTATTGCAACTCTTTGCATTTGCCCACCTGATAATTGGTTTGGCTTTTTGTGTATTTGTTCTTTTAGTCCAACTTCTTCTAGCGCTTTTATTGCTCTTTGTTTTCTCTCTTTTCTGGATACTCCTGATATTGTTAATGCAAGTTCAACATTTGATAATACTGTTTGATGTCCTATTAAGTTGTAACTTTGGAATACAAATCCTACTGAATAATTTCTATATGCGTCCCAATCTCTGTCTTTAAAGTCTTTTGTTGATTTTCCATTTATTATTAAGTCTCCTGATGTATATCTATCTAGTCCTCCTATAATGTTTAAAAGTGTTGTTTTTCCACATCCACTTTGTCCTAGTATTGAGACAAATTCTGATTCTCTGAATTCTATGTTTATTCCTTTTAATGCTTCTACTTTTTCGTCTCCACTTACATATGTCTTTTTTATGTTTTTAAGTTTTAACATGAATTTCTCCTTTCCTTAATTTATATTATTCACTATGAATTTAATAACTTCATCATCACTGTTTTTACTATTATTTTTTATTTTCTCTTCTTCTGATAGTTCTTCTACAAATAGACAATTATCCATTCCTATTGTTGGCATATGTGCTACTTCATAGTATGATTTTGCTTTTATATATGCATTCTCAATTGCATTTTTCCCTGTTTCTTCTACTTTTATATTAATGTCTAAGTCTTTTAGTGTTAACAGTTCTATTCCTTTTTCTTCAAGTACTTTTTTGTATTTTTTACTTTTGCTGGATTTGTTGTTGCAAATAATACTTTCATTTTTATTTTCCTTTCAAATTTTTAGTTTTTATTAAATTCAATATTATTTATATCATAAATTTAGATTTTTTCATAGCTTTTTATAAAATTAAGAAGCTATGTTTTCATAGCTCCTCTAATGTTAGTTATTTGGCAGGTGTGCCAAATCCTGCATCTCTTTTGACCACTATGGTGTGTGGATGGCACTATTGTCCACTTCAAATAACTCTTTATATTGTACTTATATTATATAACTTTTATTCATTTTTGTCTAGGCTTAAATTTTTATAATTCTCTCCCACTCCAAATCTTCTTTTCCAAAATGTCCATAGTTTGTTGTTTTAGTATAAATAGGCTCTCTAAGTTTTAAATATTCAATAATACCATTTGGTGTTAAGTCAAATTTTTCTCTTACCATATTTGTTCAAATTTTTCATTAATATCTTCTTCAATATTTTCTGTTTCAGCTGGTTTTTGACTGTTTTCATTGTTTGTTATTTCAGTCGAATTTAAGTTAATTGTTTCTTCTTGTTTTTTCATTTGAACATAATTATCATTTAATTTGATACTTGGATTTTCTTCAACTTGTTTTTGTAAATCTTGTTGCATTTTTCTAAGTTGTTCAAGTACATCTGCAGTATTTATAGGGCCTCCTAAGCCTACATTTGTTTTTATTTTACTTTCTTGATCATTGTATTGTTCAATTTTTTTAGTCTCATTTTTTCTAAAATCAAATAATCCTTTTGATTCTTGTTTATCTAGTATATTTCCTGCTTCTACTACTATTTTATATCCTGTGTCTTGTGCTTCTGTTTTTGATATCATTTCTACATTTGCTATTGCTGCTATACTTGCTAATGCTTCACCTCTAAATCCCATAGATGTTACTACATCTAAGTCTTCTGCTTTTCTAATTTTACTAGTTGCATGTCTTTCAAATGCAATCTCTAAGTCGTCTGGTGCTATTCCTTTTCCGTTATCTGTTACTTTTATGTATGATATTCCACCGTTTTTTATTTCTACTGTTATATTGTTTGCTCCTACATCTATTGAGTTTTCTACCATTTCTTTTATTACTGAAGCTGGTCTTTCTATAACTTCTCCAGCTGCTATTTTATTTATTGTTAAGTCATCTAGTAATACTATGTTTCCCATTTACTTGACCTCCATTTTTTATTTATGCTTATTATATCATTACTTTTTTTATTTTTTATAGTATTTTTAAATTTTTTATAAATTTATTTTATAATTTGTTACATTGCAGTCTATAAAATTATTGTTTATAATAGGATTCCTTCTTTAAGTAGTTTTGTCCATTTAATTTGAATAAAAAGTAGCAAATGTCGAAAATTCTCATATAATAAAAATAAAGAAGGAAAACAAAATGTTTGGAAGAAGAAAATGTTATTGTATGAATAATAATTATCAAAACAATTCATGTGAAGAACAAAGTGACATAATGTAAGACAAATACTCAAATGTAGCCAATACAAATTTTAGTTGTAATCAAAATGAATATATGGATTGTTGTGAATGTGGATTTGAAGAAAAAGATAATGTATTTCCAGAAAATCCAATGTTAGGTCAAAGTTATGTACCTATCCAATATATGGATAAAACATTCAAACCAAATGATGTAAGAAAAAATTATTTAAAATTTGAAAATATAATGAAGGAATATGATAAAATTTAAATAACAAACTAGAAAAAAGAAAACAAAATTTTCTCTTTTCTAGTTTGGTTTGAGTATTAGTCAGTTTAAAAATAATATCAATGAATAATATGAGACCACCAACGGCAAAAGTGACTTGCATATTTCATTCCACCAGTACATTCAGTATCACATGTTTTACAACTTTTCCCAATCAATTCAATTAATTCCATAGTTTTTTCTTGTATAGTGTCTTTTCTTATTGCTGATACTGTTTCGTAATGTGCAATAATATCGTTGTAACTTTCTGTGGTGTATATCTTAAGATTAAAAAATCCAAATCTATGTGCATCAGGATGATTGGTAACTTGATATCCGTTTTCATTGTAATGAATACCATCCATATCTATTGTATAGTTACCTATTTTCTTTGGATTATCGTAATCGGAAATTAACAAATTGTTTTCTGCTCTGTCATATGTTACAACATAGCGGAATTTATTATATCCTCTTTCTTCATCCGTTATAATTTTAGGTAATCTCTCATGTAAGCAACCTGATTTTATCTGTTTTTTCATATTGCTATATTCTTCTTCAGTTACATGACAAACTATTATTGGATTTGCTTTCCTATATTGTTCATCAATAAAATCATATAAAGACATATTTAATTCTTTGTCTTCATTTTCAAACATGACAATTATTTTATCCATAATTTTTCCTCCTTGTCAATTGACTTTCCATAGTGCATTGTTAATAGTTACTCTATATTAAACTCCATAAGTTGCATATAGGAGATTATTAAATTAAATTATGTGAATTATATCATGTTTTGTGTAAAAGTCAACTATAACGAATGATTTAAGGTATAAAAAAGCTGATAATACTAGGTGGTTATAGTCTATCAAGATGAAACCAGTAATTTATTAGTAAAAATAAATTATCAAATTTTATAAATATTATAGACAAATTAAAAATACTATTGTAAAATATTTGACATAGGAAATGATAATAAGCGGATGTGGTTTTGCCACCAATTTTACGAAGCTTCGTAGGAAAGGTGGTGATGTTTATGGTTAAAGTGATACTATTTTTAATATTATCTTTAATGTTATCTTTAACATTAAACGTTGCCTTGACAGCAGTTCTTTATAAGAACTGGGTGGATAAGCAATTACATAAATAAAAAAATAAACCATTCTGCTTAGCCGAGCTAATGGTTTATTAAATTTTTATTTATTTTCTTCTACCTTTATCTTTTCTAAATCTGCATCAAACATAGATGTGCAAATATAAGTTGATATTAAATAAACTCCCAATACAAATGGAATTGTAAACTTACCAACTGGCATTCTTGTAATAGCCATAATTCCAAGTAAAACCAATTGTGCTAAAACTATGATAACACCTGATTTTGCTAAAACTTTTAAAGAATTTAATTTGTAATATCTGATTGCCAAATATACTAGAACAATTACTGTAGCTATTATAAATGGTGTTATATAAGGTTTTAATATATCTCTACCTCTAACATGAGCAATGTTTTCAATTGTAACATTTTCAGCTGTTAATTCTGTTCCATATTTTTCATTAACTTTTGAAATCAAATTTGCTTTTTGCTCCTCTGTTATTTCTGTTGTTGTTATACTTACTGCATCCTTATATACTTCTATTGCTTGAATCATTACTGGTTGTTTTCCAAATACTTCACTTGTTATACTTTTTATATCTTTTTCTTCAAATTTTTTTCCTATATTAAGTTCAACTTTTTGGCTATCTTGATATTTTAATTCAAATGCTATTCCTTTTGTTGCTATCATTATAGTTCCTAATATCAATATTATAGCAATTAATGCTATTAAAATTTTTGTTTCTTTTTGCTTCATAATTATACCTCACCTTCATTTTGTTCTGCTTAGTTTATCTTAATTTAAAATTATTTATAAATTTATTTTATTTACTTTCTTTTATTTTAAGTAAATTTCTTGTTACAATTGCATTGTATATTGCAATTATTACTAGTCCCCAGAATGATATCATTCCAAAACTGTTAATAGGCACCCATTTTCCGAAACAAAATACTATTGCTATAATGCAAATTGGTAATATTCTATTAAAGAATTTTACATATGTTTCTGTTGTAGCTTTTCCAACTACATTTTCAACTTCTTCTTTGTTTTGTTTATTTATATTTTTTAGTAACATTGTTGTGAATATATAATCTAGTATTAACATTACAACAATTCCACATATTGATTCAATTGATATTGTTACATTTGTGTATCTTACTAATAAAGCATATATTGCTGATAACCCTATAAATGAAATTCCTGCTAATAATCCGTTTGTTTTATATTTAGCTATTAAAACAACTATTCCTATAACTGAAATTACTGCTACAGCTATTGCTATATTACGCAAGTCTTGCTCTGTTATATCTGATAATATATATTGATTTTTTTCTAAGTCATATTTTACTGGTAAATTGCCACTATCTAATACTGTTGCAACATTTTGTGCTTGTGTTACATATCCATTTAATGTTGATTTGTCTGATGTTGCACTTCCAACTGATAACTGTATTTTTCCAGTTGTAATTGCTTCATCAAAACTTGTTGACATTAATTCTTCGTCATCAATTTTCATTGTTATTTTCTTTCCTGTTGTTGATGCACTATCAGTTGTTTTATTTTCTGTATTAGTTGTATTTTCTGTGTTTGTTGCTTTTTCTGAATTTTCAGTTGATGTATTTCCTTCTGTTTCGTTTTCAACAGTGTTATTCTCTGTTGTATTATTTTCAGATTTTACATATGTTTTGCTTATATCTTCTAGCTTTTTCTTTCCATCTTTATTAAAAGCTATTTCCAAATATACTGATGTTCCTGATGATGTTGTGTTATATAATACACTTGAAGACTTTATATCATCATTATTCATTAATACTTCTTTTGTTTCACTATCTAATATTTCGAATTTTCCTACTGTAGTCAAATTACTTACTATAGTGTCTGTATTTGAACCTTCTGGTACTTCTATAATCATTTCTCCCGTTGCTTTATTTAAAGAAATATTATATTCTTGTACATCTAATTTTTTTAATCTTCTTTCTATTACTTTTTTTGCTTTATTATAATTTTCTTCTGTTTTTGTTTCGTCAGAATTTTTTGAATTTAAAGCCAATTTTATTGTTCTTGCTCCATTTAATTCCATTGCATATGTGTAGTCTTTAACTATATTAGACATTTGATTTTTATTTTGTTTATATATTCCAAAAAATCCTACCATTGATACTAAAACAATTAGTAATATAATTGTTAATATCTTTATTGTTTTCATTACATTTTTTCTTTCTTTTTTCATTTTACAAATCCCTCACTTTGCTCGTTTATTGTCGTCCAAAATCTTTTAATTTTGTATTCCAACTATTTAAATTTTTGTTTAGTATTTATTTAGTATTATAATAATTTTGTATCATTTATTATTAGTTCAAACCATATTTTTAAATATTTTGCTGCATATTTGCACATCATTGTTCTTTCCATAAATATTTCAAAGTAATCTAATACTGGGCATATTTTTGTATCTATTGTTAAATTTAGTTTTATTTTTCTTTCTTTTTCATCCATGATTAAATCTGCATTTGTTACGGCATAATTTACTCTATCGTGAATATCAAATGTTGATAAATTTTTGTTCACCACCCTATCTCTGTGTACGTCTGATTTGTCTGCTAATATTAGTGCAGCTGATATGTCACTTACTGCCGTTCCTGTTTTTTCGTCATGGTTTCCTATTGCCATCATTATTTCTGTTATTTCTTCTATTGGCATTCCCATTTCTTTTAAAATGTTGTATGCAAGTATTGCCCCTGTGTGTGCATGGTCTACTCTGTTTACACAGTTTCCTATGTCATGCATATACCCAGCAATTCTTGTTAGTTCAACTGTTCTTTCTGGATAGCCTAATTTTTCTAGTATGTCTCCTGCTCTTTTTGATACTATTGATATGTGTCTGTGTCCATGTTCTGTGTATCCTATTGCATTTAGTTGTTTTTGTGCTCCTCTTATTAGAGCATCTAACTCTTTGTTTTCTTTAATATCTTTTAAAGTTATCATTTGTTCCCTCCTTTTTGTCTTTCTAGATTTTATATTAATTTAGTAAAAATATCAACTGTTTTTTGTGAATTTTTGATATTTATTTGTTAATCTAATAATTAAAGTAAATAACTGCTATAATAAAAAATTCATTTTCTCTTGTATTTTATGTCAATATCTGTTATAATTTAATTAGGTTATATTTAACCATTTTACCAATAAACAGTTATTTTTTTTAATGGAGGATTCATTATGAGAGTATCAATTTATGAACTTTACACAAAGCCTATTAAAAGATTACAGGCTCGGTTCTCGAGAAACTGTTCATTAGAATTATCTAATGGAAGAACTGTTGAATTCCAGAAAGGCCTGCATACAGGTTCTGCTGAACTACCACCAGGCCGTATGTCAAAAACAGAAGAACAGGAATATATTCATGCTCAAATGTTAATGGGAATTTAATTCAAAGAATGCTATCTACAAATGTGGATAGCATTCTTGCTTTTTTATGATTTTCAACAAAACAATAATTTTTCACCTTAATAAAAACAAAAATCAAAGTAATCTTATTACTCTGATTCTTATTTATGGAGCAGGTAGTGGGAATCGAACCCACGTCATCAGCTTGGAAGGCTGAGGTTCTACCATTGAACTACACCTGCAACTATGAAATTGTTATCAGTTTTCCACATATTATAAATAAATGTGGAGCAGGTAGTGGGAATCGAACCCACGTCATCAGCTTGGAAGGCTGAGGTTCTACCATTGAACTACACCTGCATTGTTCCTGACAGTTATAGATTATAAATGATTTTCTTATAACTGTCAAGACTTTTTTGAAAATATTTTAAATTTTTTTATATTTTTTATCTTCAGTTTTTATTCTCTTTTAATACATTCCATCCATTCCTGCTGCACCCATTCCATTATCATGACCACAATGACAGTCTTTTTCTGGAATATCTGCAACTAGACTTTCTGTTGTGATAACCATTGATGCAATTGATGCTGCATTTTGCAAAGCACTTCTTGTAACTTTTGTTGGATCAACAATTCCTGATTTTTTCATATCAACATATTCTTCTTTACTTGCATCAAATCCTACACCAACTTCTGATTTTTTAACATTATCAGCAATTACTGCTGGTTCTAATCCTGCATTTCTTGCTATTTGTTTTACAGGTTCTTCTAATGCTTTTAATACTATTGTTGCACCTAATTTTTCTCCACCTGTTAATTCATTTACTGTTTTTTCAACTGCTGGCGCTACATTTATTAATGCTGTTCCACCACCTGCAACTATACCTTCTTCAACTGCTGCTTTTGTTGCAGAAAGTGCATCTTCAATTCTTAATTTTTTATCTTTCATTTCTGTTTCAGTAGCTGCACCAACTTCAATTACAGCAACTCCTCCAGCCATTTTAGCAAGTCTTTCTTGTAATCCTTCTTTATCATATTCGCTCTTTGTTTCATTTATTTGAGCTTTTATTTGTCCAACTCTATCTGCTATTTGTTGTTTATCTCCTGCTCCGTCAACAATTATAGTATTTTCTTTTTGAACTTTTACTTGTCTTGCTCTACCTAATTGTTCAATTTGTGTATCTTTTAATTCAAGTCCTAAGTCTGATGTTATAACTTCCCCACCTGTTAAAATTGCGATATCTTGAAGCATTGCTTTTCTCTTATCACCAAATCCTGGAGCTTTTACAGCTACAACATTTAATACACCTCTTAATTTATTAAGCACTAATGTTGAAAGTGCTTCTCCTTCTATGTCGTCACAAATTATTACTAATTTTCCTGATTGTTGCATCAAGTTTTCTAATAATGGTAATATTTCTTGAATATTACTTATTTTTTTATCTGTAATTAAGATGTATGGATTATCAACAACTGCTTCCATTTTTTCTGTATCTGTTACCATGTATGGAGAAACATATCCTTTGTCAAATTGCATACCTTCAACCACATTTAATTCTGTATTTGATGTTTTTGATTCTTCAATTGTGATAACTCCGTCTTTTGAAACTTTTTCCATAGCTTCTGCAATTAATTCTCCAACTTCATCATTATTTGCAGAAATGCTTGCAACTCTTGCTATATCTTCTTTTCCATTTACTGGAACACTTATTTTTTTCAATTCTTCAACTGCTGAATTAACTGCTTTGTCAATTCCTCTTTTCATTGCCATTGGGTCAGCTCCAGCAGCTACGTTTTTAACTCCTTCTTTAATCATACTTTGAGCCAAAACTGTTGCTGTTGTAGTACCATCACCAGCAACATCATTTGTTTTTTCTGATACTTCTTTTACAAGTCTTGCTCCCATATTTTCAAATTTATCTTCTAATTCTATATCTTTAGCTATTGTAACACCATCATTTGTAATTAGTGGTGCTCCAAAGCTTTTGTCTAATACAACATTTCTTCCTTTTGGTCCTAATGTAACTTTAACTGTATCAGCTAATTTATTAACTCCTTCTAATAAAGACTTTCTTGCATCTTCTCCAAATTTTATTTGTTTTGCCATTTTAAATTTCCTCCTAACTTTCCGGGATTAAGGGACGTTCCTTCAAATTCCCTTTTTCGTTGAATCAATGGGGACGTTCTTAAATTGGTTCAAATTACTAAATTTTTATATTTTTTATTTTTCCTAAATATGAACCAATTTAAGAACGTCCCCATTGGTTCAACTTCTATTCAACAATTGCTAAAATATCATCTTGTTTTACTATTAAATATTCTGTTCCTTCGTATTTTACTTCTGTTCCAGAATATTTACTTACTATTATATTGTCTCCTTTTTTTACATACATTTCTTCATTTTTTCCGTCTATTTTTTCTCCTGGTCCTACTTCTATTACTTCTGCGATTTGTGGTTTTTCTTGTGCACTGCTTGCTAAGATTATTCCACTTTTTGTTGTTTCTTCGCCTTCTTTCATTTTTATTAATACTCTACTTCCTAATGGTTTAATCATGATATTACCTCCTTCAATTTTTCCATTTAAGAATGTTTTACTTTTTATTTTTAGCACTCTTTTTGTTTAACTGCTAATAATTTATACCTTTTTTTAGCAATTGTCAATAGAGTTTGCTAAAATTCACATAAAATTCACATTTGACTATATATTATATGTCTATTTTAATTTTTATAGAACGTTTTTATAAATTAACTTTTTATTTTATATTTTTTTAATAGTTTGCCTTTAAGTCAAAGAAAAAGAGCCCAGAATTCTCTAAGCTCTTTGATGGAGGCTTTATGCTTTTATATAAGTCTCTCCCTTTAAACCCAATTTTTGAGTTAGGCTGGTTAATGATCTTTGTGAAGAAATTGTATATTGTTGATATTTTTCATATATATACAATTCTATTTGCTCATAAGGTCTAGTTGGACCTTTACCAGCCCAATATTTCATCCCCATCCCAATTACAGTTCTTGGGAGTCCGTATATCGTGTTTAGCCTTTTCCTTTTTAGATTCTCTCCTTCAATCTTCTCGACAACAAAATAGTTGTACTGAGAATTTTCTTTTGGGAGCTCCTCTCTTAAAAACCTTTTCTTTTTCCTTTTTTCACTTGACGTTATGTTGTCGTACTGACTTATTATACAGTCAATCTCATCTTCCATAAAAGACCGGATTACTAATCCATTTTCTATGTCCATAAAAAAGATTTGTTGTTCTCCTGTATCGCCATCCTCAATGATTATCTCATTTTCGGTTGTGTAGTAATTGTCATTTGGATTTTTTTTCATTTGTATTACCTCCATAAATATATAATTTTTATTATGTTTTAATTATAGCATATTCCCACAGAATTTGCAAATTATGTAAATTTCATACAACAATTATCTAGATTTTGCAACCCTTACCAATTCAACAAACAATGGAGCAGGTCTATTAGGTCTAGACTTCAACTCTGGATGGAACTGACCTGCAATAAAAAATGGATGTTCTTTTTGAGAAAGTTCAACAATTTCAACCAATTCGCCATCTGGAGAAGTACCAGAACAAATTAAACCTGCATTTTCAAGCCTTTCTTTATAATCATTATTATACTCAAAACGATGTCTATGTCTTTCTGCAATTTCAGTTGTACCATAAACTTTTTCTGCCAATGTTCCTTCTTTAATAACACATGGATAACTTCCAAGTCTCATAGTTCCACCTTTTTTATTAACTGATTTTTGATTTTCCATTATATGAATTACTTGATTTTTTGATTTTTCGTCAAATTCTTGTGAATTTGCATCTTTTAATCCTAGCACATCTCTTGCATATTCAACAACCGCCATTTGCATTCCTAGGCAAATTCCCAAAAATGGTATTTTGTTTTCTCTTGCATATTTAATTGTTTCAATTTTTCCTTCTATTCCTCTATTTCCAAATCCACCTGGAACAACAATTCCCTGAAATTCTTTAAGCATTTCATCTGCAGTATCTTTTGTTATTTTTTCTGCATCTATTAATTTAATTTCTGTTTCCACATCATTTGCAAATCCTGCATGTTTAATGCTTTCAATTACTGATATATATGAATCTTCTAATTTAATATATTTTCCAACTATTGCTATTTTAACTTTATTGTTTTTGTCTATTTTTCTTATTTTTTCTATCATTTCTTCCCATTTTCTGTTGTCTGGTATATATCTATCCAATTTCAAATGGTTACAAACTTCTCTTGCTAATCCCTCTTCTTCAAGCATTAGTGGTACAGCATATAAGCAGTCAGCAGTTTTATTTTGAATTACACTTGTCTTTCTAACATTGCAAAATAAAGCCAATTTTTCTCTTATATTGTCTGGTATATCTTGTTCTGTTCTACATACTAAAATATCTGGTATAATTCCATAACTTTGTAATTCTTTTACTGAATGTTGTGTTGGTTTTGATTTTATTTCATTTGACCCAAATATATATGGCAATAATGTTACATGGATAAAACATACATCTTCGGGATTTTTTTCTAATCCTACTTGTCTAATTGCTTCAATTATTGAAAGCCCTTCAATGTCTCCTACTGTTCCACCTACTTCAGAAATTACTATATCTGTGTCTGTATTTTCAAATCCATATATTTTTTCTTTTATTTGATTTGTAATATGTGGAATTACTTGTACTGTTTTTCCTAAATAATCTCCTCTTCTTTCTTTTTCTATTACTTCTGAATATATTTTTCCCATTGTGATGCTTGAATTTTTTGTTAAGTTTTCATTTATAAATCTTTCATAATGTCCTAAATCTAAGTCTGTTTCTGCTCCATCGTCTGTTACAAAAACTTCTCCATGTTCATATGGGTTCATTGTTCCTGGGTCTACATTGATATATGGGTCGAATTTTTGTATTGTTACCTTATATCCTCTATTTTTTAATAATCTCCCTAGTGATGCTGCTGTTATCCCTTTTCCTAATCCTGATACAACTCCGCCTGTTACAAATATGTACTTTGTATTCATTTTTTCCTCCTCCTAAAAAAACCAGAATTAAGATTTTGTACGCAGTGCAAACTGCTACAAAATCTGATTTTTGCCATATTTATCTTCTACAGAAAGCTATCATACTATGATATCCTTCCTAGAATATAAAAATAAAAAAAGATTAAAAAAATTTTCCGGCAAATGCGGTTTTTTTTTTAATCTATTATTATTTTAACACTTGCCTTTTTATTTGGCAAGTGTTTTTCTTTTTATTTTATTTTTTTGTTACAATTTGGTTACAATTTACATCAGTCCATTAAATGTAACTTATTGTTGCCCAACTCCATATTGTTTATATAACCATGATGTATAATCAAATGGTGTTAAAGTATCTGGCATACCATAATCAACTCCGTATGTTTCAACTTTTATAGATGTAACTTTTGGTGGATTTACTGGTGTACTAACTTCTGCATTTTCTTTATTTTCTTGTCCTTCAGCAGCTTTAACTTCAACATTTTCAATTTGATGTACAACATCTAGGCCTTCTATAACTTTACCAAATGCAGCATAATATCCATTTAGGTTTGTATTTTCTTTAGTCATTATGAAGAATTGTGAACATCCTGAGTTATAAGATTCTTCTTTTAAACTTGAAGAATATTGTGTATAATCAGCTCTAGCCATTGCAACTGTTCCTTCTTCAAATTTTATTGTATTTGTAACTCCATTTGATAGAAATTCACCTTTTATTGAATAATCTTTATCTTCTCCACCATCTTTTAAATCACTCAATTTAGCACCTGTTGTTCCATCTCCATCTTTTGAACCAGTTTGAATCATAAAATCTTTTACTATTCTATGAAATGTTGTTCCATCATAAAATCCTCTGTTTGCTAATGTTATAAAGTTTGCTACCGCTTCTGGTGCTTGGTCTGGATATAATTCCATTTTAATTGTTCCAAAATTTTCTACTTCCATTGTTGCTACTGGATTTTGACTTTTGAATGTTACTTTTTTATAATATCCAAATCCAACAACTCCTATTAATACTATTATAGCTATCATTGCTACTATCCAAATAATTTTTCCTACGTTTTTCATTTTTTAACTATTTCTCCCTTCGCTTTTTTATTTTATTCGAACATGAATTGTTCTTGCATTCTTCTTAAAGACTGCCTAATTGTTCTTGCTCTAACTTCACCAATTCCATCTACCTCGTCCAAACTTTCTATATCAGCTGCAAGTACGTGTTGAAATGATTTAAATGATGATACTAAGTTTTCAACTATATTTGATGGCATTCGTGGTATCTTATTAAGTATTCTGTATCCTCTTGTATATACACCAACTTCGTCATAATTGTCAAATGTTTCATATCCTAATAATTTTGCAACTGTATTTTCTCTAGTCATTTCTTCATATTGCATTTTTGACAATTCTTCTATTACTTTTTCTGGTGTTTTCTTTTTTCTCGAAGATTTTGTTTGGACTATATAATCTTTTATGATTAGTTCTTCTTCTTTTTCTAGTCCACCCATAAGTTCCTGTAATTGCATACTTACAAGTCTTCCATCAACACCTAATTCGTAAATTTGATTTTTTATTTCGTCTGCTATTCTTCTTACTCTTTCAGCTCTTTGTATTACATCAATTACATTTTTTAGTGTTACTATGTCATTGAATTCATATTCATTTAAGATTGAAAGTCTATTATCAAATACTTTTCTATATCTTTCAAGTGTTTGAATTCCTTGATTTGCTTTATTTAATACTGCGTTTGTGTCTTCTAGTATATATCTAAAATCTCCTTTGAATATTGTGATAATATTTCTTCTTTGAGATATACTTATTACTAGTTCCCCTGTTTGTTTTGCTGTTCTTTCTGCTGTTCTATGTCTTGTTCCTGTTTCTCTTGTTTCTATTTCTCTTGAGGGTATAAGTTGTGCATTTGCAAAAAGTATTCTTTTTAAATCTCCACTTAAGACAATTGCTCCATCCATTTTGGCTAGTTCATATAATTTTGAAGATGTATATTCTTCGTTTATATAAAATCCGCCATCAACAATTTCTTTTATTACATCATTGTTGTCTGTTATAAGCAATAGTGCTCCTGTCTTTGCTCTTAATATGTTTTCCAGTCCATCTCTTATTGGTGTTCCTGGTGCTATTAATTTAAGTAAATCCGCTGTCAAGTTATTTACCTCCCTCACTAAAAGCAACTTTTCATTGCTTCATTTATATCTTTCACACCTATTATATCTAATTTAAATTTTTCTTTCAAGCCTTTTTTGTTACTTTCTGGAATTATGCATTTTCTGAATCCTAATTTTTCTGCTTCTTTTAGTCTTTTTTCTATCATATTAATTCTTCTAACTTCTCCTGTAAGCCCAACTTCGCCCATTATTGCAACACCTTTTTCAATTGGCTTATTTTTATAACTAGATGCAGTTACCATCAATATTCCCAAATCTATTGAAGGTTCACTTATTTTCAAACCTCCAACAACATTTAAATATACATCTTGATTTCCTAAGTTCATACCTGCTCTTTTTTCCAAAACAGCTATTAATAGTGCTAATCTATTGTAATCTATGCCATTTGCAGTTCTCTTTGGATATCCAAATACACTTTGAGATGTTAATGCTTGCAACTCTACTAGCATTGACCTCGTTCCCTCCATGCATGATACAATACATGAACCTGGTGGATTATCTTCTCTTTCTGAAATCAGTACATCAGAAGGATTTGTTATTTCACACATTCCTTCTCCCCTCATTTCAAACATACCAATTTCATTTGTAGAACCAAATCTATTTTTTACACCTCTTAATATTCTGTATGAAAAATATCTTTCACCTTCCAAGTATAAAACAGTATCTACCATGTGTTCCAAAACTCTTGGCCCTGCTATGTTTCCGTCTTTAGTAACATGGCCTATGATTATTGTTGTTATATTTCTTGATTTGCATACTCTCATTATTTGTGATGTTATTTCTCTTACTTGGCTTACACTTCCTGCCGCTGCTGAAATCTCTTCTGAATACATTGTTTGTATCGAATCTATTATTACTAATTTTGGGTTTAAATTTATTATATTTTGGTTTACAACATCTATATCTGTCTCACCTAAGAATAGTATGTTTTCATTATTTATTCCGTAATCTATCTGCTCTAAGTTTTATTTGTTCTGCTGATTCCTCTCCTGAAACATATAAAACTTGTCCTTCTCCTTTTACTTTATCACATAATTGTAAAATCAATGTGGATTTACCAATACCAGGTTCTCCACCTAGTAAAATTAATGAACCTTTTACAAGTCCTCCACCTAAAACTCTGTCTAATTCGTCAAATCCTGTTGATGTTCTTATTGTTTCTTTTGCTTCATATGAGTTTAATTTTTGTGGTATATTGTTTGTTCCTTTTTCTGCTTTTAATGAACTGTTTTTGCTTTCTACTATTTTTTGTTCAAAAAAAGTATTCCAATTTCCACATGCTGGGCATTTTCCTAGCCATTTTCCTGATTCGTATCCGCATTCATTGCATACAAATACTGTTTTATTTTTTGCCATTCCACTCTCTTTCCCTTCTAAACGTACACATTCGATTGAAAAATAAAATGTTTTATCAATCAGCAAAAAAAGTATAACACATATGAATTTAATGTGCTATACTTTTTATAAATTTTCACTAAAAATTTACATTAGCTTTATTTTTTCTTTCCAAAAGTAACTTCTTGGAATAAAAAGTCATGAACTTTTTCCCAAGTAATTTCTTGATGTAAGAAATCATTTATTTCATCTTCAACTTTTTGTTGCTTTGGTGTTAATTCAACTTTTATTTCTTTATTCCAATCAATATCTTGTAACCAGAATGCTTTGAATTTTTGCCAGAATCCAACTTTAGCAGGTAATGCTTCGTTTCTAATTGTTCCTGCATTTTCAACTACTGTATCATTGTTTATTTCTGCCCCTTCAAATGAAATTCCTCCAAATACTCCTGATGTACCTTCTTGATTTATTTCTGCCATTTGCTTTTCCTCCTTTGTACCAAAATATTTTAGCTACTTAATTTATACTATAAAATACCATAAATATCAATATTTTTATATTAAGTTTTGATTACATTAATATTACATTTATGTTACATATATTATAAAATAATATTTTATAATATATACCAATATAAAAACCCTGTAAAATCTAACAACAAAATTATAGCACTTCTCCAAAAATATGATCTTGCTCAGCTTTTTTACAAATTACTTTTTCTATTTTATTGTCGATTTTTTTGTCTGTTTGGCAATATACTAAAATATAATTTTGTGTATGTCCTTTATATATTTTTTCTTTTTCTTCTTCAAACAAAACTTCCACTTCATTGCCAGTATATTTTTGGTTGTATTCCAATTCATTTTCATTTGATAATTCTAATAATTCTCTGCTTCTTTTTTCCTTAATATCCCCACTAATTTGATTTGGCATTACTGCTGCTTTTGTTCCTTTTCGTGGAGAATATTTGAATACATGCATTTTATAAAATTTTATTTCTTTTAGAAATTGATATGTTTTATTGAATTCTTCATCTGTTTCACCTGGGAACCCAACAATTATATCCGTTGTTAAATTTACATCTTTATATGCATTTCTTAATAATCGTACAATTTCTTTAAATTGTTCTGTTGTATATCTTCTATTCATTCTTTTTAGTGTTTCGTCACATCCACTTTGTAATGATAAATGAAAATGATGGCATATTTTTTCTAACTTTTTAAGTCTTTCTACAAATTCCTCTGTTATAAGTAAAGGCTCTATTGACCCTAATCTTATTCTTTGAATTCCCTGTATTTCGTTTATTTCTTCTAACAAATCAATTAATCTATAATTGGCTAATTCGCTATCTTTACTCATTGCAAAGTCTTTTCCATATGATGCTATATGAATTCCTGTTATTACAACTTCTTTTATTCCTTTTGATGCAATTTGTGTAATTTCTGAAATTATACTTTCAGGCTTTCTGCTTCTTACTCTTCCACGTGCATAAGGTATTATGCAATATGAACAAAATCTGTCACACCCATCTTGGATTTTGATAACAGCTCTTGTTTTTTCTGTATATGTAACATCACCAAAATCAGAAAATTCTTTTGAGTACATTACATCATCTAATTCTACATTATTAATGTTGTTATTTATATATTCTTCAACATGTTTTACAACTTCAACTTTTTCATTGTTTCCTAAAACTAAATCAATTTCTGGAATTTTTGCTAATTCTTCTTTTGCAACTTGTGCATAACATCCAACAGCAACTACTATTGTTTCTGGATTTTTTTCTTTCATTCTTCTTAGCATTTGTCTTGATTTTCTATCTGACATATTTGTTACTGTACATGTATTTATAATACATATATCAGGCTTGATGTCTTCATTTTCTGATGTTATTTCTTCAATTATTTGATATCCTTTTTCTAGAAATTTTTGTGCCATTGCATTTGTTTCATATTGATTTACTTTACATCCCAATGTTACAAATCTTACTACTTTACTCATTTTTTTCCTTTCATTTTTTACCCAACCAAAGAATAATTTCTTTTATTTTTTTAGATTTGTTCTTTTCAACCAATAAAGAACGTCCCCGTTGGTTTTTTCATTTTCGACCAATTAAAGAACGTCCCCGCTGGTTCATATTTTTTATTTTGACCTTCCATCTAATTTATCTAAATTATCAAGTGCTTTTCCTGTTCCTAGTGCTACACAAGATATTGAGTCTTGTGCTATCATTACATTTATTCCTGTTTTTTCTTGTAATAATTTATCTAGTCCATCTACTAAGCATCCTCCACCTGTCATATAGATTCCTTTATCACTTATATCTGCAGCAAGCTCTGGTGGTGTTCTTTCTAATACACTATGAACTGCATCTACTATCATCATAGCTGGTTCAATCAGTGCCTCTAGCATTTCACTTGAATGAACAGTTATTGTTTTTGGTAAACCAGTTCCTAAATCTCTACCTCTTATATCCATCTCTGCATCTTGAATTTTAGGATATACACATCCTATATTTACTTTTAAGTCTTCTGCTGTTCTTTCACCTATTACTATATTGTGTTTTTTCTTTATATATTTTACTATGTATTCGTCAAACTTATCTCCTGCAACTTTTAATGATGTACTTACAACTGATCCTCCCAAAGATATTACGGCTATGTCTGTTGTTCCACCACCAATATCAACTACCATATTTCCACATGGTTTTGCTATATCTATTCCAGCTCCAATTGCTGCTGCAATTGGTTCTTCTATTAAGTAAACTTTTCTTGCCCCTGCTTGTATTGCTGCATCTATTACTGCTTTCTTTTCTACTTCTGTTACTTGTGATGGTATGCATATCATTATTCTTGGTGCAAATATTGATTTTCCACATACTTTTCCTATAAAGTGTTTTAACATTTTTTCTGTTACTGTATAGTCTGATATTACACCTTCTCTTAATGGTCTTGTTGCTACTATATTTCCTGGTGTTCTTCCTAACATTCTTCTTGCTTCTCCACCTACAGAAAGTACGTCTCCTGTGTTTCTATCCACTGCAACAACTGATGGTTCTCTTAGTACTATTCCTTTTCCTTTTATATACACTATTACTGTTGCTGTTCCTAAATCTATTCCTACGTCTTGTCCAAATCCAAATTTTAACATGTAACTTCTTCCCTTCTTTTTTATTTTTGTTTCGCTTTTGTTACATTTTCGTTACGATTATATTACAAATTGTTAATTTTATCAATACATTTCATTGAATTTTTTAATTTTTTATATTATAATAATTACAGTTTAATAATTGCTTTATAATTTTGTGTGAAGATATGTATTTTTTATAATTTTTTCGGTTTCAATATACAATAAAAGAATTTCTAAATAAATTAATGGCACTCTTCCACATTGTGAACTCTTTCCATTAATTTATTTAAGAACTTCTAATATTGTTTCATTCACACTCAAAAATTCTAAAAAATACATATCTTCACACACTATTACTATATTGTGTTTATAAAATTTTTATAAAATTTTAGGAGAATTTAAATGGAAAATTATATATATAATTCAAAATCAGAAAATGATACAAAAAAATTAGCTATTAAAATGGCTTCTATGTTAAAAAAAGGTGATTTAATTGTACTTTGCGGTGAATTAGGTTCTGGGAAAACAAAATTTACAGAAGGATTTTTAACTTACTTTGGTTTAGGAAATGAAATTTCTAGTCCTACATTTACAATTGTTAATGAATATAAAAAAGATGATATTAATATTTATCATTTTGATGTTTATAGATTAGAGGATTCTTCTGAGTTCTATGCAATTGGTGGAGACGAATACTTTGAAAATGGTATCTGCCTAATTGAGTGGGGAGAATTAATTGAAGATGCACTTCCAAATGAATATATTAAAATTGATTTTTCAAGAGATGATTCAAATGAAAATGAAAGAATTTTAAATATTCAATCTATTGGCAACAAATATGATAATATTATTGATAGTTTGAAAGGAGAATAATTTTGAAAGTTTTAGCTGTTGATACTTCTAGTAAATTGTGTAGTGTTGCAATTTTAGAAGATACAAATTTAATTAAAAAATTAGAATTAGATAATGGTTTAACGCACTCTGAAACATTGATGCCATTAATTAAACAATTGTTAAACGAATGTGAGTTAAATTTAAGTGATATAGATTTATTAGTTTCAGACATCGGTCCTGGTTCCTTTACTGGTATTAGAATTGGAGTTAGCACTTGTAAGGCTTTTTCAGATAGTTTGAACATCCCTTGCGTTGGAGTTTCTAGTCTTGAAGTTTTAGCTCATAATATCAAAGATGATGGAATTATTTGTAGTACTATTGACTGTAAAAATGATAACTGTTATTTTGCTCTATATCAATTAAACAATGGTGTTTATAGTGTTTTAGAAGAACCTTGTGCAAAATCTGTTAACGATGTTTTAAGTTTATTAAAATCTGATTATAATACCACAAATGTTAATTTTGTTGGAGATGGAATCTCTTCTGCTCAATTATGTAATTTCTGTATTGATAAATTTAACGCTGACAAGTCTAATTTTGAAAGTTCTAAAGAAGAGTTCTGCTCTTATCTAAATATTGAAAATTTGGGAATTGCAGGTTTCACAAAATTTATTAATACAAATAAAATTGGTGAAAATATTTTACCTTTATATTTAAAAAAGCCACAAGCACAAATTCAATTAGAGGCTAAATTAAAAGGAAACATTTAATTTTCTAAATATTTTGTGTCTTAAGGAAGGAATGAGATTTATTATGGATTTAAAATTAAGCAAGATGTCTATTGAGGATTTAAAAAGTATAAAAAATGTTTTAGCTTCTGACTTTGATAATTTTTGGAGCTATGATGTTTTAGAGGAAGAATTAGAATGTGACAATTCTTATGTAATTGTTGCTAAAGCTGACGAAAATACTATCGTTGGTTTTGCTGGTTTAAAAGTTATTTTGGATGAAGCCGATATTATGAATATTGTTGTAAAAAAAGATTTTAGACATAATGGTATTGGCTCTGTTTTGTTAGAAAATTTAATTAATTATTCTAAAGATTTAAATTTAAAAACAATTACTTTGGAAGTTAATGAAAATAATCTTTCTGCTATTCGTTTATATGATAAGTTTTCTTTTGATAAATTGGGTATTAGAAAAAATTATTATGATGGAAAAAGTGATGCAATTATTATGAGTAAAAAACTATAAAAAAATGTCCTTTTGGGGACGGTTCTGTTTGGGACATCGGTTCCATTTGAGACATCGTCTTTAAAAAGGACATTTTTTATTTTATTTTGTTTTATTTTCTACTTCTTCTTTTATTCTTTCTACAAATGCATCAGCATCCATAGTTTCATTTTCTGCACTTTCTCTTGAACGAACAGAAACTGTATTTTCTTCAACTTCTTTTGCTCCAACAACTAACATATATGGAACTTTTTCAAGTTGAGCCTCACGGATTTTATATCCAACTTTTTCATTTCTATCGTCTAAAACTACACGAATTCCAGCCTTGTGTAATTTTTCTTCAAGTGTTTTTGCGTAATCATGTTGTGCATCTGTAATTGGTAATATTTTTACTTGTGTTGGTGAAAGCCATAATGGGAATGCACCTTTTGTTTCTTCAATTAAGAAGCACATAAATCTATCAAATGTTCCTAAAATTGCTCTGTGGATTACAACTGGTCTATGTTTTTCTCCATCTTCTCCAACATATTCTAGCTTAAATCTTTCTGGTAATAAGAAGTCTAATTGACAAGTTGATACTGTTACATCATGTCCAACTGCTGATTTTAATTGAACATCTAGTTTTGGTCCATAGAATGCTGCTTCTCCTTCTGCTTCGTAGAAGTTTATTCCTAATTCTGTTAAAATTTCTCTTAATTGGCCTTCTGCTTTTTCCCACATTTCATCATCATCAAAATATTTGTGTGTATCTTTTTTATCTCTTAGTGATAATCTAAATTCATAATCTTTAAATCCAAAATCTTTGTAAACTGATAATATCAATTGTACAACTTTTCCAACTTCTTCTTTAATTTGGTCTGGTCTTACAAAAAGATGAGCATCATTTTGACACATTTCACGAACTCTCTCTAAACCGCAAACGCTTCCACTATCTTCATATCTAAAGTCATGTGCTAATTCTCCAATTCTTATTGGTAAGTCTCTATATGAGTGCATTTTATTTTTGTATATTAGCATATGGTGTGGACAGTTCATTGGTCTTAATACCATTTCTTCATTATCCATTTTCATAACAGGGAACATATCTTCTTTGTAGTGATCCCAATGTCCTGAAACTTTGTATAATTCTGTATTTGCAAGTGATGGTGTATATACATGTTGATATCCCATTTCAACTTCTTTATCTTGAATGTATCTTTCTAATAGTCTTCTTACTGTTGCACCATTTGGTAAATACATTGGAAGTCCTGAACCTACTAATGGGCTTGTCATAAATAATTCTAGGTCTTTTCCTATTTTTCTGTGGTCACGTTGTCTTGCTTCTTCTAGCTTTTGCATATATTCATCAACTTGACTTGCTTTTGGGAATGATATTGCATAAATTCTTTGTAGCATTTTATTATGCTCATCACCTCTCCAGTATGCACCTGATGATGATAATATTTTAACAGCTTTTACTTTTCCTGTTTTCATTAAATGTGGTCCAGCACATAAGTCTGTAAAATCGCCTTGTTTGTAGAAGCTTATTTCTTCTCCATCTGCTAAATCATTTATTAATTCTTGCTTATAGGCCTGACCTTCCATTAATTTTAAAGCTTCTTGTTTTGGTAATGAAAATCTTTCTATTTCAATATCTTCTTTAATTATTTTTTTCATTTCAGCTTCTATTTTTTCTTTATCTTCGTCTGTAAATGGTTTTTCCACATCAAAATCATAGTAAAATCCATTTTCAATACTTGGTCCTATTGCAAATTTTACGTTTGGAAATAGTCTTTGTACTGCTTGGGCCATTATGTGTGATGTTGTGTGCCAATATGCTTTTTTTCCGTCTAAACTGCTGTCAAATGTTTCTATACTTAAGTTGCAGTCTTCTTGTAATTCATATCTTAGGTCTTTTACTTCTCCGTTCACTATTCCGCAAGTTGCTACTCTTGCTAATCCTTCACTTATTTCTTTTGCTACTTCATATATTGTGCTTCCTTGTTCAACTTCTTTTATTGAACCATCTTTTAATGTTAATTTAATCATTTTTATTCCTCCATTCTATCTCTTTGTCTCTTTGGGAATGAGTTAGCTGTTCGAGCAAAGCGAGTTACAGATAACTTAAGCTTTAGCTCTGTTCTGTTTGAGACATTGTTTCCAAATGAGACATATTCTCCCATGTTGGATTTTGTATTCTCATACAAAAACACTCCCATAGATTTTTACATCTATAGGAGTGCATTTATTACACGGTTCCATCCTAATTTTTACTTAATTAAAAGATTATAACGCATCTTACACGTTTGGCTTATTCACCAAAAACTTGAAGAGTTAGTTTTTCAAATATGTTTTCTTGAACAAGCTTTCAGCCACGGCTAGTTCTCTCTTTTTAGTAACCTTTATTTTACTTTTCTCTTACTTGTTTTTTCTTATTATATTTTTATTTTAATACCTTTTTGCTTAAAAGTCAATTGATTTTTTGATTTTTTGATTTTTTCTTTTTAATCCTTACGTAATGAAATTTTACATTAATAATTTTTTTTATTTTTAATAATTTCAGGCCATAACGGTGGGATGCCTATAAAATAGACATCCCCTTCATTCCTATCAGTTTACTTATCAAGCACTTCTCTGTATGTGATAACATAAGACTCACCATATATATAAGTGCTTAATCTAGTACTAATATCTACTATCTCATACTTATCAAAATCAAATAAATTATAAAAACTTTGATATTCTGATTGTTTACGTGTTTTGTATAAGTAGTACTTATATGCTACAGCTTCATTTGCATTATCATCTTCTTTTTTACCATATGTTACAATATATGATTCGCCATAGCAATATGTATCCATACCTGTTGTAATATCAATTATTTTATAGTTTGTATTATCAAAAGTTGTAAGGAATTTAAGGTATTCCTTATCGTCTCTTGTACTATAAATTGATATTGAATTCAAGGATGAATCGTCTGTTTCTAATGTTGTATCACTTGTGTCATCAAGAGTTACTATATTACTTGATTCGCCACAAGAACAAAGTACTATGGTCATACATACAACCAATAAAAATAAATAATACCGTTTTTTCATGAGATATTCCTCCTTACAATTGTTATATGAGTATTAATTGTTACATGCTATTTTTATTGCATAGCTACAAAACCTAAATATATTATACTTTAAACTTACATAAATTTCAATTAATTTCAGTATTTTTTGATTTTTTCTTTATTTTGTGGTATAATTTAATTATCAATTACCCAAGGAGGAATTACATATGACATATGACGAAAACCAAAACCACTCCAAGAAAGATTTAGTTGACATCTTGAAAATGGAATATTACGAAAACTACTACAGGAAAGATTCTATTGACATATCTAAAATGCCTTTAGAAAAATTAGAAACTTTACGGGATCTTGCTCGATATAGAATATCCCAAACTAATTTAGGTGATAAGAAAAAGTTGATTATTTTGAGGCAAGTGCTTTTAACTCTTAATCACCGCATTTTGATGAGAAAGTTGATTGAACATAAATATTCCGGTCTTTCTTAAAAGTCATCAATGCTCCCATATTTGGGAGCATTATTTTTCTTATATATAATAATATTATTTATGGAGCTTACAGCGAGGATTGAACTCGCGACCTCGGCCTTACCAAGGCCGCACTCTACCAACTGAGCTATGCAAGCATATAGATTGTTTCAAACTTTCACATAAGCTTTTGACAACCATTTTATAACAAACTGACAACTATAATAATTAATATCAATTTTAAAGTCAATGCCCTATTTGGAACTAATATTCCAAAAAGGACATTTTCAAATTTTAAAATAAATTTTTTATTGCTTTTTTTCTTATTCTTTGTATTGCATTATCAACTGATTTTATCGGTGTATCAAGCCTTTTAGCAATAACTTCATAACTTTCACCTTGCATATATCTTTCCAAAACTTGTCCTTCAAATTTGCTTAAAGACTTATGCACAGCATTTTGTATTTCGTCAAATGATTCTTGTTTCATTATTGTTTCTAGCGGATCTTCTATTGTATCTACTTCAAAAGTTTCAATCAATTCTGTACCATCTTCGTCGTTTTCGTACGCTGATGTATTTAATGACAAATATGAATTAAGTGGCATATGCTTTTGCCTGTTAGAACTTTTTATTGCAGTTATTAATTGTCTTTCTATACATAAATTTGCAAATGTTTTAAATGTGTTTTGTTTACAATGGTCAAACCCTTTAATTGCTTTATACAAACCTATCATTCCCTCTTGGATAATATCTTCTCTTTCTGCTCCAATAATAAAGTATTTTCCGACTTTTGAGTTTACTAAATCTTTATATTTATCTAGCAAAAATGATAAGGCTTGCTCGTCTCCATCTTTTATTTGAGATATTATTTGTTCGTCTGTTAAATTTGCATACTTTTCTGTTGTATAATATATGTTACTATTTTGCATATGTCTTAAATACCTCCGCTTGTTACTTTTAGTCATTATATCTTTTAAAGTCCTTAAAAGTCAAGACTTTCTTTTAAAAATGTCCAAAAATTATCTGTTTCCATGCCTTTTTCCCAAGAGGCAACTCCAGCTAAATTATTATTTCTGATTAAGTTTATTTTTTCTGTTAATGATTTTTCATCTTCTATCCAAATTTTCTTTGTATATTGACCATCTTGGTATTCTACATAGTATTGTTTTAAGTTATCGTCCCATTGTTTTTCTACTCCAGCAGGAATTACATTATACATATTTTTTAATGATACTGTAGTTTGTTTTACAACTTTTCCTGAGCTGTCTTCTGTCCATAATCTTGTGTATAGTGGAATAGCTAAAATAATTTTATCACTTTTTATTTCTTCTGTTTTTAAAAATTTGTTCAAGCTTACATTTACCCAGTCATATCCTGCTGTTGTTCCTGATTTATTACTTGATGTTCCATATTGGTCATATGCCATAAATATTATATAATCTGCAACATCTCCAATTACATTTCTGTCAAAACACATTGACCATGTTTCAGAGCCATCTGGTGCAGTAACATCAACAGATACTACAAGTCCCATATCTTTTAATCTAGGTGTTAATTCTATTATAAATCTAGAATACATATCTTTGTCTTCTTGTTTCATATTTTCAAAGTCTATATTTATACCATCTAATTTATATCTAACACAAGCAACTACTATTTCATTTATTAATTCTTGTCTTTTATTGTAGTCATTCATTATATCTGAAGTAACATTTATCATTCCATTTCCTGCATTTTGAACCATTGGCCATACTTTATATCCATTTGAATGTGCCCATTCTATATATTCTTGACCTGCTTGTCCTATATTTTCAGTTAGTTCTCCTTTTGA
The DNA here is from genome assembly GCA_934120675.1 of uncultured Clostridia bacterium. GTDB lineage: Bacteria > Bacillota > Clostridia > TANB77 > CAG-508 > CAG-269. The sequence continues at coordinate 49,063 of CAKOUU010000008.1, forward strand.
ATTTAAGTGGAAGAATGCTGGTGATACAACATTTACGCCATCCATTGTAACCCCTGTTCTATCTGGAGCTGTTGCTACTTCTGAATAATAGTCCCAAACTAAATTTACTTTTCCATCTATTTGTTTTGATTCTTGCATTTCTTCTCTAACTACTACTGTATTTGCTATTTTGTTAGATTTTACAAAACCAACTTTTCCATTTTCAGTTCTTATTTTTGCATACCCTTTATCTTCTGAAACAACTATTACATAACTTCCTTTTTTTACTCTGTCTACTGTTTTTGCTATAAATTTTGTTGAAGATTTTACTGCTACATCTTTTGTTATTATTGCCTTTTTTTGTTCTTTTGATGTTGAATCTATTGTTAATACTTTTGAATTTTCTATATATTTAATTTCTATTCCATATACATCTTCTAATTCTGTTATTGGAATATATATTGTTCCATTTCTGTTTTCCGCATGTGCATATGTATTTTTATTTGAACCATTTACATTCATTTTGTTTTCTTCTAAGCTTATTGTTGCTATTTTATTATTGTATGTTGTTACTATATTATCATTTTCTTTGTCTTCATATATGTATTTATCAAAAAAGTTTCCTAAATCTTGTTTTGATATGTATATGTTGTCATTTTCTATTATGATTTCTTTCTTTAAGTTTGATGTTACATTTTTGTTGTTTATTACCAAGTTGATGTTTTTGTTTTTGTCTAGTATTATGTGATTATTTATGTTATAGGCTATAATTCCTATTAAAATTATTCCTATTATTGTTATAAATGTTTTTATTATTCTTTTTTTCTTTTTTTCTATTTGTTCTTTTGTCATTCTTTGTTTCATTTTTTCTTTTCCTTTCGCATATTTATTTTATACTTATACTATATCATAAGTTTTTAAGTTATAAAAGAGGTTTTTTATAATTTTCCGAATTTATAAAAACAAAAACTACCAATATATTTCGTTATTGAAAAAGAGCAGGATATTTTCCTGCCCCTTTTTAATTATGCAACTAAACAAGCATCAATAAATTTCTGTGTAATGCTATACTTGACTTCTTCATCACACTTTAGAAATCCTTTTTCTGCCATTTCTTGCATCAATTCGATTTCCCGTGAACTTACACTGTTGTCGCACAAATCTTTGTATTCATCACTGGAAAAAGTCTGTTAATCATTGAAATTAAATGGTTAGTAGACTTTTATTTGCTTAACTTGACAAGTGTTGAATTTTATGTTAATGTATATGTTAACAAACTTAAAGGAGGAAACATTATGAATAAAAAAGCAAAATACAAGGAATTAGCAAAGAAGGCATTTCGGCAAGCTTTAAAAGAAGAAGAAGGTTTAATTTCTCTACAAATTGATCCTTTGGTTCACCTCGACGAAGTTGATTTCAATAACAAGGAGGAATTTAAGGCATTTATGAATCGTTCTTGCCCATTCTTTATGGATATTGAAGATAAAGAAGGATGGCAAATTTGTATTGACACTTTACAAAAATTAGTTATACAAAAATATAACAATTTGGAAAACGAGGAATTAAAACCAACTCAAGCATTACAACTTATATTATTAATGGAAACATTTTCTAGTATGACATGGATACAAGATAATCTGAAAGAAAGATTGACAGAATTGCCAATGTCAACATATTTAGTATCTAAACTTTATATTATGCCAAATATAGTTCCAGAAGATTTTTTTGAGTTTTTCAAAGAATTAAATAAAGTATTTTAACTTTTTAGACACAAGAACTTAAATTAAGTTTTTGTGTTTTTTTCTGTTAGCTTGAAAAATATCACATTTTATGTTAATATATGTGTTAACAAACTTAAAGGAGGAAACATTATGGATAAAAAAGTAAAATATAAAAAATTAGCAGAGAGAGCATTTCGGCAAGCTTTAAAAGATGAAGAATATTCACATATATGCATAGATTCTCAAGTAGTATCTTTAATGCATAATAGCGACATCGAAAGGTATTATAATACCAAGAAAAAATTCAAAAAATTTATAAATGAATATTCTCCTTTTTTCATAGAAATTGAGTCTAAGAAAGACTTGCCAATTCTTTTAGAAAATTTGAAACGTTTAGTTATGCAAAAATATAACAACTTAGAAAATGAAAAATTAAAGCCAACTCAAGTTGCATTCATTATATTATTAATGGAAACATTTGGGGACTTAACAATGGTACAAAATAACTTAAAGCAACGAGTTAACGATTTTCCTATTGCAGCATATGTAGTGGCACAATTTTATATTATACCTGATATAGAACCTGAAGTCTTTGTAGAATTTTGCAAAAAACTAAATAAGGTATTTTAACTTTTTTAGGCACAAGAACTTAGAATATAGTTTTTGTGCTTTTTTCTTTTATAATATTGAACAAAACAGGTTACAGTTCAGTAAGAAATTTTGTAAATTTGCTTTAAATGTTGATATACTAATATTTTGCAGTAAAAGACCTATAGGTAGACCCCGGCTATGTTTTTTACAAAAAATATTAATATATCAACATTTATAATAATTAATTCCTATACTTTACTGAACTGTTACATGTTTCCATTATAAAAAGGCAGATAGCCTGCCTTTTTTTGTCTTATTTTAAAATTCTAAGTGTATTAAATATTGTAATCAAAGTAACACCAACATCAGCAAAAACTGCTTGCCACATATCAGCAACTCCTAATAAACTTAAAACTAAAGTCAATATTTTAACACCTATTGAAAAAATTAAATTTTGTTTTATAATTTTATTTGTCTTTTTAGAAACTTCAATCGCATCACCAATTTTAGAAAGTTCATCTGTCATTATTACAACATCAGAAGCTTCTATTGCTGAACTCGAACCAATTCCACCCATTGAAATTCCAACATCTGCTCTTGCTAGTACTGGGCTATCATTTATTCCATCACCAACAAATGCAACTTTTTGGTGTTCATCTCTTTTTGCGATTATTGTATCTAATTCATTGTATTTATCTTGTGGTAACATTTCTGATTTTACCGCTTTTATGCCAACTTCTTTTGCTATTTTTTCTGCAATTTCTTTTTTGTCACCTGTGAACATTTTTGTGTTTATTCCTAATCTATGAAGTTTTTCCATTGTTTCTTTTGTTGCTGGTTTTATTTCATCTGTTAAAACTATTTTCCCGACAACATTTCCGTCTATATTTAGGTATAGAACTGTTCCAACAATATTTTCTTTATCTGCATTTGTGAATTCTGCATTTCCAATTTTTATTGTCTTTCCTTCATATTGATATTGAATTCCTTTTCCTGAAACTTCTTCAAAATTTTCAACATTCTCTATTTTTAAATTTTTTTGTTCATTCTTATCTTTGTTTCCGTTTAAAATTTCGTTGTCATCTTTGCTAACTAATTTCAAATATTTTTTTAATATTGATTTTGCTATTGGATGATTTGAATTTTTTTCGCCCATTGCAAAATATTTTAAAACATCTTGTTCTGTGTACATTTCATCAATTGCTTGTATTTCTGACACTGCAAAATTTCCTGTTGTAATTGTTCCTGTTTTATCAAATATAATTTCTTTGATATCTTTTATTCCATCTAAATAATCACTACCTTTAATCAATATTCCTTTTTTAGATGCCTTACCTATTCCTGAAAAATAACTTAATGGAACTGATATCGCTATTGAGCATGGGCATGAAATTACTAAGAATATTAGTGCTTTATAAATACTTTCTTTGTAAGTTACCCCTGCTATAATTAGTGGCATAAATATTGCTACTAATAGTGCAAGCCCCATTACAACTGGTGTATAGATTTTTGCTGCTTTTGATACAAATGTCTCTGTTTTTGCTTTTTTGTCTGTTGCATTTTCAACTAAGTTTAATATTTGACTTACTGTACTGTTTTCATATGTTTGCTCAACCTTTACTTCTATTAATCCATTTGTGTTTATGCTTCCTGATAGAACTTTGCTATTTTCTGATACTTCTATAAGTTTGCTTTCACCTGTTAATGCTGAATTGTCAATTTGAGAATTTCCTTTTATTACAATGCCATCTAGTGGTATTTTTTCTCCTGTTTTTACAAGAATAATATCCCCTATTTTTACTTTGTCTGGTGTTACTTGCTCCCATTCTTCACCTTTTTTCAAGTTTGCATATTCTGGTTTTATATTCATTAAATCTGATATTGATTTTCTTGTTTTATTAACAGCTTTTGATTCTAAAATTTTCCCTATTTCATATAGTGTAATTACCATTAGTCCTTCTGAATTTTTTCCAACTAAATATGCTCCTATTGCTGATACTACAATTAGCATATTTTCGTCTAATACTTTGTTTTTAAATAATTGTTTAAATCCTTTTTTAGCTGTTTTGTATAACAATATAACAAATGCTATTATTGTTAATATATTTGTTATAAGTGTTGATTTGCTTACTATTAAAGCTATTGCATATATTATAAGTCCTACTATTATTCTCACAATATCTAGTTCATTGTGTTCTTCTTTTTCTTTGATCTTTTCTCCATCTTCTAAAACCTCAACATCTGGTTCTAATTTTTGAACTAATTTTGTTATTTCCTTTTTTGGACTTGGTTTGTCTGTTTTAAATGTTAATTTTAATGTTGAAAAATTAACAACTACATCTTCATATCCTTCTGTATTTGCTATTTCGTCTTCTACTTTTTTTGCACATGCTGCACAGTCTAACCCCTCTAATGTATATTTATAACTCTTCAATATGTTCACTTCCTTTCTTTACGATTTGTTCGATGTGTTCATCATCTAAACTGTAAAATATTGTTTTTCCCTCTCTTCTGAATTTTACTAATTTTGACTGTTTTAGTAATCTTAATTGGTGTGATATTGCTGATTGCGTTGTTCCTACTATGTTTGCTATGTCACACACACATAGTTCTTCTTCTAGCAAGGCATATATTATTTTCATTCTTGTTGAATCTGCAAATACTTTAAATAACTCCGCTAAGTCGTATATAAAGCCATCTTCTGGCATTTTTTGTTTTACCTTTTTTACTGTTTCTTCGTGCAATATGTTGCACTCTGTAAAATTTTCTTCCATATTTATTGATGTTCCTTTCTTTTAAAGGTATAGAATTTAATTTGCATACTCATAATATCCAAATTTTTATTTTTCAACCCCTTAATACTAATGCTATATGATTATATGAATATTTGTTCATATGTAGTTATATTATATTCTTAATAAAATTTTTTGTCAACATCTTTTTAAAGAAAAAATTTATAATTTAAAATTTTGATAACATCCTACAATCAATAAATTTTAACATCATCTCAAATAAATTCTTAGTAAAATTTACTTAATAAATATCAAAATATTGTAGCACTAATCAAATTTATTGTAATAGTTCTATGATATTTATACCATACTATTTTTACAGTAATTATGACATAATTATCGCAACAATTATTTATGGAGGCTGTTAAATGATTAAAGAATATCGAGTTAAAAATGGCTTTTCACAAGAAGAACTAGCCGAAAAAATAGATATCAGTTGGAGACATCTTCAACGTTTAGAACACAACGAATCAAAAACTACTGTTAAGACCTTGAAAAAACTTATAAAAGTTCTTAATATTTCCGATGAAGATATTATAAGATATTTAAAAACAGATGTTGATATTGAAGAAATCGATTATTAAATACAAAAATGAGATTAACTCTTTTGAATTAATCTCATTTTTGGCATTCACAATATTTAACTATAAAATTTTTATACATTATCCAAAAAATCCTTTTTTCTTAACAGGTGGTTGTTCATTCATTGTTTTTGCAAGTTCAACAAGCAACTCCCTTTGTTCTTTAGTTAATCTCTTAGGTGTTTGAACCTGAACCGTAAATACTAAATCTCCTTCAGATGTTGAATTTACATATTTAAATCCCTTATTTCTAATAGTAAACCTTGTACCTGTTTGAGTACCTTCTGGAATTTTATATTTTTCCTTACTTCCATCAACCATTGGTATTTCAAGTTCTGCACCAAGTGCTGCTTGAGTCATAGTAATTGGAATATCACATAAAACATTATTACCTTTTCTAGTAAATATGCTATGTTTTTTAATTCTTAATGTAATATATAAATCACCTTTAGGCCCACCTTTGCTACCAGGTTCGCCCTCTCCTCTTAATACTACAGTCTGATTATCATCAATTCCTGCAGGAATTTTAACTTTTATTTTTGGTTGTTTTCTAATTGTTCCTTTACCTTTACAAAATTCACAAACCTCTGTAATGATTTCACCAGTTCCATGACATTTACCACATGTTCTGGTTGTTTGAACTTGACCTAAAATTGTATTTTGAACTTGTGTTACCTGACCTGTTCCATGACAATCCGGACATTTTATTGGGTTTGTTCCAGGTTTTGCACCAGTTCCATGACAATGTTCACAAGTCTCATTTCTGTTTATTACAACTTCTTTTTCAACACCTAAAAAAGCCTCTTCAAATGTAATATCCATATTTAGATTTAGATCTGCACCTTTTCGTGGTCCACTGTTTTTTCTAGCAGACTGTCTGCCACCAAAACCACCACCAAAAAATGAAGAAAATATATCACCTAAATCTCCAAAGTCTCCAAAGCCATCAAATCCAGAAGTAGAATATGTATAATTTCCACCTCCAAATGGACCACCAGCCCCTCCAAACCCTTGTGGATCAGCTGTTCCAAATTGATCATACATTTTTCTTTTTTGAGGATTAGAAAGTGTTTCATATGCTTCGTTAACTTCTTTAAACTTTTTTTCCGCTTCTTCTTTATTATCTGGGTTTGCATCTGGATGATATTTTTTAGCCATTTTTCTATAAGCCTTTTTTAATTCATCATCTGTGGCATTTTTATTAACACCTAAAACCTCATAATAATCTCTTTTATTAGCCATTTTTTCCTCCATAAAATTTCGGGATTGGGGGACGGGTCTTTCATCCCGATTTTTTTATCATAAAAATTTTTCGGGATGAAAGACCCGTCCCCCAATCCCGAAATTTTTCAAATTCTATTTGTCATCTTCAACCTTATAATCAGCATCATAAACATTTCCATTGTTTCCGCCATTATTAGCATCTGAACCGTTATCTGCTCCGCTACCTGATGCTGCATTTGGATCTACTCCTGCTGCTCCGTTTGGATTTGCATTTTTATATAATTGTTCTGACATATCATAAAATACTTTTGTTAATTTTTCTGTAGCCTCTTTGATTTTTTCTGTATCGTTTGTTTCTAATGCTTTTTTAGTATTATCGATTTCAGTTTCAACTTTAGCTTTTTCTTCTCCGCTAATTTTGTCACCTAAATCATTTAATGTTTTTTCACTGTTATAAACTAAACTTTCTGCATTATTTTTAACTTCGATTTCTTCTTTCTTCTTTTTATCTTCTTCAGCATGTGCTTCTGCATCTTTAACAGCTTTGTCGATATCTTCATCTGTTAAGTTTGTTGATGCTGTAATAGAAACATCTTGTTGATTTCCTGTTGCCATATCTTTTGCAGATACATGAACTATACCATTTGCATCTATATCAAATGTAACTTCAATTTGAGGTACTCCTCTTGGTGCTGCTGGAATTCCTGTTAATTGGAATCTTCCTAATGTTTTATTATATGCAGCCATTTCTCTTTCACCTTGTAATACATGAACTTCTACTGATGTTTGACCATCTGCTGCTGTTGAGAATATTTGTGATTTTTTAGTTGGTATTGTTGTGTTTCTTTCAATTAATTTTGTAAATACTCCACCATATGTTTCAATACCTAATGATAATGGTGTTACATCTAGTAATACTAAATCTTTAACATCTCCTGATAAAACACCACCTTGAATTGATGCACCAATTGCAACACATTCATCAGGGTTTATTCCTTTATCTGGTTCTTTACCTGTTATTCTCTTAACAACTTCTTGAACTGCTGGAACTCTTGTAGAACCACCAACTAATAATACTTTATGAATATCATTTGCTGTTAATCCTGCATCTTTTAATGCTTGGTTAACTGGTCCTGCTGTAGCTTCTACTAAATCATGAATTAATTCTTCAAATTTAGATCTTGTTAAAGTTACATCTAAGTGTTTTGGTCCTGTTGCATCTGCTGTAATAAATGGTAAGTTAATTTGTGTTTGTTGAACACCTGATAATTCTATTTTAGCTTTTTCAGCTGCTTCTTTTAATCTTTGCATTGCCATTTTATCTGTTTTTAGATCAATTCCATTTGATTTTTTGAATTCATCTACTAAATAATCAATAATTGCATTATCAAAGTCATCTCCACCTAAATGTGTGTTACCACTTGTAGATAGAACTTCGAATACACCATCACCAATATCTAGTATAGAAACATCGAATGTTCCACCACCTAAATCATAAATTAATATTTTTTGGTCTTGTTCTTTATCCATTCCATAAGCTAAAGCTGCTGCTGTTGGTTCATTTATAATTCTTAAAACTTCAAGACCTGCTATTTTACCAGCATCTTTTGTTGCTTGTCTTTGGCTATCATTGAAATATGCAGGTACTGTAATAACTGCTTGAGTTACTTTTTGTCCTAAATAATTTTCTGCATCTGTTTTTAATTTTTGTAAAATCATTGCAGATATTTCTTGTGGTGTAAAGCTGTCACCTTCTATTTTTACTTTTTCAGCTGTACCCATTTTTCTTTTTATTGATATAACAGTATTTTCTGGATTTGTAACTGCTTGACGTTTTGCTATTTGTCCAACTAATCTTTCACCATTTTTTGAAAATGCCACTACTGATGGTGTTGTTCTGTTACCTTCAGCGTTTGGTATTACTACTGGCTCTCCTCCTTCCATAACTGCTACACATGAGTTTGTTGTTCCTAAGTCAATTCCTATAATTTTTCCCATTTTAAATTCCTCCCTAAAATTTTTTTATATTTTTAAAATTAATAACTAATTTGCGACTACCACCATAGAATGTCTAATAACCCTATGACCTATTTTGTAGCCCTTTCTATACTCTTGAACAATTTCTTTTTCTCCCTTAGAATCATCCTGAACACTGCTAACAGCTTCATGAAGTTCTGGATCAAAAATTTCTCCAAGAGCTTTGATTTCTTCTACACCTTTTGATTTAAGTACATCTTGAAATTGTTTTAAAACAAGTTCAACACCTTTTTTATAATTCTCATCTTGAGTCTCAACTTTTGCTGCATTTTCTAGGTTATCTAATATTGGAAGCATAACTTCCACAACATCACCTAAAATTGAATTATACATGCCTTCTCTTTCTTTTTGACTTCTTTTTTTATGATTTTCAAATTCTGCTAAAATTCTTTTATATCTGTCTGTCAAATCATCTAATTCTTGTTGTTTTTTTTGTAATTCACTTTTTTCTTCATTAATTTTTTTAATTTCTTCTGTTACTTCTTGTTCAACATTTTCATTTTCTTTTCCCATTTTATCGCCTCTTTCTTTATTATTACACATTTAATTCAAAATCATTTCAAATAATTTTAAAATTTGCCAATGCAAAAATTATAATTATTTTTCAATCTCTATATTCCTTTATCTTTTAACTTCTTATTAATATACTTCATGACCGAAATAACTTTTGAATAATCCATTCTTTTAGGGCCTATAATTCCAATAGTTCCCATATCTTTGTCACCAACTTTATGTTTAAAAGTTATAACACTAAAATCTTTAAGCTCTTCCTTTTCATTTTCATCACCAATGTAAACATTGATATCTTTTGCAAATCCCGAATTTAATATGTCTGTCATTAAATCTTTTTCGTCAATTATATTTACGAAATTCTTTGCAACTGCTAAACTATTAAATTCTGGCAAATCAAAGGCTTTGTTTGCCCCCTCAAGATATACTTGCCTATCTTCTGAAATGACTTTTTTGATTTGTTCTATAATTGGTTTTATAACTTTTACACTATATTTCATTTCATTTATTAGATATTCTTCTAATGGAACATCTATAATTTGAAGTGGTTGACCTTTCAGCTTTTGATTAAACATATAATTTACTGTTTCTACTTGTTTATCTGTTATGTCCTCATCAAATTTTATTATTGTTTCCTTTACCATTCCTGTGTTTGTCAATATAATTGCCATTAACATTCTTGGTCCTAGTAAAACAAATTTGATTTCTTCAATTAGCAAGTCTTGTGTGCTTGGCCCTATTGCTAATGTTGTATAATGTGTTATTTCCGAAATTGTTGTTGTTGCAATTTTTGTTAAATCTTCTATTTCATTTACCTTTGTTTCTAATTTGTCACTTATATATTTAATTTCTTCCATACTTATGTTGTCATCTTTTAAAAGTTCGTCTACATAGTATCTGTATCCTTTTTCTGATGGTATTCTTCCACTTGATGTATGTGTTTTTTCTAGATATCCTGCTTTTTCAAGGTCTGCCATTTCGTTTCTTATTGTTGCACTACTATATTGTAATTCTTCATTATTTGTTAGTGCATTTGAACTTACTGGCTCTGCTGTGTTTATATATTCTTCAACTATGGCTTGTAATACTTTCTTTTTTCTATCATCTAGCATTTTCTCACCTCTTTTAGCACTCTTTTTGTTTGTTTGCTAATCTTGTTATATATTATATCCTTTTTTAGCACTTGTCAATACCTTTTGCTAAATTTTTTTGTGAATTTTTTGTGAACTCTTTTTAACAACAAAAAAAAGTTATAGATTTCAAATTTCTATAACTTTTTTCTGTTATTATATTTCAAACGATTTTACATTTCTTCTATAATTTTTTTATTTCTTCTTCATTTAAACCTGTTGCTTTTGAAATTTGTTCAATTTCCATTCCCATTTCTAATAATTTTTTTGCAGTTTTTATTATACCGTTCTTTTATACCGTTCTTTTATACCGTTTTTCTATACCGCTCTTCAATTCCAGCTTTTTTACCTTTATTGTATCCAGCACTTTCTATTGATTTTTGATCTAATATGTATTTTTCTCTTAACTCTGCTAGATATCTTTCATGTTCGTCATTACTTATTTTTTCTAATTCCTTTTTGGCTTTTTTTAATTCTGCATTTTCATCCATTTTTACCACCTCTGGATTTTCTATAAATTTTAACCACAAGTTCATTTTTTTTCTTTTATTTTCTTTGTATTTTATGAACTTCGGCATCTCGATTATATATAATTCCATAACATCTGTCAAGATTATTTGGTGGTATTCTTCTTCTCTAATTTGCCATTTTGTTTGATATTTTGGTATTTCTTTTAATGATTCTAACTCATAATCTGATATTAATATTACTATTGTTTTCTCTAACAATTCATAATCATTTCCTGATTTAATACTTGTACTATACATTTTACTCCAATAAAACATTATTCTCTTTTCTATATTACTATGATCTACTACTTGCATCTCTATATTGCAATTTATATTATTATCTATTTTAGCCCTTATGTCTAAAATCCCAACTTTGTCATCTAATAAGTCTTTTTCTAATATTGTATTGTTGTCTAATTCTACATTTGTTATTTTCTTTTCCACTATTGAACTTATCAAAGAAGCTGTTATGTCTTCATTTCCTATATGTCCAAATATTCTTTTGAACACATAATCATTTTTTGGATTTAATAATTTTGCTATAATTTATCACTTCTTTCTTTTTTTGATTTTTGTTTTTGAATTTTTGGCTGATTTGCCTTAAATTTGAATTAAAATATATCGCTTGAAATATAATGTAATTATATTAACATAAAAAGTTTATGTATGCAATACTTTTTTAAAATTATGTACTAATTTTTTGAACTAGGTAATTTTTTGTGAACAATAATATATAGAACAAAAGCAGACATTAATAACGTTAGCATTTAATAAAAAAACGGGCATTAATAACATTAGCTTATTTAAATAGAAAAATCTAAAACCTACAGTATCCACCGTAAAATTTTAGATTTTTTAATCTATTTTTATTCAATTATAAATATCTATCATTCTTAGAATTATAATTATCACCATATCTTTTTTTCAAATCTTCCACTAATTTAGAATCAGATTTATTACCAACACTTATAGGTTTAACATCACAATGAAGCTGGCTCACAAATTTCTGTGCTAATTCATTTCGTCTTTGAGGATTCATTCCCTTTCTTCTTGCAATTCTCAAATAGCCATCATACTCTTCAAATTTTCCAGCAGAAATTCCATCTTCTATAAAATCAATTGGAATTCCTGTATATGCACTTACTTGCACTTTTGTACTTTCAGGTTTTAAAGCAACATAATTTTTTACTCTTTCATAATATGATTTTTCAACATCCTTTTCCATCTCTTTTTCCTTCCTTTGCAACTTAAAAATTCATTTGTTTACTTATTTATATACTAATATCTTTTATTTTGTCAACACTTTTTATAATTTTTTATATCATTTATTTTCTTCTTGTTACAATTCACAGCCTTAGAAAATTACAACTTCTACTTAATTATTATTGTTGAAATCAAAATTCCAACAGTCTGAATTGCAAATAAATTCAATATATTAGATGTAAGCAAATTATTAGTAGCCTCAACAACTCCAAGCATATCATCTTCAACTTTTTTATAATGTCTTTGAGATTCAAAAAAAGTAATTAATTCTGGTAAACTCGTAACAAAACCTAATAAAATACCAACAATAACCTCAGAAACTCCAAATATATTACACAAATTTTCAAGTGTATCTCCTAATAACTCTCCTATAAAAAATAATAAAATTCCTGTTATAATTAAAATTGATACATATAACAACACTTTTTTAGGCTTCTTCTTTTCTTCTTTTCTTTCCGCTTCAATTTCTTCCTCAAGTTCCTCATCTTCGTTTTTTAAATATAATTTATGAACATGATTATTTAAAACTCTAAATAAACTATACAAAATAATAAATAATGGCACTACTGCTAATTTTAATTCTATATCAAGTTTTAGAAAAACAATTGGTATTGCTATTGTAAAAAATACTAGTACTAAATCTGTTATTATGGCTCTATTTCGCAATTTTGATGTGTTTTTGTTTAACAAAATTGCACCTAAATATTGAATTAAGTTAATTACATTCGAACTTAAAATGTTATAAACACTTGCAGCTGTTAAACCTCTTAGGCTTGATGTTATTATTGTTAATAGTTCTGGTACTGATGTTGCATATCCCGCTATATCTCCAACAGTTTTTGCTTTTAAGTTTAAAGCCTCCGCTAATTTTCTTAATGTCGTTACTAGTATATATTTTGAAATCAGTACTATTAATCCTGAATATATGATAAATTTTATTATTTCTAAAAGCATTTATTATCAGCTCCTTTTTGTTTTCTTTTTATATTTTTATCTTTTTCAATTTTTTTATTCTTTTTTCATCATAGATTTAACGTTACAATTCACAGTTTAAGAAATTTTTTATTTTGTAGATATTTACAAATCCATTTAAAAATGGTATAATTTGGAAGTGACTATTTATGATTTTTTGAAAGGAGTATCACAATATGAGAAAAGACAGCAAAGATTTAACTGAAATTTTTTCGGTTGGATCAAATGATTCCAATCCCTCTATTAAGGAAATACGGAGGAAAAAAACAGACAAAAACTCAAGCAGTGACATTGCTACTTATGAAGTAGTTGCTCACATTGAAAAAAATCAAGAAATAAAGATTGAGGATAAAAGTTTATCCCCTGCAGAAATTGATTTTATACAACATCAATTTGGCAGATAAGTTTTATTTTTCGAAAGTGCATATGTAAAATTTCAAAAAAACACATATGCACTTTTTTTATGTCAATTTTCCTTGATATTTAACCAAAAATATTATATAATGCCATAGAAAGAATCATAAAAGAAAAAAAATTATATAAATTAAATTTTAGGAGGCAAAAATGATAGATATCAAATTTTTAAGAGAAAATCCCGATGTTGTAAAACAAAACATCAAAAACAAATTTCAAGACGAAAAACTAGTATTAGTTGATGAAGTTATTGATTTAGACATAAAAAACAGAGAAGCAAAATTAAATGGAGACAATCTAAGAGCAGAAAGAAAATCTTTAAGTGCAGAAATTGGTGGACTTATGAAACAAGGCAAAAAAGAAGAAGCAGAAAGCATAAAAGTAAAAGTTCAAGAAATAAATGCACAACTTGAAGAGAATGAAAAATTAGAAGCAAAATATGCTGAAGAAATAAAATCAAGAATGATGAAAATACCAAATATTATGGACCCATCTGTTCCAATTGGTAAAGACGACAGCGAAAATGTAGAAGTTCAAAGATTTGGTGAACCAGTTGTTCCAGATTATGAAATTCCATATCATGCAGACATTATTGCAAGATTTAATGGAATGGACAAAGAATCTGCAGGACGTACAAGTGGCGTTGGTTTCTACTACCTAATTGGTGATGTTGCAAGGCTTCACGAAGCAATGCTTGCATATGCAAGAGATTACATGATTAACAACGGTTTCACATATGCTATACCACCATTTATGATTCGTAGTGATGTTGTAACTGGTGTTATGAGTTTTGAAGAAATGTATGATATGATGTACAAAATTGAAGGTGAAGATTTATACCTAATCGGTACTTCTGAACACTCAATGATTGGTAGATTTAAAGACCAATTAATCAAAAAAGATGAACTTCCAATTAGCATGACATCATACTCTCCATGTTTCAGAAAAGAAATTGGTTCACATGGTCTAGAAGAAAGAGGTTTATACCGTGTTCATCAATTTGAAAAACAAGAAATGATAGTTTTATGCGAACCAGAAGATTCTATGAACTGGTACAATAAAATGTGGAAATTAAGTGTTGATTTATTTAGAAGTTTCAATGTTCCAGTAAGACAACTTGACTGTTGTTCTGGAGATTTAGCAGACTTAAAAGTTAAATCTTGCGATATTGAAGCATGGAGTCCTAGACAAAAGAAATACTTTGAAGTTTGTAGTTGCTCTAACTTAGGAGATGCTCAAGCAAGACGTTTAGGAATTCGTGTTAAGAGTGAAAAAGGAAACTATTTCTTACATACATTAAATAATACAGTTGTTGCTACGCCAAGAGGACTAATTGCAGTATTAGAAAATAACTACAATGAAGATGGAAGTGTTACTGTTCCAGAAGTTTTAAGACCTTACATGGGTGGAACTGAAAAAATTCTTCCAAAAAATTAAAATGAAACAAGTGGGACAGTGCAAAAATGTCTCACTTTAATGTCAAAAAACGTCGAAAACAATATTTTTTATATTTGAGGGAGTAAAAGTTTGAAAAATATTTGTGAGATAAATATTTTTAATCAAATTTTGTGCCTTGAAAGAAAGGAATGTCAGTAAATATGATAGTAAATAATCCAAAATTTGAAGTATCAGCAGTAAGACCTGCTCAATATCCAAAAAATAATTTACCAGAAATTGTTTTAGTTGGTAAATCCAATGTTGGAAAATCAAGTTTTATAAACACCATGATAAACAGAAAAAAGCTTGCTAGAACAAGCAGTGAACCTGGAAAAACAAGACAAATTAATTTTTATAATATTGACGAAAAATTTTATTTTGTCGATTTACCTGGATATGGATACAGTAAAATGTCTAAAAAAGAACAAGAACAAGTTGGTAAATTTATTGAGCAATATCTATTTAATAGAGAACAAATTTCTTTGATTATCTTTTTAGTAGATATCCGTCATTCACCTACTGAAAATGATAAACTTATGTACGATTACGTTATTCGTTCCGGTTTACCTTGTATGATTTTGGCAAATAAAGCTGATAAAATTGCTGTTACTAAAGTTTCAGATGTAGCTAGCAAATTACAAAAAACTTTAAATCCAATTGGTGATATTCCTACTTTTCCATTTTCTTCTGAAAGAAGAATTTATATGGATGATGTATGGAATGAAATTGAAAAATATATTTAAAAAAACGGGATTAGGGGACGGGTCTTCAATCCCGAATTTTTTTGTATATTGATACATTTAGAAATATTTAATAAAAAAATTCGGGATTGAAGACCCGTCCCCTAATCCCGTTTTTTTAGCAACAACATTTTCTTTTTTTATCTTTCTTTCTATTACAAATTAGTAATATAATAGATAAAATTAAAAGTAATCCCAAAACAACTGCTAAAACTATTATCGCTCCAAAAGATGCTACTATTTCAGATGCTATTGCCACTGCACCAACTAATAGTCCAACAACAAATGAAAAAGCAATTGCTAATATTACTGTTATGATTCCAAAACATTTATTGTTATTGCATTTATCTTCTTTTTTGTCATAGCAAAATACTTCTTGTGGCTCCATAAAAGTCACCTCCTGCATAACACTTTTATTTGATGTGTTATACTATATATTATGTTGGACATAAGAAAAAGATGTCAATTTTCGACATTTTTTTGTGAACCAAAAGGGACGTTGTTAATTTGGTTGAAAAATTTTTCAACCAAATTAACAACGTCCCCACTGGTTCATTTGTCTTCTATTTTCTTTGTTATCATTTTCAAAGCTTTTTCCCTTGGAACCATTACGATGTGTCCACAGCCCTGACATTTCAATTTAAAATCAACGCCAACTCTGGTTATTTCCCACAATTTACTTCCACAAGGATGTTGCTTTTTAGTTCTAACAATATCTCCAATATTATAATCCATTTCAAATCACCTCAAGACAATTTTTTCGACAAATTTCTACATAAATCATGAAACAAATTTGCACTGTCCCTATTGTCTCAAACGTCTTTCTATCTCTTCTTTTCCAAGAACTTTCATGATTTCATATAAATCAGGTGTATTAGTTCTCTTTGTTAAAGCAACTCTTAGAACTGTACTAACATCACCAACATGTGCTTTGTACATTCCTGGGTTTGCTTTAAATTCTTTAACTTCTTTTGCATAACCCATTTCACCTGCTAGTTCTTTTATTTTATCAAACCAAGTTTGTTTATCATCATTCTCATCATAATATTTTTCAACATACAATTTTAATATTTTTTCAATTGACTCTTTATCATTAATTACTTGGAATGGGTATTCTTCTTGGTTTTTTTCAAATAATTCATTATACATATATTCAACATTTTCTTTAACATCTGACCATTTGGATATATCTTTTCTTGGCTTTTTGTTTCCTCTTTCTATTCCAAAAACTTTTAAAGCATATTCTTTATCTTTTAAGATTTCTGCTAATTCATGATCATATTTTGATGCCCAATTTAAAGCATTTTCATATACTTCTTCTGCAGACATTTTTGATATTACTGTTTTTGATACATCTAATAATTTAACCATATCAAATAATGCCCCACTAACGCTCATTTTATTTAATTGTAATTGGAATTCATCCATTGATTTATCTGGGTTTGCTCTTCTCCAATTTTCGAATGTAGAATTTGCAATATTCATTAAATATTCTTTAACAGCTTCTGCTGGAATCCCTTCTTCTGCATAGTAACTTACAGCAGCTTCTGCATCTTTTCTTTTACTTAATTTTCTCTTGTTTCCATTATCATTTTTCATAATTGGTGCAATATGTGCGTATTTAGGCGCTTTAAATCCTAATTCATGGAATAATTGCAAATGTAATGGAACTGAAGATAACCATTCATCTCCTCTTATAACATGTGTTGTATGCATTAAGTGGTCATCAACTGCATGTGCAAAATGATATGTTGGTAATCCGTCTGCTTTTATTATAACTATATCTTGGTCATTTTCTGGAAAATCAACCTTTCCTTTAATTACATCATGATGTTGTATTTTTCTGTCTTCTCTTCCTGGAGATTTGAATCTAATTATATATTTTTCACCATTTTGGATTCTTTTTATAGCATCTTCAACAGTTACAGTTCTACATTTTGCCCATACACCATAATATCCAGGTCTGATTTTTGCAGCCTCTTGTTTTGCTCTTATTTCTTCTACATCTTCAGGTGTACAGAAACATGGATATGCTTTACCTTGTTCAATTAGATATTTTGCATATGCTTGGTAAATTTCTTTTCTTTGACTTTGTTTATATGGTCCATAATTTCCTTTTCCCTCATCTTCAGAAATCATTCCTTCATCTGGCTCAATTGCAAAATCTTTTAAAGAACTTACTATTCCAGATACTGCATTTTCAACTTCCCTTTTTTGATCTGTATCCTCAACTCTTAAGAAAAATACTCCATTTGTTTGTGAAGCCAATTTCCTTGCTATTAATGATTGGTATAAACCTCCAATATGTACAAATCCAGTTGGACTAGGAGCAAATCTTGTTACTATTGCTCCTTCTGATAAATCTCTTTCTGGATATTTTTCTTCATAATATGATATTTCCTTTGCATCTGGAAATATTAAATTTGCTAAATCTTTGTAATCCATTTTCTATTCTCCTCTTAAAATGATATTTTTATCTTTCTAATTCTTCTTTTTGTTTTGGCTTTCTTCCTCTATTGTCTCGTTTTGCAATCAGCATTCTTCCATTAGGTTTTTCTTCTTTTTTACTAACTTCTATTATTAATTTAATTACCTCATCATTACTGATATTTGAATAAGTTTTTCTTAATTTCTTTTTTATTTCATTTGGTGACAAATTCATATTATTTCTTACTATTTGTAATTTAGAATTTTCCATAAATTTTCCCCTTTGCAAAGCATTTTATACTTCCATAATAATTGGAATTATCATAGGATTTCTCTTTGTTTTAGAGAAAATATAATCTCTTAGATTTTCTCTAACTGTTGACTTAATAGTTGACCAGTCTCTTATTCCTTTTTCCTCACATTTTCCAATTTCATGTCTAACAACATTTTTGACGTCATCCATTAAGTTCTCTGATTCTCTAACATATACAAAACCTCTAGAAATAACATCAGGTCCTGCAACAACTTCACCTGTTGAAGAATCCATTGTTAAAACAATAACAATTAAACCATCTTGTGATAAATGTTGTCTATCCCTTAAAACAATATTTCCAACATCTCCAACACCAAGTCCATCAACTAAAACTCTACCATTTGGAACCATTCCACCTAATTTGATGTCATTTTCGTCTAGCTCAACAATTCTGCCATTTTCCATCATAACAATATTTTTAGCTGGTATGCCCATCATTTGAGCAGTTTCACCATGTGCTTTTAATTGTCTATATTCACCATGAACTGGTATAAAGAATTTTGGTTTTGAAAGTGCAAATATCAATTTTTGTTCTTCTTGACAGGCATGTCCTGAAACATGAACATCTGCTAATGCACTATATACAACCTCTGCACCTATTTGCATTAAGTCATCAATTACCTTTGAAACTGATTTCTCATTTCCTGGTATTGGATTTGCAGAAATTATAACTAAATCATTTGGTGTAATTTTAACTTTTCTATGGTCACCTGCTGCCATTCTTGTTAATGCAGACATTGTCTCACCTTGGCTACCTGTTGTTATAATTACTAATTGTTCGTCATTATATGTTGACATTGTGTCTATGTCAATAAATATATCATCTGGACAATCTATATATCCTAACTCTTTTGCAGTTGAAATCATATTTATCATACTTCTACCACATATTGCAATTTTTCTGTGATATTTTACTGCTGAACTTACTATTTGTTGAACTCTGTGTACATTTGAAGCAAATGTTGCAACAACAATTCTCTTTGTACATCCATCAAATAATTCGTCAAATACTGGTCCTATTGAACTTTCAGACATTGTAAATCCTTTTCTTTCAGCATTTGTACTATCTGACATTAATGCTAAAATACCTTCATTTCCAAGTTCTGCAATTCTTCCAAGGTCCATTATTTTTCCATCTATTGGTGTATAATCAACTTTAAAGTCACCTGTATGTAAAATTGTTCCAACTGGTGTTTTTATTGCTAGCATTACTGAATCTGGTATACTATGTGTACTTCTGATAAATTCAACCTCAAAATATTTACCAAATTTGATTTTTTGACCTTGTGTTACTTCAACTAATGTTGAACTTCTTAAAATTCTATGTTCTTCTAATTTATTTCTTATCAATCCCATTGCTAATTTTGGTGCATATACTGGAATATTTATTTGTTTTAATAAATATGGCACACTTCCTATATGATCTTCGTGTCCATGTGTTATTATTAATCCTTTAATTTTTTCTTCGTTTCTTTGTAAATATGTAATATCCGGTATAACTAAATCTACTCCAAGCATATCGTCATCTGGGAATGACAAACCACAGTCAACTACTATTATTTCGTCATCATATTCAAATACTGTGATATTTTTTCCAACTTCATGTAATCCTCCTAATGGAATGATTTTTAGTTTTGGCTTTTTAAAAATATTATTTCTTCTTGTAGATTTTCTCTCTACAATTGCACTTTCTCCCCTTACAACTAGCTCTCTTGATTCTTTTAATTCTGTATTCTCTTGTATTTTACTTTCTCTTGGTTTTCTTGTAGTTCTTGTTCTTCTTGTTGTCCTTGTATTTCTTGTACTATTTGAATTTTTTGTACTATTTAAAATTCTCGTACTTTTTTCTTCTCTTCGAATTCCTGTCTCTTCTTTATTTTCTTTTATCTCCTGTTTTTTATCTTGCACCTTTTTATTTGTTGTTCTTCTGGGTGCTCTTGGCTTTCTCTCTTCTTTTTTATTCAATTTTTCTTCTGCCATAATTTTCCTCTCTTTCTTTTCATTTTAGTTTTAAAGCTTCTTTTTCTTTAAAATATTCTATATTCAATTTTAATAAAACCGTGTTTTTTTAGTTTTTAGCATAATTACAAAATTTAAATTAATAATATTCACACATAAACCACTTTTAATTTTTCATTTTTTAATGCATTAAATTTATATAATTAAATTTGCTTATTTATAAAAAAATTTTTTACAAATTTGTTAATTTTACTAATAACATAATGATATTTAAATTTTTCTTTATATCTTATCTTTTGTTTTAAATTTTAATCCGTTCTCTTTTTATTTTTCTTTAAAATTTTGGTTTTATAAAATCTCATTCTTGTGCCCTTTGGCAACATCTTTTGTATTATACTATAATTTCTAGAAATTGTCAAATTGTGTTTTATGTAAAGTGTGTTCTCTCTTTCTAAAATATAAAAAAAGTGAAGTAAAGGAGGCTGAAAAAAAATAGCCTCATTTATTCCACTTTATATATATATATTATTTTATTTATTATTGTTTTTTATTTCTAATAGTTCTTCTTTTGTTAATTTTGTAATCTTCATTATTGTTTCTATTGGAATATTCTCATTTAACATTTCTTTTGCTGTTTTTCTTATTCCGTTCTTTTATTCCGCTCATATCTTCCCTTTTGAATCCCGTTCTTCTTTCCCAGCTTCAAAAAAGTTATGCTCACTAGTTCTTCTATTAATCTCTGCCATTAATATAGAATTGTGCCTTTCTCTTTCCTTTGGGTCTGCACTTATAAAGTCTAAAGCTCTTATTGCTTT